>NZ_JAGXCY010000019.1 GCF_018310695.1 Paenibacillus sp. Marseille-Q4541 | reverse complement strand
ACTATACTTGTATCTTTTGAAATCATCAATACTGAATTCTATGTAATGAACGGTAGTGTTCATTTATTCTAAGCATAAAAAACGCTAGTGTTACCACGCTGTGGTAGACGCTAGCGTTATTATATCTATGAGATGAGTTCATTAACGAGATTGTTCTTCAATGACACGTTCAATTTGCCGGGCAATATGCTTAGCTCCTTGAGCAATGTCTGCACGGTCGAAGTAAAGACGGGCATGACGTTCATCAAGATTGAAAGCTTGTTCAAAAAATCCATTAAGCCCTCTTGCTCGTCTATCTACTTCAACAAGCACATGAATGCCATCTTCATCCAGATTCATCATAAGTTCTAATTCTTTTACACGGCCTGCAAACTGAGTGCTTGGATAATATTCAAATTCTTGTACGAAGGGAACTCCTCGGCCAAGCTTTGTAGCGTGCTCACACGAAGATGTTTTGTAGCGGAATCCAAGATATTCAACTGCTTCGAAAATCGCACTCATATAGAAGTGGGGCTGCACTTCAATGGAATCATGATCTGTTGGATCTATGGACATTTCAATATCAAGTCCTGTGCTTAGCCAGACAGGCTGCCGGTTATAAGTAACAGGAGTCTCAAGCGGGAGAGGGAAAACAAATGGAATTTCCAGTTTCTCTCCACTACGAAGCAGGAGGCCTTCTGAGACGTTGAACTTTGCTAGAGTGTAGCTGTACTCTACTTTTCGGTCATCCTGCTCACGAATATAACGGGTCATTAACTGAATATAAATACTTTCAATTTCCTGATCCACGCTTCCGCCTTGAATACGAACGACGCCCTTAACGGTTTCACCTGGGACATAAGATACTTTCTCTAATAAAGTGTCGATCTCGGCGGAACCGATGCCAACTTTGGCTAGCATTTTGTTAAAAAAGGACATGAGAGGTAAAGCCTCCTTAAATTTAGGTGATTTCATGCATAATACGTATGGGATCACGAAAGTGTTTCATTTAGTTAATGCTATATATACAAATTATAGGAATGTGAAACGATTAACCAATCTATTAGATAAGGAATGATTTTGTTTTCACGGTTTTTTAAGATATACTGCTATATATAAGCTTCATCATATGTAAGACAGAAACCAGCCATTATACCACGCAAGGTATGATAGATTTGAAGAAGTTACCGGAGGTATCATCATGCAGTTAATTAATAAGGCATTGGTGCAAGAACAGCTGGACCGATATGCAAACGAAGATCTGTATCTTCACATGGAACTTACGATGGGAGCTTATGCTGCCCATAATGATAGCTCGAAGCATCCTGCTTCCAATTTTATCAAAAATATCCCCGTTCGATATTCAAAAGGTACAATTGAAGGGGATACTTACTACCGTGTTGGTCTTAAGATCAATGATGGATGGGTGTATACCGAAGGACTTACCCATTGGGAAGAAAATGAAGAAGGACGTGTTTTGCTGGCAGGTCATGATGCAGAAGGGCGTTTGATTGTATCCTTGCTGCTTAGCAGAACATTGTTTTAGAAAGAGGGGTTCTATATGAAACAGAATCGTATTCTAGTCGTACTACCACATCCCGATGATGAATCTTTTGGCATATCAGGTACGCTTGCCAAGTTGATTAATGAAGAAGGAGCTCAGGTTACTTATGCATGTCTAACTTTAGGTGAGATGGCCCGTAATATGGGTAACCCGCCTATCGCTAACCGAATTACGTTACCTGAAATTCGCAAGGAAGAGCTCAAGCAATCCTGTCGTGCGATTGGCATTCAGGATCTCAGAATGCTAGGCTTCCATGACAAAACGATTGAATTTGAAGATCGTAATCTCTTAGATGGTTCCATTTCAGCACTTATCGAGGAATTGAATCCTTCCATTATCTTTACTTTCTACCCAGGATACAGCGTCCATCCTGACCATGATGCAACAGGCGCGGCTGTCGTGCGGGTTGTGGAAGCATTAGAAAAAGACAGACGCCCAACTGTGTTATGTGTTGCTTTCTCGAACAATCATAAAGAAGCGCTTGGGGAACCAGACGTATCTTACGATATTCGTAATTTCAAACTGAATAAAGTTCAATCTATTCAGGCCCACAGCTCACAGTTTCGAATTCTGTCCGGGGATTCACTCCTTAAAGACAAGCAATTTCAGAAACGTCTAGAGACAGAATACTTCTGGACTTACCCTGTGAAATAAATCAATACTGAGAATGTACATCACAACCTATTTATATTTAAAAACCTCCTACCGATAAGGTCAGGAGGTTTTTTGTGAACTGTGAGAAACAAAGGATTTTAAGAGTTAGGAGTAACAAGCAAGTGAGACCATTTCTGAATCTCTACTGGAGAAGCTTCTACGGTAAGCTTTGTACCGTCCTCTTCATAACGGGTTGATTTTACATACGCATGTTCATGTAAATACGAGATGAGGTGATCCTCGCCATAAGGAACGGTGACTTCAACTTCTTCATAATGCCCGAATACGGAATCACGGATTGCTTGTTCTAGTTCCTCAAGTCCTGCTCCTGTTCTAGCAGAGATCAAGACCGCAGGCTGACGAAGCTCATGTGACTCCATCGGTGACGTTCTAAGATCTGATTTATTATAGGCATAGATAACCGGAATCTCTTCTGCTCCGAGCTCCCGAAGGGTCGCATTCGTGACCTCAATGAGCTGTTCCGCATCGGGATTGGCACTATCTACGACATGGATAAGCAGGTCTGAATCGAGTACCTCTTCCAGTGTAGAACGGAAGGCCTTGACTAGATGATGTGGAAGCTTGCTCACGAATCCGACGGTATCTGTTAGAAGGAAACTTTTTCGATCTGGAAGTTCTAGCTTCCTGACGGACGTCTGTAGTGTAGCAAACAGCATATCTTTCGCAAAAACAGCTTTATCGGTGGACGCATTATGTTTTTGTAACAGTGCATTCATAAGACTGGATTTTCCCGTATTCGTGTAACCTACAAGGCTAACGATCGGGATTTCCGTTTTTTGGCGACGTCTACGCTGAGTTTCGCGTTGTGAGACGAGAACTTCGAGCTCACGACCAAGCTCTGTAATCTTATCTTCAATGCGGCGTTGGGATAGTTCCAATTTTGTTTCACCAGAACCTCTGTTTTTCGTACCGACACCACCTCTTTGTCTTCCGGAAGAAGAACTGATGCCGGACAGGCGGGGTAATACATATTGAAGTCTGGCGAGCTCCACTTGTAGCTGAGATTCTCTGGACCTTGCCCGTTCAGCAAATATATTCAGAATGAGTGTTGTTCGGTCAAGTACAGAGGCATCAAGTCTTTTCTCTAGATTTCGGACTTGAGAGGGGGACAGTTCATCATTAAAAATAACAATGTCTACCTCTAACATATCCAGGAGTCTCGCTAGTTCTTCAATTTTCCCCGTACCTAGATATAGAGAAGGGTGTACTCGCTCTGCTTTTTGCGTGACTACCGCTTCAACGGTAATATCACAGGCGTCAGCTAGATTGGCCAGTTCCTCCATGGAATAACTGAAATCCTCCTGACCCTTGCGTTCGAGTCCTGCTAGTATCGCTTTTTCTTTTATCGGTTGTTTCATTTGATCGTCCTCCTCATGATTGGTAATAAAAAAACACAGGCGGACTGCTGCCTGTGTTACGCATGAGAACTCGGCGGACATAAAACAAGTACGTTTTATGTCGCTGGATCTGAATAAGACGGATACGTAGATATTCTGGAGATCGGTATCACAAGCTCACGGCTCTGTTCAATAAGCGTCTGCTCCTACTAGCCATACTTTGCCTAGATCGTACGAATCCAGTCGACAGAAATGGAGAGGGAAAACCACTATTTCACAGAGACCCGCCAGTTTAACGGCCGAATCCCGAAAGATATATTTACGTAAACGAAAAGAGGGCAGGCATCTAGGGTCCTGACCTCATCGCTCTATACTATGTTTGATTAATGGACACCAAATTAAGATAGATCGAATCCGAGTTCTCTGTCCGCACACAAAAGACAGAGTCTTTGCCTATTTAGTTATTAAGGGCAAAAGTAAATCTTACTCGAATCCAATTAATCATTCTGGTATCCCTCCGTTCCTAAAGTTACGGCTATCTTAGCACAGCAAAAATGGGATTGCAAACCCAAAAGTTATGTATAACGATTTTTTACCAGGAAGGTTTGTCCTTACTATTTTGTTCTATAAGCTCTCATTTACTGTGATTCAGCATACATATAGCTTTAGAGGAGCGTGATATGTAATGGAATTATTACTCCATCGTTATTTTGAGCTGAAGCAACGTAAGAAAGCGATTGAAGAAGAACTAACTGAGCTTCGGGATGAGATTATCGTTCAACTGAAGGAGGAGGGGCTGAACATCATCGATGCAGGCGATTATTCAGCTAAACTCGTGACTCAATTCAAAAAAGAGTATGATGACGACAAATTATATAAGGCGCTGCCTGATGCAGACGTATGGAAGTTGATTTCGAAAGCCGATAGTGCGAAAATTGCTGCCTTACTTAAACTGAAGGTGATCTCTGAGGAAACGATTGAGCATACTTACGATACTAAAAAAACGGACCTTTTGATCGTAAATAAGATGTAACGAAAGCAATAGGAAAGATAGCGAGTCGTAATCGGTTTAATATATGGGTAGAAAGGCAGCCTAATAGGAGAATGTGGTACGATAGTTACATCAGGAATAGCAGAAAGGCGGTATTTAGCTTTATTTTATGAAAAATTTATTAGTAACAGGATATCGGGCCAATGAGCTCGGTATCTTCAACCAAAAACATCCGGGTATTCCTTACATCAAACAGGCTCTTCGTTCTAAGCTCATTCCGTTAATTGAAGATGGGATTGAATGGGTGATTACACCCGGCCAGATCGGAATTGATCTGTGGGCATGTGAAGTTGTCATTGAACTGAAAAAGGAATATCCGCAGCTCAAGCTGTCCATCATTGCAGCATTTGCTGATCCAGAAGCGAATTGGTCGGATGATAAAAAATCATATTATGAGGATATCAAAAGGAATGTAGATTATTATGGTGTTGTTAGTAAACAGCCCTATATCGGACCTTGGCAATTCGCAGCTAGAGACGATTTACTTTTTCGTAAAACAGATCATTTGCTTCTCGTTTATGATGAAGAGGCTGGCCCGGGAAGTCCCAAGTTCATCAAAGAAAAGGCCATTAAAAAACAGCAGGAAGATGGCTACGGCATCACCATTATTCTTTCGGAAGACATACAGAACATGGCTGACGAGATGACTGAATTTCGCGAAGAGGGAGAAATAGACTGGAACGAATGAGTACGGTCTATTTTATCAACTCATTGACACTGATAATCATTATCGTTTAGTATGGAGGTATAGGTAATGAAAAAGAGAGGGTGTTCAAGATGTTGATTCAGCTTCGTAAAATTACGGTCAAAGAAGGTTTCAGTAACAAGATCGTTGAGCGTTTTGGGAAACCGGGCGGACCTATGTCTGAAATTCCAGGTTTTATTGATCGATCCGTTATGGTGAAAAAAAACCGCAAAAAAGGTGAAGATACCGAAGAAGTTGTGGTGATGATTCGCTGGGAATCCGAAGAAGCATGGAAGAGCTGGGAGAAAAGCCCTGCGCACATTGAGGGACATCGAAACAGCAGAAATCAAGAGAAACCGGATTACCTGCTTGACACAGAAGTATCTATGTATGATCTGAAAACGGCGGAGCAGGTTGAAATCTAATTTTCTTACATAAGTGTAAATGGGGTATAAAAAGCTTGGAAGGTCCTCCTATATTGTTGATATGCTATAATTTCCCTTGATGATCCTGTATATAATGAGGTGATGGAATGCATATTTTATGGGAGAATATCGTGATTACATTAATACCTGTTATATGTGTGATTGGATTTATTATTTATGTATTGATACCGCCCAAAAGAAAATAATGTAATGAATAAAACTCTATCAGTCCTAGGATTGGTAGAGTTTTTGTATATTCACTTCGGATGTTCGTCCAAGCGCTGGAACAATCAAATCATATAATAAGAGGGAGGTGATAGATTATGGTTAAAATATTTATTGATCCCGGGCACGGAGGGTCTGATACGGGCGCGCTAGGAAATGGACTTAAGGAAAAAGATCTGACGCTTACGATCGCTACCAACGTCCGTTCGATTTTGCTAACTGAATACAATGATGTATCTATTTTGATGAGCCGCATGTCGGATGAAACAGTAACACTGACACAGAGAACGGATGCTGCCAATACGTGGGGAGCAGATTATTTTTTGTCTATCCATATTAATGCTGGCGGAGGAACCGGTTACGAAGACTATGTCTACCCTGGAACCACCGCGCCAACAACAACTTATCAAACCAATATGCACAATGAAATTATGAAATTAATAACATTAACGGATCGAGGCCGTAAAAGTGCAAACTTCCATGTGCTTCGTGAATCTCATATGCCTGCCATCTTAACGGAAAATGGATTTATCGACACGAGCAGTGATGCAGCACTACTAAAATCGGCTTCTCATTTGGACAAGGTTGCTCGTGGACATGTCAATGGGCTTGTAAAAAACTTTAATTTGACTAAAAAAGTGACTGCCACTTATCATACTGTCGTTAGTGGAGATACAGTATATGCCTTGAGCATTCAATATGGTAGCACGGTTCAGCAGATTAAGGACTGGAACAAACTTGACAGTAAATATACGATTATTGTGGGTCAGGTTCTGAGAGTGAAGTAATTAACGATCTCTAATGTAGTTAGAACAGGAGCATTCTGTTGGCAAACTCAGCTATACAGGTGCTTTTTTGTGCGTGAATAAATCGGGATACATAACGATATATCCATTTTATAGTATAATTTTATAAACTGTGTTTGATGTAGAGAGGAGTCCGTCGTTTTGTCTACTTCGAAGCGTCCTGTTTATTGTGTCCATTGTAATGCTGAAATTGAATCCAGATATGATCTTGTCGTAAGTCAATCTTTCTTATCACTGTATCCTTATCATAACTCTTGTTATTCAGAAGCTATAAAAGGATGCCAATCTATTGTTTTGGGCGATCATCCGGTTAATGGTACTGCCTCCAACTGGTCATCTGGCTTTGCCCTGCTTATTGGTATTATTCTTTTGTTTATTTCAAAAGACAATATTGGCGGTGTTGCGGCATGGGTTCTGAATGTTGTCGTGCTGCTTGTCCCTCTTGTACGCTTCTGTTCATGGTATATGTATGAGCGTTATCTGGATAAATAATGATCGGAGGGTCCTATATGAAAATTTTGGTTGGTCAACCTAAGCTTGAAAAAGATGTTATTCAGCTCGAGGAAGCATTACGGCAACATCCGGAAGCAGAGTTCGTTTTTTTCCCGGAAGGGTATTTGAATGAAAACGTGGAAAAAGCGAAGGAACTTGCTAGATCCCATCAGGTGACACTGATTACTGGCTATCGTAAGTTTCATAAAAATCCCAAAGATCAGGTGATTATCATCGGTAACGATGGTCAGATCTTACTTGATCGTCCTAAATACACGGCAAAGCAGACAGTACAAGTTAAAGGGTATCATCTAGGAGTAATTCTTTGTGATGAACTCGTACTACAAGGCATGGATGGAGTTCGGAGCGAAGATATTGACATTCTTTTTCACCCCATAGGTGTGGGAATGTTCAGTCACGAGCAATACGATGAATGGGTTCATCTTGCATGCCAAATCGCAAAGGAGCTCCAGTGTGTGGTAGTGGGTACTAGTCATGCGGATGGCTCCTATAAAGACAACCCTGTATCAATACCGATTACTTATCTTATCAATGCGAGCGGAGAAGTGATTAAAGCTACTCAAAATGAGATTAGGAACGAGCTTATAACCGTTATGATGAATAAGAACATCTAGACGTCAATTGACGCACATTCGCGGATATAAGGACATGAATTAGAGATTTTTCAAAAGATCGTCACAGAATAGTACGATTATGTGGATCAAAATAGGTGTAAAGTAGCTCTAAAGAGTCATTTTTCTTATAGAAATTTTAATTTATCCTTATAATAGAAATAGGTAAGGATTTATCATTGCTGCTTTTTGAGAGGGACGGATCGACATGAATAAGAAGTTACCGAAATGGTGGCCTTTTGCTGCAGTTGGAGTGGTTGCCGTAGTGATCTTGGCAGGAGTATTGTTTTTCTTCAGTGGAAAAGAAATTATGCCTTCTGCTGACGGAAAAGGGCAGGCTCAGGAAGATCTAGAAGGATATGAAGTCATTACTGTAGAGGTGAAATCCGATGGATTTTATCCAGAGAATATCGAGGTAAAAAAAGGAGTACCCACCAAAATTAATTTTAAAAAAGATACAAACCTAACCTGTATTACGGATGTTGTCTCCAAAGATCTGGATATACTGAAATATCTGGAGAAAGGCGACAATTACTATACCGTGGATTCCAATCTTGATCCTGGTTCATATGCATTTAATTGCGGAATGTATATGTATTATGGAAAAATAACGGTGAACTGATTATCGCAAGTTTACTAGCGTATTCTCATGATTTCGCTACAGGTGTAGTTTAGTGAAACCAAAGGACTGTTACCAATAAAGGTAGCAGTCCTTTTCATATGTACTTATTTTCTTTTATGAATAAGGGATCTTAGTAACCATATAACGAAGACAATAACGGCAATAAGAAAAATCATTCCAGGAAAACCAATATTCTGCATTATAGTTCACTCCTCACCTCTAAACAATTACAATCTATTGAAAATAATACCATTTTAATAATTGTAAGTATATAGGAGGTTTTGTTTACATTTTGATATTCAGATTCATACGAAAGAGCCGTTTCCAAAGTCGCTTTGGATCGGCTTTTTCGTATGTAATTAACTGCTGCATCCTCCACCACAAGAAGAACCGCAACTTGAACTGCTGCATGAGGATTGGCCACCAGAGGAATCTGTCCCAGAAGAGCCTCCATCAGAATGAGAAGAAGAACTGTCATGATGATGCGAATCAGTACGGTCGTCTTTATCTGAATGAGGGTCTGTATAAGTTCCGCTGTCATTCGTGCCAGACTGCTGTTTTCGTTCTTCCAGCATTACTTCATCTGGGTTAGGGACAAACAGGTGATCCGCTGCAGCAGATAATAGCAAAAGGGATAGAATGGGGTCTGCTGCGACTTGGTTTGGCCTGATCCGAGATGACTGCTGATTGGGTCTACTTGCCGTATTACTGGTAGTGTAACTATTGGCATTATTCGTATTTGAATAAAGTAGATTTGATTTATTCTCTGCTTCCTGTATTTGAGATGGCAAAGTCTGGATTAGCTCATGTTGAATGTGCTGGATATCAGCATCATTCGTATGACGAAATCGACTCTTTATCTCGGTCAGAAAAAAGTTTGTAGTCAGATTAGGTGTATCAGACATAAAACCGGATGTCTGTTCTCCATGTGAATCTACACCGATAGGATTTAATTTGTGACGGAAGAAAGGACGACAAAGCTGCTCATTTTCTGGATGAATGATAAAAAATCGGCTGTAAAGCAGATCATACATCGCTCTTTCTTTTTCACGGTCGGCTGTAGTTGTTTCTGTGATATTAGGCTGATGATGAATGAACTCACCCGTGAAGTTCACGCAGAATTGTTCATAGTCTCTCGTGAACATTAGCATCTCATGCCATATGAGATCTGCTTCATCACTATACATTGGAACGTTCTTATAGACCGCGCAAAGGATAAAGTATCGTTTTACCTCTTGCAGCATCCACTCATATTTCTGCGGGGAACAGCTGTGTTTAGCTATCACCCTCTTCTGTACTTGTTCCATGTAGGAAGTCTTCAATGCATCCTCTAGGCGATCCCCTAGTCTTTGAAGTGAAGGGACAGTTGAATGCATACCTAAATTCATAGGAACAGGTCGTGTGAACAAGGAGCTTGAAGCAGAATTTCGAGGACTAGTCTGTAGATGTGGCTGTGATGTGTTTCCCTTAAGAAGGGCTGCTATTTTTCTGAGTATTTCCATAAAACTCCTCCACTTCCTGTGATCAAACTATACAATCACTTTATCACATGTTGAGCATTATCATAAGATTCTCCCTTGAATTTATGAAGAGGCTTGCAGAGACGAATAAAGTGTGATATCTTGTTCATGTAACCGGTTACACATAGTCGAGGTGACAAGGATGGCAACCATTAAAGATGTGGCCCGGCACGCAGGTGTATCGGTGGCTACGGTATCTAGAGTATTGAATAGTGCAGGTTATGTGCATGAAGATACACGTAAAAAAGTAGAAGAAGCGATTGCTGCTTTGCAATATTCTCCTAATGAAGTGGCAAGATCTTTATATAAACGAAAATCCAAATTAGTTGGGTTACTTATCCCGGATATTACGAATCCTTATTTTCCACAGCTCGCTAGAGGCGTAGAGGATGAGATGAGAGAAAATGACTTCCGTCTCATTATTGGCAATAGCGATGAAGATGAACATAAGGAACAAGAATATATGCAGACCTTTACTCAAAATAATGTGGTCGGCGTAGTGACGGCGACGAATGATCCGGATACACAAACATATGACTCACTTCGGATTCCCGTTGTATTCCTTGATCGGACTTCTGACGATCGGCCATCCATCTACTCAGATGGAAGGCAAGGCGGCAGACTCGCTGCGAAAGCGATACTCGCTGGAGGCAGTAAGGAAATAACACTTATGCAAGGACCGGCTCATGTGAAGCCAGCGCAAGATCGTTTCTCCGGTGCAGTTGAAGTGTTAGAGCAAGCGAATGCTTCTTATAACATTATTCAGACGTCTACATTTTCTTTTCATCATGTGGACAAGCTTGCCGAAGCATTGTTTCGTCGTTATCCGGCAACCGACGGAGTGATCGCAAGTAACGATTTAGCCGCATTTGCTGTCATGCATGAAGCGTATAAACTTGGCAAACATATTCCGAATGACATTCAGATTGTGGGATTTGATGACATTCCCGTAAGCAGCCTGGTATCACCAGGTCTATCAACGATCAGGCAGCCGGCTTATGAAATGGGCAGAGCAGCAGGTAGATTACTTATTGAATTAGTGGAAGGTAAGCAAACCAAGGAAACGAATACTCAGTTCCCGGTTGAACTAATAGAACGAGGTACGACAAGAAAGGTGGAGCAGTAATCATGAATACAAACATGAAACCCAAAGTAACGGTGATAGGCAGTTCTTCAATGGATCTCGTGGTAACTTCAAGTAAACGTCCTGGTGCGGGAGAAACTGTACTAGGGGATTCATTCAAAACGGTACCTGGAGGCAAAGGAGCAAATCAGGCTGTCGCTGCTGCAAGACTGGGCGCCGAGGTGTTCATGATCGGTCGTATCGGAGATGACACCTATGGTGAAGCCATTTTGAACAATTTTAAACAAAATCAAGTACTTGTCGACTATGTGGAACCGGTTACAGATATGGAAAGTGGAACAGCACATATCATTTTGGCTGAAGGAGATAACAGCATCATCGTTGTGAAAGCCGCTAATAACGAAGTGACACCTCATTATATTGATAAAGCTGCAAATGTTATACGTAAGTCAGATATTGTGCTTATTCAGCAAGAAATTCCGGAAGAGACCGTTGAATATGTAGCTTCGATTTGCAAGGAAGCAGGTGTACCTCTTCTGCTTAATCCTGCACCAGCAAGAGCTATAAGCCAAGCGGTTATTGAAAACGCAACATATATTACGCCGAATGAACACGAAGCACAGATGATGTTTGCGGGAGAGAAGCTGCAAGATTCTTTGCGGAAATATCCCAATAAACTTGTTGTTACCGAAGGTAAAAACGGAGTCCGTTATTATGACGGCAAGGAAGAGGTTGTTGTCCCAGCATTTGTCGTTGAAGCTGTCGATACAACGGGAGCGGGGGATACTTTTAACGCGGCTTTCGCGGTTGCGCTGGCAGAAGGAAAGTCAATGACAGACAGCATTTCCTTTGCGAACCTGGCTGCATCAATATCAGTAACGAAATTCGGAGCACAAGGCGGAATGCCAACACGGCAAGAAGTGGAGGCGAAATTAAAGTGAAGAAACAAGGCATTTTAAATAGTCATATTGCTAAAATACTCGTCGATCTCGGTCACACGGATCAAATCGTCATCGCTGATATTGGGCTACCTGTACCTGAAGGGGTTCCTAAAATTGATCTTGCTCTTAAGCTTGGAACACCTAGTTTTCAGGAGGTAGTCGATATCATCGCCGAGGATATGGAGATTGAAAAGGTGATTATGGCAGATGAGATTAAAAATGGAAATGCGGAAACACATCAATATATGAATGAGAAATTTGCTGCTTCCAAAATCGAATTTTGTGACCATGAGCAGTTCAAGAGACGAACGAAAGAGGCGAAAGTGATCATCCGAACTGGTGAAGCCAAACCCTACGCAAATTGCATTTTACAGTCTGGGGTCTATTTCGGATAAAGGAGAGAATCTCATGCACATTCAAATGAATGATATTCATAAAGCTTTTGGAACGAATCAGGTGTTAAGTGGGGTCGATTTTGAGCTTAGAGAAGGCGAAGTTCATGCTCTAATGGGTGAAAACGGAGCAGGGAAATCTACACTGATGAACATCCTGATCGGTCTTCATGAGCGAAATCAAGGTACGATTCTCATTGATGGAAAAGAAACATATTTTCCTTCGCCGAAGGAAGCTGAGCAGCACGGCATCGCTTTTATACATCAAGAACTGAATGTATGGCCAGATATGACGGTGCTGGAAAACCTTTTTATCGGAAAAGAAATGACAAATGCTTTCGGTATACTCCAAACCAAAGAAATGAGAACGCTTGCAATTGAGCAGTTCAGAAAGCTGGCAGTCACAATCCCAATCGATCAGGAAGCAGGGCAATGCTCCGTAGGTCAGCAGCAAATGATTGAAATCGCAAAAGCTCTCATGACGAATGCTAAGGTAATTGTTATGGATGAGCCGACAGCAGCTCTAACTGAACGAGAGATCGAGAAGCTGTTTGAAGTCATTCATTCGCTTCGCAAAGAAGGCGTATCAATCGTATATATCTCGCATCGGATGGAAGAGATCTTTACGATCTGCGATCGAATTACCGTGATGAGAGATGGAAAAACAGTAGATACGAAGGATATTCCAGATACAAGCTTTGAAGAAGTAGTCAAAAAGATGGTAGGACGGGAGCTTACAGAACGTTATCCTGTGCGGAATCCTAAGCCTGGTGAAGTGGTTCTGGAAGCGAAAAACATGAGTCGCAAGGGCATTTTTGAAAATATAAGCTTTACGGTTCGTTCTGGTGAAATCGTCGGATTCTCGGGACTCATGGGAGCAGGGCGTACGGAAATCATGCGAGCACTGTTTGGACTCGATTCCCTTACGAGTGGTGAGATCCAGATTCGCGGGAAAAAGGTAATGATCCGCCGTCCAGAAGATGCAGTGAAACATGGGGTTGGCTTTATTACCGAAGATCGTAAAGATGAGGGACTTGTTCTCGATTTTTCGATAAAAGACAATATGGTACTTCCGAGTTTATTCAGTTTTAGTAACAGGGCCGGAGTGATCTCCAGCAAAAAAGAACAAGAATTTGTAGACACGCTCATCAAGCGCCTACTTATCAAAACAGAATCTTCAGAAACTGCAGCTAAAAATTTATCTGGTGGGAACCAGCAAAAAGTAGTAATTGCCAAATGGGTGGGCATTGGTCCTAATGTACTCATTCTGGATGAACCAACACGTGGTGTCGATGTCGGCGCTAAACGCGAAATTTACGAGCTGATGAACGAACTGACGGACAGAGGAGTAGCCATCATTATGGTATCGTCGGAACTTCCTGAAGTCCTTGGTATGAGTGATCGAATCTTGGTAGTACATGAAGGTCATATTACCGGTGAATTGAGCCATGAGGAAGCTACGCAAGAGAAAATTATGACGTTAGCAACAGGAGGACAATAACATGACAAGTAAAGCGAATGATGCCGGAGTGAAAAAAGGGTTCTCCCTCTCTCAAATTGGCGGAAAACTGGGACCGTTTCTAGGACTGATTTTATTAATTATCATTGTATCTGTACTCAATCCGAGTTTTTTGGAACCGCTTAATATATTAAATCTACTGAGACAGGTATCGATTAATGCACTGCTCGCTTTCGGAATGACGTTTGTTATTCTGACAGGTGGGATTGACTTATCCGTAGGTTCCATACTCGCTTTGTCGAGTGCATTTGTAGCGAATTTGATGTTGTCTGGATTTGATCCCATTTTGGCCATTATTGTCGGCGTATTGTTAGGTGGCGTAATGGGGATGATGAATGGACTTTTGATTACAAAAGGGAAAATGGCACCCTTTATTGCCACACTTGCTACGATGACAATTTTCCGCGGACTTACCTTAGTGTATACGAATGGTAATCCGATTACGGGTCTTGGGGATAATATGGCGTTTCAACTGTTTGGTCGCGGTTATTTCCTAGGAATTCCGGTTCCAGCCATTACAATGATGATTACATTCGCAATTCTGTGGGTGATTCTCCATAAAACTTCTTTTGGACGTAAGACATATGCAATTGGTGGTAATGAAAAAGCAGCTCTCGTATCCGGGATTAAAGTAGATAAAGTAAAAATCATGATTTATTCTCTCGCGGGGATGCTATCTGCGCTAGCAGGTGCCATTCTAACGTCAAGACTCGATTCGGCTCAGCCTACAGCGGGTACTTCCTACGAACTCGATGCAATCGCGGCGGTCGTTCTTGGCGGAACTAGTCTTACCGGCGGACGTGGACTTATTGTAGGAACACTGATTGGTGCGCTCATTATCGGAACGCTGAACAATGGTCTGAACTTGCTAGGTGTTTCTTCATTCTATCAAATGGTTGTGAAAGGTGTCGTTATCGTCATCGCTGTACTCATCGACCGTAAGAAAACCGCATAAGAGGAGTAGATAACTCATGAAAAAATTAACGCTCATATTTACCGCCATGCTCATGCTTATTATGACAGGCTGCTCTATGCAGCCTCCTGAATGGGCTAAGCCTAACAAAAGCCAAGACACTAGCGAGATGAAAATAGGGCTGTCGATCTCGACGCTGAATAATCCATTTTTTGTGTCCCTTAAAGATGGGGTTGTCGCTGAGGCGGCAAAACAAGGAATTGAAGTCATTGTTGTCGATGCGCAGAATGATTCAGCAAAACAAAGTAATGATGTCGATGATCTTATCCAGCAAGGTGTAAGTGCCCTACTTATCAACCCAACTGATTCTGCAGCGATTTCCAATGTCGTACAAACAGCCAATTCACTAGGCATTCCAGTGGTTACACTAGACCGCTCTGCTGACAAAGGTGAAGTAGAAGCGCTCGTTGCTTCCGATAACGTAAAAGGCGGGGAAATGGCAGCAGAATATATTATTGATCAGCTTGGAGAAGATGCGAAAGTCATTGAACTCGAAGGAGTACCAGGTGCTTCTGCTACTCGTGAACGCGGGAAAGGATTCCACAACATCGCTGACGAGAAGCTGAACGTGGTTGCGAAGCAAGCAGCAGATTTCGACCGTACGAAAGGACTGAACGTTATGGAGAATCTGCTGCAAGGTAATCCGGATGTGAAAGCCGTGTTTGCTCACAATGATGAAATGGCACTGGGTGCAATGGAAGCCATTCAGAGCTCAGGAAAAGATATCATTGTCGTCGGTTTTGACGGAAACGATGATGCGATTAAATCTATTAATGCTGGAGGACTCACCGCAACGGTTGCTCAACAGCCTAAGTTAATAGGAGAGCTTGCAGTGAAAGCAGCGTCGGATGTTGTGCAAGGCAAAGAAGTGGACAAGCTAATTGCAGCGCCACTGAAACTTACCACAAAGTAAAGTCGGAAAAAGCCAAGGGTGATTTACTCACCTTTGGCTTTTTTAATGAATACTCATTTTTATTTCTTGACATAGAATTAACATAAAACGGGTGAAGGAGGAAGAAGAACTCCTTATACTGAACTATGTAATGAGTGAAAACCTTGTGTTTATCGTTTATTTCCATTTAGAGAAAGGTGCTGATTGTATGAAGTCGCCGCTAATTATTGCCCACCGCGGAGCTAAAGGCGAAGCTCCTGAGAATACGATCGCTGCTTTTGAACTTGCACTGGAACAAGGCTGTGATGCTTTCGAGCTGGATATTCATCTTTCTCAAGATGGAGAAATTATGGTTATTCATGATGATACCGTCAATCGGACAACGAACGGGGAAGGTAAAGTGAAGGATATGACCTTCTCGGAACTTCGTATGTTAGATGCTGGACAATGGTTCGATTCTTCTTATGAGGGACAAGTCATCCCTACACTAAAGGAAGTATTCGATCTTGCTCCCGATCATCTCATAATTAATGTCGAGATCAAGGGCGGTATTTCAGAGGGGGTTGAAGAAAAGTTGTTAGCTTTGTTAGAAGACTATGACATGTTTGAGCGCGTTGTCGTATCTTCTTTCCATTTTGACAGCTTGCGCACTTTAGAAAGTCTGAATCCTGAAGTGAAGACAGGACTTCTCTATACCCAGAATTTTGCTTGTCCCAAGCAATTGCCAGAAGCCGCAGGGGTGAATGCATACTCATTACATCCTTATTTCATACAACTGGAAGAGGGCGATTACGACTCGGTTCAGCAGGAAGGTGTGCAAATTTTTGCATGGACTGTGAACGAAGTAGTGGATATGCAAAAGCTACTGGAAATAGGAATAGATGGAATCATTACCGACTATCCAGGAAGATTAAAAACGTTAGTAGAAGAAAAGAAGGTCGTGAACTAAAGTTCAAGCAGTGTTTATAAAAGGGATAAATCTGTTGCTAACATCAGGTACACGATACCTGGTGTTTTTTTATGCTCTGAACTTAGACAACACCTAAAAAAGAGAGGAATTAGAATGAAAGAGAGGGCATAGAATTGCTGTAGACACCTGAGAAAGCGCTTCCATCCGTATCTTGTTTGTTTCTCCGCAACATAGGTTTAGGGAGATCCATGAATGGGAGGTTAGAACATGAAGTTGACGAAGGGGATCAAGTCTACATTAATACTTCTTATGACATCTGCCTTTATCCTCGGGGGATGTCAAAGTGTTGCTCCACCATCTACGAGTGACCCGCAAGTAACACAAAATGTTCCTCCAGGTGACAAGGAAACGGAACCGCAAACGGATGCGAAGGCGACCCCAAGAAATGAAACGCTCTATATTAATGGCTTGCAGTGGGGAGCCCCCACAAACTTTAATTTGCTGAGTGGAAATCCAGCTTTTCCGATTAACTATGGAAATTCCAGAGAATTGGTATACGAGACGCTGTTTATGATTAATCAGCTGAATGGTGACCTTGAGCCGCTGCTTGGTACAAAGTATGAGTGGACAGATGAGAAGACGTTGCAAATTGATTTGAATACGGATGCCAAATGGAGTGATGGCACACCTTTTACGTCAGAAGACGTAGTGTATACCTACGAACTTGGCAAAAAATACGATATTAACTGGAGTAACTTCTGGACTTACATCAGTGAAGTGAAAGCAGCGAGTCCGGAGTCTGTCACGATTACGCTGAATCCTGACAATCCGAATAAACTGGCCGTACTTGATAGTATCGAGATGATCCCTATGTTGCCAAAACATATTTGGGATGAGATCGAAAAGAAGGCAAATGGAGATTTATCTACCATTCGTAAAGAAGTAAATGATGCTCCAGTAGGTACTGGCCCGTACAAAATGTATTTTTATAACGATCAGAAAATTACGATCGTTCGTGATGATAATTATTGGGGACAGAAATTGTTCGGCAAGCTTCCTGCCCCTAAATATATTACGCATGTTATCTACAAAGACAATGCTGCAGGGGACCTTGCTTTCAAGAGCGGTCAAGTCGATGTATCACAGCAGTTTATCCCTCAAGTCATGAATATGTGGAAAGATGGAGCTCCGGTCAAAACCTTCTTAAAGGATGCGCCTTATTACGTGCCAGGTTCCATGCCTTCCATCTTCTTTAACTTAACGAAGGAAGGTCTCGACAATGCGGATGTAAGACGCGCCATTGCGATGGCAATTGATTATAACAAAATTTCGGAACTAGCAATCAGCGGCTACTCAGCTACGATGGAACCTTCACTGACGCTGAATACAGCTGCTGAATCCAAATACGTGGATCAGGATGCGATCAAATCACTGCAATGGACTACTGATGTCGATGCAGCCAATAAGCTGCTAGACTCAATCGGCGCCAAAAAAGGCAAAGATGGCATTCGTGTCCTGAACGGTCAACGTCTCGGACCCTATGAAATTGAATGCCCATATGGCTGGTCTGACTGGAATGCTGCGCTCGAAATTGTAGCCCAAAATTCCAAGGCAATCGGGATTGAAATTCGCACCAAGTTCCCGGAAGCACCTGTGTGGACAAATGACCTGCAGACTGGGAAATTCGATATTATTATGAACACGCCTGCCGGCGGAGTAAGCCCAAGTCAGCCATGGAGCCGTGCCATGACAATTATGTATTCAGAAGGTGTGGCTCCTATGGGAGAGATGGCCTTCTGGAACTGGGGTCGTTATAAAAATGAACGTGCAGATGAAATCATTGAGAAGATTCCAACCCTTTCGGATGAAGCGGAAATCAAAGCTTTGTACACAGAACTTACGGAGATTTGGCTAAAAGATATTCCTTCCATTCCGCTAATGTATCGTCCATGGGTGTTCCATACCGTGAACGAGTCGGTTTGGAAAGGGTTCCCTGCAGAAGGAGACGGCAGTAACATTCCGCCTCAAATCGTTATGGATGGTGCAGGAATCCGGGCGTTGTATGAAATACACAATTAACGAAGATTAGTTAGCTAGACCTATACTTGGAAGGCTTCTGCAGCCAGGTATAGGTCTATTTTCTACCATGAATCTAAGTATTTGCAGCTATTTCAGGGGGTGAGATGATTTGAATACTTATGGGAAATATGTTGCGAAAAAATCGCTGTGGTATTTACTGACCCTGGTAATTGCTATTGGACTCAACTTTTTACTGCCCCGTTTAATCGAGGGAAACCCGGTGAGTATGATTGTTTCGGAGATGACACAGGGGATGACAGATAGCGATACCATAAAGCGAGTATACGAAACGTTTGCTATCGAATTCGGGATTGACAAGCCGCTAGGGGAGCAGTTCATTATCTACCTGAAAAACTTATTTACAGGAAACCTCGGAACTTCTTTTGGTATGTATCCTAAGCCGGTAACGGATATTCTGGCTTCAGCGGTTCCGTGGACCGTGGGTCTCCAGCTGCCAGCTATTCTTGTTGGATGGATCGTTGGGAATGTACTCGGCGCTGTAGCCGCATACCGCAAAGGTGTTTTTGATAAGGTCATTTTTCCAGTTGCACTGTTTGTAAACTCGATTCCTTTTTTCACACTTGCCATTATTATGCTCTACGTTTTTGCTTTGACATTGAACTGGTTCCCGCTTCATGGGGGATATGATTATCAACTCGTTCCTACAATGAGCTTTGAATTTATATGGTCTGTTATACGGCATCACACTCTCCCGTTTTTATCTATCGTTCTGGTAACCATCGGCGGTCAGGCAATTGGGATGCGGGAAATGTCCATCTATGAACTGAATTCGGACTATGTTTTATATGGAAAATTGCTTGGTATTCGGGATTCCAAAATTGCAGGTTACGTCTTCCGAAATGCAATGTTACCGCAAATTACGGGGCTCGCCTTATCGATAGGCACGATGGTTGGGGGATCGCTGATCTGTGAAATTGTGTTTAGCTATCCAGGGATCGGCACGTGGATGTTTACAGCTATTCGTCAGCTTGATTATCCGCTCATCTCCGGCTGTACACTGCTGATAGCAGTTGCTGTGCTGCTTGCCAATTTTACGATTGATCTCGTCTATGGATTCATTGATCCAAGAATTAAAGCCTCGCAAATGGAGGACCAATAATATGAACACATCGGTACAAATATTGCTCAGATCACCGAAATTTATGATTGGAGCAGGGACGCTTATTCTCATGCTGCTTGTTGTCATGATCTATCCGCTCATTAATCAAAACGATCCGCTTGAAATGATCGCAATGGCTTATCAGCCGCCGGACGGAAAACTATGGCTGGGTTCCGATAATTTCGGCAGGGATTTGTTCCTTGAGCTCATTTATGGTATCCGAACTTCACTTCTTGTTGGTTTTATCGCAGGTGTGTTTGCCACCATCATTGGTCTCGCTGTGGGGCTGATCTCGGGTTACGTTGGCGGTGTACTGGACAATATCCTCACTTCTTTCACGAACATATTTATTGTAATCCCGTCATTTATCATTCTGATTCTTATTTCTGTCAGTATTGATTCACGCAGTTCGATGGTAACGGCGATCATTATCGGAATGACGAGCTGGCCTTGGACGGCAAGGGCCGTTAGGGCCCAAACGACATCGCTTCGTAACCGGGATCATGTAGGGATTGCAAAAATTTCAGGATACAGTACACCACGTATTATTATTTCTGAAATATTGCCATATATCGCTTCTTATGTGGTGATGGCCTTTGTATTGCAGACGGCATCTGGCATTCTATCAGAGGCATCGATATCGATGCTCGGACTAGGACCTTATAACACTATTTCGCTTGGCATAATTATGAACTGGGCACTTGTATTTGAAGCCCCGGTAGCAGGAGCTTGGTGGGCGTTTATTCCTGCGGCTGTCGCCATCGCGGTCATTACTTTTTCCTTGTATCTAATGAATACGGGGATGGATGAAATATTTAATCCGAAGATCAGGAGCTGATGTAGAGGTGACAAGTCCGATCCTAACGGTAAACAACCTGAAAACCTATTACCGGACCCGATTGAAAGAACATGTATATGCTGTGGACGGGGTCAGTTTTGAGCTAGAAAAAGGAAAAACGCTAGGTATTGCGGGCGAATCGGGTTGTGGTAAATCTACCTTGGCCCTTAGCCTGATGGGGTTTTACTTTGCTCCGCTTCATTTTGGAGGCGGGTCAATTATGATAGATGGAACCGATATTATGAAATTGAACCAAGAACAGCTTCGTAAACAAGTGCTCGGCAGGGAGATTGCCTATATTCCACAGGCAGCTATGAATGCTCTAAATCCGACACTTAAGATCATCCGATTTATTGAAGATATTATGAAGGAGCATAGACCGGAACTGAAGCGGGAATCAGTACGGAAAATGGCAGAAGAGCGATTCCATACGCTTGGCTTACCTCCGAAAGTGCTAGACTCTTTTCCTAGTGAATTATCGGGTGGTATGAAGCAGCGGACAGTTATTGCGATTTCCACCATTCTTAATCCCAAAGTGCTCATTGCAGATGAACCGACGTCAGCGCTTGACGTTACCTCACAAAAAGCGGTCATACGGCTGATGAAGCATTTGCTGGAGAAAGGGTATATCGAATCCCTGGTCTTTATCACGCATGAACTTCCGCTCCTTTATCATGTGACGGATGACATCATGATCATGTATGCAGGGGAGATTGTGGAACGTGGAACGGCAGAGGAGATGATTTTTAATCCCGTACATCCCTATACGAAAAAGCTGATGGGTTCTATTATTGTACCAGAAGCGGGGATGAAGGAGCACAAGTTGACCGCGATCCCTGGAACACCGCCTAATCTCAAAAAAGTTCCTGTCGGTTGCCGTTTTGCACCTCGATGTGAATATGCACATGAAGAGTGTCTGCAAGGCAAAATCAACATTCGGGAAGAAGAGGACCGTGTTTACCGATGTATCATTGACTCCCACACACTAAAGGAGTGGTACAAAAATGAATAAAGGAAATGTACTGCTCCGCGGAGAGCAGGTCACTAAAGTTTTTGGGTACGGCAAACAGAAGACTGTAGCAGTGGATCAGGTGGATTTTACCTTTCATGAAGGAGAAATTATATCAATTGTAGGGGAAAGCGGTAGTGGGAAAACGACGCTTGCCAAAATGATGATGGGGTTGTTAAAAGAAACGAGCGGACAGATTGAATACAGAGGAAAACCGAGAACTTTACGCCGCCATAAAGATCGTAAAAACTACTGGAAGGATATCCAAGCTATATTCCAAGATCCGTTCTCTTCCTTTAATCAGTTTTATAAAGTAGAGAAATTGCTTCAAGATTGTCTTAAACTGCAAGGCGTTACCTTATCTAAAGCGGAGGAAAATGAGCGAATGAAAGAAGCTTGTTCTTTCGTAAACTTAAAATTTGAAGAACTATACAATAAATATCCGTTTGAGCTGTCGGGGGGACAGATGCAGCGGCTGATGATTGCAAGAATTTTTATGCTTCATCCCAAACTTTTGATTGCAGATGAGCCAACATCGATGGTAGATGCTTGCTCACGTTCCACAATACTTGACATGCTCTTAAAACTGCGAGATGAGAACAAAATGACGATTATTTTCATAACGCATGATGTAGGGCTCGCCTATTATGTGAGTGATACACTGTACATTATGGAACAAGGAAAAGTGGTGGAACGGGGACCGGCAGAAGAAGTGATCCTTCATCCACAACACGACTATACTAGACAACTCATCTCTGACGTTCCTAAAATCCACGAAGTTTGGGATCTTTCCTGATGGTTTTTTGGTAAGCATCCTATTTGCATAACTCAAAAAAGAGAGAAACCTATTCATTCGTAGGCTTCTCTCTTTTTTGTGGATTCTGAAGCGCAGAATAACTGCGGCGATAAGTTGATGAAAGCCACATATTTTGCGCTTCCTGGTTATCGCTTTTTTTCTTCATCCTCATTCTTATCGTCTGTCTCCAGTACATCTTCTGTCAAGTTGGTAATCGTCATGGATCCTGATTGGTTGGTCCAATCGAAGGGGACATGCTTTGGATCCGGCTCAGGTATGGAATCAAAACCGGCTCCGCGATTTGTTTTGTCTTCACTCATGTCAATTCACCCTTTCCATTTGGCTAGTATGAACCCTAATTTCCGTAATTATGTATCATTACCGCTTCGATAGAACAATGAATCAACAAATCGAAAGGTCGCTTAGTTTGTCACCTTTACCGCTGGAATAATTGTAGCCATTCTTTCTCCGGTCCATAAATAAAGCAAAACGGTAGTCAAAGGATTCATCCCTCGGTTTCTAAGATTGAGGGGCCTATTTTTCTATTTTTCATAATATAAGTTCAATCGCACAGGCGTAACTATGCTTACTCTAATCTAATAAGGATAAATATTGGCTACAAGGAGGAGTAGGTGATGGAACTCGATGAATTAAAAGGGGGATATGACGTACTGTTTAGCCTCGGACATAACTGCTTGCCTGCGAGTCAGCTTAATCATAGTCGAATTCGTAACATAGCCGGTGTGATTGACTGGATGATCTCCCCTCATTTATCGGGTATAAGTGCGATGCTTCGCGATCGATTCAGTTACCTGATGAAAAGAGAGAATCTTCAGTATTACGGAGCAAGTTCCGATTCAGGATGTTATGTGATCCGGGATTCAGCCTATGATTTGTATTCCGTTCATGACTTCCCACTGGAAGAAAATGATCCGGAAATTTTACAAAGCTATTCAAAATTGAGAGAAAAATTGGATTATAGAGCGCGCAGATTCTTGCAACTGGTGCAGAGCGGTAAGCGAATCTTTTTTCTACGCACAGAAACAACGCCATATGAAACCGAAGAACTTGTAAGTGTCTTAAATGACCTTGTAGTGGGTGAGTATAGACTACTTGTTGTGAATCACGCACCGGTGTCTGACATTACGCCGCTAGATTATCATCTACGGAATGTTTGTACCCTTCTTATTCCGGAAGTCCCTCAGATGTTTCAAGACAACCACTTCATATGGCGAACGATTCTGGATGGAATCTACAATACAATGAGCAACGAAGAGGTAAATGACTACTTATCTAAAAATCACAACATATGAAAAATTCACATAAGACAATCAATTTTTATCTATCTTTTCAATGTGGGTACAAAAAGAAAAAACATCCGGGACATGCAAGAGACTAGATGTTCACCGGATGTTTTTATTTTTTTATAAAGTAACGACAGAATCGTTGATTAAGGACGCTTTTACATCAATAATCCGTTGATTACGGCTTCCCCGATAGGGAAGCGTTGTATCTTTTAAATCCAGTTTGAATGGGCCATCAATGATGACATCACATTGTTCGGCAAGCGTACGCATCTCTTGATCCTCCATCAACTCTTCATAGACAAACCCTGTATAGGCCCATAGCGTTTTTTCGGGACAACGTTGTTTGTACTTATGAACGAAAGCAGTGCATTCACGAGCAGAGAAAAAAGGATCTCCCCCGCAAAGAGTAAGTCCGTCCAGTAACGGGTTATCTGCAATCTCCTGAATAATGCGTTGTTGCTCCTCATCAGTGAATGGCTTCCCTGCTCTGAAACTCCAAGAAGATGGGTTAAAACATCCGGGGCAGGCATGCTTACAACCGCTGATAAAAACAACCGCACGTAGACCCGCACCCTCATTAATCGATTCTGGAATATATCCGCAAATGGAGAAGGGCGTCATAGATGCTTAACCCGATCTCTTACTTCGGCTTGTTTAGCTGAATTGAATCGTACCGTGTAATCACCAGTTAAATAACCAGTTACTCGACGAAGACGACTAAAATGGATGTCATTTTCGCTAATTCCACAGCTTGGGCATTCCGTACCAATGACACCTTCATAGCCGCATGACGGACAACGATCTAAGGGATGGTTAACAGAAAAATATCCGATATTTTGAGACAAGGCATATTGTACGATACGGCGGAATGCGTCTTGATTGTTTCTCGCATTCCCATCAAGTTCTACATAAGAGATCGCTCCGGCGTTACATAGCTTATGAAAAGGTGCTTCCAGCTGTATTTTTTTTGCAGCAGAAAGAGAATAGTAGACAGGAACATGAAAAGAGTTCGTATAATAATCACGATCATTTATTTCCGGAATCATTCCATAATGCTCCCGATCAATAGCTGTAAATTTACCGGAAAGTCCTTCGGCAGGTGTTGCAAACAGCGTGATGTTCAGCCCATACTCGTCACTTTTTACATCACAGAAATCACGCATCATTTCAATGATTTTAACTGCTTCTTGATATGAAATCTCGTCTTCAGCGTGATGTTTGCCATACAAAGCTTTCATACATTCAGCAAGTCCTATAAATCCAATAGAGAGTGTTCCATGCTTCAGGAGTGAAGCTACCGGCTCATCGGGCTGAAGATGTTCTCCCCCTTCCCAGACGCCTTCCCGCATCATAAAGTCCGAGGCCTTAGCTGGTTGGATGGACTGAATAGCATATCTATGCAGCAAACCTTCAAGGGCAATCTCCATAACCCGGTGTAAATTTTTATAAAATCCATGCAAATCAGGTTCTGTCCGTTTTCTGTACACCGTTCCATGTTCAATACCTAGTTTCACGAGATTCACTGTATTAAATGATAAATTCCCTTTTCCGCTTTGGCGGTTACGGCCATAACGATCTGCTATCGTACGTGTCCGGCAGCCCATGGTAGCAATAATCGTATCCGGGTCATTTTCACGATAAAATGGCAAATTAAAAGTAGCATCGACATTCACGAAATTTGGATATAATCTACGGCTAGAACATTCCAACGCTTTTTCAAATAGATCATAGTTAGGTTCACCTGGAGTCTGGTTAATCCCTTGTTTACACTGGAAAATATGCTGTGGAAAAACAGGGGTTTCACCATGTCCAAGCCCTGCAATCGTTGCATCAAGAAGTGCATGTGATACAAGTCTTCCTTCCACAGAAGTACATAGTCCATAGTTGAGAGAAGTGAACGGTATTTGACCTCCGGCTCGGCTGCTCATCGTATTCAGGTTATGAATTAAGGATTCAGCAGCTTGATGTGTCTCTTGAATGGTTTCATTAGTTGCAAAGGCAAAAGCTTTGGGACAAGTCGTTTTTGCCACCTCACTACTCATATGAATACGATCTTGAGCAAGTGACGACGTTTCCTCAAACAACTGCAGACCTTTTCGAAAATGCTTTCTAAAAGAACGAGTCACGTATGGAGCAAGGTCCCAATCGATTTTATTGGCAGAAACGCCCCCAAATTGACTGTTCTGCTGGGATTGGAAAATGATCGCTACGAGAGACATTGCAGACATAATGGACTGGGGTGTTCGCACAGATCCATTGCCCGTATTAAAGCCGCGTTCAAGGAGCCGATCAAAAGGAATAAAAATACAGTTGGTTGTCCCGAGTGCGTATTGATCTAGATCATGTACATACAGTTCTCCCTGCTCAATTGCCCGCGCAACTTGTTTAGGTAGAACATGGCTCATGACGTGTTTCTTGGCTGTTTCTGAACCGATTTTACTCATTTTACCGCTGAAAGAGTCTCCGTTCATATTTGCATTTTCTCTTAGCAGGTCAGTATCTTTGCTGCCTATAATTTGCTCCATCATATAAGTGAGTTCGTCCGGTTTTTTTGGAGTGGGAATGAATGCTTCTAATTTTGCCATATGGATTGTCTCCTTCACGATTTCCGTTTTCTGTTATGTGTTGTTTGTATTTGTATGTTTTTAACGTTTTAGTAGTGAAATGCACACTATATATAGATCTATTTGTGTATCATACCTACAAGATATGTAATGTGAGTATGACAAAAATCACAATCCCGAATGATGAAGATCAAGGTTTAGAGGTGGCTTAACAGCGGAATCCCTTGTTCATATTGAGAGAAAAGCATTTGTCACAAATTAAGGTGTTCACAAAAAATTAAAGATCATCGCCAACACATAAAAGAGGTAAAAAACAAATATAGGAAAGAAAGACCGATGCGGATGAAACAGGGTTGTGGTATGTTGTAAAAGTGTGATAAATCACAAGTGTTTTCAAGCGAAAATAATAAACTATCCGCTAGTCAAACTTCGGTGTTCCTCATAACGTGATGTACTGGAATTCCCTTCATTGTCCGCAGATCTAATTCTTTTAAGTTCATTTTATTCCTTTACGATTGTGGTGGAATCAGAAGGAGATAACGCCGGATTTACATATATTTATAGATAGGATGGAGGAGAGAAATTGAATACTACTGGAGTTAACGAATCAGCAGATAACAACGGGCAGAAGAGTATTTCCTTTCCTAAAACCGGTCAACTTCTTGCTGTTCTATTATCAGGTGCCTTCGTTGCAATTCTGAATGAGACCCTTCTGAATGTAGCTCTGTTTCAGATCATGGGTGATCTAAACATTGAACCTCATCTAGCGCAGTGGCTATCTACAAGCTACATGCTGGTCATTGGTGTGCTTATCCCTGTTTCCGCATTCCTTGTTCAGCGATTTACAACAAGACAACTATATTTGTCTGCGATGACCCTATTTCTGATCGGTACCGTTCTCGCGGCTATCAGTTCAAGTTTTGGTATTCTTCTTCTAGGAAGAGTAATCCAGGCGGTGGGTACTGCAATATTAATACCGCTGATGATGAATATTATTTTGGCCGTCATTCCAATTGAACGAAGAGGGGCCGCGATGGGACTCATTGGACTCGTTCTCATGTTTGCGCCAGCGATTGGTCCGACATTGTCCGGATTTATTTTGCAACATTTATCTTGGCGCTGGCTATTTATCCTGGTCGCTCCGATTGTTGCTGTGACCCTTATTTTCGGAATAATCAAATTACGCAATGTGACAAGTACGAGTAGACCCAAGCTCGATGTATTTTCTATTGTTCTTTCCACTTTGGGGTTTGGCGGACTGGTATTTGGGTTCGGGAGTATGGGCGAAGGAGGCGGCGGAGCAATCCAGAACTACGTTACCTTCATTATTGCCATCAGTGCGATATCTCTCGCTTTGTTTGTGTGGAGGCAGATCAAGCTCTCTTCACCTGTCATGGATATGAAAGTATTTATTTACCCTATGTTTTCTGTAGCCGTCGTGCTATCCATCATTGTGATGATGACGATGTTTGCCATGATGTTGGTACTGCCGCTATATTTGCAGGAAGTATTACTTTATAGCGCTTTGATGACGGGAATGGTCATGCTACCTGGAGGACTACTTAATGGGCTTATGTCACCCGTGATGGGAAAAGTGTTTGATAAATTTGGTCCCCGGATTCTTCTTCTTCCCGGTATGATCATGTTAATTATAACGATCTTCGGTTTCATGCAGCTGTCTTTGGAGTCTCCTTGGCTCGTGATGATTCTACAGACCTTTTTGATGATCTCCATTGCCATGATTATGATGCCAGCACAAACCAATGGCCTTAATGCACTTCCTGCAGAGCTATATCCTCATGGAACAGCGGTTCTCACTACCCTACAGCAAACGTTGGGTGCTCTTGGTGCAGCTATCTTCATTTCCATAATGCAGAACGGGGAGAAAAAGGCACTTGCGGGAATTACTAATCCTCAGCTTGCGGATACGAATGCGGCTATGACGGCAGGCGTAATGGATGCATTTACAGTAGGCCTTATCCTTGCTTGTCTCGGATTCGTTGTTGCTTTGTTTGTGAAAAGAGTAGCTGGACACACGGCAAGCGGTGCTGACAGCACGGAACAGAATATAGAACTTGCTCGCAAGCCTGCAACCGTGAAAGGAAAGTAATATTAATACGCTGGTCGTGGTGCGGTGTGAAGTATACAAATTTATAAAATGGCGTGCAAATTGATCATCAATTTGACACGTCATTTTGTTGTTATATCATGATTCTTGAAGAAGCTAAATTAACTAGTAAAGAAAGTCAGAATACAAAATAGGAGGCTATCGGATGCAAGGGTATAACGTTCTTATGATTTATAACAAAGATAGAGACCAATTATTAATGTGCAAACGAGTAAAGAACCCTTACATAGGATTAAGTAATTTTGTCGGCGGGAAAATTGAGACTGGAGAAAATGGGATGGAAGCTGCTTATAGAGAATTGTTCGAAGAAACGAGCATCTCTAAAGAGGATATTAATTTACATCATGTGATGGATTTTACCTATTATTTGCAACATTGCTATGTTGAAGTTTACGCTGGACAATTGAAGCATGATGTGATGATTTCAGGGGAAGAAAATGAGTTATACTGGTCTGATTTGAATCAAGATTTTTTTGATATGTCTCTGTATGCAGGGGAAGGGAATATTGGGCATATGATTGAACAAGTAAACATGTACAAAGAACTCATTTTTAAGGACGAAACATGTACCTCTTGAGAATAGATGAACTTTCTATACTAACCTATGCATATTCAGGAAATACAAAAGCTTGGCTATTCGCCAAGCTTTTTTTGTTTGAACAGAATTTTATTAAAATGTTAATAATCATTCTCACCCTAATTTGCTAAAAAATGTTAAAATAAGGACTGGAAATGGGGCGATATATATTATGAAATGGCTAAAAGCGTTCACTCCACTTAGAGTTTCCATTGGTTTTGGGCTGCTTCTCATCATGGTACATCTGAAAAGATTTCAATTGGGGAAATTCGCTTGTATCAGGAGGATGAATCGGTAAAAGGTTCGTTAGTTAAACAAACTTTTAGCGGTGGGTCCACGAGTGGGGATGGAAAGACGGCCTTGCGAATGCTTCAACCTGCCATCCTTGAACGCGTAGTACTGGGTCAGTCCGAAGAGGTGGGGCGGGTTCTCCATTTGATGGTAAATGAAGTGAATTATACGGATCTACGTGAAATGGAGCTGAGTACAGATGATCCGCTACGGATACTTATCAGTTGGACATTTCAGAGATAGGCATAGGATCTATGGCCGTATTCAATCCGGAGGTATTACTTTATTTTAAGCTAGAGGATCATTCCACCGTAGTACAAAAAGTAAACTTATACATGATGGAAGTTCAGTTCTCAGAAGAACAGATAAGAACACTGGTACGCAGGGAAGGTGGGGAATGATTTGAAGTATCTACTGCGCACAAAGATCACTACACCGCTGCGGCGAATGGGATTAGGCTTTATTTTTGTATTGATTAATTTTCGTATCGTTATTGGGATCTATTCTTTTGATATTTTGGCAGATTTTATAGGTTATTTTTTGATTTACAGGGCGGCTGTAGCACTAAGCTCAAGTTCATCCGCTTTTCGGAGAGGTTCATGGCTTGCATTGTTACTAAGTGTCATTTCTCTACCCAAATCATTCATGCCTTCAACAAACACGGCTGAATCTTTTCAATCCATACCTATTGGAACACACCTTTATGATCAAGCATTACATCTCTTTCTGATTATTCTGGTGTATTTCGTTTACCGCGGGCTTTGGGATCTCCCTTTATGGTATTATATACGTTCGGGTTTACTTAAACAGTCCATGCGGAAAAGGAGTATATGGCTTATTGGTGCTCTGATGCTTGAGATGCTGTTATATCCATTCTTTCTTAATAGCAGGGAAGATACGATTGTTTATATCATGTTTCCTCTGTTGATCTCGGCTATTCTCTTTATTTTATTTATTCGCGTATTGTACCGGATGGCAAAGGCGGCGGAGTATGTCAGAGGATAATGTAACCCCAATCATCATAAAGTTAGGAAGGAAGTACGAATTGAAAAAGAAAAACAATCTGATCCAAACATCTAAGAAGCACAAAACTACACTAATGTGGTCAGGTCTTTTCCTGATCTTGCTGATTTTTTGGGCTGGGAACCTTCTATATTACAATAGTATGCAGCTTGCAAAGCCTGTATTTCCCGCACATTATATGACAACAACGATCTATAATGGAACGAATTTTTTTGAAATTACGTGGCTAGAGAACAAAGGTCCAGGTAAGAAAGTGAATGAGATTGAGATTGAACAACTGAATAAAATCGGATCTGGTAAAAAAGAAAGGGATTCATACAAATACCAAACGATGTATTCTACATATTTCGAAATAACGGAACAGGATAAAAAAATACTAAAGGACCCGGAAAGGGAGCTGATAGTCCGTAATATTAAGGTGTATTATGATGATGGTACATCGGAGCTTGTTAATATTGGAGAGCTAATATTTCGCGCAGATGATTCCGCTCCGAACAATGTGGTGATTGATATGCGCCAGTCTGGTGCTTCTACTGACGGTACTGGATTATACCAGGTTGAAATGATGCAGAATGCAGCAATGGAAAAAGTAGAATCATCTTTGCCAGACAAACTGGATCACTTATTCGAGCTAAAACTATATGGTAAATCCTATGACAGTCTTACGTATCCAAGGTATGAGAAGAAAGGGAACTTATTAAGTTTTAAGTATGAATATTTTCAGCCAGACATTCTGAAAGATGGATTTATTAATATGGAAGCAGCAGTTATGATTCAATTTAGAAAATCGGATGGGACCAAAGTGAATCAGTTTATTTCTACCAATAACAATCTTTATTATTCGGAGAAAGACATCAAGACCCTTGTTCGTAATGGAGGTGTAACTCAATGACAGACCTCTCCAAAACAACAATCAGTGAAAATGCGCTGCGACGGATGGCCTGGGGATTTGTACTCCTTATTTTTGATTTTAACATTATGAATTTTGATGTTTTTAATGATCTGATTGGGTATTTGCTTATTCTTTTTGCGCTCTCCGCACTGGAATGGGAGCATTCATTGTTCAAAAAAGTGAAATGGATAACTATTGTATTATTCATTGGTTCAATAATATCGGTGTGGATACCCGATGTCAGCATGATGCAGTGGTCTCCTGTTGTACCTCTTCATTACCTTATTTACGGACAATTGTACTCCATTCTGAATTTGCTTATGATCGTTCTACTGTTCAGGGCACTTGGCCAATTATCCATATGGCATCAAATCGAAGATGAAGCACTTGTAGTTACATTCAAGACTAGACGAAAAGCATTGATCGGAATATCGGTTCTTCAGCTATTTTGGTATCCCTTTATCATGAATATGAATGAAGATTGGGCGATTGGTATCTTTGTGCTCGCGATCATACAAGTATTCTTGATGTTTCTGTTTGTTCGAATCCTGTTTCGCTTGGCAAATACGTACCGGTTATACCATGAACAAAACCAATCATCAGAAATGTGAGTAGGATTCACATATATTATAGATACTTGTAATATGGTTACTTATAAAACGGACTATAAATAATCGGGATAACTGGAGGAAGACATTAATGGCGAGAGAAGTACACGCTGTGCCCTATGGTTATGAACCTCCTAAGGAAACATATAAGGGGACACTGATTTATTACGATGATTTTGAAAAAGTAACAGATAAACAATTGTCACAGGTATTAACAACTGTAGAATCGCGTAAATTCACGAAGCTGGTTCTCTATCCTTTGCATGAAGCGACAGTAAAACGAATGGCGAATCATTCGGTTCTTCCGTTTTATAAAAGGGAAGATCGCTTACATGAATGGAAAAGAGAGCAAAATGAAGGTATCGTCGTGGTTGAAAATTGGGAAGGAAAACGAAAGAAATATACACCTATGGAAGCAGCACTCCGGCATTTGACGGAAAAGTACAAAGGTCCCTTTTTTCTTTTGCTGCCAAGCGAATATGCGAACTGCTTTGCTTCTTATCCGTTTTTTGACGAATGGATCACCAAGATTAGATTAATCCTTGTGGATCAACCGGTGTCGCTTCATCCTAAGCTAGAAAAGAACCAGCATCGCTGGGATGTTTTACTTTGAAGCCATTTTTCGTATAACATGACCGGAGCCAATGGATACTAGTCCTAATCAATTCTTTTAGAGGGGATAGTATATATGTTGGCAACGGTACTGCAAATTGTGGTAGGGGTAGCATTTATTATGCTAGGAATTAGCAAGTTTACTTCCAAAGAAATCGATGCAAGATATAAATCCTTTGGATTACCCGAATGGTTTCGTCATGTGCTCGGTATTATTGAGATTTTGGGAGCCGTATTACTCTTTATTGGGACATGGAATTTTTTACTTGGAGCCGTGGGTGCTTTTTTTCTAGCGATTATTATGGCTTCCGCGATCATTATGCAATTCAAACTTGGAAAAGGATCGATGTCTGGGGTTTCGACATCCGCCATTTTATTAGTAATGTGTGTCGTCATTTTAAGCATGGATTGGATGAAATTATCTTGAGTAGTTGAGGGGGACTGCCTTTTCTTTGAATAAGAGAGAATCCAGTCCTTCATGAAGTTGAAAACGGAGTTGTTTTGCTTCGCAATACGGATAATTAATGATAAAAAGCAAAATAAATATCATATATAATTCAAAATTAATATTTCGGTTTACATATTACGTAGTATGTCTCGTTATTCCTCTTACATCACATGGACATAATCGACATCATTTACATCATATAGAGAGAAGGATAACGAAAGTGGATATTTTTTACGCTATACTCCCCGCGATTTTTTGGGGAAGTCTTGTTTTGTTTAATGTCAAAATTGGCGGAGGGCCATACAGCCAAACGCTGGGTACTACAATGGGAGCTCTCCTGTTCTCTATAGGAATATACTTGTATGATCCGGTTCAATTGGATATGAAAACGATCATTATAGGTCTTATTTCTGGATTTTTCTGGGTTGTGGGACAAGGTGGGCAGCTCAAAACAGTCGATTTAATGGGAGTTTCCAAAGCGTTACCTATTTCTACGGGAATGCAGCTAGTAGCAACTACGCTCTTTGGGGCGTTGATATTTAAAGAGTGGGATTCAGGAAAATCTGTTACTTTAGGGATTATTGCATTAGTGCTAATTGTAACCGGAGTTATTTTCACTTCTGTTAAAGATAAGAACGACAAAGATGACGGGGGAGGAAACCTCAAAAAAGGAATCATTACGTTGCTTGTTTCCACGTTCGGTTATCTAGTGTATGTCGTTATTGTTCGTTTGTTTGGAATTGATGGTTGGGATGTGTTATTGCCGCAAGGTTTTGGTATGATGATCGGTGGTCTTGTCCTTACAGCAAAACATAAACCGTTCAATACGTATGCACTCAAAAATATATTGCCAGGTTTAATCTGGGCAACGGGGAATATGTTTTTGTTTATATCGCAAGCATCTGTCGGGGTAGCTACAAGCTTTACTCTTTCTCAAATGAGCGTTGTAGTAGCTACACTTGGAGGTATTTTTATTCTCAAAGAGCATAAGTCAAAACGACAGCTCGTATTTATTACCATCGGCATCGTACTCATCATTATCTCTGCTGTATTGCTTGGTGTATCCAAAACATAGCGGTGACTAAGATATCTGTTATAATATCCATACCAAATATGGAATTATAAAGGGGATATAATATGATGGAATCCACCATTCGTATTGCTTCCAGTGGGGATTATCATCAAATATCCCGGCTCGTAGCCCAAATTCAGGCCATTCATGCGGAGACAAGACCGGATATTTTTAACATCGATCCTTGTCCTTTGAAGTCTGATTATTATCAAAAGCTGTTACAGGACCCTCAATCTAAAGTCTTCGTGGCCGAACATGAGGGTACTATTATCGCTTATGCCATTATTCGAATCCATGTTGCTCCGCAGCGTTCCATTTATCGGAATCGTAAATTCATCTCCGTTGACGATCTGTGTGTAGATGAAGCCTTTCGTGGACTAGGAACAGGCCGACATCTGCTGGAATATATTTTTCATTATGCTAAGGAAAATGGCTCGGAATCTGTAGAACTAGGCGTATTGGAATTTAATACAGAAGCGATTCGATTCTATGAGTCCATGGGAATGCAAACGAGAAGTAGGCGTATGGAGATAAGATTGAAAGACTTTGAATAAGCATTTTGACAGTCGGTATCATGTGTTAATGTGCATACTCGGGCTGTCTCATACCATCATTTAATTCACATTTGGACTGATAATAGTTGATTGCTAGTTCTTTGAACTTCTCTGCAGCGCAGGATAAATAGTGACCTTTCATCCAGCATAGTGTGACGGTTCTTGTGCTTCCTGCATTCACAATTCTGCGCAAAGTAATTCCCGGATATGGAGATGGATGATCCCATGATCTGGAGGGAACTATTGCAAGAGCCTGTCCAGCAGCAACCATACCCAGAATCAGGGTTGGATCTTCGCTTTCTAGTACGACGGGGACCTGTATTCCGGCCATAGTCAAACAACGGTCTGTAACGAATCGCAAACTGCCTGAAGCAGGTGCCATAATAAAAGGTTCGTGTCTCACATCATGTAGCTGAATAGCTTCATGGCCAGCCAGTGGATGAGAAGCCGGCAGGGCTAGAAGAAGTTCTTCTTTGTATAAGGAAATACGCTCCATAGTAGGTGGTAATGTTGGCATACTCGTCATACATAAATCATAATGGAAATTTAATTCCACATAGGGCACGATAGATACATTAAACTCAGGGAACTTTTTATTATATTCCATAATTAGCTCGGGCACATCTTGAGCATGAACATCCAAAGCCAGCTGCACAGTACCTTTTTTTCCTTCCATGGTATCTTGCAGCTGCTTTTTTCCATCCTCTAATAGCTGTAAAGCTTCCGTAGCATATTTCAAAAAGACTCTTCCGTTTTCATTTAACCGTATATACTTCCCCAATCGATCAAATAACGGCGTATTCAGTTCTCTTTCTAACTGTCGAATCGCTTTGGTTAGTGCTGGTTGTGCCATATGTAATTCTTCTGCTGCCCGGGTTACATGTTCCAGTTCAGCAACTTTAATAAAATAGGCGAGTTGAGCAAGTTCCATAAGTATATCCCCCCATTCACACACAAAGATAAGATAAAGAATCCATTTAGCACCTATTATATTAAAAATTTGCTATCCAGTAGTATGAAATTGGTTACATTTATGAGCGTAGTCCCCAAAAAAAGATAGGATTTTGTAACTATTTTTACCAAAAAGTGTTTAATATATAGAGAAAGTACAATGGAATCAGAAAGAGGGTCTCTTTTTTATGAAGAAATTGTGGAATCGCATCGCATCTGTCTTGCTAATCTCAATCGTTGTTGCTGGCTCGGTAATACCGCTATCTAAAGCTGTGGCTAAAAAATATAACCCCGTCGTGTTTATCGATGATCAAGAGACGAGGGTCTCTTCTAACGTCAAGATTGAGAAAGGAGTATTCATACTGCCTTTAAAAGTAATCCATGAGCTAGCTAGCGTTGAGCTCGCTTGGGATAATGTTCACAAGAGAGCTTCGGTTAACAAGAATGGGAATAAATATTTAGTTTCCGCTGGAAGTAATCAAGTGTTAACCAATAAAGATACGATTGAGCTTAAAGTACCAGCTCAGCTTAAGGATGGGAATATGCTTATCCCAGCATCTTTACTGGAAGAAATATCGGGAGCAACGTTTACTTTATCTGAAGATAAAAACACAGCAGAATTTAAAACAACAAATTACTATAAAATGAGTCCAAAGGGAGAACCAGATACCGTACTGGTTCCCGTAAAAGTAGAAGAATCAGGTTATGTTAAAGGAATGAAGCTGCGCTTGGCAGGAACGTGGAGTACATATCCGGAATGGGAAGGATTGTGGAATTGGCGTTATAAACCTGAAATCCATGTAGAAGACATCTCCGGTGATGGCAAAAATGAAATGGTTGTCATCAACACATTGGGGTATGGAACGGGATTGTTTATGCAAGAGGTTAAAGTGATTGACCCTTCCTCAAGGAAAGAAGTGAGGGTGGATTCACTTGAAAGGATCGTGGATGAAAATATAAAATCGGAAATGACATTGGATAAGGATCAGATGCACATTCAAATTCAGATTAAAGGAAATCAAAAACCAATCACACAAACGATCGAAAATCCAGGATATAACAAAGATGAGTTTAATAAAAAAATTGGTTTTGGCTCTGTGCAGAGATATGAATTAAAAGACGGAAAGCTCATGACAACTGTGGCTGCAACCTATGATTTTGGAATTCCAGTAGGGGACCTGGTCATAACTTATCAATATAAAGATCAAAGATACCAAGCGGATTCTATAAAATACATCCCATTACAAATGTGATATCATGGTAAAGTTACATATTCTCTAAGTAAAGCGATTGATGCGCTAACGTTTAGAGTAATATATAATAGAACTGCACAATATAAAAAGACTTGGATAGAAACACTGGAGGAGATTTTATGTTTAAATGGCTAAAAGGCAAGACAGAACCGAAGCTAGAAGTTCTTGAGGTGACTGCACCTTTGACAGGGAAAGTCGTTCCTCTAGATCAGGTTCCAGACCCTGCATTTGCACAAAAAGCAATGGGCGAAGGTGTTGCGATCGAACCGACTGAGGGTAAAGTAGTAGCTCCTTTTGACGGAAAAGTAGCTCATTTGATTGATAAAAGTAAACATGCGGTCATTTTAGAACATGCATCAGGAGCACAAGTCTTGATTCATATTGGTGTCAACACGGTTTCTCTCAAAGGAGAAGGGTTCAAGGCACATGTAAGTACAGGAGATACAGTTAAAGCAGGTCAACTTCTGATCGAATTTGATATCGCAGCTATTCAGGCTGCAGGATATCCGGTAATTACTCCGGTTCTAATTCCAGACGGAGTAGATGCAATTAAGAGTGTAGAATCTTTGGAAACTGCTGGTTCTGTTACAGCTTTGTCTGAAACGGTAATTCGCGTACATTTGAACTAAATTATGATTTTAATTTGAATTTAAGGGATGGTTGCCACGGTTGTGGTGATCGTCCTTTTTTTATGCGCCTTTTTCGATTGGTTGTGTTTATTGTGAATAATGATTTAAACGTAAAATAAGATGTTTACCTTTTTATCATATCCGGTGTGAGCAATATCACATATAATCTGGAAATAAAAGCGCTACCAAAATTACATCCTGAGTGAAGAGTGGAGGACTACGATGCTATCATTACTTGGTTTTCTTATGATTGCAACCTTTATGTTTCTAATTATGTCAAAGCGTCTATCTGCTTTAGTTGCCCTCATTTTGATTCCTGTTCTTTTTGCTTTGGTTGGTGGATTCGGTCCTGAACTAGGGACGATGATGATGGATGGGGTCAAAAATATTGCTCCGACCGGTGTCATGCTGATTTTCGGAATTTTGTATTTTGGAATTATGATCGACGCCGGATTATTTGACCCTCTGGTGAATAAAACCCTGAAAATAGTAAAAGGGGATCCACTCAAAATTGTCATTGGAAGCGCGATTCTTGCTCTGCTCGTTTCACTTGATGGCGATGGTTCGACCACCTACATGATTGTCATAGCAGCCATGCTCCCTCTCTATAAGAAGCTGAATATGAATCCACTTATTCTAACGGCAGTGACCATGCTGGCAGGTGGAATTATGAATATTACCCCTTGGGGAGGTCCGACTGCTAGAGCAATGAGTGCCCTTCATTTGGATTCTGCCGAGTTATTTAACCCGATGATTCCAGGAATGGTAGTTGGTTCAGCTTGGGTCGTTTTCGTTGCTTTTATTCTTGGGCGTAAAGAGCGTAAACGCCTCGCAGCAAATGGCACTTATGTTTATCGTGAGGGGGGTTCGTTTGACGTTTTTGAAAGCGAAACTGCCGCAACAGAAGAAATGAGTTATAAGCGTCCTCGTTTGATCTGGATTAACTTAGCACTTACCGTAGGGTTATTAGTAGGTCTAGTCTCTGGATTTATGCCGTTGGCTATTCTATTCATGATAGCGTTTTCACTGGCGCTTCTTATTAACTATCGCTCACTTGAAGAACAGCAAGAACGAATTGCTTCCCATGCAGGGAACGCACTGAGTGTTGCGGCTATGGTATTCGCAGCGGGGATTTTTACAGGTATACTATCTGGCACTCAAATGGTCGATGCAATGGCACAAACTTTGGTCGCTATTATCCCAGACGCCATGGGTCCACATATGCCGGTTATTACCGCAATTGCAAGTATGCCGTTCACCTTTTTTATGTCCAATGACGCTTATTATTTCGGGATTCTTCCTTTGGTAACAGAAGCAGCTGCCACATACGGAGTCGATGCAGTCGAGATGGGACGCGCATCTTTACTTGGACAACCAGTCCACTTGCTAAGCCCGCTCGTACCATCAACTTATTTGCTCGTAGGGCTTGCCGGCGTAAACTTCGGAGATCATCAGCGTTTTACACTGAAATGGGCAATTGGATCAACGCTTGTTATGCTCATCACTGCACTCATTATCGGGGTGATCGGCTGGTAATGAATAGCTGAATCTAATATAAAAATAGAGAAACAAGGAGTGTTTTGTAACCATGGCTCACACTAGTATTATTGTGCGTGTTGAACTTGACCATACCAAAATTTCATTTGGTGAGGTGGCGGGAGCGATCAGTAAAGCGGGAGGAGATATTACTTCCATTGATGTAATTCGTCCAGGTAAAGATACATCTGTTCGTGATATTACAGTGGATGCAACGGAAACGGGTGAAAAACAAATTGTAGATTCTTTGAAAAGTGTAGATGGGATCCGCCTTATCAATGTCTCAGACCGAACGTTTTTACTGCATCTGGGTGGGAAAATAGGGGTTACACCGAAACTACCGATTAAAACAAGGGATGATCTATCTCATGTCTATACGCCTGGCGTTGCGAAAGTATGTACTGCGATTCATGAAGATCAGCAGAAAGCTTATTCGCTCACGATCAAAAGAAATACGGTAGCTGTTGTCACGGACGGCTCTGCTGTCCTTGGGCTCGGGGATATTGGACCTCACGCGGCTGCACCTGTTATGGAAGGGAAAGCGATGTTATTTAAACAGCTTGCCGATGTAGATGCTTTTCCGATATGTCTTGATACCAAGGATACGGATGAGATCATTCGGACGATTAAAGTGATCAGTCCGATGTTTGGTGGTATTAATTTGGAAGATATTAGTTCCCCCCGTTGCTTTGAAATTGAACGAAGATTAACAGAAGAGCTGGATATTCCGATCTTTCATGATGATCAGCACGGTACGGCTGTCGTTGTAATCGCTGGGCTGCTAAATGCCCTAAAAGTCGTAGGGAAACGAATGGATAGAATCAAAGTCGTCGTAAACGGTATTGGTGCAGCAGGGGTATCCATATGTAAAATGCTTCTTGGAGCCGGCGTGCGTCACCTGGTACCGGTGGACATTCATGGAGCTATTGTTAGGGGAGGGACTTATGAATATCCGATGTGGCAGTGGCTTGCGGACCAGCCTCAACTAGGCGGTGTTGAAGGAACTCTTAAAGATGTACTCCCAGACGCAGACGTATTCATCGGTGTTTCCAGAGGAGGAATTCTTCATGCGGAAGATGTACAAAAAATGGCGCCAGACAGCATTGTCTTTGCCATGGCAAATCCAGTTCCTGAGATCGATCCTGTGGAGGCTTTGCCTCATGTCAAAGTATTTGCTACGGGCAGAAGTGATCTTCCTAACCAAATCAATAACGTGCTCGTATTCCCGGGCATCTTTCGAGGAGCACTGGATTGCCGGGCCCGAGTCATTAATGAACCTATGAAGCTTGCTGCTGCAAGAGCGATCGCATCTGTAATCTCGGATTCGGAACTTAATGATCAATACATTATTCCGAGTACCTTCAATGAACAAGTCGTAAAACAGGTGCGGAAAGCCGTCATTGAAACGGCCATTTTAACTGGGGTAGCCCGCCGTACTCCAAGAGAATTCCGCTAAAATAAAAGAAACGGCATGCCATGATGAATATTCATGGATGCCGTTTCTTTGCTAACTTTTGATCCGGTACAATTTCTGAGGACGTCCGATCGTACCATACTGCTGAAACTCTTCAATTTTGTTTTCTTGTACCATGTATTTTAAATAGTTACGTACGGTAGAAAGGCTGACACCTGCGAGAAGAGATATATCTTCGGCCGTTTTCAAATCGTTGCTGCTCCGAATGCAATCCAGTATCAGTTCCAATGTTTTCTCACCAATTCCCTTTTGGAAGACAGGAGAAGCCGTCTCTTTGGGTGCCCGAAGTTTCATGAGATCATTAACCATATCTTGACTTAGCTCTGCTGAAGAGGTCAACCTTGATTTATACTTCGCATATTTAGAAAGTGTATTTTGCAGGTGGTCAAGATCAAACGGCTTAATTAAGTAATCAAAAATACCGAGCCTGAGACCTTCTTCTATCATATCGCTCTCTTTCGATGCAGTTATGAATATGGTGTCTGCTTTTAATCCCTTACTGCGAATGGTACGCAGTAGTTCGATACCGGAATGATCCGGTAAATACACATCTAATAAGAGCAGATCAGGCGTGTTATTTTCGAGAAAGTTAACAGCTTCCTTATAGTTATGAGCAATACCTGCCAGTGTATATCCTGAATGTAATTCCACATATTTACCATGCATCTGGGCAATTCGAAAATCATCTTCTACGATAAGGACCGAAAGCTGTGTCTGATTCCAACCTGAACTCATGATGATTCGTCTCCTTCATACGGCAAATATGCAGTCAGTTTTGTACCCGCTGGAGAGGTTTCTACGACCAACTTGCCTGATATATCAGTCATTTTTCTTTCTAATAAAGCAAGACCAAAACCTCGTCCCATGCCTTTTGTTGTTATACCATCTTCAAATATGTGGTCCTGCAGATCCGGAGGAATGCCTGGTCCATTATCTTGAACTTCAATGATCAGCCCACCCTGTTGATCTGTAAATGACACGGTGATAATTCCGGTATCTGTTGTAGTGGTGGAAGAGATGGCTTCGAGTGCATTCTCAATTGCGTTACCGAGGAACGTGATCACGAGATCACGGTACGGTACAGGGTCTGGTATAGATGATCCATTATCGACCATCAACATGATTCCTTTTTCTTTAGTGCGGTGCAATTTCCCAATGAGTACGCCGACTACGGCAGCATCGGGGATTTTAGACAGGAAAAAATCCATGAGATGTTGTTGTTCTTCATTGACTTCATCAATAATTTCGGCAACCATATCGTATTCTCTTAGTTTAATAAGACCTGAGATAAGATGCAGCTGATTCATAAATTCGTGCCTTTGGCTTCGAAGGGCATCAATGTACTGGTCGATATCAGCCAGATTTTTAGAGATGCGATCCAGCTCAACCTTATCGCGAAAAGTAGCTACAGCCCCGATGATATGGCCACCGCTCACAACAGGAACCCGATTTGTAATAATGAGATGATTACCAATAATCATAGGCTCATCTCGGTGAATGGCTCCGTCATGAATGACATCCATCAGTCTTGATTCGGGAAGCGTGTCTTGAATCTTTTGTCCGCTTAACTGAACATGATCCGGTGTACCCATCAGTTTTTTTGCTTCACGGTTACAGGTAATAATACTGCCTTCTTTATTGATCGCGATAATTCCTTCTTTCGTCGAGTCTAGGATGGACGCTTGTTGTTCTGTAAGAAATGCGATTTCTCCAGGTTCCATATCGTATATTTGTTTCTTGATATGACCTGACAGAAGATGGGCACCTCCAAGACCTAGAAATAAAGCAAGGAGACCAAGTAGTCCCATTGCAATGAGAACGGGGAGGATGTCTTGCCAAATACTGCTTACGAGAAATCCGACGGAGACGAGACCGATGGGGGTTCCTTTGTCCCCCCAAACCGGAGTTTTTCCACGGACAGATAGTCCTAGACTTCCTTTAGAGGTAGTTTCGATTTCTTGGCCCTGAAGCACAAGCTTGTCTAGAGGAAGATCGTCTGCTTTTAATGTGTAGCCGATTTTTGCTGGGTCCGGATGACTTAATCGAATGAGCTGGGTATCCGCAACGACAACAAATTCGGCACCAGAAGCTTCTTTCATTTGATTGGCAAGTGGATCAATCACTGCACTGTTCTTATTTTCCAGAGCTTCTTTTGTCTCAGGGAGTGCCGCTACGGTTCTTGCTACAAAGAGTGCATGGTCACTTGCCTCATCAAATTTACGTTCGATGATGAGATAGGAAAGGGCCGATAGCAACAACAACAGAACGAGCAGCATGTTTAGAATAACGAGTAAGTTAATTTTGGACCTCAGCTTCATCGGCTGTCCCTTGCGTGCATGATTTCTACGTGTAAGCAAAGCAACAAGCCCCCTTCAGCAGTTGAATAAAAACGCTTTCTTTCTCATTGTAGTTTTCAGAATGTAAAAATCAAGCTAAAAACGTAAAGAGGTGCGCTCAATGATACTCCGAATCATCCTATTCGTCATTCTTGGATTCCAGGTCGTCCTCAATATGACAAGACCGTTAATCACCCTTTATTCAACCAACATGGGAGCAGACACGCAGCAAGTAGGGTTTTTGGTGGCAGTCTATGCTGTTTTGCCGCTAATTTTCTCCATCCATGCAGGAAAAATCGCTGACCGAATCGGAGATCGAATTCCTGTTATTCTTGGGTCTTTTGGTACGGCGGTTGGTGTACTCATTCCTGCACTTTTTCCTTCGATACCTGCACTATACGCGTCCCAAATCATTGTAGGTCTGTCACATGTCTTTCTCGTCATCTCGCTACAGAACGTGCTTGGACATGTCGCTACTCGTGAGAACAGGGATCATTATTTCAGCATGTTTAGTATGTTTGTCGCCATTGGCGGATTTATTGGTCCTGTCCTCGGTGGATATCTGGCAGACCATGCATCTTTTTCTACTGCATTTCGATATGCCTCTTTTATTGGTGTTTTGCCTATCCTATTTTCTTTTTTTATACCTAATGTTCGTAAACAATCTCAAGGTAAACAGGAGATGAAATTGGGCGCATCCTTGTCATTGCTCAAAAAAGTTTCACTTCGCAAAGCACTTCTTTCCAGTGCGTTAGTTCTTTATTCCAGAGATATCTTTGTCGCTTACTTTCCTTTGCTTGGCGAAGAAGTAGGGCTTACGATTTCCGAAATTGGATGGATTATTGCGATACAGGGACTCTCAATGGCAGCAGTAAGGCTTTTTCTCACCAGTCTCACGCGCCGGATGGGACGAGGACAGGTTCTGTTTGGTTCAATCATACTGGCAGGTATTTCATTTGCCCTGATGCCGGTAGTTGATCATTTTTTTGCTTACTGTCTTCTGAGTGCTGCTATGGGACTTGGACTTGGCTGCGGGCAGCCCTTATCCATGACAACGACTTACAATGCTTCACCTAAAAATCGGACCGGAGAAATACTTGGTCTTCGGCTTGCTTCCAATCGGCTGTCGCAACTTATCGCTCCGGTGGTTTTTGGGCTCATTGGCAGTTCAGCAGGTCTCTTATCTGTATTTGTAGTTAGTGGAGTTGTTCTAATGGGCGGTGCCTTCCTAACAAAGGAGCCTGACTCCGTATCGGACCCTATGTAGTGCATCCGTTGCAACGACATGCCTGCTCATACGTATATTTTTTAAAAGTGAATCCGTAAAGGAGCAGTGGAATATGTCGATGCCCATCCATTTAGAACATCAAGAGGCTGTTCTTAAAGTACATATTGAGGAAGCGGGATACGAATCGGGATCAGCTACCATTCGGGATGTTGTTTTTGAAATTATGCCAGGACAACTACTGGGTCTAATTGGTCCGAATGGAGCTGGTAAAAGTACAACCATCAAAGCCATTCTAGGTTTGCTCAAAGAATGCAAAGCGAGTGTAACGATTTCAGGTGACCCGCCAAGGTATGCTTATGTACCTGAGAGTCCGGTTTACTATGAAGATTTAACACTATGGGAACATTTAGATCTAGCCGCTGCTGCTTTTGGTATGGAAGAGCAGCCATTTGAGCAACAGGCTCATTTGCTGCTGGAACAGTTCGACATGACTGCAGTGAGAGACAAACTACCAGGCGGTTTTTCTAAAGGGATGAAACAGAAGATGATGCTGATGATTGGATTTCTATCGAAACCCGATGTGTATATCGTAGATGAACCTTTTATCGGGCTGGATCCAAGGGCGACGAGGGATTTTCTTGAGCTGCTTGATATGGAAAGAAAACGTGGTGCAGGTATTCTTATGTGTACCCATGTGCTGGATACCGCAGAGCGGATATGTGATTCCTTTATACTGATGTCAAAGGGGGAAATTGCGTCCAGAGGTACCCTTGAAGAGATAAGGTTGGCTGCCAGACAGCCGAATGCATCATTATTTGACTGTTTCACTCTTTTGGCATAAGTAGGAAGAGGAAGGAGAGAGGTCATGCTGCAGAAAGCTCCGCGAATTATATTTTGGCGTAGATTTCGTACTTATATCGAACAGCAAAGAAAGGCACTCGCTACAGTTGTAGACTGGATTGTCATGCTATATATTCTCATTCCAGGCTTGTTGATCGGAGGAGGGATATATATTGACTTCTGGACAGATCCCCTTCCCGATTGGTCAGCGTGGATTCCGCTTCCCGTATTTGCTGTTGTGATCTGGATCTTGTTCTCAGGTAAACTACTACTTTTTCTAGAGGACGCGGATGTGTTGTTTCTTAGGCAACAAAAGACATGGATGAAGCAAATTATGCTGCGGGGAGTACTCGTAAGTTTTCTTACGAACATGGGTAAAGGATGTTTATTATCCATGATCGTCCTTCCATTTATGGTGAGAAATTTTGAATTTGATTTTACTTTTTGGGTTACATTTTTTATTTTTATTGCTGTGTTGTCTTGTGTAAGTGGATTGGCTGAAAGAATGATAGGTGTGAACTATAGTGGATGGAAAGGAAAGCTTCTATCACTCCTACCTACAGTTTTAGCAATCGTTCTTATCATGATCACGATACGAAACCGTGCCTTTCTTTTATCTGTAGTTGGAATACCGCTTACTCTCTTGCTGATGATTTTTCTTCTATGGCTCATAGGAAAAAGAATTCGTATGACAGGGACCTTTATGAGAGATGTCCATGAAGATAACAAAACCAAGATGGTGCTTACGGAGAAATTGTTGTCGCAAGCGACGGAGAAACCTACAAAAAGCACCAGCAAAACGTGGCTGTTCACCAAATCACAGCGGTTATATAAGGGGAAACCGGAAAAAAGACTAGCCAATGCCGGGATTAAGGCATTTTTAAGAAAAAAAGAAACACTACTTATGTACACGCAGATTTCGTTCATTGGGATACCGGCGATCTGGCTTCCTCCTATTTACATAAAAAGCATTATGTTTGTGCTTATTCTATTTATGATTGCTTACTGGTTATTTACGAGATGGAACATTTTTTCGAATTCTGATTATCTGAAAGTACTGCCATATACGGAAGTTCAGCATCAGTCAGCAGCTATTCTGGCGGTTCGTACATTATATAGTTTGCCTGCGTTTCTGTTATCCTCAGCCTTTGGTCTCAGTGTCCAGACAGGGCTTTATGGAGTTTTACTGGCTATAGTAACGACGGCTGTTTCGATATGGATCGTTCCCGGAATTGCTCTACTTGCTACTTATAGGCAGAAATCAAAGGAATAACAAAAGCCCCCAAGTTAGGAGCCCGGAAGGAAAGCTCCAGAAACCTTACTTTGGGGCTTTTGATAGGAATGTTATTACTGTGCAGTATAACCGCCATCTACAAGCAAACTTGTTCCTGTTACGAATGAAGCATCATCACTAGCTAGGAAAAGAACAGCTTTCGCAACCTCTTCTGGTTTACCCAGTCTGCCCATGGGATGTAAAGAAACGAGATGATCCGTAATTTCTTGTGTACGGCCTTTGATGAGCGGAGTATCAATGTATCCAGGGCATACAGCGTTCGCACGGATACCATCTTTGGCATAAGTGATACCCAGTGTTTGGGTAAGCAGTTTTACTCCGCCTTTCGCAGCTGCATACGCAGTAACAGAGTCTTTACCAACGTGACTATGAATGGAACCACAGTTAACAATACTACCGCCCGTTCCTTGTGCGAGCATTTGTTCGATGGCATATTTATCAGATAAGAATACGCCGGAGAGGTTGATATCAATCGTATGTTTCCAATCTTCTACGGTTAATGTATGAGCTTTGCCATCGCGAGCAATACCAGCATTCGCAAATAGCACATCCAATTTACCGTATTTTTGGACGGTAGCTGCAACCATATGTTTGACTTGCTCTTCATTCGTTACGTCTGTTTTTACGAAAAGTGTATCAAATCCATTTGCGTTTAGTTCATCGGATAAAGACTGACCTTGATCAGAGAAATCCGCGATCACGACCCTAGCGCCTTCTTCTACGAATAGTTTTACTGTTGCAGCTCCAATACCACTTGCTCCGCCCGTTACAACTGCGACTTTATTTGTAAGTTTCATTCTAATTACCTCCATTTTTCTAAGTTGTCATTTGTTTCTATAATGATATCCTTATATTCGTCACAAGAAGGGAAGTTATATCTTATAAGTTGTGACTTATGTCATATCCACATGATAGCACGATAGTATATTTAAGAATAATTAATCATAATAAAGGTAACTTTAAAAAAAATGAACTAAAAGGGAGCTCGCCAAAATTGAATATAGAACAGTTAAATTATGTGGCGGAGGTAACCAAAACGGGCTCGCTTACCCAAGCTGCTCAAAATCAACATGTAACTTTATCGACAATTAGTCAGGCGATTTCTCATTTGGAAGCGGAACTTGGTGTTCCCTTGTTTCATCGTTCAAGGGCAGGAGCGGTGCCAACGGCAGAAGGTAAAGTGTTGCTTCAGCGTATCTATGAAATTCTGGGGAAAGTACAGGATCTAAAAAGCGAAGCATTTCATTTTACTAGTGATATTAAAGGGGAAATTCGAATCGCTTCGATTCCAGGACCTATGGCGTTGTGGACTTCTGCGTTTATTCGTTTTAAACAAGATTATCCAGCAGTACAAACGATGATTGCCGAGAAAGGCTCTCTTCAAATATTGAATGATATCAGACAAGATAAGCTAGATATTGGTCTAGTCATTGAATCAGAACAGCTGAAATCGAAGATGGAGGGCCTGGTATTTGAACCTTTACTGGAAGGGAGAATTGTTGCTGGTGTCGATGTGAATTCTCCCTATGCTTCAGCTTCTTCTATTACAGCTGAGCAGCTGAAGACAGAGATGTTAGTCATATATCAAGATGATTATGTGGAGTGGTTTATTGAGGAATTCCAAAAAAATTACGGGAAGGTGCATGTCGTATTTGTGTCCAACAATACGGATGCGATTCGAGCAGCAGTTCAACATCATCAAGCGATTACTGTCGGAGTGGATTTTACGTTTCGTGCGTCATATACAAATGCCAATTCGAGAATTGTAACTCTGGGGCTTGCTGATGTGAAGCAGAAACCCGTATCGCTTGGCTGGGTCCGAGCGGAATCTAAACATTTTACAGGACCGATTCAAAGTTTTATTACTCGTTTGAGAGAAGAACTACAGTAAACTATGAAGGAGTTGAGATTATTTTATTTGAGGAGCATCATAACTGCGGCGGACGTGGTTAGGATGCTTCTTTCTGCTGTAAACAAATCTCACTTGAGATCCGTATGAACAGGTTCCTGATGTTCTTTCTCTTTAACTTCTTGAAATAACGGACTTGAATGCGGCTCGGAAACAATCTGCTTTCCTAATAGCATATCTTCAAAATCGCCTACGGTAAGGGGACGAGCCCTCCGTTTGAGTACATAACCGATCTGACCGGTTGCCTCTATTGTTGCGGTTTCAATATCGGAAAGGTTTGCAATTCCTTTTTCTCTGAGCTGCATCTCTAACTGGTCCACGCTGAATCTCATTTTTTTGAGACTTTGAACGATGACTTGACCATCTTCTATGATGACGACTGACTTTCCACTCATTAACTTCTCTAAGAAATTGGATTTGACTTGAATCCATTCTACGAATAACAGCGTCAAGATGAATAAGGTTGCTGAACCTATCGCTTTTCCTAGTTCATGGTTCGCAATGGGCTGTACAATCGTTGTTCCGATCGAAATCATAATGACGGTCGTGGCAAAACTCATTTGGGAAATAGATTTGCGTCCAGCGATTCTTAACAGCACCATGCCAATGAGAACAAGGAGAATAGATTTCCAGATCCAGTCTATATGAATGCACCTCCTAACAAGATAGGGATTTGGAGTAAGAAACACATGGCATTAGGTTGAGCCAGAGAATACCAATTTATTCATGAGACCTTTTCAGATATACAGCATGGAAATAACGAGAAGCTGTACGTTTCCCGGCAAGAGATTGTTCTGATAAAAAATAAAAAAACTATATTGACGAAACAAGAAGACTCTGTTATGATTCAAATCACAAATCATAGTAAGTATATGGGAATTGTAAGGTTGACCGGAGTAACCGGAGACGCACTGCAGCAGAAAGGGTAAATATCCTCTGCCGCTTGCGTCTTTTTTTGTTGTATGCGGTGGGAAAAAGGTTAGAGCAACATGTAAAGATAGAATAACAAGGGAGGACAAAGAGATGGTCCAGTTTGAGAGCAAAGGGTATATAAACGCTCGAACGGCAGGGAAGAGAAAGCATATGAGGGGCCGGGCGCTTCATGTCCTCATTGCGGTGATGTCGGCAGCACTGCTGACAGCGGGTTGCAGCCATGATAGTAAAGCTGCTTCTGCCTCTTCAGATAAAGAAGGAGGAATAGAAACTCTAGAGCTACGTTATCAAGGATCAACGGGAGCAGTTACCTATCCCGAGCTTGCAGAGGATCTCGGATACTTGGCTCCTATTAAGCTCAAATGGATTGGCAATACGACCAGTGGACCACAGGATATACAAACAGCAGCTACAGGACAGTCCGATTTTGGGGGAGCTTTTAATGGCGCAATCATTAAACTTATCTCAGCCGGTGCACCGATTAAGTCGGTAATTAGCTATTACGGTATGGATGAGCTATCTTATAGCGGATATTACGTGCTGGAAGAAAGTCCAATTAAAAGTGCTAAGGATCTAATTGGCAAAAAAGTCGGAATGAATACACTCGGCGCGCATGCGGAATTTGTGCTGAAAGAATATTTGCAGAGGGGAGGATTGACGGAGGAGGAAATCAAACAGGTGACTCTTGTCGCTTTGCCTCCAGTAAATACAGAACAATCACTACGTGCTAATCAAATAGATGTGGCAGTCTTAGGCGGAATTCTAAGAGACCGAGCTCTAGATCGGGGCGGCGTTCGTCAGCTGTTCAGTGATTACGAGCTGTTCGGAGCTCAGAGCGCAGGCACCATTGTTTTTACGAATCAATTCATTAAAGAAAATCCGAACACTGTAAATAAATTTGTGGAAGCGACTGCCAAGGCGATTGAATGGGCTCGTACTCAGCCGAAAGAGACCGTCATTAAACGCTATGAGGAGATTATAAAGAAACGGGGTCGTCAGGAGGATGGATCCAATCTGAAGTACTGGAAGTCCACGAGTATTGCTGGTAAGGGTGGAACCATCCGTGAAGAGGAATTCGAGATATGGAGGAAGTGGCTGGAAACGAGTGGGGATGAGAAGGCAAGCAACGTAAAAATTGAAGATTTGTACACGAATGAGTTTAATCCTTTTAAGGACGAAGATAAAAAGTAAGACGGAAGTCATAAAAGAGAGGAGCGTATCTGCTATGAGTGAAAATAATCTATACATTACGCCTAACAACGTAAAATCGAATGTAGATTCCAAGATTAGTTTTCAGGATGTAACCAAACGTTTCTCCATTCGGGAAGGGAAGAGAGTGTCGGAATTCACTGCAGTGGATCACGTAAATTTGGCGGTACGTTCAGGAGAATTTATGGCAATTGTTGGTCCCAGTGGTTGCGGGAAGTCGACTTTGCTTGATTTGCTTGCTGGATTGTCTAAGCCTACCTCTGGTCAGATTTTATTGGATGGGAAGCCAATTACAGGTCCTGGACTAGACCGAGGTATTGTATTTCAGCAGTATGCATTATTCCCTTGGCGCACCGCACAAGACAATATTGAGTTTGGACTCGAGGCGAAAGGGATCCGCTCGAAGGAAAGGAAGGAACGAGCTCGTCATTATCTGTCGCTGGTTGGCTTAAACGGATTTGAAAATCGTTATCCGCATGAACTTTCTGGAGGGATGAAGCAGCGGGTAGCCATTGCCCGTAGTCTTGCCTTTGATCCTGAGGTACTACTAATGGATGAACCTTTTGCAGCACTGGATGCTCAGACTAGGGAATCCCTGCAAGACGAATTGCTTCGAATATGGGAACAGACAAGAAAGACCATTGTGTTTATCACGCATGGCATTGACGAAGCAGTATATCTGGGACAACGAGTAGCGGTGATGACAGCTAGACCCGGAACCATCAAGCGAGTTATTGATATACCGCTCGGTTCTCGTACCGTGGAAGAGGACATTCGCTCAGGGGCCGAATTCGGCAAGCTCAGGCACGAGATTTGGAGTGAGCTTAGAGAAGAAGTACAGCGATCACAAGCTTTTGACCTTAGTAAGGGAGCTCCAGGAGAGAACACTAAGGCAAAAAGTAAGTAGCAGTCAATTTACTATAAAACAAATATATGAAAGGAGTTGCAGTGTATGAGCATGAACAAATCGATTGTTGTACCTGTAGCACATCCTTCTGCACCTGCGGAAGGAGTTACTGTTACCGACAAAGATACGTTGGGGCCAGAAATCATGAGTAGGGAAGTTAAGATGCAAGGGACATTAACCCGAGTAAAGACGGTAGTATTCAGCGGTATCAGAGGCTCAGCTGCCATCGTTGTACTCGCTTTCGTATGGGAACTCGCCCCAAGGCTTTCTTTAGTAGATGCGACCTTCTTACCGCCATTATCTAAAGTCCTTGCGGCGTGGTGGGAACTCGTTCTATCTGGTGCGCTGCTTGAGAACTTTCAGGCGAGCATTATACGCAGTGTCAGCGGGCTGTTGCTAGCGATCTGCTTGTCCATTCCTCTTGGACTCGCGATCGGTTATTACAAGCCGATTGCCGTTATTCTAAGTCCAGTGCTAGAGTTGTTCCGTAATACAGCGGCGCTTGCTTTGTTACCTGTTTTTATTCTGATCCTTGGCATTGGAGAAACATCGAAGATCTCAATTGTGTTATTCGCTTGTACCTGGCCCATTCTTCTGAACACTGTGAACGGGGTGCGAAATGTCGATCCGTTACTTGTGAAATCGGCGCGCTCGCTCGGACTTGGTTCCTTGAAGTTATTCCTTAAAGTTATTCTTCCAGCTTCACTACCTTCGATCTTTACCGGTATTCGACTCGCAGGAGCTTCTTCAATTCTCGTACTCATTGCAGCTGAAATGGTGGGGGCAAAAGCAGGGCTTGGTTATTTCATTAATTATACCCAGTACAATTTTCAAATTCCTGAGATGTATGCCGGTATTTTAACAATATCAGCACTTGGACTTGCTATTAATCAGGGGCTAGTGATGATTGAAAGACGTTTCTCAGGTTGGAAGACCAATTAATACGATTGCACGTTATTATGAAGAGGAGGAAGGATTAATGGCACGTACAGACAAACTGCGCCTTGGCGCATTTATGATGATTCCCGGACATCATGTGGCATCCTGGAGATACGAAGATAGCAACGCGAGTGGAGTATTGGATTATGGATTTTACAGACAAGTGGCAAAAACGGCGGAGCGAGGAAAATTTGATATGGTTTTCCTCGCTGATGGATATGCAGTGCATGAACGATTCCCGCTGGCGCTAGAGCAAACGGTTCAGGTGCGGCTCGAGCCATTGACGCTGTTGTCTGCACTTGCAGCAGATACGGAGAACATTGGTCTGGCGGCCACAGTTTCAACCACCTATAATGAACCCTTTCATGTTGCCCGTAAATTTGCTTCACTGGATTATATAAGCGGGGGACGGTCGGCATGGAACGTAGTTACCTCTAACACAGAGGATGAAGCTCGCAACTTTAGTAGTGAGAAGCACCTTCTACATGAACTGCGTTATGAGCGTGCCGAGGAATTTGTTGACGTGGTCAAGCAGCTATGGGATAGCTGGGAAGATGATGCACTGGTTGCGAATAAGGAAGAGGCAAGGTTTGCTGATCGCTCTAAGATTCACAGGGTGAATCATGAGGGTAAATGGTTCTCGGTTCAGGGACCCCTAAATGTGGCGCGTCCTCCGCAAGGATATCCTGTGATCATCCAAGCGGGGGCTTCCGAACCGGGTAAGGAACTAGCTGCACGTACAGCCGAAGTCATTTTCACTGCTTGGCAAACGTTAGAAGAGGCACAGACTTTTTATAGTGATGTGAAGAGCCGTCTTGCAAAATACGGTAGAAGACCTGCTGATCTCAAAATAATGCCGGGTGTTTTCCCTATCATTGGAAGAACGGAAGAAGAAGCACAGGAGAAAAAAGCACGTTTTGAGGAACTTATTCCTGTGGAGGCCGGTGTTGCCCTGTTATCTGGGCTTATTAGCTTCGATCTAAGTCCGTATCCGGTGGACGGTCCGCTGCCGGAGCTGCCTGAACTTGCACAAATTAATGGGGGCAAAAGCCGGTTCCAGCTGCTGAAAAGTTTGGCAGATCGTGAGGGACTGAGTATTCGGAAATTGTATCAACATATTGCCGGAGCACGCGGACATCGCGAAATTCTCGGGACACCAGAGTCTATTGCTGATCAGTTGCAGGAATGGTTTGAGAACGGAGCAGCGGATGGTTTTAATATTATGCCACCGTATTTACCAGGAGGTCTTGAGGACTTCGTTGATCTGGTGGTACCCGAGTTACAACGGCGGGGCTTGTTCCGTACGGAATACGAAGGTAACACATTGCGTGATAATTTAGGTCTCACAAGACCTATCAACGGTTACTCATTCAAACCTGCGGAGAACGGAGCAACAACAGGCTGATCATGACCTGCTTTTTATGTATTTGTGACAGAAGGAAGAACAGACTAATCTTGCACCCAAGGTTAGTCTGTTTTTTTCTATCATGCAGCAGTTGTGCCTTCAACTCTAGGGAGGGAGCTTACGCCAAAGCTTTTCAGGTCCAGGTCTCACAAGATGAAGTGAACTGGACAGATATTTATCATACGAATAATGCGACCGGTGGAACTAACGAGCTTACCGTGGACGGTATAGGGCGCTATGTTCGGGTGTTGGGGACGGAAAGAGCACTCTCTAATTATGGTTACTCTATCATAGAATTTGAAGTATTCGGTACTGGAGGAGGCAATGAACCGCCAATTACATAAGTGTATCGAACGGAAGCCAGTGAAGGCAGATCAGAGGAATTAGCAGTTGATGGAACGGGTAGATACGTTCGTATCACCGGTGAGAAACGTGCGACGCAATATGGATTCTCACTATTTGAAGTGGAAGTGTACGGTAGAGAACTATAGCAACGAAAGATAGTTATACAAAGGTAACAGCAGATCAAGATATCCTTGATCTGCTGTTTTTGTATAGGAGACCAATCCATCCCTGCTTACGCTACAAATGGTCAAAATTATGCATCAATATGTCAAAAATATGCCTGTTCATGCGGAAGGGGCGACTATATTCTATGTGTGAATCATTTTGTCTTTCATATGAAGGAGGAGTCCATGATCAAGACGCTGCGCAGAAACATGGTGATTGTCGTAACAACGAGTATGTTGTTGTCGTTACCCCCTTATTTGGAACCGCTTACTGTCAGGGCGGAAACAGCTGAATTTCCTCAAACGGAGCCTTTCCAGGATTCAAATGGCGACAAAATGAAAGTGAATGCAGAAGGGAATTTGCTTCCCAATGGAGATTTTGAAAAGGTGAATTCTTCAGGAGGAACATGGCAAAATGGCATTCAACCAGAAGGTTGGGGCGTTTGGCTTGCGAGCGGACAAGGGCTTGCATCTGTGACAACGGATGTCTATTATTCAGGAAACAAAGCTGTCCAAATTCATCATCAGGCTTCAGCACGGACTGGACTGACCACAAATGTAGCTGTTAACGGAGGGGGGAAGTATCAATTAAGCGCCTGGATTAAGACGAAGGATGTTGTCTCTGGGGGCGGTGTTTTCGTGAGAACACAATACTATAAACAGTTGAAAGGAGTGAACGGAAGTACTCAGGATATCAAGGTAGGCGATGGACCCGCTACAGTGAAAATGCAAGGAACGAATGAATGGAGTTTACGTGAAATCTTGTTAAACGTCCCTGGAGATGCGAAGTATGTTCGGATAGAACCATTTTTCGAAACAGGAACCGGGACGGCTTGGTTTGACATGCTGAACTTAGTACAACTACCAGAATCTCCCGAGAATAATGCAGCTTATGATGAAATAAGAAATCACTGGTATCAAAAATTAATGGGTGGAAGCGGAATGAATACAGCGGACCCTGACATAACGGCTTATATCCAGCAATTGTCCGAACGTGTCTCGAATTCTCAAGGGACGGGGTATTTGGATACCATTCATACAGATATTCAGGCAAACAGTTTGTGGGATGGCTTGATCAATCAGACAAACACGAATTCAGCCACCATTTCGACCGCTTATGGCAGGCTGAGAGAAATGTCCTTGGTATATGAAATGGAGACGAGCACGCTTCATAAAGATCCGAGACTGAAAGATGCAGTGATAGCTGGAATGGCATGGATGCATAAGTACCAATACAATGAGGGCAAACCGATCACCGGAAACTGGTGGGATTTCGAAATTGGTTCACCGCAAGCTTATATGGATATCTTAGTGCTTCTATATGATGAACTTTCTATAGAGCAGCGAAGCACTTACTTGAATGTGATTGATACCTTTGTTCCTGATCCGAAGAAAAGAGTCCAAAATGCAAGTGTGACAGAGACAGGTGCTAATTTACTGGATAAAGCGCTAGTCGTAGTCCTTCGGGGTGCGGTTGGCAAAGATGAATTCAAAGTATTACAAGGGCGCAACTCGATGTCAGGTGAATTTCAATATGTTACGAAAGGAGACGGCATCTACGAAGATGGTTCGCTCGTTCAGCACGCAAATATCGCGTATACGGGGGCTTATGGTTCTGTCCTCCTTGGTAGAATGGCTGACTTGTTATACCTCCTTAAAGATTCGAAGTGGGACATAGACGATCCGAATGTAAGTAACGTGTATCGCTGGGTGAGTGACTCCTTTGAACCTCTTATCTATAAAGGGGCCATGATGGACATGGTGAAGGGAAGGAGTATTTCTCGGGAAAACGACTCAGACCATCTGACGGGACGAGCGATTATTCGGACGATCGCAAGACTTGCTGAAGGAGCACCTGTACAAGAAGCGTCGAAGATGCGAAGTATGGTGAAAGAATGGGTACAGACAGATCTTTCCTTTTCTAATTATTATGCCAATATGCCATTATACGAAATGAACTTGATTAAGAATGTGATGAGCGATTCTACGGTAGTTCCACGCGGAGCAATAACGAAACACCAGAACTTTGCTGGAATGGATAGAGCTGTCCTGATTAGGCCAACTTTTGCTTTTGGACTCTCTCTGTTTTCGAATCGAATTTCTGCCTTTGAATATGGAAATGGGGAAAATAAAAAGGGATGGTATACCGGGATCGGTATGACCAGCTTGTATAATGAGGATCTTACGCAGTACAGTAATATGTACTGGCCAACTGTAGATATGTATAGACTTCCTGGCACAACTACGGACGGATATGCTCCTGCACCTAAGGACTGGGCTTCCTATTATAATACAAAAACCTGGGTTGGAGGAACTTCCCTGAATAATTTGTACGGATCTAACGGCATGGAATTTTCACTATCGAAAAGTACAGGCAGCACCCTTGAGGGAAGAAAATCATGGTTTATGTTTGATGATGAGATTGTAGCACTAGGCAGTGATATTAAGAGTACAGATAACCGAAAAGTAGAAACGATTGTGGAAAATCGTCAGATCAGTGAAGCAGGAGCGGGTACCCTTATTGTCAATGGAGTGAAGAAATCATCTGCATTAGGTTGGAGTGAATCTTTGAATAAGGTAAGCTGGGCTCACCTTCAAGGAAATATAACAGGCAATGATACCGGTTTTTACTTTCCAGATACATCTACTATTGTTGGCAAACGTGAAGCGAGAACAGGTTCGTGGAGTCAGGTGAATGCTGGGGGGAGTACATCATCAATTACTCGTAATTACGTAAGTCTAGCTTTTGACCATGGAAATATGCCAAGTGGGGCGAGTTATTCTTATGTATTGCTGCCTAACAAAAGCTCAGAGGAAACTGCCGACTATAGCAGACAACCGGATGTCGAAATTATAGCGCACAATAACATCGTTCATGCTGTGTACGAGAAAAAACTGGGGATCCGGGCTTACCAATTCTGGCAAGCAGGAGCTTCCGCGATGATTCGTACGGAACAGCCAGCATCTGTGATGTGGGAAGAGAAAAATGGGGAGCTGACACTTGCAGTATCGGATCCAACACAGCAGCAAGATGCGGTTATTATGAGTATCGACAGAAAAATAACAGGTGAAATACAAAGAGATCCTTCCGTTACAGTGCTCCAAACCGCGCCGTTTTTAAAAGTGCGTGTGGATACGAAAGGAACTGCAGGGCGTTCACATTCCGTATCGCTAAAGTATGATCCTTCGGCATCTTCTGGATTTAACTAAAAAAATTCTTAACTGGCGTTTTTCTCTAACTTAAAAAAGAAAGCAGGTGATCACAACACCTGCTTTCTTTTTATACAATTTTTGAATAACGAATTATGATTTTTTCACAGCAGACATGAGCAGAAACATAGGGCGTCTTATTTCTTCATAATAAGCCGGATTATCCTGAAGCATTTGTTCTGTAGGTTTAAGCTCAGACATATTAGTAATTTCAAAACCTGAGGCAATGAGTGTATTCACATAGGTGGATAGAGTCCGGTGATATTTCTCAACCTCATGACCTAGAAAATTTGCTTCGCGTAATCCTTCTTCATGATATCGATCAATCGGCCAGTGCAGTTTTTCACCTTCCGTATTATAATGCCAATCTTGAGCAGGCAAGGAGGTGAACATAGGATGCTCTACAGAAAAAACAAAGTGTCCATTTGGTGCGAGGAACTCGTTTATTTTTTGCGCAGCACTGCTGAAGTCTTCTATGTAGTGAAGTGCAAGGGAACTCAGAACAACGTCAAACTGTCCTGCATCAAAGGTTGCATCCTCAATCGCGACACGTTCGTAACGAATTGCAGAATCTTTCGTCATCTCTTTTGCCTTATCCAGCATTCGATCCGAAATATCGATCCCTATCACAGATTTGGCTCCATGTTCTCTTGCATACCGGCAGTGCCAACCATACCCGCATCCAAGGTCAAGGACATCAGCATCTTGTAAGTTCGGCAACATTGCTTTCAAAATGGACCATTCTCCTGCTGCATCTAATCCATGCTTTGAGCGAGACATTTGGCTGTATTGTTCAAAAAAGGAAGGATCATCATATTTGTTTTGTTTCATATCATTTGTCAGCTCCTTAGGTGTAATTCTTGTCCTGATCATACCAGATCTAAACCCTATTAAACATTAGGATCCACCATTAGTTCTATAGATAACACGATTATAATTAAATATTCCCCTTTGAAGTAGATATGTAATTCATAAAAAAGCCCCGTTTCTGCATATCAAACGAGATATGACAACGGGGCAGTTTTTTATTTACTTATTAATACGATTTGTTAGGATCAAAGGATCGTTGCGAATAATAGTAGTTAAACGGATGGGCTTGGTTCCACTCATATCCATCCGTAGAATATCCTTGAGGAGATGGACTGACTCCTTGAGGTACGTAGAATTGCTGTGCAGGAATGGTAGAAGAAAGCGTTTCTGACGAAACAGTAGCGGATTCATTCCGTTTCTTACATCCTGGAGGAGGACCTAGAATAATAGATTCCTGAATGGGTGCTACTGCGGCAGCATATTTCTCCTCATCCACGCAATAAGCGAGGTTCATAATCTCTTTTGGCGTAAAACGAAGGAAATCAGAACCATACACGATATCTGGAGTTGCTTCATCAAAGATGGTAAGAACATGAGTATCTTCTTTCATGGCTACAATCCAGTGAAACCACCCGAGTGGTAACATGGATACTTGCCCTGGTTTTAAGCGGTAGGACATGAGTTTCTGGGTAAACGGGTCAAAGACGGAAGTGACGACCTCTCCGCTGATGACAAACACAAGTTCATTTACATTGGTATGCCAGTGTGGCTGGATAATAAAACCTTTGTTCATATGAACATTGAATAATCCGGTTTTGATAGCGGGCAACTGCTCTTCAAAAACCTGAGTGATATAATTATGAGCATCACGTTTATAATTGACCTTTTTATTTGAATCAGCGCTCAAATTTAGATTCGGTGACTGCAAAACGGGGTCTTTTTTCATGCTGTTGTCCTCCACTTCGGGGTGTTGTTATTTCTCACCATATGCTGGGCGGGTATAGATTGCTCCGCACATCCCCATTTTTTTATTTATAGGAACCACCTGTGGATTTCATCATAAAAAAAGGCACAGTCCTATTTTGAGAGGAACCATGCCATTATTGCTACATGCTAAGGAGATAAGCTTATACTGATTTTTTTACTTTGCTAGATTTCACAGCTTTCTTGCTGTTTTCTTTGATGAGATCGGCGGTGAGCTGCCCGGACAATGTAACCATTGGAACACCACCTCCTGGATGCGTCGATCCTCCCACAAAATAAAGATTGTTTATAAGCTCGCTTTTACTCGGGATTTTAAAGCCGCCATTCATTTTGCGGTCTGTCGTGACTCCATAGATGGAACCCCCGTTTGCGCCGTATAGTTGCTGAAGATCGTCAGGAATAAACGTGTATTCATATTCGATATGCTCACGAATATCGGTAAGCCCCATCCGTTCCAGCTTGCCAAGCACAAGTTCACGGTAATCGTCTTTATAGGACTCCCAGCTCTTGCCCGGCTTGAGTGGCGGCACATGGGTAAGCACGAATAGATTCTCCTTACCTTGCGGAGCCTGTGTTTCGTCCGACTTACTGGATACACCGATATATACGGTCGGATCATCTGACGGAATCCCTTTGTTAAACATATCATGGAATTCTTTTTCCGGGTCACGAGAGAAGAAGAAATTGTGATGTAGCAGTTGTTCATAGGTCTTATCTACTCCCAGCAGGAGGACAAGTCCTGAAACCGTTGGAGCATATTTGTTCAGTTTTTTGGCTGTACCTACGGCTCCATTCTGATCCTTAAGTAACGAATGGTAGGTAGGAATCGCTTCCAGATTAGATACAACAAGATCTGCTTCAATGATTGTACCGTCTTCCAGTGTTACGCCTGTGGCTGTTTGACCTTTGGTGTTAATACGTGAGACCTTCGCATTGGTCCGCACACGGACTCCTTGTTCTTCGAGTGCGCGCAGCATCCCTTTTGCAATGTTGTACATTCCGCCTTTTACATAATAAATGCCGAGTCCGAGCTGTACATAGACAAGCTGTGAAAGAACGGCCGGTGCATGATAGGGAGAGGAACCAATATACATGATGAAAAAGTTGAACAGCTGGCGCAAGTGTTTGTCTTTTAAGTATTTTGATGTGCTCTGCGACATCGTACGAAGCGGATCCATAGCCAGCAGTTCTTTAATTGTATGCATTGCGCGAAGCTCATCGAGTCCAGATAAACTTTTACTGTAAATGCTGTTTCGGTTTAGGTCATAGAGCTTCTGACAGTATTGCAAGTATTTTAAAAATCCTTTTGCATCTTCCTCTGAAATTTCACGAATGATGGATATCATTTTTGGAAGATCACTGGTCACATCAATGGACACACCATCTTCAAAAAAAGTTCTCCATTGGGGTTCCACACGAACAAGTGTCATATAATCTTCGAGTCGTCTCCCCGTACTTTCAAACAGTTGTTCAAGTACCCAAGGCATGGTGAGGATGGAAGGCCCCGTGTCAAAAGAATAACCTTGTCCCGAACGTATATTCAGTTTCCCGCCGGCACGTTCATTTTTTTCAAGGACTTCTACATCGTGACCATCTGCAGCAAGACGCATGGCACATGATAATCCGCCAAGACCGCCTCCAATGACGATTACTTTTTTGCTCATAAACGATTGCACCCTTTCTAAAATATCAAGTAACTGATTGATTATTGGCTATACGTGAGACTTGATTTGTATGTTTTTTTGTATAAATCACATCGGCTCAGGTTCATAATGTTGCTATTACCCGATATCAAGTCTCAGCCTTGCCGAATTTTTCAGAGATTAAACTAATTTCAGGGCTTTTCCTTAGAATAGAGGACATTAGAATGACATACGTGTGGATCATTGCTGGATGGATTTCCGGATGGATATTACTGAGTGGAATGAAGCCTTTGTCATACTCGTTAAAGCGTAGTAGTCCAAGGAAAGAAGATTCGAAGATATTGACTTCGGTTAGTATCATCATTCCAGCTCGAAACGAGGAACATAACATTGCTGCTTTACTCCGTTCGTTAAAGCAACAAACTTTTCAACCTGTTGAGATCATCGTCGTAAATGATGGATCAACGGATCGCACAGCCGAAGTGGCTGCATCGTTTCAGGCAAAAGTAGTAGATCCGGGGGCATTACCTTCAGGATGGCTCGGTAAAAGTCATGCCTGTGCCAAAGGAGCGGAATTGGCTAAAGGGGATGTTTTCGTTTTTTTAGACGCGGATATAACTCTTAGTCCGAAGGGACTTGAAATCGTAATGTCTCGTTATACCGATGGACTGCTCTCCGTGCAGCCTTACCATCTGATGAGATGCTCATACGAGCAATGGTCTGCATTCTTTAATGTAATCGTTTCGGCATCCGTGGGTAGTGGCATCGATGGGACAGGAGCATTTGGTCCTTGCATCGTTTGCAGCAGAGAATCATATAAAGAGAGCGGGGGACACGAACGGGTAAAAGGTGAAATTCTGGACCATCATGCATTAGGGATTTGCTTTGCGAAGTCGGGATACCTGGTTCGTAATTATATCGGGACATCAGCCGTATTTTTCCGAATGTATCCTTCCGGGTGGAACTCGTTGTGGAAAGGGTGGAGTAAAAGTATGGCATCAGGAGCCGCCGCTACTCGCCTTACTAGACTATTACCTGTGATTATCTGGATTATGGGACTGACTACGGTGTGTACTTATTTCATACATTCTTTGAGTGCAGGAACGTTGGTAGCTGGAGCCGTCATTTACGTTCTTTATTCTCTGCAGCTAGCCGTTTTACTACGTAGAGTAGGTAATTTTCGGTGGTGGAGCTGGGCCTTTTATCCGCTACCTTTGCTGTTTTTTCTTTTCTTGTTTGCAGGGTCATTACTCATGACGTTCGTGAACAAAAAGGTGAAGTGGAAGGGCAGAGAGATTGAGCTGCATCGTCAAACGGAAGATGAAATGTAATAGATTTAACATTTATTCGATTCATCGATAAATATAAGAATGAGAGAGGAGTAGGCGAATGCCTATCTGGGAATGGTCTATATTCGTTACCGTCAGTGTTAATATTATGATGTGGTTATTGATCCATCTGAGCATTTCTTACTTTTTTAGTAGATTACCTGATCGGTGGTTTGAAGGTCTCCAATATACAGCTTCCAAAAGAGAGCTTATATTTTATGATCGTATCCTGCATATTAAACGCTGGAAAAACCACTTACCAGATGGAGCTGCTTTTCTAGGACAGGATTTCAGGAAAAGTCATATACAGCAAAATGACACCGATTATCTTCGGAAATACCAGCTGGAGGCGTGGAGAGGGGAATGGTGTCATTACGTATCCATATGGCCAGTCCCTTTATTTTTTCTATGGAATTTGCCCGTCGTTGCTTGGGTTATGATGGGATATGCAATCGCAGCGAATGCGCCTTGTATTCTGTCACTCCGATATAACCGGGCACGTATTGTTCGTATTCTGCAGCGAAGAGGGGAAGCCTTGCTCACTAAAAATACTAGCGAAATGACAGAAGACCCTTCACCCCAGTGAAGGATCTTCTGTCATTTCTTTTATTTGTGAATAGACTTTGCTGAAAGATCAAGCCACTGCACTTCATCCCGGGTTAGCTTAATCTCAGCCCCTTCTTCGCAAGACTTGAGTTCAGCAGGATTCTGAGCACCGATAAGCGCACATGTAGGGTAAGCTTGATTAAGCACATAGGCTAGTGCAATCTGGATCGTAGTCACACCTTTGGTCTTAGCAAGTTCTTCTGCCCGGTGCAGACGTTCCCAGTTTTCGTCACTATAGAACACCCGAACCAAATCTTCGTTATCGGTAATTTCAGGTGTGAAGCGACCTGTGAAAAATCCGCGAGCCTGAGAAGACCAGGATAGAATCGGAATCTGGCTTTGTTCATGAAACTCACTTGTCGCTTCATCAACAGAAATACATCCTGGCCAGAAGGCTTCCTTCGCTTTGGCGAGACTAAGATTAGGACTGCTGAAGGTAAACCCTCTCAGCCCATTCGACTTTGCATAGTTATTCGCTTCTTGAATCCGTTCCCAAGTCCAGTTCGAAGCGCCAGCTGCTCCGATTCGGCCAGCTTCGATATGTTCATTGAGTGCATCGATAATATGTTCGACGGGCACGGAAGGGTCATCACGGTGAAGGCCGTATAGCTCGATATGATCTGTACCAAGTCGTTCTAGACTTACGGACAAGTCATGATCAATTGCGGCTTTATTAACTCTTGCTCCTGTATGATCGGGATGAGCGCCTTTGGTGAAAATAACGATCTGATCGCGATTATTCATTTCTTTCAGGTATTTCCCAATGACTTCCTCGCTTTGTCCTCCGCAATAAATATGAGCTGTATCGATGGTGTTTCCACCGATCGCAAGAAAGGCGTTCAAGTTGGTCACGACTTGATCATAGTTATCATGGCGGAAATAATCAGTACCTTTAATGAGACGAGATACGGGTTTACTTGATCCTTCAATCGTTATTTTTTCCATTTTCATTTTCCTCCTTATAGTTCGATTCGTTCCCGATTACGGGCAGAGCGAAGGGCAGACTCAAGTACTTTCATATTCTGAATAGCATCTTGTGGAGCAAATTTAGGTTTTTCACCATCCAGCACGACAGCTGCAAAATCATCAGCCATGAGTGAATAATGATTTACATTAGGTACTTCTACTCTTCTATTCCCCAGTTTGCCTTCCACATAGAAGGAAGAATCTCCGTCCGGGTCACTAACAAAAGCAGAAGGGACTTTCAGTACCCCATCCGTGCCGAGTACTTCCATTTGATTACGGAAGGCAGCCCACATGCCGCAGTCAAAGATGAGAGAGATGGAATTTGGAAATTCAATAAATCCAGAGGTCATCATATCGACTCCGCCGTGCTTCTCTGAGAAGATAGCCTGCGTTGTAACCGCTTCCGGTTCTAGACCTGTGAGGAGCCTTGCCACGCTGATCGGATAACATCCCACATCGTAAAGAGAACCACCACCCCAATCTTTATGGTAGCGAATGTTTTCGGTGCTGCCTGCGCTATTAAAGGTGAAGTTAGCATGTATTCCGCGCAGTTCACCGATCTCACCCGACTCGATAACATCTTGAATCATTTGATATCTTGGATGATGACGATACATGAATGCTTCGGCAAGATGAACGCCTGCTTTTTGACACGCCTCCACCATTTTTTCCGTTTCTGCTGCAGTCAGTGCAATCGGTTTTTCGCACAAAATATGTTTACCGGCTTCCGCCGCGCGTAGAGTCCATTCCAGGTGAAGATGATTGGGCAGTGGAATATAGATTGCATCAATTTCACTGCTTGCAAGCAGTGATTCATAACTTCCATAGGCAGAATCAATATGTAATTCTTTGGCTGCTTGATCCGCTTTTTGCTGATCACGGCTTGCTATGGCTACAACCTCATTTCGCTTAGATCCCCGGATTCCCGGAATAACAGACCTCTTTGCAATGCTGGCTGTTCCAAGAACGCCCCAACGTAAAGATTGACTCATGTTCTTCCCTACCTTCTGATATGATATTATCATGATATTGTCATTGTATTGAATTCCATTCAAATTTAAAATGATAATATTTTGTGGTTTGTTAACACAATATTGTCATCATAGGAGGACGCGTGGATGCAACGTCAAAGCCACCTCGTTACGATAACGGATCAGCGTTTTTTTTGTTATCCAGAGTCTGTCGGCATGTTCAGTAATACGCCGAAACATTCCGTTGAGCGGGAAAAAGGAGCCCTTAATAACTTTAACATTCACTTTGTTGCCGCTGGGAAAGGTTATGTGGAGATGGAGGGCGCTGTATACGAACTCGAAGAGGGGGACGCTTTTTTATATTTCCCTCTTCAAGAACAGCGATATTATAGTAGTACGAGTGAACCTTGGGATATTAGATGGGTTCATTTTTATGGCAGCAGCCTAACGGAATATATGCTGGAACGCGGGTTTCAAGATCACCGGATTTGGACACTGCGTCAGCCGGAAGCATGGAAGAAAGCACACCTTGAACTTCTCAGCGAAGCGGAAAATAATAAAATGTTAAATCCTACGGTGTTGTCCACTTTAACCTATGCCGTAATTACAGAATTTGTCCATCAGGCAGAGGCACATACAGGGAGTAGAACAGGGCGATCCGCAGATCGGATAACAAAGTTGCTGCCTAAAATCCAGAAAGAAGCAGCAAGTCCCTTCATTCTGGAACACTGGGCTGAGGAGGCAGGAGTCAGCGTCCATTATTTTTGCAAATTGTTTAAAAAAGCGATGCAAATGACGCCTATGGACTTTGTAACCCAGTGCCGAATCCAAATGGCCAAGCAGGCATTGCTTGAACATACGGAACGAACAATCGGACAAATAGCAGCCGAAACGGGTTATCCAAGTGCGAGTTATTTTAATCGAAGGTTTCTAGAACATGAAGGAGTTACTCCTTCCGAGTACCGGAGATTATTTGGAAGGTAAATCCCTCTTCTAGAAGAGGTGAATTGATCAATTACTAATTGAATAAAGCGAACATTTGTTCTATACTAGAAAGATGCGAGGTTGTATTTTCCAAACAAAGAAATTACATACGTAATCAAGGTCTAGGAGGCGCTAGGGTAAATGTCTACATTCATTAGTAAGAGTGAAGTAATTCGTCATCAACAATTTCGTTTTGTAGGTACTCCAGCTAGAACAAACAATCAACTCGAACTGAAAGGAGAAGGAGTGATTCCATCACTGTGGTCGAACTTTTATGAGAATCAAATATTGGAACTCATACCTGGCAAGAAAAATTCTTCGGTGCTTGCTTTATATACACAGTATGAATCGGATGAGACCGGAACCTATACGATTGCCCTGGGTACAGAAATAACGGAAGACAGTGGAGCTCCTTCTGAGTTAGGGGAGTTTATTATCCCTGAGTCTAATTATATTGTGTTCACCACTCGTAAGGGACCGGTTCATGAAGTTGTAGTTGAAGCATGGCAAGAGATATGGGAGTGGTCTAAACATAATGAGCGAGCTTTCCAATCCGATTTTGAACTGTACGACGCCCGGGCGATTGACATGACGAATGGCCAAGTTGATATCTATATCTCAGTGAAGTGATTCAATTTCACAATCCCGTTCGCTGCTATCATCATTAGAATAGATAAAAAAAACTTCCCCCCATCCTAAGACGTTAGATCTGTCTGTGAGGGGGAAGTTTTTTTGTTAGAGGACAGAACTAGGAAACCAGATATGCCGAAGATCGATCCATCCTTGACTCCCTAGACGTACTCCGCGAACACTGGGTAGAACAGTTGTTTCGAACGGCTTGTCATATAGAACATGAAGAATACTTTCTTCCATCAGCAGATGTTCCAGTTCTATTAATTTGGTTAAACGTTCACTGCGTTCCTTCGTGTATTCTATTTCTGTTAATTGCTTGCGAATCATAACCTGAAGTGCAGGTTCTACATGAGAAGACAGAGTCAAATATAAATCATGTCTTCTAAGTGATTCATCTTGATCGAGTAGAAGAGAGAAGAGGATAAGATCGGCTTCCATCCGTACAGGTCCTTTAAACTGTTCCACAGGTACGATTTTTACCCTGCAGCGATATCCGTCTGCTTCAAGCTGAGCAGCTATTACAGCTGCATCCTTGCGATACTGAGGTATGGTGGCTAATACAAGGTGAATGTGGTTCTCAACCAAAGGTGCCTGCTCAATAGGTATTGATTTTGTTACATAGTCAGGTTCAGATAATTTTATGCTCGAAAGTATTTTCTTGCGGATCTTCAAATCTTGCAGAGGTCCTTCTTTTTCAGTATTGCAAGTAACTAGCTTGCGTACAAGAGTACGGCTCATAGCTTGTGTACGACCTTGTTTACTAGCGGAACTCCCACCAAGCAGAATGGGGAACAGTGGATCTGAACCTTCAGGAGAGGACGAATCCTGATCCGGTAAATTCCAAGGAATCTGGATGATTTCTACCACATCAAGGTGTGGTCTTGTTTTGAAATAGTCTGGGAAGGCTTCAAGGATGCACATGCTTTCATTGTGCTCTGTTACACGAAACGGCCCCGTCCCACTGATCTGCCCAGTACCACCTAATTGGTCCTGATGATCCAGATCCAAATCTGAAGGAACAATCGCTGCGCGCGTAGTACACAAAAATGAAGGGAAATACTCATTTGCTTGATGCAAAGTGAATTGGATACAAGTACTGGATCTCGCTGTCACCGAAGCAATAGACTGAATGACAAAATGATAAAGCAAAGGCTGATTATAACTCTTCAGTCGTTCAAACGTATAAATAACATCCTGTGCATGAAGTGTTTTTCCATGGTGGAATTTCACGTCTTTACGTAAATAGAAGGTCCACACTTTACGATCCTCGCTAACTTCATATTCATGTGCCAAATGCGGTGAAATTTCACCTGTCTCTACATTCAAAGTGAGTAGACTATCAAATACATGACTTGATACAAACGATTCGGCGAGTAGATTAATCCGAAGCGGGTCAAGCTGGTGAATTTGCTGACGCAATGGAAGGCGCAGAATATCCCACGGTTCATTGTCTCCATCCAGTTTCGAGTGATGTCCAAAATAACCCATGAGCCATCCCTGCAAACGTTCAGGCAATCGAGTTGAGTTCGTATAATTCTTAATATCGTCCATGACCTTCTTCATCTCATGGCGATCGATCGCTTTAATCATGGTAAGTGCAGCAATTTCTTCGGGATCGACCCGGAAAAATAACTCTGATCGTTTGCCTCTGCCCCTTTGGGCGTGCCATTCTATCCATCCATGGGCTTCCATTTTACGAATAATATTTAACGCATTCCTGTGAGTACATTCTAGTGTTAGGGCGAGTTCATCTAGTGTAATCTGCACGGAAGGTTCAGCTCCGTAATACCCGTGCAGTCGTAAAAATTGGGAATGCAATTTCAATATCAAAACAACTCCTTGTTAAAATACGAAATTATTAAAGTTAATTTTTCTATTTATTTTCTTATTTTAACATCTAATATTAGGAATAGAAACCATTTCACCCGGAGGTTGTTAGGTATGAATCTTGTTTTACCCATCTGGAAGTCACCTGCAAGAAGTTTGGTGACGCTTTTTGCGGCTAGTATGCTGGCAATCTTGCATCAGTATTTATTTTTTGGACATATACCAGGTATTTCAGTACCGATTTTTGTGATGTTCTTTTATGGCTTTATGTTAATGTTTGCAGGAGATCGTCTTGCAAGTTATACCAAATTTAATGGTTTACTATCCCTTGTCATTGTCATGTTATCCTTTACGTATGTTCTTTTTGATAATATCTTTTTCCATTTACTTAACTTTATCATTCTACCCATTCTGATTGCTGTTCATCTAACGGTATGGATGGGCCATCATACAAGGGGCTGGTTTCAGACCGGAATTATTGGGGACACACTGCTCCATCTCATTCCGAGAACGTTCAGACATTTTCCAACCGCTTTTGCAAGTGCGACTTCTTCTGTCTCTGAAAAAATGAATGAGGGAACAAGGAAAACGGTTCGCAAAGTATTCATAGGAATTGCAATTGCTGCTCCGCTGCTTGTTTTTGTGATTACGCTACTTTCTTCTGCTGACGGCATGTTTGAATCTTTTCTGAATGCGATTCCCAATTGGTTGGATCAGATTACGTACAGTGAAGGATTTTTTCGACTGACGTGGATATTTATATTTACATTGTTGTTCTTCGGTTATGTATCTGGCTTTGTGCATCCGGTAGCAGAGAAGAAAGAAGACGAGAGTAAGCTCCCAATGATAGGGGCTTCTGAACAACCAAATGAGAAGAAATCCGAAGATGACAATTTTGGTGTGCTGAGTTTAAAACTTGATCCAGTGATTGCAGCTACTGTTCTTATACTCATTAATATCGTATACGTCATCTTTGTTGTATTACAGTTTTCCTATCTGTTCGGAGCATGGGAAGGAGCATTGCCTGAGGGAATGACCTATGCAGATTATGCACGAAAAGGGTTTGCCGAACTGATGATTGTTGCCTTGCTGAATTTCACCATACTGATGACCGTTCTGTTGCATACGGGAGATAGCAGTCGTTTATTAAGAAGAATCAATCATCTCATGTTATATATTCTGGTGTTATGCTCACTGATCATCCTTTACTCTGCATACTCCAGACTGAATTTGTATGAAGAAGCTTACGGTTTTACCTACATTCGTTTTCTAGTTCATGCCTTTATGATCTTCTTGGGCGTGCTGATGGTCATCGCTGGAATCTGGATTCAGGTTAAGCGTATACCACTTGCAAAATGTTATATTATACTTGGGCTTGTTGCTTATGTAATGGTTAACTATGCAGGGATGGACTCCTATATTGCCGAAAAAAATATGGAGAGGTATCATCTCACGGGGGAACTGGATGAAAATTTTATAACTTCACTATCGGTAGATGCAATTCCTGTTCTTATTGAATTCAGTGAAGAGTATCCCCGAATGAATCATCATTTGAAAGACAGATACCTGGAACTTACACAGCAGGAAAGGGCATGGCCATCGTTTAATTATAGCGAGTATAAGGCCGAAAAAGCGCTTTCCCATCATATTTCAGGCATATCAGCAGCCCAATAAATTAGAGCAGGAGATTTTTAAATATGAATGATAGAATGCTTACCGAGCAGGAACAAGTTACGCTAGATTCGGCGGAAGATTATGTAAAGCAAGAGCTTGGCGGAGAAGGAACCGGTCATGATTATTGGCATATTTACCGAGTCGTTCAGACTGCTGAGAAGATTGCTATTGCTGAAGGCGCGGATCTTTTTATTTGCAAGATTGCCGCATACCTGCATGATATAGCTGATGAGAAACTGAATACTTCCAAAGAAGCAGGGATGTCCAAGGTAGAGTCCTGGCTTACGGAACATGATGTTTCGGAAGAAAATAAAGCTCATGTACTTGAGATTATCGGAAATATGTCATATAACGGCGGCCATAATCCGCCTATGCGCACTCTTGAAGGTAAAGTGGTCCAAGACGCAGATCGGCTAGATGCCATTGGTGCCATTTCTGTTGCTCGAGCTTTTGTCTATGCAGGTTCCAAAGGTCACCTTATCTACGATCCAGAAGTGAAGCCAAGAGAGGAAATGACGAAGGAACAATACCGTACAGGTAAAAACACGGCCATTAATCATTTCTATGAAAAACTGTTAAAGCTCAAAGACTTAATGAACACAAGGTATGGGATGAAGCTTGCAGAAAAAAGACACTTGTTTATGGAACAATACTTGGATCAGTTTTTCGAAGAATGGGAAGGAAAAGTGTGATTCCTTGTTCGAATTTCATATCGATATAAACGAATAGAGCTACATTCATAGCAAAGGTTCAAATTTAATCTGTATCATTTTGATACAGATTTGTTTGTTATATAGCAGATTAATATACAAAAATTAGCAACATTTGTTCATATAACAACGTTTATATATAACGTGATTCAAGGTGAATATGGATAAACGAAGGGAGACAAGCATGAGATGAAAAGAGTATACAATCTGAAAATAGGTGCTGCAGTTATCGTAGCGGCATTGTTGCTGACATCCCAGCCACTGCATGGAGAAGCTGCATCAAGTCCGTCTTATGAGCTTATATTGGATTCAGGTGGTGCCATAGAGGGAAAAGCAGTGATCAAGAAGGGGATATCCTATTTACCACTTCAAAAAATTAGTAAGGAGCTGAAAATAGCAACAACCTGGGATAAATCGGGCAAGAAAATAACTCTCGTAAGCCCAATAATGAGATTTGCAGTCAGATTAAACAGTAAACAGGCAACTCTTAACGGTAAGGGTACGGTATTGACTGCAGCCCCTTTTAAAAACGGGGAAGAAATTTACGTGCCAGCCTCTTTTCTCATTACTGCCTTACATGGAGATGGACTAAAATATGATGTTTCGACAAAGAAGCTATCAGCAACTGGGATTTATTCTGGGAACGATCCAAGTGTCTATAGCGGGCTAAAATACGAACTAGATCAAGAAGGCCAGCTTTTTGTAACCAATGCGAAAGGAACGAAAAAGCAGCTATATGATTTTAAAGAAAAGACCTATAGTCAACCTGTTTATCAATTTTCGAAAACAGATCAAGGTCTCATTATTCTGAATATCTCTGATATTTACGGGGAACCTATGGTGAATAAGAAAAATTTTACGGTTGTCATTAAAAATGGAGCAGTCATTCGGCAATCACATGTAAGTTATTTCAAACGTTTTGAAGATAATGCAGTACTCTCTGTGGACAAGAAAGAGATTGTCCTTACGGATGGGGAAATGCTACGCATACTTGAAGATGGTACAGGTAAAATACGGGAGACTTACGATTTAAAAAAACTTGGAGGCGAAGATGAAACCTACTCCGTTGAAGTGGTTGATAAAGAGTACTTACTCATTCGTCCGAATCAAACAGGTTTGTTAACCTATATAGATCGCAAGACAGGGGAGCGTACGCTTCTCTATAAAAAGTTACTAAGTGAAGCTGATCAGGAATATGCTGAAATGAATGATGTTCCTTATTATGGCGACCAAATCAGGTTCAGAGAGCGGAAAGGAAATACGCTCACTTTCGATGTTGCGCCAATGACAGGGGCTGCTTTTAGTAAAACAATACAGATATCACCGAATTAATAAGGTTAAAATAGCCACAGACTTTCAGCAACGTTTATCCTGTTGAAGGTCTGTTTTCCATGATAAAACGAGAGGGGACAAGGTATTATTTTCATATGTGAAAATAATCACAAACTTATGTGAAGTCCTGTGTTAAAGTGAACTCAAGAGATAAAACAAGGAGATGAGAGACATGAAAGTTATCGAAACAGATCAAACAACTCGTAATTTGCTCATGTACTGTTACACCTGTGAAGATGCAGCATTCTGTACGACAGAAGAAGCTTGCAAAGCATGCTGGGCTGAACAAGGACTTCTTGACAATGAAGAGAATCAAGGAACAGAAGAAACACAACAATTCCTTCGCATGATGCACGTCTAGAGTCAGAGAGAATTCAATAGCATTTAGATACGGACATAGAATGACTAAGATAGAGATTTTCTATTTGATCTTTCGAGTGTAGTTGGAAAATAGATAGAGACAACAATAATAAAGATATAAATACAAAAAAAGCAGAGAATTCCTGACGAAGGAGCAGAGATTCTGTGCTTTTTATTTTATATTCCAAAATTTATATATCAATTATTACAAAATTAGCGAAATTGACACCACTATTGTTCTTCAAAAAGGATATAATGATAGTAGTTGAAGGAGGTGAATCCTTTTGATATGGTTCGAGCTTCAGGAGCTTCATGATTTTATCCCCTATTTAGTATCTATAGGCTTAATTTTTGCTGTTACTTATGTTTCTTTATTGCATTTGTCATTTGAGCTCACTAAATTGGGCGTGCAAGGGGAACCGGTCTGGCCAGAGTATGTACCTGAACCGATGCGTTCTGTTACCGAACTTCATGTGAGATCGGTTATCCTTATGCTGCGAAGATACAAAATATCACCTGATGATGATTCTGATGATTATCATTCCTCGTTATTGAAGAACGCTAAACACAATCAACGAGGAGGATATATATGGGACATTCAAAAGGATTCCTTTCTATTCAAAAACGGACGGTACGGATTTATGGTTTACTAGCAAGTATACTTGTGGTGTTTCTACTCTCAGGATGCAGTTCCAATGTTCATGAGATTAGTAGTACGACACCTGGGTTCTTTAATCACTATGTTGTATTTCCAATTTCATTTGTAACGCAGCATCTGGCTGGGTGGTTTAACGGTAGTTATGGCCTGGCCATCATTGCACTTACACTCATCGTTAGACTCTTGTTGTTCCCGCTGATGATGCGTCAAACCAAATCACAGCAGAACATGAAACGTGTGATGAAGGTGATGCAGCCAGAGCTTGATGAGCTGAAGAAGCGTTATGAGAATAAGAAAGATTCAGCTAGTCAGCAAAAAATGCAGCAAGAAATGATGGAACTTTACAAAAAGCATAAGTTTAATCCACTTAATATCGGCTGTCTGCCCATATTAATTCAACTTCCGATTTTATCGGGAGTATATACAGCAATTCGTCTGATGCCGGACATGAGTAGCCACTCTTTTCTATGGTTTAAACTTGGGGAACCCGACATCGTACTCGCACTTCTCGTAGCTGCGATCTACTTGCTTCAATCTCGGATTTCTATGCAAGGGTTGCCTGTCGAGCAGAGGAAGCAAATGGCTATCATGGGTTATATTTCACCGATTATGATGGCATTCTTCTCTATGAGTGCACCAGCAGCCATTCCACTATACTGGATGGCGGGAGGAACCTTCCTTATCTTCCAGACGCTGTTGTTCCGTAAGATGTATCCGATTGACAATGTTAAAGAAGATGTCTCGATGTCTTCGCTTCCTAATCCGAAGTCGAAGAAAACGAAAGGTACAAATCCAGCATAATATAGTAATACAGTAAGAACAGTCCTCCCAGTAATTCTAAGAGGGCTGTTCTTTTTTTTAGAGGATGCGTTCTCCAAGTAATGATCCAATAAGTCCAACGATAAGATGAGAAGATTTATTGTCCTCGTCAAAGAGGGGGTTGTTTTCCACCATTTCGGCGGAGGTAAGAATGTTTGACTCATGCAGCATTTCCATAGCTAGGTGTGCTTCACGATAGCTGAGCCCGCCCGGTACGGGAGTACCTGTTCCTGGGGCAATCTGTGGTTCAATACTATCAATATCAAAGGAAAGATGTACGCCGTCGGTACCTGATGAAGAGATACGAATCGCTTCCTCCATCACTCGCGCCATACCAAGCCTGTCAATGTCATGCATTGTATAACAAGTAATTCCTTCTTTGCGAATGAGGTCTCGTTCTCCTTGATCAAGTGATCTGGCCCCGACAATGACGACATTTTTGGGGTTAATCGTCGATTTCTTCCCCCCAATAGAAGTAAGTCTCGGGTCACCCATACCTAAACTGACGGCTAGAGACATTCCATGAATATTTCCGGAAGGTGTGGTATCTGGCGTATTTAGGTCGGAATGAGCGTCCATCCAGATGATACCCAGATTGCTGTGTTGTTTTCTAAGTCCACTAACGGTTCCGATGGCTATACTGTGGTCACCGCCGAGAATTAGTGGGAATCCTCCGTTAGTCGTAAGATGATACACTTCATCAGCAAGTTTAGAGTGGACTGACATGTTCTCATTCAGATTCTTTAATTTGGGAAAGTCTGTTTTTTCCTGCATAGATGGGGGGATTTGAAGCTCATTCACAGTGTGATGTATATGAAGTGCATTTAATTTGTTTACAAGTCCGGCATCCAGAATGGCTTTCGGTCCTTGTTTCGTTCCCCGCTGACTGGCTCCAAGATCAAACGGTACCGTCAGGATGGATACAGGAATTTTGGAATTTGCCATAGCCATGAAACCTCCTCAAGTCATAAATGATTTTCCGATTCTGATCCCGAAGAAGTAACGTAGAGTACATTTCTTTTTGTATAAGTATTCGAATATTAACTGACAGGTTCACTTACTGTAAGTATATTTTCAACTTGGGCGATCCATTCGAATATGTAGATGAGAAGAAGAAGGGAATTTTGAATTGAGAGTAATGCGTAATTTAATTTAATTTGCTATTCCTTGTTCAGTTGTCTTCATAGAAATAATTGTATATGATGGGTTCATTATTGCGACCCTAGTTATGTTTATTGACGTTAAGAAATGAGTAATGAAAGAAGGAGATGAAAATATGGACATGCAGGAATTAGCTCTGGTTGCTGATCGGATGAAATTGCTGGGTGATAAAACTAGATTATTGATGTTATTGCTGATGCAAGAACGGGAATGGTGTGTATGTGAATTCGTTGATATTTTTGAGATGTCACAACCAGCCATAAGTCAGCATCTGCGGAAGTTGAAATCGCTCGAAATTGTAAGGGAGGAAAGACGTGGTCAGTGGATTTATTATTCGCTATTCATCGAGGATAAGCCTTATATTTCTGCTGTGCTTGCGCAACTTCCGAGTGGAAGATCATTGCTTCGTGAGTCGGGTAAGGGAAGCATGACTTCTGACTGTAGCCCAAAGTAAGTATATTTTTCACTTTTATATAAGTATATGATTATGTGATGATGTTCGTTCCGAGGTACCCTGTGCATATAATGCAGCAGGATTCGTAAGTGGAGGTATTGAAGTGGATTCGATAATTTTACCTTGTATTATTTTTATTGTGACGCTTATATTTGTCATATGGCAACCACGAAATTTATCAATTGGTTGGTCTGCATGCGGTGGGGCGGTACTCGCTTTACTCGTAGGGGCGGTCGATTTTCATGATGTTTGGGAAGTAACACAGATCGTATGGAATGCGACGTTAGCTTTTATTGCCATTATCTTGATTTCTCTAGTTCTGGACCGAGTCGGATTCTTTGAATGGGCTGCCTTACATATGGCACGAGCCGCAGGTGGTAACGGAATTCGAATGTTTATTTACATCAGTTTGCTCGGTGCGATGGTCGCTGCTTTTTTTGCGAACGATGGAGCGGCCCTTATACTGACCCCTATCGTTCTTGCTATGGTTCGTGCATTACATTTCGATGAGAAAAAGATCTTTCCTTTTATTATCGCGAGCGGTTTTATTGCGGACACTACGTCACTTCCACTTGTTGTTAGCAACCTCGTTAATATTGTATCTGCTGATTACTTTGGAATAGGTTTTGCCGAATATGCGAGTCGAATGATCATACCCAATCTTTTCTCGCTTGGCGCAAGTATCGGGATCCTGTATTTATTTTTCCGTAAAAGCTTTCCAAAGCACTATGATTCCTCGCATCTTAGAAATCCATCTGAAGCCATCGCAGATCATAAACTGTTTCGAATCTCATGGTATGTGCTGGCTCTTCTTTTTGTCGGTTATTTCGCGAGTGAGTTTATTGGTGTTCCGGTCTCGTTTATCGCCATTGTGATTGCCCTTCTGTTCCTAATCGCTGCAAGAAAAAGCGAGGCAGTTCCTACGAAAGAGGTTGTTAAAGGCGCTCCGTGGAATATCGTGTTCTTCTCCATCGGTATGTATGTCGTCGTTTACGGACTGAGAAACGCAGGACTAACTCATCTTTTAGCAGAGTCGATAGAAGTGATTGCCGAAAAAGGGCTTTTTGCAGCAACGATGGGAATGGGATTTATCGCCGCAATCCTTTCTTCTATTATGAATAATTTACCCACCGTTATGATTAACGCACTTGCTATCGATGCGGCAGAAGTGACGGGTTCTGTAAAAGAAGCCCTGATCTATGCCAATGTCATCGGATCGGATCTTGGTCCCAAAATAACGCCGATTGGTTCCCTTGCAACGTTACTGTGGCTGCACGTTCTTTCTGCGAAAGGGATTCGTATCACATGGGGAACCTATTTTAAAACGGGAATTCTCATTACGATTCCTACCTTATTCATTACTTTGCTTGGCTTATATCTTTGGCTGTCGATTTTGTAAAGAGAAGTAGAACCTGGGTAGTACCAAAAGTTGCTAACGAAACCTAAGAGGTGAAAAGTTAGCAGCTTTTTTTATATCCCTGATTCTTGTGGAGGCTATTCGTTTATTTAGGAAGAGTGAGATGGCTAAAGTAGTTGACAGAAAAAAAGAGATATTGTAATATACATGCATGTGCATGCATTAAATAAATGAATGAATATTTATGTTCATACGCAACTTAATCTATATGCAGATAAAAAGGAGAGAAGATCATGTTGGATTTGTTTAGTACTTATCAGATTAAAGGCTTGGATCTTAAAAATCGTGTGGTTATGCCGCCGATGTGTCAATATTCGGTTACTAAAAAAGATGGAATCGCTAACGATTGGCATCACACTCACTATGTGAGTCGTGCTGTTGGAGGTACTGGACTGATTATTGTAGAAATGACGGATGTAGAGCCAGATGGAAGAATTACAGATTACGACCTTGGACTATGGTCAGACGATCAGGTTCCTGCACTTGCCAAAATCGTGGAGGATGTACATCGCCATGGTTCCAAGATCGGAATCCAAATCGCTCATGCAGGACGTAAAGCCGAAGATGCAGATGTTCCTGTAGCTCCTTCTCCCATTGCTTTCGACGAGAACTCTAAGACACCAAGAGAGCTGACCACGGAAGAAGTGAAAGGGATGGTAGAAAAATTCCGTCTTGCGGTAAGACGTGCAGTTCAAGCTGGATTTGATACTATTGAACTTCATGGAGCTCACGGATACCTTATTCACCAATTCCAGTCTCCTCTTACGAATAAAAGAACGGATGAATATGGACAGGACCGGACGAAATTCGCTATCGAAGTTATTCGTGCTGCGAAAAGCGAAATGCCAGAAAACATGCCGCTCCTTATGCGCATTTCCGCTACCGAATTTGTAGAAGGTGGCTATGGTATCGAAGATAGCATTGAATTCAGCAAAGCGTACAAAGAAGCTGGGGTTGATGTTATCCATGTAAGTGCTGGCGGGGAAGGCCAAATAGCAGCTGCTGGACGTCCAGGAACGCACGTTGCTTATCAGGTTCCTTTAGCACGAGCCATTAAACAAAATGTGGGTGTACCCGTTATTGCGGTAGGTAGACTAGATGATGCTGCACTAGCCAATGCAGTCGTTGGTAACGAAGATGCAGACCTTGTTGCAGTTGGACGCGGCATGCTTAAAAACCCATACTGGACTCTGACGGCAGCAGAACAATTAAGAAAAGAAACGAAAATTCCAGAACAATACAGCAGAGGTTTTCAACTGAAATAAGGAATGAATTAATTTCACCATGATAAACGATGCTTAGTGTATATCGTCTCATTACAATTCGTGTTAATTCGAGATGTTTGTTATAATACGGTTAGTGATTATTGTCATCGTTTCTTGATTCATTTATTATCCTGAAGGGAATTTACTATATGGAATCAAATCGTATGAATGACCTGATATCTAACTGGCTGTCTTTGACTCACATCATCACGAATATAGAAAACACAATTGAGCAACATTTGCAGGAAAAACATGCTTTGTCTTTAAACGAATACTATATGCTCTTGTTTCTTTCGGAAGCGCCAATGAAGAAGCTGCGATTGCAACAACTTGAATCGATGGTAGGGCTTAGTCAATCGGCTATGTCGAGACTCGTAGCACGTTTTGAGGCAAAGGGTTGCGGTGCACTAGCTAGGCATGCATGTGAGGAAGATCGCAGAAGTGTCTATACGGCACTAACAGCTATTGGGCAAGAAAAAGTGGATAAAGCTTCATTCACGTTTCAAAATGTGCTTGCGGAGACACTACCTGATAAGGAGATGGAAGGGCTGCTAGCAGAGCTTCTTAAGTCCAAGCACAAGGTAAAAGGGATCTCCTAACAAAAAAACGGTTGCTGAATTCTATCGGCAACCGTTTTTTTTAGTTCACGTAAGTAAACAAATATTAAAACTCTAGATAGATCGAGCTAGAGTTTTAGATTTCTACATATTATCTTCACATTCTATTGGTGTGATGTTTGTCTAAAAATTTTTATCTTCAGAGTCCAAGCGGATCTATCGCTTGGACTTTTCTTCTTTAGTTGAAATACTTGCAGAATACTTCCCTAGTGAGGGAAAAAGCTATTACATCAGACAACAGTTATCAAAATCGTTAAAAAAGAGAAGAAAAGAAAAACAAAGAACATTTAACATAAAGCAAGAAAAACTCATTAAAATTTGATATGAGTTAACAATTAGGCGGTAAAGTGATAAAGAATAATACGTACATAAGAGAGGGAGATCGAAATGAAAAAATGGGCTAATACGCTATTAGTCTCTATTCTTGCGTTGCAACGTTGCAGGTGCGGGACTGAATCCTTTCCTGAGCAGTGTAACTATGTCATTCTTCACAGCCATTATTGGCACGGCGGTCATTTTCTTTATCGCCTATATGACGGAGAAAATCAGACTGTTCGCACCACTTCGGCAGCTCCTCTACTTCTTGTCTATGATTCCACTGGCGTTGCCTGGTATTGTAGTCGGTTTGGCATTCATCTTCTTCTTTAATTTACAGAGTAATCCGCTCCACTTTATCTATAATACAATGACGATTCTGGTATTGGCTAATATCGTTCATTTCTTTTCGGTTAGCTTCTTGTCGGCAACGACGGCACTCAGGCAGCTGGATAAAGAGATGGAGCAAGCAGCAGATTCCATGAACGTCTCTTTTTACAAAACATTTTTCCGGAGGCAATCGTTGCGTTTGTCACTAAACATCGTTCCAAACGAAAAGAAAAGATGAAAATGAAGGCGAATCGCCTGATGCATTTATGCCGGATGGAAATGTTACACGTGAACAATTGGCTGTCATGCTTGTACGTGCTTGGAAACTTACCCACAAGGACAATATCGTAATGGGAACAACAGAGTATAAGGACAGCCATAAGATAAGTTCTTGGGTTCAAGCTTCTGTTGGCCAGGCAACCGCACTTCATTTGCTGAAAGGGCAGACGAATGGGAACTTCTCGCCAAAAGGATTGGTTACCCGAGCAGAAGCGGCCCAAGCTATCCACAACCTACTTGAAACCTTGTAGTAACTAGATATACTTAAATGTATCAATGTTTATTATTTATGAAGACAGGTGGAATATGGATGTCATTATTAGCTAAAGAACGACAGGATCAGATCCTTCAATACCTAATTCAACATGGTAAGGTCAAAGTGATCCCACTTGCCGATGAACTTGGTGTTACGAGAGAGACGATTCGACGTGATTTAGACTTTTTGGAAACCGAAGGCCATTTGCGTAGAGTGTACGGTGGCGCTATCCGCTCTGCCTACGAGAACGGTGAGCCTACATTCGAACAGAGGGAAACGATTAATGTTGAGGGTAAACAAAAAATCGGGGAACTCGCTGCTTCTCTTATTCAAGACGGGGATACGATCGCATTAGACGTAGGTACAACCATGATTGAAATGGTGAAGTTGATGCGGGGGAAAAAGAATATTACCGTATTAACGAATTCATTGGCTGTTGGTGTACATTTGTCGGAAGCGTTAAGCAGTGGGAGATTTTCTGGGAAAGTTATTTTTCTAGGTGGTGAATTGAACCCTGACCAGAATTCCATTACAGGACCTCTGTGCGAGAATATGCTACAGCAATTCCACCTGGATAAAGCTTTTCTGTCAGTAGGTGGGGTTTCTTTGAAAACAGGGATAACGGACTATGATGTAAACGAATCCCATATTTCAAAAATGTTTTCGAAGGCTGCAAGCCAAACGATTGTTCTTGCCGATCATTCGAAAATTGGGGTTCAAGCCTTCTCCAAAATCATGCCGATCCAAGAAGTCGATATTATTGTGTCGGATGTCAGCTGTCCAGAAGATTGGGCAAGCGAGTTAATGAAAATAGGTCTAAGCTGGAACAACGAATGAAATAAGAGGTACGTGAGCATTTTGCAAAATACAGAAGCTACTAAAAATGCCGTTCCTTCATCTTTGGATGGAGGAACGGCATTTTTATATGTAAGAACGTTCATAATCTTTGTTTTTGTTGCATTTTCGATTTTATGACAATGAAAGTATAAGAGGATAAAGTTCAGTTAATGACATAACTTCATGTGTTGGAAAGATATGTTCGGGTTTAGAGCTATTAGAGCGGTTGATCCAAATACTCGGAATACCCGAACGATTTGCCCCCAATATATCAGTGTAAAGGTTATCTCCAACCATCACAACTTCACTTAATTCTAGTGCTAGTAGATCGATGGCATGGTGGAATATAGCTTCGGAGGGCTTACCTACGCCAAAATCGCCGGAAATGACGATATGTTCAAAGAAGGAGGCAAGTTCCGGAACACTGTCGATTTTCTCTTGCTGAAGATCCGGAGTCCCATTCGTTAGAAGAAGAAGTCGGTACTTAGACCGAAGGAGGGTCAGCGTCTCAAACAGATCCTCATAAATGAAAGCCCGTTCTCTGCGCTCTTGGAGGTACCGTGTGGCAAGAAGTGAAGCTAAATCGGGATCAACATGACCAGAGCTTTGTAATGCTGCATTCCATACGTTAAATCGATAAATCGGAGCCTGTGTCCGCATCATGTCAAACATTGAATTATTTTCTACGTCGAATCGGGCCCAAAGCGTTTCTAGTGCAGTAATTTCAAGTGAGTGAGCGAAATCAAAGAAAAGAGAAGCCTTGAATTGCTGTTCAGCTTCACGGATGACGTCATGTTTAAGTTTATGGGCAGAGATCGTCGACACGTTATTCGATGCAACGTGGCAAGTGGCTTCCAAAGCTTCATCGTTCGATCGCTCGTCCCAATAAAGGGTATTATCCAAATCAAAAATGATGGCTTTTATCATAGAGGTTGTATAGCCTTTCTTGTTGTTTTTTCTTTATTATTAACAACATTTTCTTTGTTGTCAATGAAAAGTAGGATTAATAAGGAATGTCTATTTTATAATCATACACAATCATTCGGAGTGTTTATATTTGATAGTCTTTCATGTAGCAGTATCTCTAGATTAAGGGATATCGAATTGGCGAAATGCTTCAATTGCCATATTTAGTGATGGAATATATGATGTCAGTATAATCCAAATCGTAAGAAAGTCCGGCAGAAGGACACGGCAGTCATGGAATGGAGAATAGCAGTATAGATAATGAGGAGAAGGTATGAAAATAACGATAAAAGATGTTGCGAAGGCAGCGGATGTTTCGATTGCTACCGTATCAAGAGTTATCAACGGCAAAGACAAAGTCAAATATGAAACGAGACTGAAAATCGAGCAGGCTGTTGAGAGGTTGCAATTTAAACCTGATATGGCTGCAAGATCCATGATCATTAAACAATCCAGAACCATTGGTCTGATCGTTCCGCAGCTTGGAATGAAAGGCTGGGGGACACTAGCTGATTTCATCCAAGACTCCCTAATGGAGCAAGGCTACACTCTATTTATCGGATCGGATAAAGAAGAGGAATCAAAGCAGGAACGAATTTTGCACTTGTTTCAGGAAAGAAAGGTAGACGGCATCATTATGGGACATGCGCCCATAGGAACGAACAAGGACTTGATAAAACTATTGCGGAATCAAGGCATTCCTTTTGTTACGATGGGCAGATACATATCAGAAATTCCTTACGTAGCTTGTACTGAATATACAGAATTGATGGCAAGGTTCAGAAGTGACCATGATGAACTGTATCCAATGGTTTTACAATTGCTTGGCGAAATGTCAGAGACGTTAATTGATATTTTAATGGAGATGATCGCTGAATCCGTAGTGTTCAGTGCGAATAGTAAAACGTTATCTTCAAATTTCTTTACGAAAGACGAGTGGTACGGAAATAGAATCGGCTATGCGAATGTACTAGATTATTAGTGTATCCGTTTATTACCAATATAGGAATCCACGCATATAATAATCTATCACAAGTCGACAGGAGGTAGATTGATTGTGAGTGAATTTATAGATTCCAGAACATCACAGAACGCATCGACATCGAACTCCATAGCGATTCCTATTCTTTTCATTAATACCCCCCAGTTGTTTGGACAAATCGGACTGCAAACGGCGGGGGTAGGTGCAAATCCTAGAGTTGTATTTAGTGGAACGATCGCTGTACAAATTCCGCTTGCCCTTGCAGGCATTACGATCAGAATTGTGAGAGGAACAGCATCGACAGATCCTGTTGTATATTCCGCAACTTCTACATTTGATTTAAGTTTACTAGCAGCACAAATCATTAATTTTACAGCAACTGACTTTAATCCTCCTATCACACCACAGCTGACATACTCTGCTTTTGTATCGTCCAACTTACTCGGAACGATCCGTGTAGGGCCAGAGACATTTAATGGGCAGCTATACTCAGATTGATAATAATGTAACCCGAATTGGGCTTGAAAAAAGTTTGGTTTCGAAAGAAACCAGGCTTTTTTTCATATATGTAGCCCGGAACAAGTCTTACTAGCTTGCTGGAATTTTTCCTGGGGAGCAAAGTAAGCATGTGTTCATATCGGCGGCAGAAAAGATCAAAATTAACATGCATAACGGCTATAAGATTGTCTTATAGCCGTTACTTATATTAACCTTCGATGATCTTGATATAACACTCCCGAGTTCGAGGTCCGTCAAACTCACAAAAGTATATACCTTGCCACCTTCCTAGAAGAAGCTTACCTTCTTGGATAATTACATTTTGTGATGTACCGGTTGTGATTGCTTTTAGATGAGAGGCTGTATTCCCTTCGGCATGTCGATACTTCGGATGTTCCCAAGGGTATACTTCATCAAGTCTCATCAGTACATCGTGTTTTACATCTGGATCAGCATTCTCATTGATCGTGATTCCAGCTGTTGTATGCGGAGTATAAATGACAGCAAGTCCGTTTGAGACCCCGCTTTGACGCACATACGATTGTACGTCCCGCGTAATATCTCTCATTTCATCTCTTTTTGATGTGTTCATCTCTATTTTATGCAACATTTCATTAACCTCCTGATAAAAACGTTATTTTTATTTTACACATGGTTTCCACAATTGTAACAAGACATTTTTTATTTCAGAATTTGAATCTAGGCATAATTTTTAACACTGTGAGAACAATAGGACCGTATACTGAATCTAAGAACATTGTCTTACAGGGAAGGATGAGGTCGATGAATGGAATAGCGAATAATCCATTTTGGATCATGGATGATTGTCTACAAGCACATGGTAAATGTGTAGGGAAAGAACAACTTGCATTTCATATTACTACTCTTCCTCGTGAGATCAAAATTCTCGCCATGGAATGGGGATGGAACGATCCAGAGGTGTTGGAGAGAATTGATACGCATGTAAGTGACAAGAAATAGCAGATATCTCAATTTCACAATTTCTAAAAATCCTTGAACCGCAAATAAGCGGTTTTTTTGCGTTTGCAATAACCAATTGGCATTTCCTATAAACGGAAGTATAATTTAATTCAAATGAAAACGTATACATATTAGGTGGTTTTATTTTCTATTTATACATTGACTACGTAAAGTGAGGAGCTGAAATATGGGGAAAGTAGCGTTTGTTACTGGTGCCGATCGCGGTCTTGGTTATAGTATGACGATAACCCTTTTGCAAGAAGGATATTCGGTTTTTGCAGGACGATATATGGAAGACTGGGGCAGCCTGGATGAGGCTAAAAAAGAATATGGTGAGAAAATCACGATTGTCCCTTTGGATATTGGCAGTGACGAAAGCGTAACAGCTGCACTTGCAGTCGTTACTTCCATGACCTCGCATCTGGATCTGCTTATTAATAACGCTGGGATAACAGATGCGAAAGATCAGGCAACAGTGCTAGATGAAATGGACTTCGAAGTCATGTCCCGTATTTATACTGTGAACACGCTTGGGCCACTGCGCGTAAGTCATGCTTTTATGGAATTATTGTTGCAAGGCCAAGACAAGCTTATCGTAAATGTATCTTCCGAAGCGGGGAGCATTGCGCGAAATCAGAGAGTGAATATGTACGGATACTGTATGTCAAAATCTGCACTGAACATGCAATCTTCGATTCTTCACCAGCAGCTTCGTAAAGAAGGTGGACAGGTTATGGTTTATTATCCGGGATGGCTGAAGTCCTACATGAGCGGTACGCTAAGTGAAGAGGCATTGGTGTCACCGGATGAGTCTGCTTCCAAATTGATGAATTTGATAAAGAATCATAAATCCTACGATAGAAATCAGCCGGTTTTTCTGGATTTAGATGGAGTAGAATGGCCTTGGTAACTTTTTTAAACTCCGTTTTTCTATCAAAATAAGGACTGGAGTGAAAAAATATGCGAGCACTTGCATTGGGTAATTATAAAGATGCAAAATATCACCCTTTTACTCATGTAGATACAGAGCTTCAAACTATTTTTAAGGATCACGGTAGTATGGAGTGTACGGAACAATATGAAGTAATGGACAATAACATCCTTGCAGAGTACAACTTATTTATTTCTTATACAGAGTTCGGTGAAGAAGAAATATCAGATGAAAAGGCTTCAGCTGTTGAAGACTACGTGAAAAATGGTGGCGGGTTCCTCGTCATCCACAATGGAATTTCCATGCAGCGAAACGATAAACTGGCCCGTCTGATCGGCGGTAAATTTACGGGGCATCCGGAGTACACTACATTACCGATTGTGATCAATGAAGGAACTCATCCCATCGTAGATGGATTAAGCTCCTTTAGCATGGAAGAAGAACCATACCGATTTGAATTGGCTCTCCACCTGGAAACAGTGATTTTGGCGGAATATGAACATGATGGCCAAAAGTGGCCCGCGGCCTGGGCGCATACCCATGGACAAGGAAGAATCGTTTATTTGATGCCAGGGCATCATCTTCCTTCTTTTCAAGTGGGGCCGTACCAAGAACTTATCCGCAGAGCGGGATTATGGGCTGCGAAGGAACATAATTAGAACGTGAAAATCGTTTTTTTAGATTATTAACGACTTGTGAAAGGAAAACGACCAGAGTCTAAATCGAGTGACTCTGGTCGTTTACTATGTATTACATAAATAATCGGAGTATGGCCATACCCGCAATACCGACAATGACTGTAAGAGACAGACTTTTGGTTCGAATGGCAATAAGTACAGTCGGAATGAGGACGATCATCACAGTCCAATCCAAGCGAATGCCATGATCTGATTCAACCAGCATACTTTCGGTGACAAGTGCTGTCAGAATACAGACGGGAATGTAGGAGAGCCATTTTAGAACAACCGCTGGTATTCGTACACTGCGAACAAAAATAAAAGGAATGATGCGTGGAAGCAAGGTAACGAGCATGCATCCTAGAAAAAGCCAAATCATCGTCATGCTTGTTGTCATCGATCTGTCACCACCCCAATGGTAGCTACTACAATAGTAGAGACAAGTACGGCCACATGAGAAGGAAGTATGGAAGTGAGAGTAATCATCGCGATGACCATGTATAGAACAAGTGACAGGTGATGGGTAAGTTTCGTCTTTTCTACCGATTGTAACTGCAGTACGAGAAGGGCAGCAAACATGGCCACAAGGGCAAAATCAAGTCCCAGCGCTTCCGGATTCTGAATCCACTTACCTAGCACCGCTCCGAGAGTGCAAGCTGCAATCCAGCAAAGATACGCTGTAATATTTAGCCCGTTCATCCAACGATTATTGAGTTTGCCTTGACTTGCAATGCGGCTCGCAGCTACACCAAATGTCTCATCCGTTAATAATGATCCAAAACCTATATTTTGTGAAAGCGAATATTGGGTTAAGTAAGGAGCGACGCTGAGGCTCAGTAGAAAGTGCCTCAGGTTGACAATAAAAGTGGTGAATATAATAGCTGAAACGGGCGTGCTGGTCACGAGCAGTGCACATATAATAAATTGAGCTGATCCTGCATAGACGAGAATGGATAGGAGAGCCACTTCAAGAATACTGAGAGTAGACGATATGCCTACGATTCCAAAAGCAAATCCAATACTCATATATCCGAGTAAAGTGGGGATGCAATCTTTGACTCCCTGCATAAAGGTATCCTCTCTAGGGGGCGAAGTTAGCTGAGGTAGAGGTAAACTCATGACAGATTTCTTCCTTTCGAGTAATGAGAATTGAAATTTATGTATTCTGAATAATATAGTAGAGTATTCCATGAGTTGTCAATTACTTGATGAAGTAGCGGGTGCTGGTTTGCTAGGGGAGAAGAGGAAGCACTATAATGAAAATATTATTAAACACTGAAAATAGATGTAGAGTATGAAAGGGGCATTGTAATGACAGATTACATGTGGATGAAAGACAGGATTACTTCATCAGAGCAACTCCGTGTGACGATTGAAGAACCTCGTGAAGCGATCCTTAAGAAAACGGTAAATGTGGTGGATGAACATATTGAGAGGTATTTACAGATGTCCTCCCTATTTTTTCTAGGCACTTCGAATGCGGATAGACTGACGGATGTATCCCCGCGAGGAGGGAAGGCTGGATTTGTTAAAGTGCTAGATGACAAACACCTTGCTTTTCCGGATCGTCCTGGGAATAAAAGAGTAGATTCTCTGCTGAATATCATTCAGAACCCTCAGGTAGGCATGGTCTTTATTATTCCTGGTCTAAGTGAAGTGCTTCGAATTAATGGAAAAGCAGTGATTACTCAGAATGAAGAGTTTATTCGGAGTCAAGGATGGGAAGGGGCTACGACTGGACTTTCCGTTGTTGTGGAAGTGGAAGAATGTTTTATTCACTGTCCGAAAGCATTTATCCAAGGGGGAGTATGGTCTCCAGAAAGCTGGGCGCAAAAAGAAGAAATGCCAAGTACAACTGATATGTATAAGGCACATCTTCTGCTAAACGGAATTACTTTATAACGAGATACATAGGAATTGAATAACTTTATATGAATAATAAGGGTAATAGATAACGGAAAGATGAATAGATATGTTTTAGCAGCTTTGAGTGAGTATATTATTAAACTCAAGGCTGCTTTTTGTTTTTATTATCTCTTTTATATACGAACGAATGTATTCTAGCAAAAATAGATCTCCATGATTCCTTAGGCTAACATTTAGATTGAGTGTTTGGTTTTGTGAAAATGCAACACAAATCCGGAGACAAAATTTTGTTGATCTCACTTTCATTTAGGCGATAATAGCTCCATGTACCTCGTGTTTCTTTGATAATAAATTCGGCATCATGAAGTATCTTAAGATGATAGGAAAGTTTCGATTGTGGTATATCCATTTTTTCTACCAGATCACAAACACAAACTTCATCATAATTGCAGAGCTCATTAATAATGAGAAGTCTTTTCTGATCAGCTAAAGCTTTAAATTTGGCCTCGTAACCGATCAAGGAATCCTCTATTCTAATCATGAGCTATCCTCCTTAATAATAAATCAATTGTTTTTGAATAATTAAAGTTTACATGTAAACCTGAGTATTATCAATACATCAAAAAAATTTGATTAATTAAATCATGTTATGTATTATAAAAATAAATAAAGCTGGAAAGGAAGGAGTTCGTGACCGAGACCTTAAATAGTAGGCTCAATATATAAGTGAATGCTTATATATAGATCTCGAAATAAAGAAGTCGATTCATGAAAAATGATAAATCTTATAGCTATGCACTGTCAGGATTTACGGATAAGTTCAGAGCATACTGAGTTTATCCTCAAGATTTAGTAGATAGACAACTTGGAGGTATTGTTGTGGTTTCGACAATTTTAGCATGTATCATCTTTTTAGTTACGGTACTTTTCGTCATTTGGCAGCCTAAAAATCTTTCCATTGGATGGTCCGCATGTGTTGGCGCAATTATTGCTTTAATAGCGGGGGTCGTTAGTATCCAGGATGTTTGGGACGTTACTCAAATCGTATGGAATGCGACATTAGCGTTTGTGGCCATTATCTTAATTTCACTGATTTTAGATCGTATCGGATTATTTGAATGGGCTGCACTACATATGGCCCGAGCAGCAAAAGGAAATGGGATCCGAATGTTTGTGTACATTAGTGTACTTGGTGCTGTAGTTGCTGCCTTCTTTGCAAATGACGGTGCTGCACTCATTCTTACCCCTATCGTTCTTGCCATGGTTCGTGCACTGAATTTTGACGAGAAAAAAGTGTTCCCATTCATTATTGCCAGTGGTTTTATTGCAGATACGACGTCACTTCCGCTGGTTGTAAGTAACCTGGTAAACATCGTAACCGCTGATTTCTTTGGCATTAGTTTTAACGAATACGCTAGTCGGATGATTATTCCGAATATCTTTGCTTTAGTGGCAAGTATCCTGGTTCTCTATGTGTTTTTCCGGCGAAGCATCCCTAAAAGGTTTGATGATTCTGAGCTTAAGGCTCCGTCTGAAGCAATTAAAGACCCTTCGATGTTTAGAGTGTCATGGTACGTCCTAGCCATACTTGTTATTGGCTACTTTGTAAGTGAGTTTGTAGGTATTCCGGTATCTATTGTTGCAGGGATCATTGCACTTACCTTCTTGCTGCTGGCAAGAAAGAGTTCAGTCGTAAAGACCAAAGAAGTGGTGAAAGGTGCACCTTGGAACATCGTATTCTTTTCGATCGGAATGTACGTTGTTGTGTATGGACTCCGAAATGCAGGTATGACAGATCTCTTAGCAGATGCGATAGGCTCTTTGGCAGAGCAGGGACTATTTATCGCAACGATGGGTATGGGATTTATTGCAGCTATTCTTTCATCCATAATGAATAACATGCCAACTGTCATGATTAATGCTCTTGCTATTGATGGAACTCAAGCTACTGGGGTGATCAAAGAGGCATTAATCTATGCCAACGTCATCGGATCCGATTTAGGACCTAAAATTACACCAATCGGTTCATTAGCAACGTTGTTATGGCTGCATGTACTTTCGACTAAAGGTATCAAAATACCTTGGGGAACTTACTTTAAAACGGGGATTATTATCACCATTCCGACCCTGTTTATAACACTGCTTGGATTGTACCTGTGGCTCCTCATTTTATAAAAAATAAAAATCTGAACATATTTAAGGAGAGAATTAACATGAGTAAAAAAACGATCTATTTCTTGTGCACGGGAAACTCTTGCCGTAGTCAAATGGCCGAAGGGTGGGCTAAAAAGTATCTTGGAGAAGAATGGAACGTTTACAGTGCAGGAATTGAAGCGCATGGCTTAAATCCGAATGCAGTGAAGGCAATGAATGAGGTGGACATCGATATTTCGAATCAAACATCGGATATTATTGATCCAGCCATTTTAAATTCTGCTGATCTGGTGGTTACACTTTGTGGAGATGCAGCAGATAAATGTCCGATTACTCCTCCAAGTGTTCGTCGTGAACATTGGGGATTTGATGATCCAGCAAAAGCACGAGGAACAGACAAAGAAAAATGGTCTGTATTCCAACATGTCCGTGATGAAATTGGGAAACGAATCGAAACGTTTGCGAAAACGGGCGAGTAAGTTTTTAATACCATGCAGAGAAGAAAAAGTTCTCGGTTTCTTTATTAGTAGAGAGTAGATCTTATGACATTGATTGAAACATTACCAGATACAATCTCTCTCAAGAACTCGGCGCTTTATAGTAGAAGTTATGGGCTTAATTCCGAAATGTATAATATTTCAAGGAGTTTTAGGTTGTAGTCTTATTATTTTCAGGAAAAAAAGTAATTTAAACCAACCCATGTGGTCGGTTTTTATATAAAAGCTATGAGGAGTAACTAGATATGAAAGGCACGAATGATTTGACCCGTGGTCCCATTATGCCTAGCTTAATGAAACTAACGCTTCCCATTATCGCAACCAATTTTATATCAACAACATATGGTCTCGTCGATATGATTTGGGTTGGAAGGTTAGGAAGTGGTCCTGTTGCAGCGATTGGCACGGCAAGTTTCTTCATTAATTTAGCGATTGCTTTATCAACAATGGTTACTATCGGAACTGGGATCAAGGTTTCACATTGTATGGGAGCAGGACAGAAAGATAAGGCGAAATCCTATATACAAAATGGATTTACAATGTCTATCTTATTGGGTTTACTGTATATGGTTTTTATTATTTTGAGTAAGGACAAGCTCATTGGTTTCTTTGATCTTGGAAATGAAGATGTTGAACAGATGGCAAAACAATTTTTATTGATTTCCATCATCGGGATTGTTTTTTCAATTATCAACACCTTATTCGCTACTATTATCAACTCGATGGGAAATAGTAAGAAGCCATTTTACATTTTCTCAGTTGGTCTTATTTTTAATATTATCCTTGATCCTTTCTTAATCTTTGGCGTGGGCAACTTTGACGGTTGGGGAGTAGCCGGAGCGGCAATTGCTACCTTAGCTGCCAATATAGTAGTGACAAGTTTATTTATATTACAAACAAGAAATTCAGAATTCATGTCTGGTTTGACCCTACGTGATACACGTGAGATGAAAGAAGTTATCCAAATGGGATTCCCTATTACGATTCAAAGGGTCACATTTACGATTATATCAATCATAATGGCAAAGATCATTGTACGCTTCGGGGCTGATGCAATTGCCGTTCAAAAAGTTGGGATTCAAATTGAGTCCATTTCTTATATGACGATCGGTGGTCTTCAAGGGGCAATCGCTGCCTTCTTTGGTCAAAATTATGGAGCTCGTCAGTTAGATCGAATTAAACACGGCTATAATTATGCATTGCTGTTAACAGCAATCTTCGGTTTTATCATATCAATTGTATTTATATTATTCCCACAGCAGCTCTTTTCTTTGTTCCTATCTGACGAGACAAGTTTAGAGCTAGGTACGAACTATATGCGTATCATCGGTTATTCTCAATTGTTCATGTGTATGGAACTGATGACGGTAGGTGCTTTTAATGGAATGGGTAAGACTCACATTCCGCCGATATTTAGTATTTTATTTACCGCGCTTAGGATACCACTCGCCTTGCTATTATCAGAACCATTCGGCTTAAACGGTGTGTGGATGTCGATTGCCCTATCTAGTGTTTTTAAGGGCGTTATTCTGGTTTTCTGGTTTAAGAGGTCTTTACGCAGAATGAATGAACCGCAAGTTAACATGTAAACAAAGGATGGTTTTAGGAATGGTTTTGTTGAATCGCCAACTCATACAACTTCTGAACGACAATAAGTTAAATAGAGTTGTTCTACGAGGTCAATTTGGTTTAGAAAAAGAAAATGTTAGGGTAGATCAAGAGGGGAAACTTGCGTTGACACCACATCCGCAAGCTTTTGGTACGAAAATGGAGAATCCATATATTCAAACTGACTTCTCAGAGAGCCAAATTGAATTGATAACTCCACCATTCAAATCAATTGATGAGACTTATCGTTTCATGGAGGCATTGCAAGATATTGTTTCACTAGAATTGAATGAGGAATACTTGTGGCCGAGCAGCAATCCCCCGATTTTGCCCGATGACCGGGATATTCCCATTGCGAATATGAATGATCCAATCGAAGACAAGTATAGAATGCAATTAGCAGAAAAATATGGTCGAAAAAGACAATTACTGAGTGGAATCCATTATAATTTTTCCTTTGATGAAGGATTTTTAAGAAGACTATACGATGCAGTAAATCATCATGAAAACTATAAGGATTTTAAAGATGCTATCTATTTTAAGGTGGCTCGCAACTTATTGAGATATCGCTGGCTCCTCATCTATTTAACTGGTGCAAGTCCCGTGTATGATAAGACTTATATGGGTGAATGTGTCGCTTTAGGAAACTCAAATGATAATAGAGGCTATTCTTTCCGCAATATGAATTCACTTCGAAATAGTGAGTGCGGTTATCGAAATGAAAAACCTTTATATGTGTCTTTTAATTCGATGGATGAATATATTCATGATTTAAATGATTTAATTGAGGCTGGTGAATTACTAAGTGCAAAGGAATTTTACAGTCCTATTAGAGTGAAAACTGCTAAAAGTGCAAATTCATTAGAGGAAATGAAACATGATGGAATAGCCTATTTGGAGCTTCGTTTTATTGATTTAAATCCGCTCTATAAAATTGGAATCAGCAAAGATACGATGCAATTCATTCATTTGTTTATCATTTTTATGTTGCTTAAGGAGGATGAATCTCTAGGGATCGAGGATCAAAAGATGGCTGACATAAACCATGATCAATTGATCATGGAGGGCATAAACGGAAACTTACACACTCTTGAAGAAGGCTCTATGACGATGAAGGAGATTGCATTATCTTGTCTTGATCAAATGCAAGAAATGGTACAACTCTTGATCCCGAGCGATGAGGTTTTCTTACGTATTCTGGATGGAGAAAAACAAAAGATTCTGCACTCAGATTTGACCTTTGCCTCTATAGTTAAGTCTGAAATACAAAAATCATCATTTCTAAATTACCATTTGGATAAATCCAAACAATATGCCCTGGATAGTGTTCATAATGGATACCGATTTGCTGGATATGAGGACCTAGAGTTATCAACACAATTACTTTTGAAGGCAGCGGTTAAACGTGGAGTAAGATTTCAATTGATCGATCGACAAGAGAATTTTGTATTACTTTCACAAGGTGATCATAAAGAATATGTTAAGCAGGCAACGAAAACATCATTAGATTCCTACAGTACAGTATTGATCATGGAAAATAAAATCGTTACGAAAGAAGTTCTTAAGCAACAAGGCATACGAGTTCCAACGGGTGAAGCCTTTCAAAGCCTTGATGAAGCGATGTCTAGATATGAAATCTACTATGATAAACCCATTGTAATAAAACCTAAATCAACAAATTTCGGTTTGGGCATCACCATCTTTAATAACAAATTTTCTAAAGAGGATTATCAAAAGGCATTTGAAATAGCATTTGAATATGATCAGACGGTACTATTGGAAGAATTCATTACCGGTAAAGAATATCGTTTTCTTATTATGGGAGATGATGTCGTAGGGATACTACATCGAGTTCCTGCTAACGTAGTAGGAGATGGGGTCCATACAATAGAACAGTTAGTTCATGAAAAAAATAAGGATCCTCTTAGAGGTCATGGTTATAGGACTCCTCTTGAAAAAATTGAGCTAGGTGAAGCAGAAGAGATGTTTTTGAAAAATCATTCCAATGACTGGAGTGATATTCCTCAATCAGGTGAGACCATTTATCTACGGGAAAATTCAAATATTAGTACAGGTGGAGACAGTATTGACTTCACAGATGTTATTCCAGATAGCTATAAAACACTTGCTATTCGTTCTGCTAAGGCTGCAGGGGCAACCATTTGCGGTGTTGATATGATGATTAACGATATTAGGGAAGAAGCTACGGATGTCAATTACAGTATTATTGAAATTAACTTTAACCCTGCAATTCATATTCACTGTTACCCCTATAAAGGGATAAATCGAAAAGCGGATGAAAAAATCCTTGATCTATTGTTTGGAAAAACAAATCGGGAAACATTAGTTGAATAACACAAGAGCAGCTGGTCAATGCGATCGGCTGCTTTTTTCATTAAGCATTGATTACTGTAAATAAGGTAGTTAATATGGATAAGACCAAATATTAGAATGCTAATAGGAGCGAGAGTTAATGTATACAGTAGTAGTTAAGCCAGGAGAATCCTTCGGTCCCATTAATTTAGGTATGACATTTGAAGAGGTCAGTAAAATTTTTAAGTATCTACCTTATTCAGATTCCTTTATTCATTTGAACTATGATGATGACGGGAAACTAAATGAACTCGAAGTAGCTAATGATAGATTCATAAGACCTATGCTAGAGGAGTATGATATATATTTATTTCAAACGAAAGTTGAAGAATTAATACCTCGTTTAAACCCAATATGTTCTTACGCTCAAAACGAATTATATGTGGAAGGTTGTCAATATGATTACACTGAACTTGGAATTCGATTGTGGAGAAACGATGATTTCTATGAAAAAGATCTGAAAGATACAAAGTTTTCTAATTTATCAGCAGATGAATTCAGTTATTGGTACGATAAATTGTATTTTGAGTCATTAGTAATATATAAGGATGACAAATAAACATATCGATGATTACTTTGATTTATTTAGCTTATTTAGCTAACGGGCAGGATAGTTGAATGTTCTACTAGTTTGAAGTTAGTGTTAACTAGTATTAAACAATTTAGGAG
>NZ_JAGXCY010000018.1:50273-95886 GCF_018310695.1 Paenibacillus sp. Marseille-Q4541 | reverse complement strand
TTTTTTAATAGCTATAATAGAATTTGATGGACTGATTACGCTTACATAGGAGGGAGATGAATTTGTATGGATCATATGATCTTCGAAGTTGGAACCGCATTGTTACTCATAGCGGTATTCTCGCTGATCGCAGGTAAATTCAAGTTTTCAATCATACCTTTTTTAATTGTTTTGGGGATGTTAGTTGGTCCGCATGCACCAACGATTGGTTTAATTGATTTGACCTTCATTGAAAGCAATGAATTAATCACATTTTTAGGACGTATTGGAGTTCTATTTTTATTATTTTATATTGGACTCGAGTTTTCGGTCTCCAAATTAATTAAATCAGGTCGTAATATTGTGTTTGGTGGAACGGTATACGTTCTCATTAATTTTATTATTGGTTTAGCGTATGGATTCATGGTGAATTTTCCACTATATGAAACGTTAATTATTGCAGGCATGTTGTCTGTATCTTCTACAGCCATTGTGGCGAAGGTATTGGTTGATTTCAGACGGACCGGTAATTCCGAAACAGAGCTCATCTTGGGCATGATCTTATTTGATGATTTATTCCTTGCGGTTTTCCTATCCGTGATGTCGGGTCTTCTGCTTGGAGGAGCAACTTCGATTGGTGGAATCCTGCTCTCTGTAGCGATCTCAATGGGGTATATGCTGCTGTTCTTCGTCATTGCAAGGAAAGGAACGCCTTTGCTCAACAAGCTGTTAAATATCACATCCAATGAAATATTTATTATTGTCGTATTTTCACTTTTGTTTTTTATCTCAGGTTTTTCCGAGACGTTGCATGTAGCAGAAGCCATCGGGGCCTTATTGTTTGGACTCGCCTTATCGGAAACCACACATAGTAAGAGGATTGAGCATCTTGTGATTCCGTTCCGAGATTTTTTTGGTGCTATCTTCTTCTTTAGCTTTGGTCTCAGTATTGATCCATTAACACTTGGTGACGCTGCATGGATTGCGATAGGGGCTGTCGTGCTAACCATGGTGGGGAATATTGTAGCGGGAATGATTGCAGGCCGGAATGCGGGGCTATCTCATAAGGCTTCAACTAACATTGGCCTTACGGTTATGGCTCGTGGAGAGTTCACGATTATTGTAGCTAATTTAGGCATGTCCGCAGGATTATTACCGATTCTCAAACCATTTTCTGCTCTATATGTGTTAATATTGGCTATTATTGGGCCGTTACTGGCGAAAGAATCGAAACATATCTATAAGGGCTTAAACAAATTATTTAAATGGAACAAAGGTAAAGAAAAATCGAAAAATGCAAACTGATATATTGAATGGTGGAGGTATACGTAGATGGGAACTATAAGAGAATCTGATCTTCCTGGAATCGGGAAAAAGTATCAGATGGAATCGAATTCGGGTAGTAAGATAGTTGTTGTCATTCATAATGATGGAAGAAGAGAACTCTATCATTTTTTAGATGAGGATCCAGATGAATGCATCTCTCAAGTCAGCTTGGATGATGAAGAGTCTAGACAGATCGCGTCCATTATTGGAGGCATGCAGTACAAACCCAAAGAGCTCGATACAATTCAAGTGACGCTTGATGAACTTGTAATTGAATGGTGCAAAATAGAACCACACTTTAAATGTAATAATAAATCGATTAAGGAATTACAAGTTAGAGCACGAACAGGGGCAACGATTCTTGCTATTGTTGAGAAGGGCAAGCAGAAGATTAATCCTGGACCAGAAGATAAACTAATGGTGGGTATGACGCTCGTTATAGCTGGAGAGAGAAAACAAATTAAGCTGCTGAATGATTTACTGCTAGAAGGATAAAGCAATTTAATGAGTTGTGATAGAAAAAGTCAGGTCGAGAAAATGAGATACGCAAGTAAATAACAACATATAGGAACACCATAAGACGCTCGGTAAACGCTTACAGGGGCGTCTTTATTTTTGCAGTATTTTAGATCCCTCTTTGTGTGTATAGATTATACCCACCCCGTAAACTCAAGTATAGACGCTTTTGTAGATTGCGCTCCTGCACGTGCCCCTTTACGCCATTGTTTGGGAGACTCTCCCTTAAGTTTGGAGAAACATCGATTGAAGCTGGAAATGGATTGAAAACCGACTTGCTCGGAGATGGAAAGTATGGAATCATCCGTACTTTTTAATTTCTTACAGGCTTCTTCAATTCGGGTGCTGTTTAGGAAATCGAGAGGTGCCGTCCCCATCATTTCATGAAATTTTCTTCGGAAATGAGTGGTACTTAAGTGACACAGATCGGCCAAAAAATCGATGGTGATCGGTTTCATATAGTGTTTAGTTATATACTCCAGTACCGGAGAAATGACAAAATCGTCTTTCTGCTTGTGCTCGGATTCTTGATTTTCCAATGGTTCATTCATGGAATAAATTCTAAGGAGTTCTATGTATAGGGATAGCAATAAACCATAGGCACTTTCCTGATAGTAAGAATTTTGCTGTTTTAATTCTTCTACGACCGACGTAGCGAGTGTATAAATCTTAGGATGTTTCTCCTTGCTTAATATACAATTCGTTCCCTTTAGCATCCACAAATTTGGCTCGAAGTTATGGTATGCACCTTTAAATGAATGCTTAAAGAGGTCTTCAGGTGAAAAAAAGAGATAGGACCAGAGACTAGCTGTGTTTGGCGAACTGTACGTCGTATGAGGGAGATACCTCGGAATGAAGGTTACATCGCCAGCTTTAAAAGGTACAGATTCCCCTTTGATCTCCATGAAGCCACTATCCGAATGACATATGCCAATCTCCAAATGGTTATGGAAATGGAGATGATTGCTTTTGATATCGGAAATCTTCCAACGTTCACCGCTTAATAGCAAGATAGGGAAGTGGATAGGCAAGCTATAGTGGCGATATTCAATGACGGGTTTCTTTTTTCTGGGCATACTCTATATCCCCATTCCGTTGATTTGTGCCTTAGTATAGGTCAACATTATGCCAAATTCAACCTTTAATATGAAATAAATGGTTGTAAATGCGTAGTTTTTCTTTGGATATGCTTAGATCTAGACCTTAAAGCTGTTTACAATAGAATTAATAAAGCGCTTCCATATGAGAGGGGAATACAGATGCTTCAATTAAATTATGACAGGGAAAAGATGTTAAACGTCATCGACAACGTCGTCAAAAAAACAATGGCGATGGATTTAACGTGGGACTGGCCTTGCGGTGTGGCTTATTATGGTGTATCCAGAGCCTATCAAACCACAGGGAATAAAGAGTATTTGAATATGCTTGTCCATTGGGCAGATGAATATATTGAGCTGGGCTTGCCGCATTGGACGGTAAACACATGTGCCATGGGCCATATGCTGATTACGTTGTATGAAGAAACAGAGGATCAGAAGTATTGGGATATTGTGATGAGTAAGGTGGATTACCTCCAGAATCATGCGCTCAGGTTTGGAGACAACGTTCTGCAGCATACGGTATCGGCTAAGAATGATTTCCCGGAACAGGCATGGGCGGATACCTTATTTATGGCGGCATTTTTTCTGCTTCGAGTAGGAACCAAATTAAAAGATGAGGCAATGATCCAAGATGCCTTAAATCAATACTACTGGCATATCAAATACCTGCAAGATCCTAGCAGTGGGTTCTGGTATCATGGCTACAATAATATCGAGCAGGATCACATGTCCGGATTTTTCTGGGGACGAGCGAATGCTTGGGGAGCATACACCATGTCACAAGTCAAAATGCATTTGAAAGACTGGTACTTATATCCACAGTGCATGGACGTGGAGTGTTCACTTCGGGATCAACTGGCGGCACTGAAGCTTGTGCAAACGGAGAATGGCTTGTGGCGGACCGTACTGAATGATGAGGAGTCCTATGAAGAAGTATCTGCCTCTTGCGGTATTGCGGCTGCCATGATTAATAACGGCAATCCACTACATACCAAGTATGTGCAAAAGGCTTTGGTGGGCGTCTTGAACAACATTACCGAAGATGGACGAGTGCTGGGGGTATCAGGCGGAACAGCGGTGATGAAAGACCGGGATGGGTACCGCAATATTCCAAAAGACTGGATTCAAGGCTGGGGTCAAGGCTTAGCACTCTCTTTTCTGTCCGATATGCTTAGATAGGAGGGGTCAACCTTGTCCAAAAAAACAACGGGAGCTTTTACACTACCAGGCGAATCTGGTTATGAGATTATAAACGAGGGGTACGGCATTTATTCTACAATTTGTATCATTAGAGATCATAACGAGTGGGCGAGCCAGAATCTTGATAAGCTGCAGCAGTGTTTTTTAATTACCAATCCCAAGGTAGCTGTACAAGATTATATATCTATCTATCTGATGGAGGATTTCTTTGAAGAACAATTCAGAGTAAATGACTCCAAAGAGGCGATGAAGTACTGGCAGGTATATGACAGAACAATCGGGGAAGAAGTTTCAAGAGAACAGTGGAATTATGAAAGAGAATCGGGAAATGTGGTCATTACTGGACTTGTTCCTTGGCATAAGTACACAGTAAGTTTCATGGCTTACCGGATCTGGGAAGAGATCTCTATGTATAATCATACAACGAATCATTGGGACAAAGAGCATTTGATGCAGATTGATCCTATCTATTTAGAAACGCAAAGGTATCTGCTGGAGTGGATGGAAGATTGGTGTCTTAAGCATAAAGAAACAACAGTTGTTCGCTTTACCTCCTTATTTTATAATTTTGCCTGGATTTGGGGCAGTCATGAGCGCAATCGCCATTTGTTCACGGACTGGGGGTCATACGATTTTACGGTAAGTTCAAGGGCGCTTGATCTGTTTGAAAAAAAATATGGGTATGCGCTCACAGCTGAAGATTTTGTGAACGGTGGGAAATATCGCGTCAGTCATATCCCGGCGCAGCAGCGCAAGCTGGATTACATGGCGTTTATCAATGATTTTGTCATCGGATTTGGTAAGAAATTAATTGATATCGTGCATAATCATGACAAGCTGGCGTATGTCTTTTATGATGACAGCTGGGTTGGCATGGAGCCTTATAATGACCGCTTTTACGAGTTTGGATTTGACGGGATGATTAAATGTGTGTTCTCAGGATATGAGGCAAGGCTGTGTTCAGGTGTGAAAGTAGATACTCATGAGATTCGGCTGCATCCCTACTTATTTCCGGTTGGTTTAGGTGGACTTCCTACTTTTATGGAGGGCGGCGACCCCACACTCGATGCCAAGAAGTATTGGATTCACATCCGGCGCGCTCTGCTACGTGAGCCTGTTGACCGGATTGGACTGGGTGGATATCTGCATCTGGTAGAGCCTTATCCGGATTTTTGCGATTACATCGAAAAGATTGCTAATGAATTCAGAGAAATCAAAGAGCTGCATTATAAAGGTAAACCCTATCAAATAAAGACGAAGGTAGCCATTCTGCATAGCTGGGGCAAATTAAGATCGTGGACATTGTCCGGCCATTTCCATGAAACATATATGCATGATCTGATCCATATCAATGAAGCCTTATCGGGACTACCCATTGAAGTGCAGTTCATTGATTTTGAAGATATCCGTCAGAGAATACTTCAGGATTGTGATGTAGTCATCAATGCAGGGTCTGCCGGTTCAGCGTGGAGCGGTGGAGAGCATTGGAATGACCACAAGTGTGTGGACTTACTGACCAAATGGGTGTATGAGGGTGGTACCTATATTGGAATTAACCAGCCTTCGGCTGTCCATGGATACGACAGCTTTTTCAGAATGGCACATGTTCTCGGGCTAGATGAGGATACCGGTGCAAGGGTAGCTCATGGCAGATGGGCTTATGAGGCTCAGGACGAGCATGGTTTGGTACCAGAAGGGGCCAGCATAACGCCCAAGAATAACATTTATCTTACCGATGGGTCAGCTGAAGTAGTGGAGGAAACGAGTGGCATGATCACACTGTCTACTCATGCCTTCGGGAAAGGCAAGGGGATCTACCTTCCTTCTTTCGAATTCAGTTGGGAAAATACTAGATTACTGCTGAATATGATCCGCTTTGCAGGTGGTGAGTTACATGAAACGAAATACATTACAGATAACTTATATACAGAGTGTGCTTACTATCCAGAAAGTAGAATCTTAGTTGTTATCAACAATAGCGATCAAGTTCAAAGAACGACGATTGATACGGAGTATGGAAAACAAACGATGGAATTAGATCCGTATGACACGATAATAAGAACGATTGGTGATTAATATATTCGGGTAAAGGCCTTCGGATATTCATACCAAGGAGTTATTCCAATGACTAAGTTCAAGGGATGCACTTCATATTGAAGTGACCCCTTGAACTTAGATAGGTATTATATTGGGCGATTTACCTAGCATGGTGTGGTGTCAGCTGGCACAACAGATTTTCATTACATGTTACATTTTATAAATGCTTATTTCTTCTTGCCACTAAATCAGAAGACAACTGGTTTGTGCGCTGCTTATTCAGCGGATAGAAGAACACAAGGATGAGGAATACCACAAGGAAGATAATGCCCGGTACCAAAGTTGCCAGAGAAAAGATTCCCTGTAATGTATCTTCCGACTGCTTCTCTATGCTAGCGTTATATCCTACCGCTGCGATAGCGAATCCGCCAATACCTCCTGCAATGGCCTGACCGATTTTTCTTGCCATAGAATAGAGCGCATACACGGTCGCATCTTCCCGCAATCCAGATAAAAATTCATGATAATCGATTACATCCGTAACGAACGCCCAGGAAACGATGCTCATGAAGCCCATTCCGAACATCCCAATGCCGGCTACGATAATGTATTGCGTCACAGTAGGCTCGGGTAAGAGAAAGAGGATAAAATACGAGATGGATGCGATCAGCATTCCCATCGATGCGATTTCCTTCTTCCCGAACCTGGCAACTAGCGGCTTAGCTAACGGAATGGCAAGGAACGTAGCGACGATCTGGGATAAACCTACCACACTTAATGCAGCGGTATTACCGAAATAATCTTTAAACAAATAGGTATTTACCGTACCGGATAACATCGTACAAACGAGCATGATAAGTGAGGCAGCCAAAATGGAAATCAAAGGTTTATTTTTGACCAAGCTTTTCATTGTGGTTCTCATATTCATTTTTTCTTTCGTTGCTTCAGACGCTACAATCCGTTCTGTCGACAGCTTGTAGCAAGCCAGATAGCAGCATATGGCCAGAACGCCGAAGATTACAGAGGCCATGAACATACGATCTGCAGAAATCTTATTATCCACAAACACGATCAAAGGACCGAGCACACCAATGACAAGGCCAGCTAACATGGCGCCCATCGTTCTCCAAGTGGATAACGTTGTACGGTGGACCGGGTCTTCGGTGATCACAGATGCCATGGATCCGTAGGGAATGTTCACTGTGCTATACAAAGTTCCCCATACGATATACGTCACGAATGCCCAGGCGAGATAGAACCCGTCAGACATGCCTGGAATGGAGACGAACATTAACACACCTGAAACAACGAGCGGCAAGGACATTCTTAAAATCCATGGTTTGAATTTTCCTGTTGGAGTTGCCTTTCTTGTATCGATGAACCTTCCCCAGGCCATATCCGCGAATGCATCCCACAAACGGGCGACCAGAAACAGTATACCTACCGTCGCCGCGCTAATATGGAAAATGTCCGTGTAAAAAACCATTAAAAAAGAGCTGGTGAGAATAAAGAAGAAGTCGTTCCCCAAATCGCCGAACAAATAACCGAACTTATCTCGCCACCCGAATGGACGGTTTTGGTCGATCGGGGTGTGCACATCACTTTTCAGAGCAGGGGTGGACATATTTGCACGCTCCTTCTTTATTTCATCTTTTTAATCTGGATCAATTCTTTGTTTAATCGGTATAGCAATTTGTCGGAGAATTCGTCCGATAGAGAAGCGATCATATCAATTTTGAGCGATTTCAACATATCGAACATCGGATTTTCGCTTAAGTCGCCCATGTACTTTTTCAGTACCTCACGGGTCTGTTCATTTTCCATCAGCGCTCCAATGGTATCGCGTGACGAATACACGTCCGGAGTAATCTCGAGCTCTTCCATTACAATGTCCTCGTTCGCATCCTCCGGCATCTTAAACCAGTTTGAAATGACTCCGCCTTTATCTTCCGGAGCTTCATAGCTCAGATTCGGCTCAGCGATTCTGTTAAATCTTGCAACATCCTGATAGATCGCATCGTCTATTCTGGAAACCGCTTTGATCTCGTTTAAGCCGTCCTGCAAGAGGACATTCTCGAAATGGAAGATATGATTATCGCTAGTTTTCGCTGCCACTTCAGCGCCGTTAACATGCAAGATCACTTCATCGCAGTTCGAATAAATTTTTACAGTGATTTCCGAATCTGTCCGGTCAACGAAACGTTTACCGGCAATATGAACGAACTTTGTATCAGACCAATTGGCTTTGTACAAATAGAAAGCATCTTTTTTGATTTTTCGATCATACGTGACTAAGCCTTTGTTGTTTCTTCCCTTCACGCCGCCTTCATCGCGAATGTTGGCACCAAAGTCGAACATATTCCACACATAGGTCGCCCAGAGGAAAGGGCGCTTCTCAAAAATACTCCATACCTTTTCATGAACTAGAGCATGATATTCTTCCGTATAGTCCTTCACCTTAGGATCGCTCGTGTGATATTGGATGATTCCCTCTACGCCATATTCGGAAATGCAAAGATTTACGCTCGGATTCATCTCGTGATAACGATCCAGCCAGCCGGCGAAGTCTTCTGGCTTTCCACCGTACCAGCCGAAGTAATGGTTATATCCGATCGTATCGGTGATGTAGTTGTACTCATCATCCATTTCTACGAAGCTGACATTTGCCATGGTTGTAAGACGAGTCGGATCTTCCTTTTTCGTCAGTTCATTCAATTCTTTGACCAGTCTTCTAACTTCCGGTCTGTCGCCTCCGATTTGGATTTCGTTTTGTACTCCCCAAAACATAATGGAGGGATGATTGTAGTTCTGACGGATGAGTTCCATCATCTGCTGCTTTGCGCTCTTGCCTTCGAGTTCTGTTTTCGACATGACTGAAATAAACGGAATCTCTGCCCAAATGACCATGCCCTCTTGGTCGCAAAGATCGTAGAAATACTGATCATGTTGATAGTGAGCGAGGCGAATCGAAGTAGCACCGATTTCTTTGATGAGCTCCATATCTTCTTTATGTTCTTGTTTTGTAATGGCCCACCCCATGTCTTTACGATCTTGATGCCGGGAAACCCCGTGCAGTGGAAGATGCTCGCCATTCAAGAAAAATCCTTGATCCGGATCCACGGTGAAATATCGTAAGCCGAATGGAATAGAAACCTCGTCAATCGTATCGTTGAAGCTTGTTAAGGATATATTGGCTTGATAGAGATAGGCATTTTTTCGTCCGTTCCATAGTTCCGGATTCTCGATTACGGCAGGGACGGTCACTTCCTTCGTTTCTCCGGCCCCTAGGATAACTTCTTGCGCCGCATATCCAGCAGATTCTCCTTGCTGATTGAGAAGATCCACCCATAGTCTTACTTTCTTTTCTTCGTGCCGATCATTCGTGATCTTTGTTTTAATGCTCAAGCTAGCTCGTTCTTGCGTGACTTCGTCCTGGACGATATAAATGCCTTGCGAGCCGTAATCGAGCAAATCGAAGTGGACCGGATTCACGATCACCAGATTTACATCACGATAGATTCCGCCGTAGAACGTAAAATCGGCCATTTGGGGATATACATCGTCGTAGACCGTGTTATCTACCTTCACAGTCAGTATATTTGTCTTGCCGAACTCGATCGCTTCCGTAATATCGAAGCGGAAGATGGAATACCCTCCTCGGTGCTGTCCGACATGGATGGTGTTTACGTAAACATCCGTAATGCTATTGGACCCATGAAATTCGATAAAAACTTTATTGCCTTTCTCACGGGACAAAATGGTAAACTCTTTTCGGTACCAGAAAGCTCCTTTGAGATATTCATAACCGTTCGCTCCGTCAATAGCATTCCAAGTATGAGGAAGATCGATAGGTTCGCAGTTCTCGTTCTGAAAGGTCGATTGAATTACGCTTTCGTCGTCATCCTTCAAAAATACCCAGCCCTGGTTAAGATTTATTGTCTTTCGCACAGCAAGACCCCCCTTAGTTGATAAAGCCCTTAGCACTATATAAAATAATGTGAAAGCGCTTTAATTGGATTGTATTAGTTCTTAGGTCTTGGGTATCGCACGATTTTTTCTTTAGTAGCACATTTTTAAAAAATATAAATCGTAAAGGGGAGGTTTATATGAGCAATATCCTTGAGACTTTTCTAGGTGACTTTCCAAAAATGGGCCTTGTAATCAATACACTTACGAAAATGGATGTGCGAATCATCGATCCAAATGGAACTGTGCTCGTTCAGCAGATCAGTCATGAATTTCCTGCTGTGCTGCACAATATCGATCAGGATTTTTCCGTCATCAACAGTAGTCTTGAAGAACATCTGCCAAATCATTTTATTTATTATGTGAATTCCTATGGGCTCGGGTACATTGCGGTGGGGATTTGGAATAAGCAGCAATTTTATGGATCCATTGCAATAGGGCCTTTATTGTCGAGCATTCCTTCTAAAGACTCCATGAGCTATATCATGGCGAATAATCAACTGCCAATCGGTCAGCAGGTACTCTTGTGGAATTTTTATGAGTCGCTTCCGGTGATTTCTAGTATGGAAAAGGAGGCGCTGGGCTATTTGCTTGTCCGTCTATCTAATTATGAGCCGATTCAAGCACACGAGATAGCTCTGCAGTCAAAGCGCTACCCTTCTGAAGACAGAACCGAAATCCATGCGGAAAGCAACAAATCTATCGAGGAGAGATACGAGGGCGAGAAGATAATGATTGATTTAATTTCGAAAGGAGATAAGAAAGCGATCCGAATGATCTTTAAGGAAGAGGCCCCACTGCAGCTATTTTTGAATCGCTTTCCGGGTCAGCCGATTCGCGCTGTCAAGAACAGCCTGTTGGTGTTAAATACACTATGCAGAATCTCGGCTGAGAAAGGGAGCGTTCATCCCTTATTCATTCATCATATATCTGGGAAATTCTCTATTCTGATTGAAAAAATTTCTTCTCTTCAGCAAAGCAACAGTTTGCTGATTCAAATGATCAATGAATATTGCGAAATGATTCATACCTATTCAACCCGTAGTTACAGCTTCATTGTGAAGAAAGCGGTGGATTATATTCAATTATTTTTGGATCATCCTTTGACATTAGAGGAAATCGCGGATGTAATTAAGGTGAATCCAACCCTTCTTTCCAGAAAGTTTAAGGAGGAGACAAACATGAATGTGATTGAATATATCCACTCTATGAGGGTCGAAAATGCAAAACTATTTTTAAGCAGGGGGAAGTATAGCATCACCGAAGTCGCTTTCATGGTAGGATTTAATGATGCCAATTATTTCACAAGGGTATTTAAAAAAATCACTTCTCTCACCCCATCCCAATATATAAAAAAATGCGTAAAAAACTCGGTGCAACACACTTGATTATCTGGAACAAAATGACAGTTATGCAGTTGTTTGATACCTCAGATCATGTAAAAAAGAGGGGATCTAGCCCCTCTTTTTTTACCGTACCTATGTAGATTATTCTCTCTCCAGCGCTCTCATCGACTCAGCAACTTTTACCATCATGGAGCATTCAACCCGCTTGCGGAATACATCACAGCTAAAGTCATAGATGCCGTTGATGGAACCCGTCGCGTGCAGGGCATTAGCAGGACAGCCGCCGCTGCAGTAGAGCTTGGCCCAGCAATCTTTGCATTCTGGCTTCGAGTAGCAGTTGCTCTCTTTAAATTGACATTGCAAGTCAGGTTGTGTGATCCCGTCCCAGAGGTTTCCCATGCTATACGCTTCATCTCCAACGAATTGGTGGCAAGGGAAAAGCTCTCCCCATGGCGTAACAGCCAGATACTCTGTTCCTGATCCACAGCCGGTAATTCTTTTCTGAATGCAAGGGCCTTCCGATAGGTCAAGCATGTAATGATAAAAGGTAAAGCCTTCACCTTGTTCATCACGCTCAATCATTTCCTTGGCGAGAATTTCGTACTGGTTATAAATTTCCGGGAGGTCCTTTTCGGTTAGCGCATAAGGCTCCCTCGGATCACAGATAACCGGTTCCATCGAGATTTTATCAAAGCCAAGGTCTGCGATATGAAAGATATCGCTCGTGAAATCGACATTATTCCGCGTGTAGGTTCCTCGTACATAGTATTCCTGGTCTCCGCGCTTTCGGATGAATTCCTGGAACTTCGGTACAATATGATCATAGCTTCCTTTTCCGGTAACGGTTGTGCGGAGCCGATCATGAACCTCTTTTCTTCCATCCAGACTGAGTACGACGTTGTACATTTCCTGATTTAAAAATTCGGTGACCTCATCGTTCAGCAGCATGCCGTTTGTGGTGAAGGTGAAACGGAACTTTTTGTTATATTCCGGTTCCTTACTTCTGGCATAAGCGACAATCTGTTTGACGACTTTCCAGGCCATAAGCGGTTCGCCGCCGAAAAAGTCAATGTCAAGGTTTCTGTGATGACCTGAATTTTCTAGCAGGTAATCGATCGCCTTTTGTCCAACCTCATAGCTCATGATGGCCCGATCGCCATTGTATTTTCCCTGACTCGCGAAGCAATAGTCGCAGGATAGATTGCAGGTATGTGCGACATTGAGACAGAGCGCTTTAACATACGTTGTTCGATTTCTTAAATCCTTGGAGAGATTTTCATACGGATCGTTCGTAAAGAGCTGTCCCGTATTTTTGAGCTCCTCAACAGCCGCGAGGGTATCACGAATGTCTTTCTCCCTAATGTCTGCATCGTGCTTATATTGTTCCAGCATCATACTCAGAATTTTTTCTGGAGAAGTATGCTCATACAGCTCAATGATTTGGTATGCGAGGTCATCAACAACATGTACAGAGCCGCTGTAGGTGTCGAGTACAATGTTGTATCCGTTCAGTTGATATTGATGAATCATCCTTGTTAATCAAGCTCCTTTTATGCGTAAAATCCTATTTATTCATTGGATTTTCACAGCGCTGGTTGGCAACGCCGCAGGAAGTTTTACAAGCGGACTGGCAAGATGTCTGGCATGCCCCGCATCCACCGTATTTCGCGGTATCCATCAGTTTACGAGTACTAAGTGTTACGATTCTTTTCATCTTGATAACTCCTCTGTCATTGAATTCATTCAAAAGTAACAAAATAATATGTACTTCAATGACCTATGGTATCTACAACCTCGGATGTATATCAATCAAATAAATCACACTGGGACAGGCGTTAGAAGATTTCTAGAAAGAGTTGTAACGATAATGAAATTCAAGATAAGCTTTATTACAGGAGTAACAATGGCTATATCGTGGATCGGGGGATTCGTAAGTATGAACAGAGATCAAATCCTAGACAATCTCAAATCACAATTAGAAATGGGCAATCATATTATTGGCGTAGGCACAGGTGCAGGAATAACAGCAAAGTATGTAAAGCAGGGTGGAGCCGATTTTATTCTGACGTTAAACTCGGGTAAATTTCGTCAAATGGGAAGAAGTTCACTCGCTGGTTTTTTACCATTTTGCAATAGCAATGATATGGTTATGGACTTTGCATCAAGAGAGATCATCCCTTTAGTTAGAGATATTCCTATCCTATTTGGTCTGAATGCAACCGATCCGACAAAGGATATGGAAGCTTACATAAGTGAAATAAAGGATAGGGGATTCGCTGGTATTAATAATTACCCCACGCTGGGATTAATAGACGGTCAATTTAGAGAAGCGCTCGAAGAAGATAGAAATGGGTATCTACTTGAAGTAGAAGCGATAAGAATGGCCCATGAGAAGGGTCTGTTTACGGTTGCTTTTGTATTTGATGAAATTCAAGCAGCTCAGATGATCGAGGCTGGAGCGGATGTGATTTGTGCGCACTTAGGATTAACGGAAGGGGGATTATTAGGAGCGAAGAAAGTATTCTCCCTGGAAGCGGCTAAGGTGAAAGCGGACAAGATATTTAGTAGATGCAATGAGTTAAAGCCAGATATTATTAAGTTAGTGTATGGTGGACCTGTGAAAACGCCAATTGATGTGCAGTATATGTATAGTAATAATGAGAATTTAATGGGGTACATTGGGGGATCTGCTTTTGAGAGAATTCCTTCAGAGAAGTCCATTACCAATATAACAAAAGCTTTTAAGGGATCGGGGAAGCTTGACGAAGACGACCTCTTGGTCAAAATGTTAGATGGCATTACGAAGCACTATGACTATGTTGAATTTGTAAAAGAGTACGTAGCCCAGAATTACATGAATGAGATTTCATTTATAGATTTAGCTAAGGTGGCACATGTATCCCGAAGCTACTTAAGCAGCTTGTTTACAAAACAAGTAGGTTGCAGCTTCCAGACGTATATCGTGCAATATCGCATGGATAAGGCAGCCGAAATATTAGACAGAGAGAATGTGCAGTTATCTGAGTTAGCTCCATTGGTGGGGTACCAAGATTACGCACAGTTTAGCAAAATGTTCAAAAAGTACAAAGGTTGTAGTCCAAAACAATATAAATCTAACATAAACACAAAAACATAAGACATAAAAGCGTTTTCATAATTAAATCTAAGAAGTATGATTAATTTGTAAGTTAATCATACATTTTTTATTACGATCGTTCTCGAAATCATGATTTAGCACGGTACAAGCTAGATTATCAGCATTGAAGAGGAGGTTAAAAAGTGAAAACCATTGCAATCGCAGGAACATTTGACACCAAAGGTGACGAGTATCTCTATATTAAAAAATTGCTCGAAGACCTAGAACTGGGGACGTTTACGATCCATACCGGTGTATTTGAGCCTACATTTACACCAGATGTAACGAACCGTGAAGTAGCGGCGGCAGCAGGTATTGATATGGATGAGCTCGCTGCCAAGAAAGACCGGGCATTAGCGACGGAAGTATTATCTAAAGGTATGGAAAAACTAGTACCTGAACTATATAAGCAAGGTAAATTTGATGGAATTATCTCCTTTGGCGGTACCGGAGGAACCTCACTCGTAACACCAGGTATGCGGGCATTGCCGATTGGCGTACCGAAAGTAATGGTCTCGACTGTAGCTTCAGGGAACACGGCTCCCTATGTAGGTACTAGTGATATTGTTATGATGCCGTCGGTAGTAGATGTTGCAGGGCTTAACTCGATTTCAACGAAGATTTTTACGAATGCTGCCTTTGCCATCGCCGGGATGGTTAAGTTTGAAAATAAACAAGTAATCGAAAAGAAACCGCTAATTGCCACTACCATGTTTGGTGTAACTACTCCTTGTGTGACGGCAGCCCGCAATTATCTTGAGGCTAGAGGATATGAAGTACTTGTGTTTCATGCTACAGGTGTAGGTGGTCAGTCCATGGAAGCACTGATCGAGGCAGGGTTTATTGAAGGGGTATTAGATCTGACCACAACTGAGTGGGCTGATGAATTGATTGGCGGTGTGCTCAGTGCAGGTCCTCATCGTTTAGAGGCAGCGAGTAAAAATCATATTCCACAGGTTGTATCGGTAGGTGCGCTTGATATGTGTAACTTTGGACCTTACGATACGGTGCCCAAGAAATTTGCTGGACATAAATTTTATAAACACAACCCTACGGTAACACTCATGAGAACAACGGTGGAAGAGAATGAAGTCATTGGCAAAAAGCTCGCTCAGAAACTAAATATGGCCAGAGAGAAAACCGTCTTAATGTTACCTCTTAAAGGTATATCGGGCATTGATGTTGCAGGGGAAGCCTTCTATGGAGTAGAGGAAGATCAGATGTTATTTGATACCTTGAGAAAGGGTATAAACCGTAATGTTGTAGAAATCATTGAAATGGATTGTGCCATTAATGATGTAGCGTTTGCCGAAGCAGCGGCGCAAAAACTAATTGACCTCATGAGCAAATAATACAAACAAGATGGAGGAGATCCACATGAACAAAAATACACGAACAGAAATTATGGCAAAGTTCAGAGAAGAAGTGAAGAATGGAAAAATTCTTTTGGGGGTAGGAGCCGGTACAGGGATTACGGCGAAAAGCAGTGAAGCCGGCGGAGCAGATATGCTAATTGTTTATAACTCGGGAAGATATAGAATGGCAGGCCGCGGATCACTGGCAGGGCTGTTATCTTATGGAGATGCCAATCAAATTGTTGTAGAAATGGGCTCTGAAGTGTTACCCGTTGTCAAAGATACTCCCGTACTCGCAGGCGTATGCGGAACAGATCCTTTCCGAGTGATGGAAGTATATTTGAAACAGCTTAAGGACCAAGGGTTTAGTGGCGTTCAGAACTTCCCAACTGTAGGTTTGATTGATGGAGTATTCAGACAGAACCTGGAAGAGACAGGGATGGGTTATGATCTAGAAGTAGACATGATTAGAACCGCGCATGAATTAGACATGCTGACAACTCCTTATGTATTTGATCCTGAGCAAGCCAAAGCCATGGCAGAAGCAGGAGCGGATATTTTGGTAGCCCATATGGGATTGACTACAAAAGGTACTATTGGAGCAAAGACCGCTCTTACATTGGATGATTGTGTCGAAAAGATTGAAGCGATTATCAAAGCAGGCAAAGCAGTGAATCCCGACATTATGGTCATTTGTCACGGTGGACCTATCGCTGAACCTGAAGATGCTACATATGTCATTGAAAGAACAGAAGGCATCGATGGATTCTTTGGGGCATCTAGTATTGAGCGATTTGCCGCTGAGAAAGGGATTAAGGAACAAACCGTATTATTTAAGACCATCACCAAATAAAAGGTGAGGTTTAGTAGAGAGATTAGATTACTCTAGACTTTAATAGAAGAAGTGACATCGGAGCAGAATTATGGACGGTGTCACTTTTTTGCTACTGGAGTAAAACTATGAATGTCTAATAGATAAATCGAGAAAGCATAGTATACTATCAACTAGGAGGGATCGACATAATGACACCATATGAAAAAATGCATTCAGGCGAGATTTATAGCTGCACCGATGAAGATCTGATGAAAGAACAAGCGAAGTGTCTCGAGAAACTGTATGATTTTAACGCAACACGTCCTTCCGAAGGAGAAAAGCGCCAAGCGCTTTTGAAAGAAATGTTTGCTGAAATCGGAGAGGACTGTTATATTGAGCCACCGCTTCGTGCGAATTGGGGCGGAAAGCATGTTCATTTTGGAAGTCATGTATACGCTAACTTTAATCTGACGATGGTAGATGATACTCATATCTATGTAGGAGATTATACGATGTTTGGCCCGAATGTGACGGTTGCTACGGGAGGTCATCCTGTCCTGCCCGAACTGCGTGAGCCTGTAACACAGTTCAACATACCGGTTCATATCGGCAGAAATGTATGGATTGGTGCGGGGGCTGTTCTTCTTCCAGGCGTTAAGATTGGTGATAATACCGTGATTGGTGCAGGCAGCATTGTAACCAAGGATATCCCAGCGAATGTGGTTGCAGTCGGCAATCCCTGCCGAGTGCTGCGCGAAATTAACGACCACGACAAGGAATACTATTATAAAGACAGAAGAATGTCGTTAGATCATGGTGGAATGCGGGCTTAAGATGTGATAGTATGGCTCATATCCAAAACATAAAAAACACGCCAACAAATGGCGTGTTTTTTGCTTCAAAGCTACAAATCGTATAAAGTGTTATCAGCTAACGCCCACATGCATGAGGTATTGTTAGGTATAGTTTTTTCTCTCACAGCTAAAAATATTATAATTGTAGGTATACCTAAAAACCATGAATCCAGGATCGAATTTGAACTCAGGAGGAAGGAGGGGAAATGCACAAGAATGAAATTGTGGAGCTTAAGTCGTTTTATTGCGAATAGCATTATCATTGGTGGAGTTGCAGGGCTTTTGACTTGGAGCTTTCTAGCGGCTACATCGTTAATGACCCGCTTATTATGGGGTTTTTTACCTGGGGTAGTCCATGTTCAATATTGGACTATTCTTGTATGTTTAGTCGGAGGTATTTTGGTAGGATTGTGCCAAAAGCACTTTGGCAATTACCCGCGTAATATGGAAGCTGTGATGGCAGAATTCAAAGCGACGAAAAGAATTGATTACAGTTCAGGCTTTAAAAGTGCGATCACTGCGCTGTGTGTTCTGTCTTTTGGAGCAAGCCTAGGTCCCGAGGCAGCTTTGGTTGGCATCGTTGGCGGACTGTCCACATGGGTAGGAGATGTTCTGAAATCGAGAGTTAAGAAGAAAAAGGTTGAAAATGAATATGGAGATATCATCATCCAGTATGGTGTGGAAACTACAATTGGTATGATTTTTAGAGCGCCGTTATTCGGAACGACGACGTTCTTTGAAGACCTGAAAGATCCCAAATTTATAAAGTTACTCAAGATTCTTGTGTATACTATCACGACAGCCGCTGGTTTTGGTGTATTCATATTGTTATCCAAAATCGATAACCGGCAATTTACGATTGCTGATTTTGGTCCGGCAACCATAAGTGCTCAAGAAATCTTAGCTATAATCCCGCTTATTTTCATAGGTATATTGCTTGCTCAATTATACGAGTCTTTTGGGCGTGTTTTTCATAAGGTGCTTAAACCACTGGATCGGTATAAAGTGATTAAAGCGGTGGTCGGAGGGTTGGTGCTTGGAGTAACAGGCACGATTCTTCCGCTTACGATGTTTTCAGGAGAGCATGAGCTTGTCGAATTAGCAGCCGATTGGACCAACATGTCGATATGGCTGTTGTTGATCTTAGGCGTAATGAAGCTGTTTTTGACTGAGTTTTGTTTATCGACGGGCTGGCTCGGAGGACACATATTTCCTATTATTTTTGCAGGCGTAAGTGTGGGTTATGCAATGGCTTTGTTATTCACTATAGATCCCGTAACTTCCATCACGATTGTCACGACTTCACTGACCAGTGCAGTCCTTAAAAAACCACTCGCCGTTGTGCTGATTCTGATCATGATCTTTCCAATCAAGCTGATCATCCCGATGATCGTAGCCGCATACCTCCCGGTATATCTGTTTAAGGCGATAGAGAAAAGGAGATCGGTTGAATCTTCATAATCATACGACAGTCTGATGAGGAAAAGGAACAAATTTTCGAGGACAGTCGCGACTTTTTTTGAGCAGTGAAGTTCAGGAGGAACTCGTAAAAGGGATGTTCGTAAAAGAGCATGCTGAACGAAGTTTTTCATATCCGGATATGGAGATTTCCTTTTCACTAGACAGCAAGCAGTCGACCGATTTCAAGTATACGGCGAGCTACTACGGTTCGAATACGGACCCAACCGTCGTTGACGAATACAGCTCATGGTATTATTTCAATAGCGATGGTGAAGTAGTAGAGGTGGAAGAATAGAAAACGCGTAAGAGTCGCCAGTATGGCGGTTTCTTACGCGTTTTAAGGTTATAAAGATTTTCTCCTAGTCAGAGATTGAAAATTACATCTTACTTTGCACTTGGCAATATTTTATTGAGCACAATCGCTGCAACCGATGCAACGAGAATAGGTGAGCCGAAGATGTACTGCACAAAAGTAGGTAAAGAATATAAGAATTCATCAGGAATGAGCACTAACGCTAACGTGAAAATCATTGGGATCGCAATAATATACATTTCTTTTTCGCCCATTTTTTGATTCTTCATCACCTGCAGACCGTTAATGGCGATAATGCCGCAGACGATAGCGAATACACCACCGATGACAGCGGATGGGATGGAAGAGATGAGAACGGCCAGCTTACTCATACATCCGAAGAGCACAAACCATCCTCCTACCGCTAGAAAGACGCGGCGGCTTGCAATACCCGTAATCGAAATAAGACCTGCATTGGTGGAATAGCCGGTAACCGGAGTGGAACCGAGCAAAGAAGCAACCAGACAGCTAAATCCTTCGCCAATTACACCTTGGTTAATATTTTTATCCGTTAACGGCCGTTCAATCACGTTGCTGATAGCAAACCACGTACCTGTTGTTTCAGCCATCAGCACGAGATAAATGATGATCATCGTGATAATTGCTGAAAGGTTGAAAGTAAAACCGAAATCTTTAAAAGGGATCTGCGGCATGCTAAACCATTTGGCGTTTGCCACAGCTGAAAAATCTAAGACGCCCATGAAGTTTGCTGTAATACATCCAACAATCAGCGCCATGAGTACGGAAGTAATTCGGAATAGAGAACCTTTTGTACCCAGCAAGGAACCGAGAATGACAAAAAGAATAAGTACAGCACCTGAGATAAGGGCTAATAACACATTCTGATTGATGGTAGCACCCGCGGCTTCATAGATATTGTCTCTGAGGGCAACAGGCAATAAAGAAAGACCGACATTAAATATAATCGTACCGCCTACAATAGGTGGAATAAAGTTTTTCACAACTTTATTGAAAATGCCGGTATAACCTAAGATCAGAACAAAGATCGCACCAACTAAGCTGGCACCAAGAACTGAACTCCAACCTAATTCCCCGCCGCCGCTAGCGGCATAAATACTGACGATGGCACCAAGCGGAACATAAGAAGGTCCTTGGGCCATGGGCAGTTTCATACAGAAATAAGTTTGTACAATCGTCCCAATTCCTGCAGCAATAAAAGTAGATTGAATCAAAGCACTGGACTGGTTAGGTTGTAACCCGATTAATATTGCGATAAGGAAAGGCACTACATAGATGTCCATAGCGAGTACGTGTTGTAAGCCTAGAAAAGCGGATTTACTGAATGAAACTTTTTCATCTGGTAAGACAGTTAGATGCTGTGACTTTATTTCAGCATTACCTTGATGTTCTACTTGTGTTTTCACTCCGATGCACACCCCGAATATTCTATTTTTCTATTCCTAACGTGTATGAACTTTTTCGCCTTGTACCCAGACTTCACGGATATGTTCTGGTCTGACAAGGTACATGATCTTTTGGAAAATGTCGTGTAAATCTTCCTTCTCATCAAAAATCGGCAATTTGGCAGATGATAATTGGGTATCGATGATTTGTACATCCCATACATAGTTTTCTTGAATACGGCCAATCGGTAAGCTTAAGCTTTCTCCGCCGCCAGCTGTAGCAAGGTAGAATGCTTCGTCAACCGTAAGGCGTGAATTCGGTACGCCGCGATCTTGCGCAGGAAGGGAGGGATTGACTCCATCTTCAAGCATTCTGGACGAGATGACAGCTTGTCTTATGTTATCGAACAGACTAGGGGAGAAACCTCCAGAAATATCAGATCCTAACCCAATATCGACACCTTTGGAGTGGAAATGAGCGACCGGAATTACACTATTAGCAAAATACGCATTGGATATAGGGCAATGAGCAATCGCTGTTCCTGTCTCAGCAAATAAATCTACATCCTGATCATCTAGAAAATTACAATGTGCCATTACGGATTTATCACGTAATAGACCAAAATCATTCAATGCAAATGCATCGTTCTTATCGTACCGATCTTGTACATAACTGTGTGCCCAATCACTTTCACTACAGTGCGATTGAACATAGGTATCATATTTAGCTGCCAGCTTTCCTAAACCTGCCAAACCGTCATCTGTACAGCTTGGAATAAATCTTGGTGTCACTACGGGATAAACGCCTTGTTTCGTAGATTTAGCTAATTCCTTTACAGCGATAATGAATTCTTCCGTATCCACTAGTGCCGTATGGGTATCAGCATCGCGGTAGTATTCTGGATTCCCTTCGGGATCATCCATTACGACTTTTCCAACGAGCCCACGTTGACCTTTACTGGCACAGATTTCAGCAAGTAGTATACTTGCTTCCTTATGTACCGTTGCAAAATAAAGGGCAGTCGTTGTTCCATTTGCGAGTAAGGTGCTTACCACATCATCGTAAACCCTTTTTGCAAAATCGAGATTTGAGAATTTAGACTCCAGTGGGAAGGTGTACGTATGTAACCAGTCGTGGAGTGGGATGTCGAGTGCAGTTCCCGACTGAGCCCATTGCGGCGCGTGAACATGCAGATCGACAAAACCAGGCAAGAAATATTGACCTTCAGCTAATTGATGAAAGTTGTCCTTGTCTTGATATATATCTAGCAAAGTTTGATATTCGGAATCTTCTGGAGCAACGATTTTTTCAATCATTCCGTCCGTATTGATACAGAAAAGATAGTCTTTTAAGATTTGAATCTCTGTTGGTGTTTTGCTGGTAAAAGCAGTACCTTGAAACAATTGCATATATTTATTCATATTTACCGCCTTAATGTTCGTCTTTTGATATATATTTTGCTATTATAATCGGTTAAAATTAATAAGTCTATATTAAAAGGCGAATTAGTATAAACTTCTGTCCATTGAAGGTTTTTGGGAGGATACTTTAAGAATTATAGGTGAGTAATAGAAGCTAAATAGAATCATCGTATGCTTTGACCCAGATAAATAATCAGGATTCACTTTTTGTTAAATATACCAATTATTATATAATAGAATGTAAATCTGTAGACATAGAGGCGGTGTATAAAGATGGATGAAAAGAAAACGAATGTCGAGTCGATCGATGAGTATATTTTGGGGTTTCCTACCGAGGTACAAGAGATTCTTCAGACGTTAAGGAACGTGATCAAGAAGGCGGCACCTGATGCAACGGAACGGATCAGTTACCAAATGCCTACTTTTGCGCTCAGTGGAAATCTAGTGCACTTTGCTGCTTATAAAAATCATATCGGATTCTATCCCGCACCCAGTGGAATCGAAGCTTTTAAAGAGGAATTATCCGAGTATAAAGGAGCCAAAGGGTCTATTCAATTTCCACTGAATAAGGAGCTTCCTTATGAATTAATAAGCAGAATTGTACAGTTTAGAGTTACCGAGAATAAAGAAAAAGCAGATGCCAAAAAGAAGCGTACGAAAAAGTGAACTGTATGAGTGTCATTAAATATACAGGGAGTACAGCGATCCTGTATGTAGAAGAAATAGAACATAATTTTAAAATCGAAATGGAGAGCTTGTATTACCTAGTAAAAGATGCAAAAGGAAATTGGCTCATTCATGATTCGGTTGATATTTATAATGAAGAGATGGAGTTCAAATACGAACTGTAGTAGCGAACTTTTACTCCTAAGATCAATTCATATCGAAAGCCCTACATCTGTAGGGCTTTTTTATATTCTTAGAATAGAAATGCATATGCTACTTTTTCAATTCTTTTTTTAAGTAATAGTGGGTATGCCCACCTGCATTTTCGATGCTCCCATAGACTTCATAACCGTATTTTAGATAGAAATCTAGTGCTTGAAAGCTAAGTGTATCTAATTTGATGAAATTGCAATCTTTTTGTCTGGCAATCTTCTCAATCTCTTGCAGTAGCTTTGATCCATATCCGAGTCCGCGCACCTGCTCATCTAGTATCAGATAGTGGACTTCTAACCAATTCCAGCATATATCGCCCACGATTCCTCCCAGTGTTTCCCCGTCAGCATTTTTCAGAAATAGATTTACTTCTTCATACCGATTACTTAGCTCTTTAGGAAAATGTGCCATGTTAAATGCAATCAGCTTGTTTCGTACACAGGTTTTATCTTCATTGCTATTTTGAGCTGAAATATGTAGCTCCATAGATAAGCAACTCCTCTTCATCATGATCTCATTTCACCATACCTTATCCGGGGCTGAACAGGAAAGTAATAAACGATTAAATTCAATCCTACCTGACGGTTTCATGAAAATAGCTGCTACGAATATACATGTAACAACGGAGATTAATCCGTGAACAACAAAGGTTTCTCTGGATCTTTCAGCGAAATGAATAGGGATTACAATCTAATTTTAATTTGAGGAAGAAGGAGCTGGTATATCTGCTGAATGATATCGATTGGGTAGAGAAGAATCCATTGCTGGATACCCTGCTAACACAAAACGTATCACTGACCGTACATCCGATGACACAAGGTATGGAAGCGGAAGTGATCAAACTATGTTCGGAGGAAGACAGCTTCATCCTTAAAGTCTGGAACAAAGTTTCCAAACCGAATATCGAATTTCAATATCAATTATTATCTAGCCTCTATGAGCAAGGATTGGCTGTATCCCAGCCTTTGGGATGGGGGAGAACATTTTCAGTCCAAAGGGAACAGGTACTGCTAACTTATGATGATGGTGGAGAATTACAAAATTATAGTGAGCAGAAAATGAAGGATATCGCAGCAACACTTTATCAGATTCATCAGGTGGACGTGGAGAAGATTCGTCCTTTGGAACTTCCGAAATACGATTTTATTCGTTATTTTTTTCCTGATCTAGAAAAGCATCCGGATCTGCTTCAAGCCGTTACTGAGCTTTCATCGCAAATTGAGATTAGGCAAGACCAACTGATACATGGTGATTTTCACTTGAACAATTTGGTAGAGAAAGACGGGCGTATAACCGTTATTGACTGGACGAATGGACAGCTCGGAGATGCTAGGTATGACTTTGCCTGGTCTCTTTTTTTGAAGAGGATCTATATGCCTTCAGCGCTTGCCGAAATCTTCTCTACTGCTTATTTATCTTTAAACGACATTCAGCAAGAAGAAATGTACCCATTTGAAGCTTTTGCTTGTCTGCGCTGGATTCTGCTTCACAGATATGCGGCTGTACCGAATGGATCTGATCTTTTGGGGAAAGCAAAGGCGATTGCAGCGCATAATCCATATTTGAAAGATGTAGATATTCAAGAACAAGTCGGGTCTTAGTGATAGCTTAAAAAAACTAGTGATAAGGAGGAGAATATGGGCACTATATTTGGTCCGTTCCCTGTTCTGCAATCGGACAAACTTGTACTAAAAAAGGTGGAAGAAGAACATGTAGATGAATTATACGAAATATATAGCAATGACGTTGTGTTCGAATACTGCGGTATTATCCCGAAGCATAACAAAGAAACGGTGAAGAAAATGATCGGGCACTTTGAGCGAGACTACAATAAGCAGGTTCGGGTAAAGTGGGGGATTTTCGCGGCGTATAAGCAGGAACAACTACTGGGTATTATTGAGGTCTTTGATCTGAATCAGAAGGTGAATATGGCGACGATCGGGTACTTTTTGGCAGAGGCGTATTGGGGGAAAGGTTATGCGACCGAAGCCGTTCGTTTAGTGCTCGATTTCTTGTTTTTACGGGCAGGGATTAACCGGGTTCAGGCAGATGTCATGCCGCAGAATGAAGTTTCCAAAAAGGTGCTCATGAAAAACGGTTTTATTAAAGAAGGTACACTCAGACAAGCGGCACTCTGGTCGGGAAAAGGCGTTGTGGATCGGGAAGTGTTCGGGATATTGAAGGAAGAATATGTACAGAACAAGCAAGCGGAAAAGCAGTTATCACCATCGTAGCCATTCCGCCAATATTAGAATATATCCAAGAATAAGGAACAGAATTCCGTTCATGATCATTCCAGCGAGCGTCACCCATATTTGAGTTTTTCTCTGTATTTTGTAAAAACCGAATACACTGCTCACGAAGCCGACACCTGACCCAATCAATACAGCATAAAACATCTGCAATTTCCCTGTATCGAGTTCACCACCATAAAAGGCTAAATAAGAAAAAATAGTCCATACCATAACGGCCAGAAGCAGAGAAAATATACTGATTTTCATAATGTTTACCTACCTGCATTGGTATTTTTTTGTTCTGATGGATATTAAAAAGTGAAATATGGTAATTAGTATAACACAATGGTGTACAAAGGGAATTCTACTGAGATTGTTATCTTTGATCATAAAATAAAGCGAAGAAGCAGAGTCCTGATCAAGGGCATCTGCTTCTTTTAACAACTGAATAAAACTATTGATTTAAAGTATGTGAATCATTTATGGATGTGTCTTTTCTCTTACCGAATGCTTTAGGCAGCATAATCAAGGCCGGTACTAGCATCGGCAGTAAGATGAAGCAAAGTACGATGAGGCCGACGATCACCGCTGTTGCCAGTTCAATCAGCAGGACAAGTCCTGATGGGATAAGTGTAGCAAAGGTTCCGCCGAGAATAATCATAGCGGAGATGATGACACCCCCGATATTTTTAGCTGATTCCACGAGAGCTCTCGCAGGGTCCAGTTCCCCGTATTCTTTGTACCGCATCATGAAGAAGATACTGTAATCGACTCCGACCGCTACGATAATGATGAACGAGAAGAACGGAACGAATGACGATACCCCATCTGCACCAAGCACCTGATAGGTTACCAGGTTTGTTGCGGCCATGGCTGCAAAGTAAGATACGATCAGAGATACGATAATATAGATGGAAGGCAGAATCGAGCGAATGACGAACAGCAAAACGAGGAAGACACCGATAATAACAATGATGGCTGTTCCGTTAAACGACTCCAGCTGTACTTTGTTCGTGTCATAAGTCGTTGAGCTTGGCCCGGCTGCACCGTATGTTGCCCCTTCCAGCGGAGTTCCTTGAAGTCCAGCTGCGACTGTTTCGTTAATCTCTTCAATTGTATTCATGGCATCCATAGAATAAGGATCATCTTTTAAGATAACCATCAGATTCGTAATCGTACGATCTTCGGACATGAAATTATTAAGTACCTGTGCAAAGTCTTCACTCTCCAGCGCTTCTCTAGGGATAAAGAACGTTTTGGAGGATTCAAACTGCGTCAGGAAATCATTTGTTTTGCCGAGTCCGTCCGAGATATCTTGTAGACCATTTCCACTCTGATGAAGCCCGTCTTTTAATGTGCCCATACCATCCGAAAGCTGGGTTAGCCCGCTGCTAAGGTCTTGCTGCCCTTTTTTTACTTGGGCTAGAGCATCATTTAGTTTATTCATGTTAGCTGTAATTTCATCGGCACCACTTGTACCTTGGTTCAGACCCGTGCTTAGCTGATTTGCTCCGTTTTCTAATTCCTTAAGACCGCTAAGGATTTGTCCTTGAGCACTATTGACTTGGTCTAATCCACCCGTTGCTTCCTTAAAAGCACCGTTTAGTTTGCCATAATTCTCATTGAGTTGCTTAAGACCTCCAGCCCACTGTGCAATACCGCCTTCGAGTGCCGCACCTTGTGTCTTCAGCTGTACATAGGTATCATCTGACTGAAGTTCACTATGAGAAGCACCAAGTGCAGTGATGAGTCCGTTAATACCTGTCATTCCTTGCTGGATGCCGGGCAGTTGTTCGGCTAATGATTCATATCCACTGCCAAGTGCTACGTATTGCTTCTGTATTTCGGTAAGACCACCAGCGACTTGTGTAGCGCTCTTCTGAATGGAAGAAAGGCCATTTTTAATTTCCGTAATTCCGGAAGATAGACCTTTTGCTCCCGTAGCACCATCGCTGATTCCACCTCCGAGCTGTTTCACTGCATCTGTCAGCTGCCTGTAGCCAGACTCGATCTCTCCTGATCCGGAAGCGAGCTTATCTACTTCGGAGAAGTCTGGAGTTTCAAGACCGTCTTCCATCTGCGATAGACCATCTTGAATCTGATCCACCCCATCTCGTGAAGCGGATATTCCATCCGTAATGGCTGACGTCTGGCTATCCATATACAAATCTGGGATTTCTTCAAACTGAGGCTGTGTCACACTGGATACACTGTCTACACCCTCCAGTTTGTTTAGAGAGCGGGTAATAGAATCAATTACCGCAAGGTCGTCATTGTTATTCATTGGCTCATCATTTTGGATGACGACATTGGTCGGAAGCGCCTGACCTTTACTGAAGTTATCGGCTACAAGGCTAAATCCCTTGGTCGAAGGGTATTCGTTCCCGAGCTCCTTCAGCTGGTCGAAGGACAACGTCTGTTTGCTGAACATTAAGACTGGAATCATGATCAGTATGATTAGTGCGGTCGTAAGGACCGGATATTTTACGGAAATCGAAGTGAGCCTCGTCCAGAACTTACTGTCTTTATGGCCGTTATTTTGTTTGGCTGGCCAGAACAACTTTTCGCCAAGGGTCTTCATAAAGAACGGGGTTAACGTATAAATCTGCAATATCAACACGACCGTACCAATGGCAACGACGTTTGCTGATTTATAGATCCCAAAGTTCGAAAAGCTGAGTGCGGCAAACGCAATAAATACCGTCATTGTGCTATAAAGAATAGTTTTACCTGCTGTACGGAAGGTTGTCAGAATGGCTTCATCGACGGTCGCTCCGTGCGAGAGCTCTTCCTTGAAACGATTGAACAGCAGAATGTTGTAATCGGTTCCGATCCCGAACAGAATCAGAACGAGCAGCATCTGGGTAACACTGGTTACCGGGAAATTTAACTTTTCAATAATTTGAGCTGCGATTCCCATGGATACAAGATAGGTAACCCCTACGGTAAGAAGCGAGATAAAAGGAATGAGAGCGGAACGGAACATAATAATCAGAACCGCAAGAATGAAAGCAACGGTAAGCAAGGCACTCTTTTCAACGCCTGAAGTGGAGGCTTCCAAATAATCGTTCTGAATAAAATCTTCCCCGCTTAAATAATAATCAGTATCTACCCCAGCGAGTTCTTGCTCTAGCTCCTCCTTAATGACTGGAATTTCACGGTTTCCTTTATCGAGGCTGAAGCTGACCATGAGAGTTGTTTCATTCTCGGATAGAAGGGAGGATTTCGCCTCTGGCGTAGAAAAAGGATCGATCATGTCCAGTACACCGAGTTCAGATTTATGATCGCGGATGTTTTTGATCCCTGCTTCGATTTGTGTTAAATCAGCATCTGAGAGTTTATTCTCGTTATGAAAAACAATAATATTGCTGGTTCCTTGATCCCCCGTCATTTCTTTCAATAGTTCACTGGCTACTTTAGAAGGGCTGTCTTTCGTTAACGGATCTTGGCCTCTCTCATGCAGGATAGCGTTCACATCGGGCTGGAATACCGTAAGTAAGCTTGCGGCAACAAGCCAAATCGCCAGGATAAGCCAGCGCCATTTTAGAATCTTTTGCATTCGTGCATTATCTCCCTTGAAAATGTAATGGTGGCGTTGCTTATGTGTTTCATTAGTAAACAGGTGTTCATTATATAGATAAAAAAATGGGGCGAACAAGTGAGCCGCATTTTTTGATTTTATGGTTCTCCAAGCCATTCATTCGCTCAGATGAGCTGAACCAAATGACTTGGAGGGATCCAAGCCATTCATTCGCTCAGATGAGGTGAGCCAAACGGCTTGGAGTGGATTAAATCAATTCTTTTCAAGAATTGATTTATCGTCCCATCTTTTCGGCAATTCCAACGGAGAACACTTGCAGCAGTTCATCAACCAAATACTTAATGGTAGCACCATCCCGGTAATCTCGTAGGATGAGGCACATCCCTTCAATAATCGTTACTGACAGCATTTGCATCGATAGCCTATCTTGTGGGTCCAGATTGCTCGTTTCCCGAGAGACCATAAGTACCTTCTCTAAAATTTGCGTGACGATGGAGATAAGGTCTTGCTTGGCAGATGCATAGGCAGAACCTTCACTCAGGGTGAGTAAGATTTTGATCTCAACACTTGAATCTTTCAGCATTTCTACAATGGTCTCATCGACCATCTTGATATACTCAAATACTTCGTCACTGTGAATGGTGAAGGTCTTATCGATTTCTTCTTTGATCGCGATCGTGTACGAAATAAACTGCTCATGTGCAGGACCCATCAGAGCTTGGAACAAATCATCCTTGTTCTTGAAATAGCGATAGATGTTACCTGTCGTCATTCCTGCCATACTGGCAATCCGTCTCATGGAAGACTGGGCATATCCGTATTGCTCGAACTCGGAGAGGGCAGCTGTAAGTATGTTATTCCGGATTTCTTCTTTTAAAATTTGCATTAATGAACACCTGTTTACTGTTAGATTAATAACGAAATTATAGTGGAAAAGCGGAGCGAGTGCAATAAAGATGGAAAAAAAGAAATTATATCACATCATAAGCTAGGGAAAGCATGCTATAATATTGTGCAAATGTTATAAATACAACGAAAAAGAGATGATCCCTTGAGTAATCCACTCCCCATGTATAAAGAAAAAACGAACGTATTTATGAATAAATATTTTACTGGAAAGACGCTTGATTACAGGCAAATTATCGCGATTATTATCCCGATATTTGTGGATCAAGCTTTTATTATTTTAATGGCTCTGTTGAATACGGCCATGATTGCATCTTCAGGTGTTGCAGCGGTCAGTGCTGTGAGTATGGTAGACTCGCTGAACATTTTCCTAATTAACGTATTTGTCGCGGTAGCCACCGGGGGAACGGTCATCGTTGCGCAGTATAAAGGAAGCGGCAATCAGGAGATGGTATCCAGGTCTGCTACGCAGGCGATTACCGCAGTAACGATTCTCTCCGTTGTTTTATGCCTGACGGTAATTGCTCTGCATACACCAATTCTCAATTTGTTATTTGGTCAGGCCGAGGCAGAAGTGTTTGAGAATGCAAGGATTTTTCTAATTGGAAGCTGTATTTCCTACCCATTCATCGCTATTTTTCAGGCAGTCACAGGTGTTCTTCGCGGGGTAGCAGAGACCAGGGCTTGTCTTGGATTGTCGCTCATCATGAATCTCACTTATCTTGTACTCAATATTTTACTTATCACGGTATTTGATATGGGAATTGTGGGGCTCATTATCTCTATGATCACGGCGCGGGTGCTGGGAATGGGAATCTCACTATATTACCTGATCAAAATTAACCAGACCTTGAAATACCGGATCAAAGAAGCGCTAAAGCTCGATTTTTCTATTCTCAAAAAAATTATGATGATCGGGGTTCCTTTTGCCGCGGAGCAAATGTTCTTTAATGGGGGGAAACTTCTAACCCAGACGTTTATTGTCCAGCTGGGGACGCTCGCGATTACGGTGAATGCCATTAGCGGTTCGATCTCGCTGTTGTTTCAAATCGGAGGAAGTGCGCTTAGTATTGCGGTTGTTACCGTAGTAGGCCAGTGTATCGGAAACGGAAGCATACCGGATGCAAGGAAGTTTATTAAGTCGTTTATTGGCTTGTCGACGGGTTTCTTCATTCTGGTAGCCGCGATTATTATTCCGCTATTTCCTTTCATTGTAGGGTTATTCTCGCCTCCGGTTGAGATCGTCCCTGATATTTTTGCACTGACACTGCTTATTGCTATTACCCAGCCGATTTTCTGGTCGGTCAGTTTCATTCTTCCTTCTGCACTGCGTGCTGCCGGGGACTCGAACTTTACTTCGGTGACTTCTTTACTCTCGATGTGGCTTCTTCGTGTCATTTTGGGTTATGTACTCGGAATTACGCTCGGACTCGGGATTATGGGGGTATGGATTGCCATGGTTACCGAATGGGGCGTGCGCGGTGTGATCTTCTGGTGGCGTTTCCGTGGAGACAAATGGTATAGAAGAAAATTAATTTAATAGATCATTGAATAGGAGAAAAGGGCTGAGAAATTGGCTCTCTTTTTTTATTCACCCCCCAATATCGTATTAAAAAATTATAATATGTCTAAACTTGAATTATTCATTTCAGTACGTGTTTATGATAAATTATAAAGGTTTGGAATAACCAACAACTGAGGGAGGCTTTCACATATTGGATTGGCAAGAGATTTTGTTTAAGTTTGTCGGGGGACTCGGCATTTTTCTGTTTGGTATTAAATATATGTCGGACGGTCTGCAAAAGTCGGCCGGAGACAAAATGCGTGGGATTCTGGAGAAATATACATCCCATCCTGTTCTGGGTGTGCTTGTTGGTATCGGGGTTACCTGTTTGATTCAGTCCTCAACCGGGACGACGGTCATGGCGATCGGTCTCGTCAATGCTGGTTTGATGACACTCAGACAGGCGATCGGAGTCGTACTTGGAGCGAATATCGGTACAACAATGACCGCTTTTATTGTAGGAATTAAAATCGAAGAGTATGCACTGCCTATTATTGCAGTAGGGGCATTCTTTTTATTTTTCTTAAATAAGAAAAAATTTCAATATATCGGGCAAGTCATCTTCGGTTTCGGTACCCTTTTCCTCGGACTTTCTACGATGGGAGGAGGCGTGAAGCCGCTTCGGGAACTGCCTGCTTTTACTGATTTTATGATACAGCTTGCTGATCAGCCTGTACTAGGATTGATTGTCGGTACGGTCTTTACGATGATTGTGCAGAGCTCAAGTGCGACGATCGGGATTCTACAAACTATTGCAGACGAAGGGATGATTAGTCTTCGCGGATCACTGCCGATTCTGTTTGGTGATAACATCGGGACCACTATAACTGCAGTGCTTGCTTCTATTGGAGCTTCCGTTGCAGCGAAACGGACAGCGATGGTGCATGTTATTTTTAACGTCTGCGGTGCCATTATCTTTATGATCTTGCTGCCTGTTGTACTATGGGTTGTACAATGGATGGGGGAAGGCATCAATATTCGGATGCAAATTGCATACGCTCATGGACTGTTTAACGTGACGAATACACTGATCTTCCTGCCACTGATTCCCGTGTTAGCATGGATTGTAACGAAAGCTATTCCGGGTAAAATGGAAGAGATTCAATTTAAGCCGATCTTTCTTGATGATCGTTTGCTCGCTACACCGGCGGTGGCATTAGGACAAGCTCAGCACGAGATTTTGCGGATGGGTCAGTATGCGAGAGAATCATTGCAAGATGCGACGAAGTTCTTTTTTAATCGAGATACGAAATTTGCAGATCTTGCATTGCAGAAGGAAGGGCTCATTAATGAGCTCAATCGCAAAATTACCGACTATATTATTCGGATTCACCAGAATAACGGACTGCCTGAGGGCGAATCGGAAAAAGCATCGGGCTGGTTCCAGACCGTCAGTGATATTGAACGGATCGGTGACCATGCGGAGAATGTGGTAGAGCTGGCTGAGTTCAGCATAAACAACAAGATGGAGTTCTCGGAAACCGCTACGAAAGAGCTTCAGGAGATGATGGAAGTCGCTGATCAGACCGTAGAAAAAGCACTGGTAGCGCTGGAGGAACAGAATGCCGAGGCAGCTAGAGCGGTAATGGAGCTGGAATCGAAACTCGATGAACTTGAGGTAACGTTCCGTAAAAATCACATCATGCGTCTAAACAAAAATATATGTGCAAGCGGAGCGGGTACGATCTACTTGGACCTGCTTACCAATCTCGAACGGATTGGAGATCATTGTAAAAATATTGCTCAATTCGTTCTGCACGAACAACATTAAATGAATAGGTAATATAAGAAACCGTCCTTTTGGCAATGCCGAAGGGGCGGTTATTTGTTGATATCTATACTTAACGGCAAATATTGACTCCCCTTAGGTACATGCTGCGTTCAAGTTCTCGCCTTGGACATAGTATGGCAACAAACTACGATTCGAAGATAGGACACTAGGTTTGGTGCCCCTAAGAGGTGAGAGGATTGAAACCGGAGGATGTGAAAATAAAGAGCGAAATCGCTCGGCTCGTTCATGAACTCGTATCGAAGCAGGAGGTGGATGGCGCTTGGCGATTTGTTTTTGAGACAGGTCCCATGACAGATGCTTCTATGCTTATGTTGTTAAGTATACTGGGTGCACGTAATGCGGCTCAGCTCGAAACTCAAGACTTTTATAAAGAATCATCCAAATGGATGACTCTGCTTGCCCAGCGGCTTATCAGGACGCAATCGGAGAATGGAGCCTGGAAACAGGCGGAGGATGATGAGGGGCATCTTTCATCAACAGTGGAGGCATATACCGCGCTGCTCATGACGGGTATTTTAAGCCGGGAAGATACACGAATGATTAAGGCCGAAATGTTTATTTTGCAAAATGGCGGGGTCGAAAAGGCTCATCCATCCACGAAATTTATGCTTGCCTTACATGGTTTGTATCCTTGGCCGAAAATGAATCCACTGCCCTTATTTTTGTTACACTTGCCCAAATGGGCACCGCTTAGCTTTCACAAGTGGACTTCCTACGTGCGGGCTCATTTCGCCCCGCTTCTCATCCTCAGCCATTTTAAATATAGAGTCCTTCAGCCATCTAATCGAAATATCCATCACCTCTATGCGACTCATAAATACGAGATGCTTGCAGATCAAACCTCGTTCACACCAAAATACGTTCACTTCCGTATGACAGAAACCGCTCTTCAAAAAGCAGAGCAATTCATCCTGCAGCAAATAGAAAAGGACGGAACGCTCTACAGCTATGCGAGTTCTACCTTTTTTATGATTTATGCCCTTCTTGCACTTGGTTATCAGAAAGATTCCCCAGTTATTACACAGGCTGTGCAGGGGTTGTTGTCTTTTGGGGTGATCAGCAGCACAAACAGCGAGGCCCATATTCAAAATTCGCCCTCTACCTTATGGGACACCGCACTTGTCAGTTATGCTCTCCAGCAAGCAGGTATTCCAGAGGAGGCTTCCGTTATCCGTAAATCGGTTCGTTATTTGCTACGATTTCAGCAGCGGGAGAAAAGAAAGGTTCACGGCGGGAACAATACTCACTATACAGGAGGCTGGGGGTTCTCGGAGAGCAATGCTTCGAATCCGGATGTAGATGATACGCAAGCGGCTATGCGGGCGATTAGTGGAATGATTGGGCGAAATACCGAGGTTCAGGAGGCTTGGAGAAGAGGACTAAGCTACCTGTTTACCATGCAAAATAAAGACGGAGGCTGGGCCGCTTTTGAGAAAAATAGTGCCGTAGTTTCTTCTCGCTGGCTTTCGATCCGTAATTTCTCAGATACTGCGTCCGATCCCTCCGCTGCGGATGTGACTGGACGGACGCTTGAGATGCTCGGAACCTACGGTAGACTGACTTCGGCACACCCTCGAATAGAGAAAGGAACAGACTGGCTCATACAGCATCAAGAACAGGACGGGTCTTGGTATGGACGCTGGGGAGTTACTTATATTTATGGAACATGGGCAGCGGTGACAGGACTTTGTGCGGTAGGCGTGCCAAAGGATCATCCGGTCATTCGAAAAGCAGCCTGCTGGCTTCAGCGGATCAAGCTGCAAGATGGTGGTTGGGGTGAGTCTTGCCGAAGCGATGTATTGAGGCATTATGTGCCTGCTCCCTATTCTACGATCGTTCATACTGCTTGGGCACTGGATACGCTCATTGCGATTTATGATGAACCAACCGAAGCAATGAAGAGTGCAATGGAAAAGTTGATCGAATGGAATCAGGACCTGGTAAGTAAACGAAGAGAATATCCGACGGGAGCAGGACTGCCGGGTCATTTTTATATCTATTATCATAGTTATCCTTACATCTGGCCTTTGCTAACGCTGAGTCATTATGAGCAGAAATATGGCTGACGGTTAGATACGATTACTCGGACGCTATCATGAGTCTATTTCTATAGATTATAGCTAAATACCCTGTCCAATAGAGTAGCGGAAGCATATGCTGGATTATCCGTCATAGAGCTGATGAAGCGAAGTTTAATAGCTGAAGAAGAGTGAAAAGCTTGTAGACGAGAATTTGGCGAATCCAGAAGGAGACAATAAGCATGGCAGAGCTTGACCCTCGCTTAATGGGAACGTTCCGTAACAAAATGATGAATCCGAGACATTTTCATAATGTATGCGGTATTCTCCGGAAACAAAAATATCAGGATTTGAAATGTCATCATAAATGCTGCGGCATGATTGATCAGCTGTCCGACTGTCTTGGCGTACGGGTTCATCCGCATGAAAGAGAGAACGCAGCGCAGTGGCTTATGGGATGCTGTGTAGATCCTCAAAACCGTGATCACCGCAGACAGATGTGGAGAATGGTGTGTGGGAGATAGTTATTTTCATAGAGGACTTATGTAGAAAAGAGACTCCACAGCGGTAGTCTCTTTTTCCAATCTCATACTTATTATCCTTCAATCATTGGTAAATAAGGGATTTCTCTATCATTTACAACGGCAATGTAAAACGACTGGTTTGTCTCATATATTTTGCAACCTACAGGAAGACGGCTCGCAGTTTCATTTTCAAAAAGTTCAGGTTCCGAAGTTTGCTTCGTAATTTCCCCGGCTACTTTTCCTAAAGTATAGTCCATCTTCTGAACCCAATCGATGTCTTCTGCGTTCGAATATACAGTGCCTCTCAGTAGAAAGATATCTGCGTCGGCTAGGGTAAGAAAATCTCCTGGTCCTGGGTTACTTGTAGATTGAATTTTTGTACCTTTCTCATCGATACATCCAGACAGAATAACAAGGATTAACAACAACGGGGTTATAAACATTTGGAAACGTAGGATCTGGGAAAAAGATATGGTGATTCCTCCTTATAAGCAGAATCCCTCGCAGGGGTTAGAGAAATTAATCATTTCTTATACTGTAAGACGGTGGCGCTGTATTAATGTTGCAAATGCACAGTATGAAGAACTATTGTAATAACTAATTCCATTTTATTCATTGTGAATGTGATCTGGTTTGGTTAGAATGTTAGCGCAGCAAGATCAGACATCAGGAGGAATTAGGGTATTGGTAATCAAGTGGATTGTAATAGCAGTTTGTGTGTACATATTGATAGGTGTCATTTATGCTTATCGCTTTATGTCTAAGGAATTACCTGAGTTTCTTGCAGAAGAGATGCATGAAGATGATGAGTATTTCACGGAAATGAACCAGGCTCGGAACGAATCGAGAAGGAATTGTGCTAAGAACCGATGAGCAGTGGGAAGAAGTATTTCATAGAGAAACGGCTCTCGATGCAATGAAGTATGGCAAAAAATAAGAGCGTAAGATAAAGATGAATATGGCATAATTCTTAGAGATCCCTCCAATCATCCGCAAGATGCGAAGTTTCACGAACACGTAGACTCCGATGGTTATGAGGGTTTTATTTTATAGTTCTAAAAACCTAACGAGAGAAATCAGAAGAGATAATACATTATATAATTTTACAAATTTGAAATAATTTAATGATTATTCTATAAACTTATCGATAATTATACCGATATAATAGGAATAAATAACTAGAAAAAAAGATGTTCTTTGTCAAATATGCATACATAAGACCTATATTCAAAAGGAAGATGGATCGTAGTGACAAGCAACTTTTTTAACAACAAATAGGAGTGTGGAATAGTGAGAGTCGTATTAGCTAATGAAGCAGGAGTAACGAAGGACGTTAAAGTAGGGTTCAGCTGGACAACATTTTTCTTTACATTCTTTCCTGCGTTATTCCGGGGAGATCTCAAGTGGGCATTCATTATGTTTCTTCTTACCGTTGCCTTTGGTTCTTTCACATTTGGAATTGGTGGATGGGTTTGTGGGCTCGTGTTTGCTTTCGTCTACAACAAGATCTATATTAAAGAGCTTCTGGAAAAAGGATACCGTCCAGTGAATGAGTACGATCGCGCAGCACTAGAAAATAGAAATATCATATCTCGAATGGCATAAATCAAAAAAGAACCTTTTAACGATCTTCGTTAGAAGGTTCTTTTTGCATTTTATAGGCCGATCGAATTCCTTCGCTCACCCAAAGATCCTATGCTGATGGCAATCAGAAACTGTGCACTGTAGTAAGTCGTCATAATGAGCACACCCGAATAAGAAACAGGGGAGATAAACATATTCCAGGATAAAATGGAATCAGAAATAACAAACAGAAGACTGCCGATCCCGGCAATGAGGTTACCTGTCATTAGAGCAGACCATAACATCAGCGAGATGACTGTGACATAAGCCAAAACAGGTAAGATAAGTGCATCATCACCGGAAAGTTGGAGGGACTCGACTAATCGATGTCCCATAAACCAGGCATAACATCCGATAGGGAGAAGACTGATCATTCGGATCGGTGAATAGCGCCACTGGCTTATAAATGCACTGAGATAGAACAGATGGCCGATTAAAAAAGCGGTGAGTCCAACTACAAACCAGACGAGTAATCCATCGCCGAGCATACAGAAGAACAATCCCGCAAGCAGTAACCAGTGAACGGGACGTTTTTTGGCTTGAAACTGAAGGAATCCATAGAGGAGAATTAGCCACATCGGAATGAGTTTAAATAATAACTTGATTGCAAGCGGATCTTCAGGAATGAAAAAGATGTACAGCACACTCATCATCAAAATCACAAATGGAAGTGCATATTTTACTGAACGTGGCATTGGATAACGCTCCTTTTTATGGGGCAGAGTTTCGTTGATCTAGGATAAAGACGGTACAGTTATATATGCTCATAGAGATCATAATAGAATCGTAGTCAGACAGCAAATAAAATACTCATTTACGACCGTAGCGCTATAAAACAAAAGATCCATGGCGCACCGGAAAAAGTCCATTGATAACGGTTATCAACAAACATATAATGATAATCATTATCAATTACTCGTCTACATAGAGAGATAACAATAAATCAGGGGGAATCGTTGTAATGAAAAAAGGGTCATGGAAGTTAGGAATTATCGCTTTAACAATGGTTGTTATGGCGGCATGTGGTAATCAGGAAGGGGCAGGTAGTGAGACGAATAACGCTGCACAGCAGCAAGTAACAGCAGATAGCACAACAGCGACGGATAGCTCGGAAAATAACGCTCCAGAAGCAGATAAAGCTACTGCGGAAGTCAACGTAGATGAAGCACAAGTAGAACAAATTTTATCTCAATTTGATAATAAAACACCAAGCACTACAGTAACGCTATCCGTTGCGATTGCGGAAATCTTTAATGATCTCGGTCTGCCACTCGCGGGTGTACCAACTACACAGAGTGAACTGCCGGAAGCTTATAAAGATGTACAGAAAGTAGGATCATCTCATCAGCCGGATCTTGAAATGATGGCAAGCCTTTCGCCTGACGTAATACTGTCACCAGAATCTATCAAAGATAGCATCAACAAAATGCTAGAGCCTGCTGCTCTAAAAGGAGCTTATCTCCCAGTAGATTCTCTGGATGGGCTCAAAGCATCGATGGTTGCCATGGGACGTCTCTATGGTAAAGAAGCTGAGGCGGAGCAGGTGCTGAGCTCTTTTGCTGAACAGGAAGCAGAAATTGTGAAATCAGTAGAAGGTAAAGAAGCCCCTTCTGTTATGTTTTTATTTGGTTCTACCGATTATCTTATGCTTATGAATGAAGATACGTTTGCAGGTAGTCTCGCTAGAAATCTGGGAGCAACGAACGTTCTTGCAGAAACGATGAAATCTACCGAAACTTATGTTCCTTTTAATATGGAAAGTATAGTAGAAGCCGATCCAGATGTAATCTTACTTGTGGCTCACGGTGATGCGGAAGCGGTAGCGAAGAAGTTCGAGGAAGATGTGAAGAAAAACGGAGCTTGGGAAAAAATGAGCGCCTTCAAGAATGGAAAAATGCAGACGCTGGATTACAACCTGTTCGGTGTTGCTTCACTGTCTAAAACTCCAGATGCGTATAAAGCACTTTCCTCCGTCTTATATGGAGAATAGGGGGAGCATGAGCTTGTGAATACACCAAGGCAGCAGAGAAACCGAAAGTTTCTTCTTGCAATTACTTATCTCATTTTACTGATCTTCGTCATTCTTGCCATTGGGATCGGCAGTGTTAGGTTGTCTCCCGCTGAAGTCCTCCAGACAATCACTGGGTCGGGCAGTGAGCAGTGGAACACGATCTTATGGAATATTCGTATTCCTCGTGTGTTACTTGCTCTCATCATCGGGGCTAATCTGGCGGTATCGGGCGCGCTGCTTCAAGCTGTAATGCATAACCCGCTCGCGGACCCTGGACTGACTGGGGTTTCCAGCGGAGCTGCCGTAACCGTGCTCTTTATTATGCTGGTGATGCCGGAGTTCTCGTCGTTTATCCCGATTGCTGCCATCGTAGGTGGAGGGATCGCTGCTGCCATGGTTTACGGATGGGCTTGGACCAAGACACAAGGAATAACGCCCATCCGCATTATTTTATCAGGGGTAGCGGTGAATGCCGTCTTTGGCGGTGTCATTGGGCTTCTTTCTATTCTGTACAGTGATAAATTACCAGCAGCTCTTTCATGGATGAACGGAAGTTTGTCTGGAAAAGGAATGGATGCCGTACTTACGATCCTCCCCTACTCAGTTGCGGGATGGATTATGGCATTTCTGTGCATAAGGCAGGCCAATATTTTACGGCTGGGTGAGCAGGCAGCGCACAACCTCGGACAAAATATTAACCGGGTACGGTTTACGCTTTCTTTTGTTGCTGTCTTCCTTGCTTCTGTCTCTGTATCCATGGTAGGACTTGTCGGCTTTGTCGGACTCATCGTTCCACATATGGCACGCATGATGATCGGTTCTGATTATAAATACAGTATTCCTTTCAGTCTGGCTCTTGGCGCCGTAGTCTTGATTGCCGCTGATACGATCGGAAGATCGATGTTTAGTCCGCTTGAAATTCCGGCAGGTATTGTGATGGCGATGGTAGGAGGACCTTATTTTCTATACCTGATGCGAAAAGGAGGAGCGTAGCATGTTGCAGGTGGAATCGGTACATGTACATTACGGGGAACGCCCGATCGTTCAGAACCTGTCGCTCACCGTTCAAAAAGGAGAGATTGTCTCCATTATTGGACCAAATGGATCAGGGAAATCAACGCTGCTCAAAAGCATATCTGGCCTTATTCCTTACGAAAGCGGAGGGGTCACGATTGACGGCAAGGAACTCCAGAAAATGAATGTTCGGGAAGTAGCTAAGCAGCTATGTATGCTGTCCCAGTCGAATGTAAGTCCTATGGATATGACGGTTGGGGATCTGGTCAGTTTTGGCCGGATGCCGCATAAAAAATGGTATGAACAATTGACTCAGGGAGACCGAGAGATCATTCAGTGGGCGCTTGAACAGACGAATATGGTCAAATACGAGAAAAGGTTGGTTAACTCTTTATCAGGCGGGGAGTCAAGAAAAGCTTGGCTTGCCATGGCACTCGCACAACGTCCCAAACTGTTGCTGCTAGATGAACCGACCACATATCTCGATATCGCGCATCAACTGGATGTTCTGGAACTGGTCAAGACGCTGAATAAGGAACTTGGGATTACCGTAGTAATGGTGCTGCACGATCTGAACCACGCGAGTCTTTACAGCGATAAAGTTTGTGTCATTCAGGATGGGGAGCGAAAAGCATATGGAACCCCTGAGGACATTTTGAACGAAGAATTAATACGAAGTGTGTACCGCGTAGAAGCGGAAGTGGAATTATCGAAAGAGAGAAAACCAAGAATTCATGTGCTTCATAAAATTTAGGATAGAGCGGGTGGAGAGTTCATGAACATGAACCAAATAGATATTACAGCAATAAAGAACAAGTATTTGCAATTTATAGGAGAGCTAAGGTCAGTAATGTTAAGCACCTTGGATGAAGAGGGAAATCCCTTCATTTCCTATGCTCCTTTTGTAGCGTATGAAAATAAAATCTACATCTATATTAGCCGGATCGCGAACCACTATCATCATATGGATCGATATCCACGAGTGGACGTGCTGTTGGTTGAAGATGAAGCAAATTCAGGGAATCTTTTCGCAAGACAGCGGGCGCGTTTCCCTTGTACAGCGAAGAATGTGGGTAACGAAGGAAATGAAGAAGTATTTGCTCTTTTTGAAGAGCAATTTCCAGCGAAAATGGTGACCATGCTGCGAGGTTTAGATTTCTCCTTGTTCGAGCTTACTCCGCAAGAAGGAAGATATGTGGCAGGCTTTGGTCTCGCCTTTGATCTGGACCTTGCGGGAGAAGAGATTAAACATGTGGCTCGAGACGGACATACCAGCGGGGCTGGTGCCAAATAGTAAGGGATATAGGAGAAAGAGGAAAGAACCAAGAAGACACGATGAGAGGAGGAAAATAGGATGTCTACGTTTGATACAATTATGCCGGTCTGGAATGCAATTCAAAGCCGTTTTCATAATATGGTTACGCAACTGACTACAGAGGAACTAGCACTTCAGATGGACGAGTCCACTATAGGTTACATGCTAAGACATAACGCCGAAGTGGAGTATATGTTTGCAGCTTGGTTTTTTAATAAACCGATGCCAGAGGGGCTTGCTATTCATACGGGCCGCGGAGCGTCACGCAGTAAAGCAACATTTACAAACTTAGAAGAGCTAGTGCAGTTCTTGGAAGCTTCTCAAACCTGGCTTATTCAGGGGATGTCGGAGCTGTCTGAGGAAGAGTGGAATGAGGTGAAAAAATGTCCTATTGGCGATTCCACACCGCTTGAGGCGGTAGGTCGTCTCATGTATCATACCGGCATTCATGCGGGACAAATCTCATATTTACGGAAGCTGCATGCAGCGAAGCAAGTATAGAGATTTAGTAGTTTGATAAGAAACATACGAAGTGCCAAGACATAATAGAGTTAAACGCATAAATAGAGAGCCTGCAAGTGGGCAGATCGAAAGCTCGGGAGACAAATCTCTCGGGCTTTTTTCGTGTATACAATACGGAGAATGAGCACCAAATTATTGAAATAAAGGTTTTGTATAGCCATTATTTGGCTTATTATATTACATAACTTGGAATCTGAGTTCTGGCTTGGCTTTTTAATTAGCAACGGATATCAAGGGGGTTGATTGTTATTAAGGTGAAATTTCGACCATTAAGGGTGCTCTTAGCTTGTATTATCATCATTTTATTGGCCCTGGGATTTCAAAAAATATATAACGACAACATGGAAAAGAAAATGCATAACCAAGCTTTGATTACGCAGGCCAAAATTACAGCCATCCAATATTTAAAAGACAAGTATGAGCTCGATGTGGAGATAACGGGGCAAGAAGTACTTCCTGGATATATAACGAGCAAGGTCCTTTTAGAGGGAAATGTAGTGGGTAGTACAGAACAACATTTTAACATTTCTGTCGATTACAAAACGAACGAGACATCCAATTTTGCCATGAGTCCAGAACTGGTTGCTGCAATAAGAGCAAAGGGCTATGACCCTTTTATCAAGAAAAAGTAAGGCATAGGTGTATGCAGGATTAACGATTACAAATGTTGCGGAAATGCGATATATAGCTTTGAACAGAGCATAACATTCTAGCCTAAACTTAAGAATAACGTTACAATAGCTAAATAACAAAACTTACCAATAGAGGTGAAGTAATGGGAGAGTTTCTCTGTATGAACCATCCTCACAAGCAGGCTGTTGCTCAGTGCAGAAGGTGTGGTAAGCCATTATGTGAGGAGTGTTATGATCCAGCGACTGGATACTGCCTTCATCACTGTACCCCAAATGGGATATCTTCTACGGAGGAACAAAAGGGTAAGAAAAGTGTCCTCCTGCAAGTGCTTATTGCCATTCTTGCCATTATTGGGGGACTGACGGTTCTTTTGATCTCGATCTGCGGTGCCCTGCTGCTATCTTACTAATTATATTTCGTGTACATCATCACTTTATTATTTGGATCAAGGAGTGGGCAGATGGATTTCCCTGTGTATCTGTATTTAGGATCCTTGCGGATACATCCGCATGTGTTATTTGAGTCGCTTAGCTACTTTTTAGGGTTCCGACTATATCTTTGGACACGCAGACCGAGCGGTATGTCGGGCCTGATGAGTCTGCAAATCCTTGCGGGAACGATCTTAGGCGCAGCGATTGGCGCAAAACTGTTATTTTGGCTGGAGGATCCGGCCGCTACCTGGGAAGAGCTCAGTAGACTTAATATCTTATGGGGAGGCAAGACGATCGTAGGTGGTTTACTCGGCGGGCTTATTGGGGTAGAGCTTACCAAACGATGGGTTGGCTGGTCCCATTCCACGGGAGATGATTTCGTATATCCGCTTATTCTTGGTCTATGCATAGGGAGAATCGGATGTTTCCTCACGGGGCTTGATGACCATACCTACGGTACGCCGACAACATGGATCACCGGTGTAGACTTTGGCGATGGGATCTATCGCCATCCTGCCCAGCTATATGAGATTGCCTTCCTCATTCTGCTGGCTGCTGTACTGATCCCATTTTATCGACAGAGCCGTGGAAAAGGCTCCGCTTCTTCTACTCGCGTAAGTTACACATCAGGGCGTATGTTCCAATGGTTTATGGCCGGGTATCTGTTGTTCCGTTTTGTGATTGAGTGGATCAAGCCGACACTACACCCTTACCTCGGGCTTAACAATATTCAGCTCGCCTGTATCGCTGGCTTGATCTATTATGCTTGGCTGATCAGAAGCAAGAACAATTTAGATCAAAAGATAAGTAGTACACATATGAAAGCTTAATCTATACCCTAAAAAGGAGCGATTCGATGCCTAACCGTCCTTATCTCTATCACGAGCTAACGAATAGCATATGTACCACATGTTATCGTAAAGTCGAAGCCAAGATTACCGAAGAAGACGGCAAAATCTATATGGTCAAAAGATGTCTCATTCACGGGCCGGAAAAGGTGCTTATCTCCACGGATGTGGAGTACTACCATCAGACCCGCAGGTTTATTAAGCCTTCGGAAATGCCGCTCGTCTGGAATACGCCGATCCGATATGGATGTCCTTATGACTGCGGACTATGTCCCGATCATGAGCAGCATAGCTGCCTAACCTTGCTGGAGATTACAGATCACTGCAATTTGCAGTGTCCGATATGTTTTGCTGAATCCTCACCGCATCGCACCTCTTATCGATCACTTACTCAAATTGAATTTATGTTAGACCGGATTATCGAAAATGAAGGCGAAGCGGATATTGTGCAAATTAGCGGTGGAGAGCCGACAACACATCCCGATTTTTTTGAGATTTTGGATATGTGTAAGTCACGTCCCATTAAGCATATTATGGTGAACACGAACGGAATTCGAATTGCACAGGATCGCGAGTTTGCGCGTCAGTTATCTGAATATGCTCCTGGGTTTGAAGTTTATTTGCAGTTTGACAGTTTTGAAGCACATGTATTAAAGGAACTAAGAGGAGCAGATCTGAGACGGATACGCCAGCAGGCGATTGACCATTTAAATGAATTCAACATTTCTACTACCCTTGTCGTCACACTGAAAAAAGGTCTAAATGACGGGGAGATCGGTGACATTATTCAGTATGGTCTTAAGCAAAAGGCAGTTCGTGGAGTGACGATCCAGCCCATTCAGGCAGCAGGTCGGTTAGAAGGATATGATCCTGCAACGGATCGTCTGACAGTGAGTGAAGTGAGGCAGATGATTATTGACCAGTCTGAAGTTTTTGGGGCAGAAGATATTTTGCCGGTTCCTTGTCATCCAGACTGTTTGGCAATGGGATATGCGCTAAAGCTTGGCGGACAAGTCATACCGCTGACAGGAATGATTGATCCCGACATTTTGCTGGAAGGTGACAGTAACACGATTGTATTTGAACAAGATCCTGTGATCCGAGATAAAATGTTTGAACTATTGTCGACCGGCCATTCGCCAGAGTCTTCTGCCCTTTCGCTCAAAAGTCTGTTATGTTGCTTGCCGCTTGCAGCTGTTCCAGAGGAGATTACTTATGACAACGTGTTCCGGGTCATTATTATGCAGTTCCTAGATGCCCATAACTTTGATGTGCGTTCTGTCAAAAAGTCCTGCGTCCACATTGTTCATCCCGACGGACGGATGATTCCTTTTGACACCTACAATTTGTTCTATCGGGACGATAAGGAAGAACTGCTGAAAGAACGAAAAAACGAGATTGTAACGGCTTGGGACAGAGAAGCTAAGATTGTACCTATGAATGAAAATTAACATGCATATAAAGCGATCCATTGAAATGGATTGGTGATGGATTCAGTTAGAAGAATTTGATTCAAGTAATACTTAATAT
>NZ_JAGXCY010000018.1:0-50263 GCF_018310695.1 Paenibacillus sp. Marseille-Q4541 | reverse complement strand
ATATAAATATTAATAGATAGAATAAAAGTAACCTGAAAATCTTGGGTTGCTTTTTATGTTTTATTTACTAATTAAATAAAAACATAAAGATCTGAATTAGTTGGAAGAGTTATAATTAGGAGAATCTCTTAACTTACTATCTACACGATGACTAACTAGGAAAGGTGAGGGATAGATGATTGTATATGAGGCAATAAAGAGTGAATTTCTAAATGATGTTTATGAAGATCGGCTGGTAGAAAACATATCGAACAATTACGTGGATAAGATCGGTAAGATAAATAAGAGTGAATTGCGCTCTTGGGATAATTCTATGAATTACATGTATAAAATTCTTATGGACCCGAGTATACCTGATGATGTAGGAGTAGCAGTTGAGTTTAAAGTACCGCACACGTCTAGACGAGTGGATTTTCTTATATCTGGTAGTAATGATACTAGTCAATCCGTTGTAATAATAGAGTTAAAACAGTGGCAAGAGATAGATAAAGTAGAAGGAAAGGAAGCAGTTGTAAAGACTGTACTAGGAGGAGGAAAAAGAGAAACAACGCATCCTTCTTATCAAGCATGGTCTTATGCTTCCTTGATCAAGGATTATAATGCGAATGCTCAGGAAGGACAGATTGAGCTATATCCTTGTGCATATTTACACAATTATATTAAGTTGAATGAAAATGATCCTATCGTAGATGAAGTCTATCAATATTACGTTGATAAGGCGCCGATTTTTAGAAAAGGTGACTCCAGTCAACTTCGTAATTTCATTAAAAAATATATTAAATATGGTGATAACAAATTAAACCTTTATAGGATTGAAAATGGGAAAATACGTCCATCCAAATCTTTGCAAGACGCACTCCTCGGAATGTTGAAGGGGAATGATGAGTTTGTGATGATAGATCAGCAAAAAGTCGTTTTTGAAACTGCACAATGGCTTGCTAGAGAAGCAATCAGAACAAATCAGAAGCAAGTACTTGTAGTAAAGGGAGGACCTGGAACAGGGAAGTCTGTCTTAGCTATTAATCTACTTGTAGCTCTTACCGCACAAAACATGGTTTGTCAGTATGTGACAAAGAATGCGGCACCGAGAACTGTGTATGCCCAGAAGTTAAAAAAAGATTATCGAAAAGGAAATATAGATAATCTCTTTAAAAGCTCGGGGAGTTACATAGAGACACCTGTTAACGAGTTTGATGTATTAATTGTTGATGAGGCACACCGCTTGAACGAGAGATCCGGAATGTTTAGTCATTTGGGTGAAAATCAAATGAAAGAGATTATTAATGCATCGAAGCTCTCTATATTTTTCATTGACGAGCGTCAACGAGTTACATTAAAAGACGCAGGTAGTATTGATTCGATACAGTTATATGCTTCTGAGCTTCAGGCTCAGGTTTCATTTGCCGAATTAGACTCACAATTTAGATGTAATGGTTCTGACGGATATATGGCTTGGATTGACCATATTCTTCAAATTAAAGAGACTGCTAACGCTGATTTTCTTGGGACTGACTATGATTTTCGAGTTTTTCAAAATCCAAATGAAATGAAAGAAGAAATTTTCAGACTAAATAAGGTGAATAATAAGGCACGATTATTAGCTGGCTATTGCTGGAACTGGAACAAAGAAGGAAAAAATAACTCAAATATCTATGACATCACTATCCCAGATTACCAATTCGGTATGAGTTGGAATCTTGCTAATACAAGTAGTTGGGCAATTGACGAGAATTCAGTTCACCAGGTTGGATGTATTCATACTTCTCAGGGACTTGAATTTGATTATGTAGGTGTATTTATTGGAGATGATCTATTCTTCGATAATGATGAGATAAAAACTGATTTTTCGAAGAGAGCTAAAACAGATAATTCTTTAAAAGGAATTAAGCAGATGTACAAGGAAGATCCCAATAAAGCCTTGACTCTAGCAGATGAAATAATTAGAAATACTTACAGAACTTTATTAACTAGAGGTCAGAAGGGGTGCTTTGTATACTGTACAAATAAAGCATTAGAAAAATACTTTATACAGCAATTGAATGCGTTGAACAAATACGATTATATGAACAAGGAAATAAACATGAAAAATCTTATTGCAGAAGAGAAGCCTAGTTCATATGAATAAATCATTGCTGTATAGTTTTTTTCTATTTCCAAAATTGAGGTGTCCTTATGAAACAAGGCCTATACGAGCAAGTTATCAACCAAATCACGAATCTACAGCTAGATGAACTTAATACCAATGAATATACAATTGGCCGAGAGGGAATGGATCCAGAGGAAGCTAGACTTATACTTTCCAGTTACATCTCGATTGTCACTCGTAAAGCACTGAAAATGGTACGTGAACAAATTAGTGATAACAAAGAGGCACTTCTCGCCCAGATTAGAGCTTGTAATGACATGATTATAACGCTCAAAAATAATCTGGATGAAAGAGAATTTGACGATCTCCAGATTTCAGAGCAAGGCGAAGTGCTTACCCATATCTACTCGAAGATCAATACCATTAGAGCAGTAAAGGATATCAAAGAGCTCCGTCCTGTCACTCCTATGTCCCAAAGCTCCTTATTCACTGGATCTAAAGCCGAGCCAGAGCTCATGAATGAATTAAAGCATGAAATAATAAGTGCCGACCGAATTGAATTACTCGTCTCTTTTATTAAATGGAGCGGGCTTCGCTGTCTTATGGAAGAGTTCAGACAATTTACTGATCGTGGTGGTAAGCTTCGCGTGATTACGACTACATATATGGAAGCAACCGATTATAAGGCGGTAATGGAGCTAAGTAAGCTCCCGAATACGGAGATCAAAATATCCTATGACATTGAGCGTACGCGACTTCATGCCAAAGCATATATGTTCCACCGAGATACAGGATTTACTACAGCTTATATTGGCTCTTCTAACCTGTCAAATCCTGCACTTACAAGTGGACTGGAATGGAATATCAAGATTACGGAGAAGGATTCGTATGATGTTCTCAAGAAAATAGAAGCTACCTATGAGAGTTATTGGCATGATAGAGATTTTAAATCTTTCAGTGGTGCAGATGAACAAGATGTGAATCAGCTTAAGCTGGCTCTCCGTCGTTCGAAGGATCTTGTAGAGAATAAGAATGGGACGTTTTCTTTTGATATTATGCCCTTTGAATACCAGAAAGAAGTGCTTGAAAAACTGGATGCACAGCGAAAAATTTATGGGGAGATGCGTAATTTAGTAGTAGCCGCTACCGGTGTCGGAAAGACAGTTATCTCTGCATTTGATTATAAAAGGTTTCGTAAGGAGAACGGTGGTAAGGCTAGACTGTTATTTGTTGCCCATCGTGAGGAAATACTAAATCAAAGTAGAGATACATTTCGATATATAATAAAAGACCTTAATTTTGGCGAACTACATGTAGGCAGACATAAGGCAGATGAGATAGACCATCTATTTATTAGTATTCAAAGTTTCAATTCGATGAAGCTATCTGAGATGACAACACCTAATTTTTACGATTATATTGTGGTGGATGAGTTCCACCATGCGGCAGCTCCATCCTATCAGAAGCTTTTGAACTATTATGATCCTAAGATTCTACTCGGATTAACTGCCACACCTGAGCGCATGGACGGGGCAGATATCTTGGAGTATTTTAATCACTCTATAGCTGCTGAGATTCGTTTAACGGATGCCATTGATCGCAAACTATTAAGTCCGTTTCAGTATTTTGGTATTGCGGATATGGTAGATTTGTCTAAGGTAAAGTGGACGCGTCGTGGATACGACATGGAGGAACTCGAAAACTTATATACAAACAATAAAATTAGAGTAGCTCAGATTCTAAATAGTCTGAAACGTTATGTAACAGACCTGAATGAAGTGAAAGGGCTTGGATTCTGCGTAGGTGTGGAGCATGCGAATTATATGGCGAAGGTATTTAACGAGAGCGGAATTCCTTCACTCGCACTACATGGAGGTTCCAGTACCATGGAACGTGAGCAGGCAAAACAACTGCTTGTTAGTGGGCAGATTAAGCTCATATTCGTAGTAGATCTATATAATGAAGGTGTAGACATTCCAGAGATTAATACGGTTCTATTCCTCAGACCTACGCAGAGCTTAACTGTATTCTTGCAGCAATTAGGCCGCGGATTACGGTTAGCAGAAGGGAAAGAATGCTTAACGGTACTGGATTTTATCGGACAAGCACATCAGGATTATAACTTCCAAGAGAAGTTTAGAGCGATGATCGGGAGAAGCAGACATTCGATACAATATTATTTAGAAAATGGATTCTCTCATTTACCACGAGGCAGTTATATTGAACTTGAAAAGCAAGCTCGTGAATACGTACTTCGAAATGTAAAACAAGCCCGTATCAATCGAAGAAGCATCGTCCAGCGAATGAAGTATTTTGAATCCGATACAAGATTAACGCTAACCATAAAAAACTTTACAAATTATTATGGAATGAGTTTGTATGAATTGTATGGGGGACGCTCTGGTAAAAGATTGTTCCGAGAAATGATGGTAGAAGCTGGGGTTAAAGAAGCATTCACTATGGATGGCTTGGAAGACATAAAGGGACGTATCCCAGCCATTTTATCCATTAATTCTAGAAGATGGCTCCATTTCTTACTTCGTTACATTAATGAAGGTTATGAGCCAATAACGGAAGAAGAGCAGCTTATGATTCAGATGTTCTATTATACATTTTACCGCTCTGAACCATCGAAACGAGGATTCAATAGTACGAAAGAAGCAATACAGTATATCCTCGCTTGCAAAGAGTTTAAAGAAGAGATCGTTGAGATTTTAACATATAATTTGGAACATATTGATTTTGTTGATTTACCGAATACGTTTCCATTTGCTTGCCCATTAGATGTACATTGTAGCTATACAACGGACCAGGTAATGGCGGCATTTGGATACTATAATGAAGAGAAGGCACCCGCTTTTCGCGAAGGTGTGAAACATTTTGAAGATAAGATGCTAGATATCTTTATATTTACTTTGAATAAGTCGGATAAGGATTTTTCACCTTCCACACTCTATGAAGATTATGCAATAAATGAACGTCTATTTCATTGGCAGTCGCAAAGCCGAACGTCAGCGGAATCGGGTACGGCACAGCGTTATATCCACCACAGAGAGCTTGGGCACCAGATTGCTCTATTTGTGCGTGAATATAAGGAAGAGAATCAGTTCACTTCCCCATTCATTTTCTTAGGAGAAGCAAATTATGTGAGTCACAGCGGAACGAAGCCAGTCAGTTTTGTATGGGAGCTTAAGGAAGAAATGCCGGCAGCACTCGTTCCGGTAGCAAATAAAGTCATCGTGTAGGAAGTGATAAAAATGCTAGAAGTGGCAGCAGCCATCATTGAGAATAAAGAGGGTGAAATCCTAATCGCGCGTAGGCGTGAAGGGAAATCACAAGCTGGATTCTGGGAATTTCCTGGGGGCAAACTGGAGCCTGGGGAGACTCCTGAGGTTTGCCTCAAACGCGAACTAAAAGAAGAAATGCAAATTGAGATCGAGCCGTATGCTTATTTTGGAATCAATGAGCATCAATATGAGACGGTAACGATTCGTCTGATTGCTTACAAGGCGCATCTACTTGGCGGAACAATTCAGTTAGTCGATCATGATGATGTTCGCTGGGTACGGCCGCAGGATCTAGGGCTATTTAGGTTTGCACCTGCAGATGTTCCATTCGTTCAGATGCTTATGGACTAAACCACATAGTGTGTGTAGTTTCATGATTTTAAATGATGAGTTAGACAATGATAGAGCGAAGATAGAGAGGGGACGATCAGAACCATGCCAACATACAACAAGTTAGTAAGGGATTTAATTCCGAATATCATCCAGTCTCAAGGTAAATACTGTAAGACTTCTATTTTGGGTGAGGAAGCCTACAAGATGGAGCTGAGAACAAAGCTGGAAGAGGAACATAAAGAATATCAAGAAGCGGAAACAGACGCACTAGCTAATGAAGAATTAGCGGATATGCTGGAGGTCATTTACTCCCTGGCTTCCGTTCACGGTATTAGTGAAGAGGAACTAAATGAGATTCGTAAAGTAAAAGCAGATCAGCGTGGAGCATTTAAAAAACGGATATTTCTCATTGAGGCGGATAAGTAGATGCCGGATATTCGTTTAATTACAGAGAACCTGGCCGATGAACTCATCGAGGGCATTGGCCGGGCATCTGGTATTTACATTATGACCTCTTTTGTTATGGATTCGGGAGTGAAATTATTAGCTCCTCACCTCGAAAAAGCCATTCGCCGCGGAGCGGAAGTCAAGCTTTTAGCCGGCGATTATTTACATATTACACAGCCAAACGCGTTGCGCCGTTTGCTGCAAATAGAGGGTCTAGAACTTCGCATATGGCGAAGCCGAGGTACCTCTTTTCATCCTAAAGCCTACTTGTTGGATTATGACAGTGATGAGGGTCTGTTTATCGTAGGTTCTTCTAACATGTCGTCTTCTGCTTATAAGATGGGGTTTGAATGGAATCTGGCTATGAGTGCACAGGCTGAGCCTTATACGTTTCAGGAAGCACTAGAGAAGTTCATGAACAGCTTTTATCATGAGCAGACCGAACCAGTAAATATAGAAACCATCCTAATATATGAACAGCAGTACCAGGAGTACCGGGATAAATACCCGGAGATGACAGCAATGGTATCCCGAATGGAAGAGTCTGAGCTTACTCCTATGACACCAGAAGAGTTGTCTAGTGATGTGATGGATCGGGATGAATCAGCAAGTGTTAAACAAGAAGAACGGCCGATGCTCATTCCCCGTCCGGCACAAGCTATGGCACTGGAAGAACTGGGTAGAACGATAGAAGAAGGGTACGACCGGGCGATTACAATTATGCCAACTGGTCTTGGAAAGACTTATTTGGCGGCTTTTTTTGCTGAAAGGTTTAAGCGAGTGCTCTTTATTGCTCATAGGGAAGAATTACTTCACCAAGCACGTCGCACCTTTAAGCATGTAATGCCAGAGCGATCGACAGGTCTGTACGATGGGAAAACAAAGGAAGCAGATAAAGACATGGTATTTGCTTCTATCTATACGCTGGGAAGGAAACGTCACCGGGATGTTTTTCGGGAACAATCTTTTGACCTGATTGTGGTAGATGAGTTCCATCATGCAGCCGCAGATACATATCAAGCAGTCCTTCAGGAGCTGAAAACAAGTTTTTTACTCGGTGTCACTGCAACACCGGACCGTATGGATGGCAAAGATATCTATGCATTATGTGATGGGAATGTCGCATTTTCGATGCATTTCATTGAGGCTATTGAGCGAGGTTGGTTAAGCAAATTCCATTACTACGGAGTATATGATGCAATTGATTATTCGAAGGTAAGCTGGCTTGGGACAAAGTACGATGAACAGGAACTACTGACAGAACAATTACAGGATGACGTCGTACAGCGTATTTATCAGGCTTGGCTGGAAAATAAACTGACTCGGACGATTGCATTTTGTTCTTCCATTGTACAGGCAGATTATCTCACGGCTTTGTTCCGTAAGCAGGGGCATCAAGCAATAAGTCTTCATTCGAACACCAAAGAAATATCTAGACCAGATGCCATACAGCAATTGGGATCGGGTGAACTGGAACTCATTTTCACAGTGGATTTATTTAATGAAGGGGTAGATATCCCGGCTGTGGACACGTTATTGTTTGTTCGGCCAACGGAGTCACTCACTGTGTTTACACAGCAGGTTGGGCGCGGACTTCGGACGCATAAAGGAAAAGAAGTATGCCATATTATTGATTTAATCGGGAACTACCGAAATGCGGATTTGAAGCTGTCACTATTTTCACCGCCTGGTGCTGAGGAGAACTCCAAAAAGAAAAAGGAAACATTTCTTCCGGCTGTTCCTGAGGGGTGTTCCCTTGAATTTGATTTGCAAGCAATAAACTTACTCAAGGAATTGCATCTCAAGCGGCAGCCTTTGAAGGAAAAACTTCATTCTGCATACTTGGATGTAAAACAACAGTTGGGGAGAAGACCAAGTTATGTGGAGTTACATTTGCATGGTGGGATGAACTCAAAACAATATCGTCAGCAGTTCGGTTCCTATGTTGGTATGCTCAGTTGGGCAGAGGAACTAATGGATGAAGAGCAGCTGGTATACGAGAAGTATAAGAATTGGCTTGAAGAAGTCGAGAACACCAATATGTCTAAGAGTTACAAAATGGTTATCCTCCTAGCTATGCTGGATCGAGGAATAGAAAAGTGGAACGAATCGATTACAGCGGAAGAGGCAGCCCCATTCTTCTATCATTACCTTATGAATAAAGAGTATCGCAAGTTAAAAGACTTTTCGGACAAGAAGACCCGTAAGCTATGGGATTATGATAGCGATAAAATCGGACAATTGATATCGGATATGCCGATGTCGAAATGGGCGGGAAGTGCAAAAGGGTTGATAGATTATGATGGTGTGCATTTTGTTGTCCATCTAGATTTGCAGGAGGCACCTGTAGAAACACTTGAGGTTCTGTATCAATGGACGTGGGAAATTGCCCAGTATCGGTTAGCAGTTTACTTTGAGCGGAACCATACTTTAGTAAGTTAATCAGGATCCTATTAAATAGTTGAGAGATATTTAACAAGCCATATAGTTGCTTCTAGTACATACTGGAGGCAACTTATTTTTAAATTACTAGTTGTTCAATAAAGTAGATTCAGTTGGAAATGACTAATCATGAATTGTATTCCTTTTTATGAAGTACATAAGATAGAGAAGATATAACAGGTAGGGAAGAATGTCGGATGTAGTATTTTCCAGTATTTGATAGAATAAACTCACCTTAAATAACAGTGAGAGTGAATGCCTTATGGTGAAAATATTGGTCTCACCTGATCAGCTGCTGGACGTTGCCGGACGCTTCTTGGCCCAGCGGCAGGAGCTGGAACGGATATGCGATCGACTGGATAAACAAATTTATTTTATAAGAGAAGGCTGGTCTGGGGCAACAAAAGAACGGTTTTTCCAGGAGTATCTAGTGGCCCGGCAATCCATGGGCGTGACAATGGAGCAGATTTCTTCCATTGCACAGCAGCTGAATTTTATTGCGAGAAGTTTTGCTGAGGCGGATGGTGAAGGAGGATCGGCAATTGTTATGCCTAGCCTACCTCCGGAAGTTGAGGCAAAGCTAAAAAATGGAGTTGATTTTACAGCTTCTGCAGTTAAGGGAGTAGGCGCTACAATAGAAGGACTCTTTGATGATGCATTAGGTGTTGGGAAAAGCTTTTTGGAGAATCCATTCGGGGCGGCCTTCAATATAGGATATGCACTTACGATTGGGAAAGTAGTCGACGTTGGTATGGGGTTACGCTTCGCTTGGGATTACGCATGGGGAGCGGGAACCGCACGATCCGATGCTGAACAGTTTGTAGAAGAGATGAAGCAAGGATATGAAAAACAAGGTGCAGGTTACTATTCCGGCTATGTGGTAAGTCAGGCAGCTGCATATTTAACGATAGGGAAGCTTCTGAAGAATAAGGATGATGTTCTAGGAGGTTCTGGAGGAAAAAGCAAGACCGAAGGTTCTAGTGAGGTTAATAATACTAGAGTATCAGATATTGAAATTAAATATCCATTAAGTACAACTAATAAAAAGCATCTTAACAAGCATAATATTGAGTCGATTGCACAACAATCAATATATTTATCGGATGCCCAGTTAGCAGATAAATTAGAATCTAGTTTTTTTAATCCAAAATGGAGCAAAGATGACATAAATAAATATGCTGAAATAGCTTATAACGATTTAAAAAGTCAAGGTAAAACTGGTCATCTGACCTATGAAATAGACGGAGAAATAATAGAGGTTTTTGTTCATCCTGATGGTCAATTTGGCACAGTGTATGGAAGACATAAATTCACAGTAGAGGATATTAAAAAAATGACTGAATAAGGTGGAGAATGATGTTCAAAATCAGTTATAAGTTATTTGAAAATGAGAATGTAGAAGGAAACGAGTTAAATGGGGCAGATGGATATTTTCAGTTTGAAATTGATAATGAAACCTATGGTATTTTTATAACTGAAGAAATTGATGATTTTTCTGTTTCTGTTTATTGGTGGATGTATTATCTTTTAGAGGCTGTATTAATTCTGAAAACTGAGAGATATGTTTTAATAAGTGATATCGAAAAGCCATCAATATGGATTGAACTAAAAAAGGAAAAAGATGTAGTGGGAATAAGTAAGGTTTCTGCTGATAAACCTAAAGGAAGTGGAGCAATTGAAACAAAAAAAATGCCGAATTTAATGTATCAGTATTGGAAAGAAAAAAGGGTTACTTATGAAGACTTGAAAAAAGAAGTAATAGATAAAACTAAGCTATATGTTGAAGAGTTAAGAATATTAAATAATGAGAATAATAAATATATTTTGAGTTTGAAAAGATTAATACTAGAGATCGAAAAATAAAAATCAAATAATTAAGTCTTGATAGGCAATAGTCTTTACGTTTTTTTAGAAAATCCAGATCCTGATGAGTATAAATTTACAATATAATTCCAGACCTACAAAAAACTCTTTCCAAGTAAATAATACGTGGAAAGAGTTTTTTTCATTTATGAATTCAGTTACCCCTGCAAAACCTTATTCAAGCTCTGCGTCGTCTCATTAAGCCTCACAATACTCTGCACCATATCGGTAACTCGTTCCTGTTGTAGCTCAGCGCTAGCAAGGACTTCCTCTACGGAAGCCGCAGATTGTTCGGTCACCGAGGATACGGAGTTCAGCTCATCATTAATTCGTGCTGAGGATTCCTTTAGCTGACTGTTGAGGTTCTCGAGGTATGCAGCTTGCTCCCTAACTTCGGTTGTATTGATATCAATGTCTGTAAAGAGTTTTTCAATAATATTGGTAGAAGCGGTTCCTGCAATAGAAGCCTTTCTTCCTTCGGAAATACGAATGGCTGCAGTGCCGACATCTTTTTGAATGGAATACAAAATATCGGCAATATCAGCAGAAGAGCGCTGCGTAGACTGTGACAGATTACGGATTTCAGTGGCAACTACGGCGAAGCCTTTTCCATGTTCACCGGCACGAGCTGCTTCAATCGATGCATTCAGAGAGAGCAGGTTGGTCTGTGTACTGATATCTTGAATCGCAGAAAGAATCCCGCCAATCTTCACATTCTCTTTATTTACCTTTTCAATTATTTGCGTGGTGTCTTCGACGATTTCAGATACGAGACGAATAATAGAGGTCAGTTCCGCTACCTGAATCTTTCCATCCTTGGTTAGTTCTGCCGCATCTCGAGCTCGTTCGCTTGTTGTGCTTGAAGCATGAAGGGTTCTTTCCACGGATTCATTTAATTCATGCATCGCAGAACTGATATCTGACACGCTGCCTGCTTGAGATTCAATACCCGTTGATATTTCTTGAAAAGCGGACAATACTTCTTTGTTAATCTTGCCTGCCATGTCTGCATTCTCGTTAAGCTCTGTTCCCGACGTAGTCATAACGGTAGATACATGACGTACCTCGTTCATGAGCAGTTCCATTTTCTGTCTGGCCAGATCCGATTCTTGCATACTGGATTTCATGCGTTTCAGCATTCGTTTTCCTATCGTGCTTTGACCGAGCAAGGTGAGCAAGGTAACCACATAATACGCGTTAGATCCGAGTAAATCCTCACCTACATAGATGGCATAGCAGAAATAGTTGAGGACGATCAGCCCAATGATACCGTTCACAAGCAGCGGTTTCATATCCATGTAGAGAGAGCAAAGAGCTAGACCCACAAACAAGATGACATAATCTGCTGGCCATTTGCTTGCGTACATGAAAGTAAAACAAATGACATTAAAACCGATCGCGACGATATACATGGTTTGAGCGACGTACCATTTTTTAAAGTAGAACAGGGTACATACCGCTGCTATGGGAACAGCAGTACATAGAATAGATAGCATTATATCTAAACTCCGATAACAAGCAGCGAGTCCAAGAGCGGTACAGATCCATAACAATCTAACCATTAGACCATTTCGTTGATGCAATTCTTTTAATTCTTCTGACATTCATTTCTTCCTCTCGTTAAGGTGATGTGATTTCCTTAGTAACCACTTGTTATAGACATGTTTCTGCCACTATTCCCGCTAGGGCTTTTCGCTCTTGTGAAAAGGGTTGCGTATTTTGTAGGTAAAACGAACTCTATAATAAAGGTCTATATTACTATATCGTCTGGAAACGATTCATAACTTATAGTGAAATAATCATTTGAAATGAAATTTTTTTGGAGAATTGTAGGTTTTTAAAACTTTTTGTATATATGCAAAAAAACACCTCAGACCCTGAGTTTGAAGGGGGAAGGTGTTTTGCTTTTGCTATGAAAAAATACCATTTGGCTCTATATATCCCAATGTATATTTACAATTTTACTCATACACTCGTACATTTCCTGCTCCTGTTGCGAATCTAGCCTCCTTAGCTCCGGTGCCGATCGTAAGGTCTGGTTCAGATGACTCTGTTTGTTCGATCACTTCTCCAAGTAGCTCCAGTTTGCCCGCACCCGTTCCGGCAATGATGGTAAATGCATCTGGTGTATCTGTTTTAAAAAAGATATTTCCTGCACCGGATTCAGCATTCAGTTTGCTGGCATTCACTTGCTTCATATCGAGGTTACCCGCATCGGTTTTTATCACCATTGTATTAGTATTCATATGTTCTGCTGTTATGTTCCCGCTTTGCGTAATAAGGGAAATCTGCTCATACATTTTCTCAGGGACAATAAGGGAGAGAGTAAGCGGCTCTTTATTCAGATTTCCGTTTACAGTACTGGGTTTTGCAGCGGTCCCATCGGGTACGCGAGTATCTACAATGAGTGTGTGCTCGCTTGTCGACAAAAGCAGTTCAGGTGCAACTTCTTCATGAAGTTCCTCGTTATTCAGCGTAGCAGTGATATGGTCCGTATTAGGCTCCATTTTTATAAAAATATTTCCTATGTAGTGATGACCGATTTCGATTGTACGAATATCTGCCCCGTTCACTTCTTTCGTCTGCGTACCTTGTTCAGTAGAGGTAGAAGAGTCGTTCTTTGTTATGATTGATTGGTCTTGATTCACGGTCTGGTTTGGCTGGGTCACTGTGTCATTTGGGGGAGGAGAATTTTCATTATTCTCTTGAGCACAGGCACTCAGGAACATCGTTGTCGTGAATAAAGTGATGAGCACTTTCTTCATATCGGTTCACTCATTTCTCGTCTTGGTTAGGTAGATTTCATGTGTTACATCTAAAGAGTGTATACCCTTAAACAGCAGATTTGAAATGGATACAAAATAAACTGGGTGCTTCTTTATTTGATTTATGTTACTAGAATTGTATAATTAACATCTTTTGAAATAACGCGTGGTTTCCAAGGGCCGTTTTTTAGTCCTGTAATTACAAATGAACTGTATATATGTATAATATTGTAATATATTTTGTTGAGGCGCCTGTAACCTAATGAAGCGAAGGAGTTGGGAGCGGTGGAGGTTAAAACTCAGAATGCCGATGAGCAGAACAATGAGATCGGCCAATTGAAATGAACAGGCTCACAATGCTGATGGTTTTGTTTCTTTTGATTACCGCATGTAGTAACGGCTCATTGCAACCTCTTGATTCTCCTTCTAGGGAGTTTCTAACAGAACAAGGTTATGAAATCATTCGGCAAGAAGATCCTGTTTATGAACACAAGCTCACTAGAGAAGATCTGACACAGCTGCCGCATCAAATGTATTGGAGCGTTCAATCTGTAGATGCCGCTGTGTATATAGGGAAAATGATTTATACCACTAAGTTCTATGTTACGAATCACCCTTTAGAGAGGGCCCCTTCCAATCCTCAGGACCAAACCATTGTGTGTGTAATGCAGACAGAGAATGAGGTGATTGGAGGGTACAGCTTACCGGACCTAGACTCCCCTACAGATGGAGGGGTGTACTCACTAGATGGACGGACGCTGGAGGAGTTCTCAGGAATGAATTACGGGACATGGAAACGACAGTGGGATGAGAAGTACAATTGAGGGTTATTAAAATACTTCCAACAGATAGAGGGTGTCATAACTATGAATTTAATCCGATTTTTATCCATGACAGAGGCGTACGCGAGAGACATTGCTACATGGACATATCCTGAGCCTTACCAGTTCTACAGTATGGGAGACGATGAAGAAACGATTCATGAACTCATGGACGGAAGTTATCATGCCGCTCTGGATGAACAAGGGGAACTCATTGGGTTTATTTGTACCGGAGAAGCGGCAAGGGTTCCGGGAGGATATGCAGCAGGCATTTACAATAACGATCAGCAAATAGATATAGGACTAGGAATGAGACCTGACCTGACAGGAAACGGGCTAGGAGCCTCTTTTTTAGTAGAGGGTCTTCATTTTATTTGGAATAATAAGAACCAGAAGAATGTTCAACTCGTCGTGGCTACGTTCAATGAACGAGCCATTAAGGTGTATGAGAGAGTTGGCTTTCAGAAGGGAAGGACATTTCTTAGTAGAGACAGGGAGTTTATCGTAATGAACAAAGTATACAAATAAAATAGACAGCCAAAGACTTAGCTTTGACTGTCTTACAGAATACGGCAAGCGCCGTATCTTTTTGATGTAAACAACGAATTCTAAAATTCTTTACCCCGCACCTTAGAGAAGACCATCGTGTCCGAAAGTTGATGATTCACATCCAGACTGTCTCCGCGCAGAATTCCTTCAAGTACAAATCCGTTTCTCTCCGCTACCTTGGCACTCTTTACATTCCTCGCGTCGCAGCGGATTTCAATTCGGTTCGCTGCAAGTTCATGGATGGCATAGTTCGTAACTGCTTCAACGGCTTCCGTCATATAGCCTTGTCCTGCATAAGAGCTTCGCAGCCAATAACCGATTTCGAATTTGCGAACATCCCAATCAATTCGGTGCAGCCCGCTGCTTCCAACGAATTGTCCATTTTCTTTGGAAAATAGTAAGAGTCTCAGGTCTGTACGCTCCAGAAATTTCAGATAGGCCTCTCTGATGTTAATCTCAGAATTCTCCGCAGTGAGCGAATCATTCGCAAACGGCATCCATGGGCGCAGTTCTTCCATGCTTTCCTGAACGGCTTCATAGGAGGCGGCGCCATCCCCGTATAAAGGTGCACGGATGATAAGTCTTGGGCTTTCAAAGGAATCCGGAATCGATAACATGATTTTTTCTTGGGTCTCTATGGACATCTGCTAACTCCTCCTGTAAAAATTTCTCATAAACATACCATGAGGTTTCATTTGTAGCAAGAGCTGGTTATGAAAAATCAGAATAGCCAAAAGAAGCCTATTAGATATGATCCAATAGGCTTCTTTTTTTAGAATTTGTAGTTATGTCGTCCTTACGAATCATGTGTATCAACGAGATTAATGATCTCACGTATATCTTTAATGTCTAACGCCTCTGCAATTCGTTCGATGTGGCTAAAGCTAATGTTTTCTCTTTTTCCATTTGAAAGTTCACTGAGAGCGGCATGTCTGACATCAGATAGCCTGGACAATTCTCGCAAAGAAATATTGCGCTCTTTAGTCAATTGACGTATGTTCACCACTACTTTTTTTGTCATCTCTACCACCGTCATCTCTTCTGTTTCTGTATTGACTATACGCATAAGCGTACCATATAATATTTTCAGGTTTGGTACTTGTATACGTATCAAATAGAAGCTTTATACATGGGGGAGTGTGATCTAATGGATGAGTTGACATTGAATTACCATCATCTGGATGAAGAAGAAGAGGCTCTGCTGAAACGGATGGATTTATGTAATGAATGTATCGATATTTTAATCGAGTTTATATCTGGGAAGGGCGATTCGATTGATTTTGTTACTGCAGAGGATATTGTGACGAGTATCCATCAAATGAATATAGATCTTTCTACCGAATTACTTCATGTAAGACTGGAAAAGGGCGCACTTCGGTATAAGGTCAACGAGCTTAAACAAAATGAGGCTAAGCAACAATTAGAAAGTGAAGAAGTAGAATTGATCAGCGGATAGTTTGTCAGAAGATTCGTAAGTAAGAATATTACCTAAGTTAGAATTTTAAATTATAGAACCAAATAACATGTTTATTACATAAAACCTGCCGTTACTTTTTTAAGTAATGACAGGTTTCTTTTATTTCAAATGTGGTCATATTTTCGGTCTTGTTTTGTAATTGATCCGAAAAACGAGCCCCTCATACGAAATTTGAGACCTTATATCACGCTCTACTTTCGAAGTATGATAATAACAGTAAATGTAAGTGCTTACATTAAAGAAAATTACAAAATAGATAGGAAAGGCAGGGGGAAGCAACATGGAGATTGAACCGAGCTCAAAATCGCCAGCATCCGTAAAGCCGGTTCATGCTGTACGTGAGAAAAAAACTCGCAGCTTGGGACGAAGATTCATTCAGCAGCGGCATGTGCAGACGATGGCATTACTTGGCATTGCCTGGATGTTCATATTCAACTACATTCCCATGTACGGCATCATTATTGCATTCAAGGAGTACAACATTATCGGTACCATCTCTGAAGCGCCATGGGTGGGGCTTGACCATTTTAAGGAGTTCTTTGAGGATGAGAATCTGGGGAATGTCATTCGCAACACGCTGGGTATGAGCTTACTGAAGCTCGTCATTGGGTTCCCCTTACCGATCGTTTTTGCACTATTTCTTAATGAACTTCGTTCAGTCCGGTTCAAAAGAACCGTGCAGACGATTTCATATCTGCCGCACTTTTTATCATGGGTTGTGCTCGGTGGCATTCTTGCTACCTGGCTGTCGGAGACGGGAATTATTAATGACTTTCTGATGGCCCTGAATTTCATTGATGCGCCAATTACGTATCTCGCAGAACCTAAATACTTCTGGACCATCATCATTACTTCGGACATATGGAAGGAACTTGGGTGGTCGGCTATTATTTATCTTGCTGCCATTTCCAGTGTATCGCCCGAAATGTATGAAGCAGCTACCATTGATGGAGCCGGTCGATTTCAGAAAATGTGGTATGTTACCCTTCCATCAATCAAATCGACGATTACGATTCTATTTATTCTGGCGGTCAGCGGTGTGCTGAACTCGAACTTTGATCAAATTCTCGTCCTTCGCAATTCGCTAAATGATAGTGCAAGTAATGTAATTGACTACTATGTCTATCAGACAGGTCTACTCTCTGGGCGGTATTCCTATGCAACAGCTGTAGGCTTACTAAAATCGGTTATTGCTCTGATCCTACTGCTTATAGCTAATAAAGTATCGAAAAAAATAAACGGAACATCCCTTTTCTAGGAGAAAGGAGGAGCCTATGTTGTGGGCACTTAATCGCAGAACGAAAGGCGAGGCTTTATTTGATACATTAAACACCCTTGCGATGATCATCATTTGTTTTCTTACACTGTATCCCATCTGGTACGTGCTTGTGAATGCTTTTAACGACGGATCGGATGCCATGAGCGGTGGTATTTACTGGTGGCCCCGTGAATTCAGCCTTGATAATTTCAAGGCGGTGTTTGCAAGTCCTGGAATTATGACGGCGATGGGAATTACGGTAGCAAAAACAGTGATAGGTACGGCCGTACATGTCTTTTTTACTGCAATGGTCGCTTATGCTCTTTCCCGAAGAGATCTGATCGGTGGTAAAATCTACATTTTGATTGGTACCGTAACCCTCTTTTTTGGTGGAGGTTTAATCCCTACCTTCTTGCTGATCCGCGATTTGCATCTCTTGGATAACTTTCTCGTGTATATTATCCCAGCGATGTTTAGTTTCTTTGATCTGATTATCTTCATGACGTTCTTCCGCGAAATTCCAAGCGGTCTGGAGGAAGCAGCACGAATTGATGGAGCGAACGACTGGTCTATTTTTTTGCGAGTTGTACTTCCGGTTTCCCTTCCGGTTATCGCAACGATTTCGCTCTTCCATGGGGTATATCAGTGGAATGATTATTTTACGGGGATGATTTACATCAATAATACGGATTTACAGCCGATTCAGACTTATCTATATCGTGTTGTTGCCCAGTCAAGTTCCAATCAGATGGTTGCCGCGGTGCAAGGAAGTGGAGTGACCAAGACGGTAACATCACAGTCTATCAAGCTGGCCACCATGGTCGTGACTACGCTTCCGATCGTGTTTGTCTATCCATTCCTACAAAAATACTTTGTGAAGGGAATGATGATCGGGTCCATCAAAGGCTAACACCCACAGCCAGCGTAATTCTGTTTTTGCTATTACTAAATAGAAAAGGGGTAAACAAATGAATCAAAAATTCGGTATGAAACGGATTCTTACCTTACTCTCTACAACATTGCTCGTTGTATCAACCGCTTGTTCTTCCGGCGGCGGAGAAAAAGAAGCAGAAGTGAAACCAAATGAGACACCAGCAGTACAGCTTAGTAAGGATGAGCCAGGCTGGAAAGTCGATACTTCCCCTATTACGTTTGATTGGTACCTGAATTTTTCTTGGTTTGCAAATACGTGGGGTGTCGATGCGACCTCCAAATTCATTACTGAAAAAACAGGAGTAAACATCAACTTTATCGTTCCTGCAGGAAATGAGAGCGAGAAAATGAATACCTTGATTGCATCCGGTAAACTGCCTGACTTTATTACGATTGATAAGGGCGATGATGCCGTACAGAAAATGATCGACGGTGGGTTGGTATTGCCGCTGAACGAACTGGCAGATGAGTATGACCCTTATTTCTATACTGCATCCGATGCTGCAAAATTATCTTGGTATACGAAAGCAGATGGTAACGTCTATGCTTATCCGAACGCATCTTCTTCCCCTGAAGATTACAAAAAGTATGGAGAAGACTATGTTTCGAACCAAGTATTCCTAGTAAGAAAAGATATGTACGAAGCGATCGGTAAACCGGACATGCGTACACCCGAAGGATTTCTTGCTGCGCTTCAAGCAGCTAAAGAGAAGTTCCCAGAGATCAATGGCCAGCCGCTGATCCCGCTTGGTATGCATGAGTTTGGAGAGACAGGTAACTATTCCATGGAAGGCTACCTGCAAAATCTACTCGCAATTCCAAAAGAAAAAGACGGGAAACTGTATGATCGTTCCACTGATCCAGAGTATATTACCTGGCTAAAAACGATTCGTCAGGCAAACGAACAGGGCTTACTGGCGAAAGATATCTTTATTGATAAACGCCCGCAAATGGAAGAGAAAATTGCGCAAGGCCGCTACTTTGCAATGATTTATCAACGCAGTGATATGGCAGCTCAGCTCAATACGCTCTATGCAAATGATCCAAATTCCGTGTATATTGCTGTAGACGGACCTTCGAATAAAAACTTGGATACACCAACACTGGATGGACCAGGCATCTCTGGATGGACTGTAACGCTCATCTCCAAAAATGTAAAAGACAAAGCACGCGCGATCCGTTTTCTGAGCTATCTGAATAGTGAAGAAGGAAACAAAGACCTGTACTTAGGTGAAAAAGGCGTATCGTACGACAACATCGACGGAAAAGATCAATTTAAACCAGAAGTGCTGGAGCTGCTGAATACAGATCGATCTGCATTTGACAAAAAATATGGAGCATCCCATACTTTCTGGATGTTGATGAATACCAATATTACGTCGCAGTGGGCTCCTAAGACCGTAGAACCATTCAAACAAATGGAAGACTGGACGAAGGGAAAAACAGTAAGCGCTTCCGAATTTGAATTACTGAATCCGACGGGTAACTCACCAGAAGGAATTATTAATACGAAGCTCGCTCAATTGTGGGGTAAGACACTGCCGAAGCTGCTAATGGCAAAAACGGATGCTGAATTTGATACGATCTGGGCGGAATTCCAAGAGAAACGTGTGAAAGACGGACTCGATAAAGTTCAGGCGTTCCAACAGCAGAAATACGAAGACAATGTGAAAAAGCTTGGTGAATTTTTGAAATAATGACGATATCCCTAAGAACCCGCGACCCGCGGGTTTTTGGGGTTATCTTTTCTTTTCGATATCACATTACTTGATGACCATGCAGATAGGAGAACCAGCCGATGATGAAAATGAGACCCCGCTTCATAGAATATCTGTCCGTCTGGTGGGAGCAGAGATCTTTACAGAGTCGCTTGATTGCCGCTTATATTGCCATTATTCTATTGCCGAGTCTGCTGGTCTCTGTCTTTTCTTTCAACTCCATCAATAAAACGTATATTTCGGATACGATCGATAAAAGTGCAAATTTGTTAGATATGGAGAAACTCCATATCCAGAATCAGATTGAATCTATGGAGCGTTCCGCACAGCTCGCCATTTCCGATAAGGAAGTAGTGAACTACTTGACCAGGGAAGAGGAGCCTCCCCTTGGAGAATTAATCGATTTTAATATGAACGCCTACGTTAATCTCACTCGTATCCAGTTTAACAATCCCAATATCGAAAATTTGCATCTGTTTACAGATAATCCGTATGCCTATGAGATTTGGCCGATCATTTTCAGTGAACAGCGGATTAAGCAGGAACCTTGGTATTCCGATACGTATGGGCTTGGCGATCAACAGATGTGGTATTTTCAGAACCAGTCACTTGACCTCACGAAGCGCAATGAATCAAATCCAGAGGCGACGAGCCCTAAGGTATCATTGCTGCGGGAGATCAGTGTCATTGCCGGAGAACACTCGGGGATTATTCAGGTGGATATGCTCTTATCGGATTTTGCTCCTCGTACGTTTTCTGTGCAGGAAGAACGTTCTCAGATGTTTCTGATTGATCATAAAGGCCAAATATTTACGCGCGAGGAGCAATCTCTACTAAGTGACAATCCGCAGATGAAAAAGGCAATTGTAGAGCGACTTGGTCTGATGGACACGGGTGGTTTCTGGCAAACGGAATACAAGGAAGGCGGTAAAACGTACCTTTTTCATAGCGTACCTCTCGAAGGTCTGGATGCTTATCTGCTGAATGTCGTTTCTATGGAAGATGTACTGCGGCAAATTTCCAAGATCCGAAATCAGACCATCGGTGCCAATATACTGTTTATTCTCATCTTTACGATTATTGCGTACATAATGAATTCGATTATTCTAAAAAATCTGGTAAGGCTGACGGATGCGATGAAAAAAGCGCGCCGCGGGGAGTTATATACCGGGGTAGTCATCCGTGGTGGCGGAGAAATTGGAGAGCTTGCGTATCATTTTAACAAGCTGATGAACAAAATTAATGAGCTCGTTGCCGTGGCGGTTCGAAAAGAAGCTTTGTCCAAAGAAGCAGAACTACGGACATTGCATAATCAGATTGATTCACACTTTCTATATAACACCCTTGAAAATATCCGGATGCTAGCGGAGATGGAGGACCAGCGGGAAATTGCGGATGCACTTACGTCACTCGGCGGTATGATGCGTTACAATTTTAAATGGTCAGGAGAATATGTGAAGCTGAAAGATGAACTAAGGCATATCCGTAACTATATAGAGGTTATGAATATCAGATTTGATACTCCAATACAGCTGGTCCTAGACATCCCGGAATATGCTCTGGAAGCCGAGGTGCTCAAAATGTCACTCCAGCCTCTCGTCGAGAACAGTGTAAAACACGCCTGGGCAGAACTGCCCGAAGAGCCAGATGATAAAACAATTCGAATTCAGGCGGAAACGAGCGGTGAGACCTTCCAGCTAACGATTGTAGATAACGGAAGCGGAATGGATCAGAACAAATTGCAGGAGATCGTAAGTAGGATGCAATTCAACCGGGAACAGGAAGAAGAACGGATGAAGCAGCCCGGAGGCATTGGACTTACCAATGTACATCAGCGGCTGCAGCTCTTTTACGGGAAAGAGTATGGATTGATGGTTCAAAGCGCGGAAGGACAAGGAACAGAGATCATGATGACATTACCTAAAGTATTACTGACAGGAGGGGATGCCGGATGAGAAGATTGATTATCGTGGATGATGAGAAGAACATTCGGATGGGACTTAAGGCGATGATTGAGCGTGAATTTGAGTCGGTATATGACATAGCACTTGCCGGCAACGGTAAGATCGCACTTGAACTGAATAAGGAGAATCCGGCTGATCTTATTCTGACCGATATAAGGATGCCTGTACTGGACGGAATTCGGCTGCTTGAAGAACTGCATGCTGAACCAGCGGAAACGCAGCCTGCGGTTGTACTATTGAGTGGATATGATGATTTTGAGTATGCCAAACAAGCGATAAGATATAAGGTTAGGGATTATTTGTTGAAGCCGATTGAGCGAAAGGAATTGTTTGATCTGCTAAAACGAGTGAACAAAGAATTGTCGGAACAGGAAGCGGTTCAAGAACAGCAGGCGAAGGAGCGCCAAGTGTGGCGTAAGGAGCAGCGGATAAACCGGCTGCGCCAGATTATTTGTGGAACCGATACCTTGCCTGAGGAAGAATGGAGGCAGGCGGAAGCCGATATTGGTTTTCCGCTAGGTGAAACGATGGCCGTGGCTGTTGTGATCTGCCATCACGAAGATGGTTCCAAGATGACGACAGGAGAGATCATGCGGCTCATTGAACGCCTCACTCATATGGTTGAAGATAGACTGGAAGCTGTTATTCCGGGGCTTGACGGAAGGATTGTACTCATCGGCAATACCACCACCTGGTACAAGGAACTTGCTCTACAGGCTCATCTCAAAGGTTGGAATGGTTTTCGAATGGGCATTAGTTCAGGGCAGAACCACGTCTCCCTTCTACGTGTCCAGTATCAAGAGGCGCTAACAGCGCTAGAATATACATTTTCACTCCAGCAGTCAGGTGGAATTGAATATAGTGAAGAATTACAGCATCGTACCGAGTTTCCCCTTCCCTATGCGGAACTGCACAAACTGCTCAACATGCTGGGAACCGATCGGCTAAAAGAAATGAAGCAGCTGCTTGGTACTATTTTTCAGGTGGACGAGCTTAAACATATGGACATCGCCTATTTGGAGCGGGTAAGCAGGCTGATGAATGAGAAGGTATTCGATGAAGTATTTTTGAAATACGGGGAGTCATCTGTTGAAGTACTTAAGATGTACAAGCGCGCAGGGAATATGAAGAATTTTCGGAGTTTCCACGATTATTACCGGAAAATTACGGACCTCCTTGTCAGTGTGAATGACTACATCGTCCAGATTCGATCTGCACACACGGAGCATTCAGATATGAAAGAGGCCGTTCAGTATATTGACACGCATTATGCTCGTCCTTTAAATATGGCGATGGTAAGCAATCATGTGTCGTTAAGTTATTCTTATTTTAGTGAGGCATTTAAAGCATACACAGGTGAAAATTTTGTGCTGTACCTGAAGAAGGTACGGATAAGTAAAGCCAAGGTATTGCTTCGGGAGACGGAGCTACGGATGTCAGCCATTAGCGATGCTGTAGGGTTTGAACACAGTAAGCAGTTTTCCCGCGTGTTTCGGGAGCTTGAAGGGGTTACACCCCATGAATATCGTCAGCTAATGCAGCTGGGGGCGGAGGATAAGGGGTAGATCATTAGGGAGTCGTGCGAATAGCACGGCTCCCTTTTCCATTTTTATGATCAAAGCTGGATCATACATAATTCAATGTTAAATACGGTACGTTGCAAAAGGTTTGGCATGAATGAAAGGTTCGCTTATTCTATCCAGCTCAGCGCCAAGCTCTGAATTCATGTCAATCTCAAGGCTCTTGATGTTATCGTCTAATTGCTCTGTCTTAGTCGCACCCACGATAACCGTTGATACTGCTGGGCGGTTCATGAGCCAAGCGACAGAAAGGGCACTTGGGGAATGACCGTGACTAGCAGCGAGATCACTTACCTTGCGTCCAAGTTCCAAGTTATGATCTTCTAAGAATCGGTTGAAGTTCGGATCAGTTTCGGCACGAGAACCCGCTGGAGCACTGTTTTTGCTTGTGTATTTCCCAGTAAGAATTCCTCCGGCCAGTGGGAAATAAGGAATGATCCCAACACCTTGGTCAAGGCACATCGGTACAAGCTCAAGTTCCGGCGTACGATCTGCAAGTGAGTAACTTGTTTGTGTGGACACATACCGCACATAATTCCTATGTTCACTAATCCCGAGCGCCTTCATTATTTCCCAAGCAGCATAGTTAGAAGCTCCTATGTAACGTACTTTACCCGAACGGACCATGTCATCGAGTGTCCGCAGTGTTTCTTCCAACGGTGTGTTTGGATCAAAGGTATGAATCTGGTACAGATCAACATAATCTGTTTGCAAACGTCTCAGGCTGTTTTCCAGCTCAAGATGTAAATGATAACGAGAAGAACCTCGTCCGTTAGGGGTATCGTCTTTGATAAGCCCTGCTTTCGTAGCAAGTACGACCTGATCCCGTTTTCCTTTCAAAGCTTGTCCAATAATTCGTTCTGATTCGGTTCCGGCATAAATATTGGCGGTATCAATAAAGTTAATACCTTTATCAATAGCGTGATGCAAAATGCGTGCTGAGTCTTTCTCATCGGCCCTTTTGCCAAAGGAATTGGTACCAAGTCCGAGCTGAGAAACTTGCAAACCACTTTGACCTAGATAGTTATATTTCATGATAGAATGCCCCTTTCAAGATGGTTGGTAGAGCAAGTTAGGATAACCCTAAGATCTTAAGTATAATATTGGCAGCTGCATAGAGCAAAATAAGGTAAGATATATACAGTTCATATAGAATGGGAAAATAAGGAGATTATTAGAATGGGAATAGCTATCGCATTCGTAATTTTATTTATAGTAATGGGGATTTTCTTTCTAGTGAAATCCAAAAGTGATCCTAAAAATAAAGGCTTCTATCTATGGATAGGGATTGCCTTGATTGTAATGACTGCCCTTTTTGTCCTGATTGGAACCTATCAAATCATAGATCCTGACCCACATTCTGCACATTAGATGTAACAAAAAATTGTTATCTTTCCAGCAAACACCGCAGGTCCCCAATCGTAAAGAAAGGGGACCTACGGTGTTTGATTTTATATATTATCTCTATATAAGTGCTATGAATTAACCGATAAACCGTACATGCGTAATCAGACCATCCTCAACACGGTACACCGGAACGGCATACAGCAAGTCGGTTCTTCCGCTATGTCCGCTGACTTCTTCATGATCAATGACATAAGGGCCGTTCACAATACGAGTCAGAATCTTCGCATGCAGCTCGGGGCTGACTTCGAACGTCTTTGTATACCTAGCACGGATTTCTTCTCTGTTCGTTTGTTGTACATTCCCTTGTGCATCTTCAATGACACATTCGGGATGATAGGTAAGAAGTAGAGCCTCAATATCGCGTGCATTGTAAGCTTCAAGCTGAGCATCAATAACTTGGGTGATAGACATAGGTAAGTCTCCTTTGGCGTATAGTCAGATGGGTAAAATGATCAATTCATTTCTTCAGAATATAACAATTTTTAACACCGTAATCAACTACTATTTTAAAGCGGTAAAGTGATGTCGTCACTATGGGAATTTACCGATAAGTATATGACCAAGGCCAACTGATGCGGACTTTTATTAAAGTAACGGATATCAAAAACAAAGCGTAAAGAGGTTTAGACGAAGGGATTTCCTTCATCTAAACCTCTTTTTTATATAGGCTAAAGATAGTCCAGATCACCTGAAGATAATCCAGAATAGCGCTTACATTTTGGGATTTATAATCAGACATGTAAACAGTGCAAGGCTATTCAGATTCATACTTTAGAATTAAAGGATGTGTCCATGTGAAAAAATCACCATTTTTGTTAGCGCTTACGCTTGTGGGGTCACTTGCTTTATCTGCATGTAGTTCAGGCACAGGAACGGATACAACGGGTAATGAGGCAGGGGGGAGCGCAGCCAAGCCGGAACAGCCAGCCAGCAGTAAACAAGTAGAGATATTTAGCTGGTGGACTGGTGCAGGAGAAGAGGCTGGGCTCAAAGCTCTGATTCAAGAATTCAAAGATAAGCAGCCGGATATTGAAGTCATTAATGCAGCAGTGGCAGGCGGAGCAGGAACAAATGCGAAAGCTGTTCTCGCAAGCCGGATGCAAGGCGGGGACCCGCCAGGAACGTTCCAGGTCCACGGAGGATCGGAGCTTAACACTGGATGGGTTGCAGCAGGTAAAATGGAACCGCTGAACGACTTATATGAATCAGAAGGTTGGAATGAAAAGTTTCCAAAAGATCTGATTGATCTTGTCAGCAGTGAAGGCAACATCTGGTCCGTACCTGTGAATATCCACCGTGGGAATGTTCTTTGGTATAACAAAAAAGTTTTTGCAGATAACGGACTTGAAGTACCGACTACATTCGACGAGTTCTTTCAAGTAGCAGATGCGCTGAAAGCCAAAGGGATTACACCGCTTGCTCTCGGAGATAAAGAACCTTGGACCGCAACTCATTTGTTTGAGAGCGTGCTTCTTGGAACACTAGGCCCGGACGGCTATAAACAGTTGTGGAGTGGAGAGATTCCTTTTGATGATCCGAAGGTAAAAGAATCTCTGGAAACATTTAAGAAGATGCTCACTTATGTCAATGAAGATCATGCTGCCCGGAACTGGCAAGATGCATCCCAGCTCGTATCTACGGGGGAAGCAGCAATGAACGTAATGGGCGACTGGGCTAAAGGCTACTTCACTGGTGATCTTAAACTGAAGACGAATGTTGATTTTGGCTATGTACCTACTCCGGGCACAGAAGGAAGCTTTATGGTGATCACCGATACATTTGGACTGCCTAAAGGTGTAAAAGATCCAGATTCGGTCAAAGAATTCTTGAAAGTGTTGGGCTCTGTTGAAGGACAGGATGCCTTTAATCCGTTAAAAGGATCGATTCCAGCTCGTGTAGATGCGGATGTATCCAAATATGATGAATACGGTAAAGATACGATGGAAGATTTCAAGAACAGTGCACTCACACCAAGTTTGGCCCATGGTTCTGCGGCTTCGGAAGGATTTGTAACCCAAGCGAATCAGATCATCAATATCTTTGTAACAAGCGGAGATGTGGATCAAGCGATTCAAGGTCTGAAACAGGCTGCTTCTGCAGGAATGTAATGATGGAAAGGAGTGACAGCCTCTATAAGGTCCGTAGGGCCTGTGGAGGCTGTTACTTTTCAACCATCTAAAGTCTACTTGGTACGAAAAGAATGTCCAGACCACCTGAATATCGTCCAGAACGATGGGTGCGTGTGTGATTTTATAATAAAACGATAGAACAGAACATAAGGAGCATGACTACCCACTTGAGCAGGGCAAAGGAGAGAAACGAGGATGCAGACTAACGTCAGTATACAGAAGAAAAAGAAGGTCCCAGACAAGTTGTGGGGGATACTAATGCTTATGCCTTCCTTACTTGCAATTGCCATATTTGTATACGGTTTCATCAGCTGGACGGGATATGTGTCCGTAAGTAACTGGAACAGTCTCGTAAAGGATTTATCTTTCGCTGGATTCAAAAATTTTGCGTTCCTCTTTCAAGATTTTCGCTTCCAATCTGACATTCGCAACACCATCTTGTTTACGATTCTGTTTATCGCTGCATGTCTTGGCATTGGGCTACTGCTCGCCATGTTAGTCAATCAGAAGATCAAGGGGGAGGCCTTCTTCCGTAACATCTTTATTTTCCCGATGGCTGTATCCTTTATCGTGACGGGTGTTGTGTGGCAGTGGCTGCTAAATCCTTCATCCGGTATTAATATCTTGCTGAAAAATATAGGCATTTCCTCTCCGCCGAAATGGTATGTAAGTACAGAAATAATTTCTTTCTTCAAAATGGGTTTGATTGATTTTGGATTCCCTGTCGCTTTGGTAGCCGTCATTATTGCGGCAGTGTGGCAAATGGCAGGATATACGATGGCGATGCTGCTCGCAGGACTTCGCGCTATCGGTGAAGATTTGTTCGAGGCGGCACGAGTGGATGGCGCTTCGGAACGCAAAATTTTTACAGCGATTATTTTACCGTTGCTTAAACCGGTTATTGTGAGTGCGATCATTATACTTGGACACATTTCTTTGAAAATTTTTGATCTGATCTATTCCATGACAGGCCCTGGTGCCATGTTCGTAACCGACATGCCGGGGGTGTACATGTACGAAACGACGTTCCGGGGCAATTTCTACGGAAATGGTTCAGCAATTGCTATCCTGCTACTGCTGTTTGTATCCTTCCTCATCGTTCCTTATCTTATCTCTAGCAGAAAGGGGGATTAACCTGTGGTACACTCGAAGTTTTCACGAGCGATGATCTATCTGCTATTGATCTTTTTTGCGGTATTGTTTCTCGTTCCGGTATATGTGGTACTGGTTACAAGCCTCAAATCACTGGATGCCATCACGCTGAACCAGATGTGGTCGCTTCCGAAATCAATCGATTTGTCCGGATATAAGGAGGCTTTTACTAGGCTCGCTCCTCATCTCTGGAACAGCATGCTGTTAGTCATTCCCGCTACTCTTCTATGTGCGCTGCTTGGGTCGCTGAATGGCTATGTTTTTGCGAAATGGCGGTTTAAAGGTTCTGAAACACTCTTTACGCTTATTTTGTTCGGGATGTTTATTCCATATCAGAGTGTTTTAATTCCGCTCATTCAGTTCATGCAAGAAATTAAACTGTACAATACAATTCCAGGGCTGATTCTCGTACACGTCATATACGGACTTCCTATCTCAACACTGATATTCCGTAACTTCTATGTAAGTATACCGAATGAAATTATGGAGTCAGCACAGATCGACGGAACCGGATTTTTCGGAATCTATCGGCATATTATTTTGCCGCTATCCGTAACAAGTTTTGTGGTAGTTGGGATTTGGGAGTTCACGAATATCTGGAACGAATTTTTGTTTGCAGTTACCCTTACTACACAAAGCCAGCAGCCGATTATGGTAGCACTCCAGAATTTGTCGGGCAGCCAGGTGGTACATTGGAACGTTCAAATGGCCGGAGCGGTGCTTGCCGCATTACCAACGCTGCTTGTGTATATTTTGCTGGGACGTTACTTTATTCGGGGTCTGCTAGCGGGTTCTGTGAAAGGCTAAAAGATAGATTGCGAGAATGGAAGGAAAGAAGTAAGCTCAGCTGAGAAGGTCTTTATCGGACGTTCCTAGGCTGGGCTTGTTGTTATTTAGGGAATATGTAGAGCTACTAACCTACTTTCGTTGTTATAAAAGAGGAGGGACCCTGTTTGTTCAAGACTTGGCTGAGACCACATTATATCCTAATCACCTTGCTGCTCATCGGCACGGTCTCCATTTCATTATTCCATTTAATGAAAGCGCTTCAGTATGAATCTGCTATGTTTTCTGATGAAAACTCGCATGACCCGCAGATTCATCTCGTACTTATTTCTCAAGAGCTGGATAATCCATACTGGCGACTTATTGAACATGGAGCACGAAGTGCTGCCGAGAAGAGGAAGGCTACCTTGGAGTATGTTGGTCCGGTACAAGCGAATGTCCAGGAACAAGTTCGGCTAATTGAGATGGCGGTTGCTTCAAAAATTGACGGGATATTGACGCAGGGACTCGATGATGAACAGTTTGCCCCATTGATTCATAAAGCGATTGAGCTGGGGATTCCCGTCATTACGATCGACTCTGACGCTCCGAACACCGAACGAGTTGCTTATGTGGGTACGGATAACTATGCTGCCGGGTTTATGGCAGGTAAGGCACTCATACAAGACACGGCAGGGAAAGCGAAAGTAGGCATCGTGACAGGAAGTTTCCAATCCGTGAACCTAAAAGAAAGGGTGCGTGGTTTTCTGGATGCCGTAAAACGGGAACCAGATATTCGAATTTTAGACATGAAAGAATCCAACATTGATCGGATTGGTTCTGCCTCTGCTGCATACGGACTCGCTAAAGCTTATCCTGAACTAGATACGTTTTTTGGTACGAGTGCACTTGATGCCATGGGCATTGCTCAAATGTTGAACGATATAAAGAAAAGTCCAGGCACTCTTTTGGATGAGCGAATTCGAATTTTTGGATTTGATGATCTGCCAGAGACAGTCGAGCTTATTGATCAAGGCGTGGTGGACGCAACCATAGTTCAACAGCCTTACCAAATGGGTGCAGAAGGTGTGGAGCTGATGCTCGATTATCTGGCAGGCCAAAAAATAGTCAGTGTTTATAATACCGATGCACGGATCGTACGCGGAGCAAATTTGCCGTATAACCGGGGAGGCGACGGCTTATGATCCATCTCAAAACAAAGCTGATGCTGTTCTTCACGGTCCTGATTGTGCTGATTTCTGCGCTGGCTCTCATCCTGTTTCAGAATAACAGCCGTTCGATTGAACAATATGACCGGATATTAAATCGATTTTTTCTACTCAATGATATTCATCAGCGAACGAAGCTCGTGAATGGTTCTATTCAGGCTTATGTTCAGGATTCTGTTGCTGATCCTGCACTCTTAGACAGTTATGAACAGCAGGTGGAGGAGCTGAACAAGCTCAGTTCTTCACTGCTGACCGATATCGAGAATGATGTCAATTACGTACTCGTCAAAAACTACAGCAATATGATTGATAGCTTTCTCGAACAGGGGGAGCAGACGATGAACAGTGTGAGTGATGAGGATCTTGCTTCCTACTATGAGCATATGACAGAGACAGACCGGACCGCGAGCTTTATCCAGGATGCTACACTGAAGCTCATTAACGATGAGTTATCAAATTATCAATCCTTTTATAATGCCATGAACGCTAAAAATGAACATTTGCAAAAAATGGCCATCTTTGCCTTTTTGGCGGCGGCTTTGTTTTGTACTTTGTTCACTTTCTGGTTCTCTGAGGGCATCACGAACCCTATTCGTCAGCTGTCGCTAGCGGCAAAGCAGATTTCAAGGGGGAATTTTGAGGTCGCGAAGGTACAGGTGAAGAGCAGGGACGAACTACATTTTCTCGCGGAGACCTTTAACGGAATGTGTGCTGATATCAGGCAGCTTATACATGAGATCAAACAGAAATCAGAGCTGGATACACTGGTCAAGAAAATGGAAATTCGCAGTTTACAAAACCAGATTAATCCTCATTTTTTGTTCAATACCCTAAATATGGTGTCTAAGATGGCTTATGTAGAAGGAGCAGAGAAGACGAGTGATCTTGTGGATTCGATCTCGATGTTACTTCGTTATAATCTCAAGAAGATGCATGATAATGTCGTACTGCGGGATGAAATTGCGATTGTAAGAGAGTATTTTTATATTCAGCAAATGCGCTTCGGGGATCGGATTCGGTTTTCAGAACATATTGATGAAGCTTGTCTTGGCTGTGTGATCCCTTCACTTACGATCCAGCCTCTTGTGGAGAATAGTTTCGCGCATGGGATTGAATCTTCCGAAAGCGGCGGCGAGCTGGCCATAGATATTTATAACGAGGGAGGACGGGTGATTGTAGAGATTCGCGATAACGGGGTCGGTATGAATGAAGATCAGATTGCTAGACTGTTTGATGCCTCAAGTGGAACGGCTCATTTAGGAGAGAGAGATCCTTCAGATCTTAACGGAATAGGAAACGGAAGCGGTATCGGACTTCGCAATGTGATGCGTAGACTTCAATTGTATTATCAATGTGATGACATCATGGAAATCGACTCCCTGTGCGGAAAGGGCACAACGATCCGGCTGAAGTTACCGGTGATGATGAAAGAGGAGGCGGCTTATGTATAAAATGCTGATTGTGGATGATGAGCAGATTGAGCGCAGTGCCTTGCGTATGATGATTGAAAGACATCTGCCTGAAGTCCTTGTCGTAGGCGAAGCGGAGAACGGGCGTATTGCTGTAGAGATGGCACATCAGTTACGTCCGGATGTAGTCACAATGGATGTTAAAATGCCAGGCATCGATGGTATAGAAGCCGTGTCTTTACTATGCAATGAGTATCCCGATATGCAGTTTATTATGGTGTCTGCTTTTGATGAATTTGAATATGCCCGGCGGGTGATGAAGTACGGCGTGAAGGAATATTTACTAAAGCCTTGTAAAAAGGATCAGATGATCAGTGCGGTAAAGACGGTTCTGGCGGGGATTGATGTTAGTCGGCAAGATATCCAAAGGGAGCAGGAACGAGCGCAACAAGTTCAACAAGCATGTGTGCTTATCGAAGCGGAATGGGTTGCGGCGATTTGTCAGGAGAGAGCGATGAGTGAGGAGACAAAGCGCTATGCGAAAGACGTAGGGATCAAGGAGAACAGTGCGGGGTATGCCATGGTTTTTGCTATTAGCAGCAGCGGCACAATGGCTGAGGAGCAGCAGAGGCTAATTCAAAATGAGATGCGAGGGTATATGAAGACCTTTGAAGGTTGTCACATCGGCCCTGCCATCGGAGGATATTTTCCATGTTTGTTCTTCCCGCCTGACAAAGAAGAGGGTGCAGGAAGAAGAACTATACGTTCCCAAGCGTCTCATATGGCAAGATTTCTTTTACAGCAGGGACAGCGAGGGCATGGCGATATTAAAGTGAGTATTGGAATCGGCAATCTGTATTCTTCTGCAACGATGTGGGTCCGTTCGTATCATGAAGCTTTGCTGGCTTCACAAATTTCAGGAAAGTCTGCGATCTGTTTTTATGAGGATATTCCAATGGAAATGGACGATGATTATCCCTATCCGCACGAGAGTGAGCAGCAGTTGCTACAACAAGTACGAAGAGGGAACGGAACAGAGGCAGAGGAAGTTTTCGATGATTATCTATCTGAGCTCCTACGAATGACAAATTATGATCTGGAACGAGTGAAGCATGACCTCGGTAAATTATTTTCTCAGATGCTCAAGTTATTGAAAGAGAAGGGGATTCTGCTTCCAAAGCTTGGGGGGCTATCTGCATTAAAAGATGAGCAAAGTTTACGTACGCATGCGCAGTTCCAGCTCAAATTGATGCTTGAGAAGCTGAATGAAATGTATAGGGATGAGCAGCGCGGGAGTATTGAGAAGGCTAAGACATTCATGGCAGAGTATTACGTGAAGGAGCTGTCTCTGGAGGAGGTAGCTGAGCACATAGGTTTAAACCCCCACTATTTTAGCAAAATGTTTCATGAACGCTGTGGCGTTACCTTTATTGATTACCTGACTTCCTTACGGATTGGCAAAGCACAGGAACTGCTGGCAGATCCGAAGCAGGTTGTGAAGGAGATCAGTGTGCAGATCGGATACAGAGATCCTAACTATTTTAGCCGTGTATTTAAAAAAATGGTCGGGGTCTCTCCGTCCGAATACCGAAATGCATGTCTTCGAAATGAGATGCTGGGGTTATAGATTGAGGCAAGTTCGAAGCATTCGCTAGAGAAAAAGGAACACTATGAACTGTTCGTATTGTCCACCGTACGCAGTATTTCTTGTACTTACCTGTTCTCTCCCACCCGGAATCTTTCTCTGCATGATATAGTTCCGCTTGTAAGGAATAAGGGATGGGGGAATGCGGATGATGAATTTGAAAGAAATGGTGTACGCTTTGCGAGGAAATACACTCGCTGAGGCTTTCTCAGCAAAATGGGACTGTGACGAGGGGACACTTCAGTTCTGGCGTGCCAGTTCTAATGTGGTGTATCACTTTGAATCCAGCGGCATTAAACAGTGGCTAAGGTTCAGTAGTGCAAGTGATCATCAACGAGAACAGCTGGAGGCAGAGCTTCATTTCATGATGTATTTGAAGGATCACGGCTTTCCTTGTGTCAGCCTCATCGCTTCTCAGGCGGGTGAATATCTAGAGGAATTGCAGACGGAAGAAGGCATCTATTATGCCGTCGTTTTCTCAGAAGCGAGCGGGGATCATATCTATAGGCAGCCTACGGAAGAAGAGGCGGAGCAATGGGGAAGGGCGCTAGCCGAGCTGCATGAGTTATCTCAAAGGTATGAGCATAAGAACTCCGGAAGAAAGCACTGGAGCGAGATTTTGAATGATGCGGAAAAGATACTTCAAAGACATCCAGAGGAAACCGTTGCTAAGCAAGAGCTTGCTCTGGTAAGAGAAGAACTGGAACATTGGACTGAAGATGAGACGAATATCGGTCTCGTCCATTATGATTTTCAGCTCGACAATGTGATGTTTGAAGATGGATGTATCTCGGATGTCATTGATTTTGACGATACGATGGTCCATTTTTATATGATGGATTTGGTTCGGGTGCTCGAAGATGATTGCGACGAACAGGGGAGATACTTGGAGGATTCAGAGGAGAGGGTATCTTCGTTCTTGAAAGGATACGGCTCGGTGCGTACGATTCCGGAAGATTGGAATTACACATACGCTGTCCTGAGGCGGTTTGAACGCGTGCATGGATATACCCGGTTGCTCTGTTCTCTTGAGAGGTCAGAAGAAGTCGTGAATGAGGCGCCGGCATGGTATGACGGACTGGTTCAGAAATTCAGAAAAATATTGGCTGAAGAAAAAATAATGATGTCCGAGTCGATAGTGGGTTCTGTGCGCTAAAATGACGTGTATTCTGATACGATATATCCTAAGAAAACCGCCTCGATAATGAAGTGGTTTTTTTTGGTATATATTCACCTGAAGTTCGATCAGGATAATGAGAAGCAAGGCATACAGAATACTCATGACATTCAGCTTAATGAAGTACTTGAAGTGGATCACATCCTTGTTTAGTTATTGTTTATCATTAGGTAAATTATGTCATATCCCAATTACTTATAGCGAGTGATAGGGGAGATTAGTTAAACATTTATAAGCTTTGTTATGGTTACATAGGAATTTATTACCGCTTCCAATAATATATCTAGGGGTAATTGGAGTACTGCTGACATCACCAAAATGACCCTACAGCGGTTCAAAAAAGGAGATGGATACCTCATGAGTTGGAATTTGGTCCGTATTTTGGAGAAGAGTGCAGCAAGCAACCCCGATCACCCAGCTTACGTGTTTCAGGAAAAAAGTACATCTTATGCTGAACTGATGCAGCAAATTAGCCAGTGTTCTTCCGGGCTCGCTTCTCATGGCATTGCCAAAGGGGATAAGGTTGTATTATTGCTAGGCAATTCACCGGAGTTCATCATTTCCTACTATGGTATTCTTCATCTAGGCGGAATTGTCGTCCCGGTAAATCCGACGTATAAACCGGAGGAGATTGCCTATATTCTCGGTAACAGTGGGGCTACTGCCGTGATTGCAGTAGGGGCGTTGAAACCTATGATTGCAGTACTAAGTGAGAAGATTCCCTCGGTTCGGCTTACGGTGTACACCAATGCAGAGACAGGTTCTTCCTCTTGGGAAGCGTTAATAGCCTCTGGTGATGATAATATTGTATCCGTTTACAATGATAATAATGATACTGCCGTTATTTTGTATACTTCGGGTACAACCGGCAAGCCGAAAGGAGCCATGTTATCTCACCGAAATTTGGCTACTAACGCTCATGCACTCCATACGATATTCGGTATCCAAAGTACAGACAAAGTGGTAACCGTCCTCCCTATGTTCCATATCTACTGTATGACCGTCTGTGTGAATGCTCCTCTTGCTGTAGGGTCTACCATTCTGATTATGCCGCGCTTCCAACCTGCGGAGATCATGAGAACTATTCGTGAACAGCAGGCAACCATGTTCTCTGGTGTGCCTACAATGTATAGCTTTTTATTACAGTATCCAGATGCGAAGAGGGAAGATTTTACCTCCATTCGTTTATGTTCTTCTGGGGGAGCTTCGCTTCCTGTAGAGGTACTTCATAAATTTGAAGAGAAGTTTCAAGTGAAAATAAGTGAGGGGTATGGGCTCTCGGAAGCTTCGCCGGTGACGGCTTTTAATCCGCCTGGGGGGATAAGAAAATGGGGATCTGTAGGGGTAAATATACCTGATGTTATCAATAAAGTGATAGATGTAGATGGGAATGAGCTTCCTCGCGGAGAAGTAGGGGAACTGATCGTGAAGGGCCCGAATGTGATGCAAGGATATTTTAATATGCCTGAAGCGACAGCAGCAGCCTTGAAGGACGGCTGGCTTTATACAGGAGACCTTGCCCAGATGGATGAGGAAGGCTATATTTTTATCGTGGATCGGAAAAAGGATATGATCAATGTCGGCGGATATAACGTCTATCCTCGGGAAGTAGAAGAAGTGATCTATCAGCACCCGGGCGTGTTTGAGGCGGCAGTCATTGGAGTTAAGGATGATGTATTTGGAGAGAAGGTAAAAGCATTTGTCGTTAGAAATGATCAGCAGCTAACTTCAGATGGACTTATGGAGTTCTGTAAGGAAAGGCTCGTCAAATACAAACTTCCGGCTTTCATTGAATTTATAGAAGAACTTCCAAAGAATAGTTCCGGCAAAACGCTGCGCCGTGCGCTTAGAGAGAGTAGTGCATCTTCGGTTCCATCAGAGCCGGGTGATACCCCTTAAATACAACAAATAAGAAAATGAGATGCTGCATGTTTGCAACATCTCATTTTTCTTTTTTAGGCGAAATTTCAAAATAGTCAAGTATGACAAGGATATAGACGTTTTTGCTGTCGTTGCTCATCCAATTGCTGCATCATCCATTGTTGAATGCTTCTAGAATACTGCGTTGCAAAGGCAGGATGCGCTAGATTACATGATTCTAGAGGATCATCGGATACATTGTACAACTCATACTCATCATGTACAGGCTCTGTTTTAACGGTCTTTACCCATGGTGCGGACGCTTTTCCTCTAACAGGCTGGACCGTTACATCTTCTACCCCAGGCTGACTCCAGAATTGTGCGTTGTCAAAATAGCGGGAGAATTTCCACAATTCTTTTTTATCATTCGTGTAGATGTTCATCATTATAGTCTCGATATGGTTAGGCTGAATAACCGATGGATAGTGCTCCCCCATAGGGTTTGTTTGGTGTTGACCCCGGGTGACATCATCGTCTGTCATAAAATAAATCGGGTCATCCGATATATCCGTATGGTTTTGTTTCAAGATCAAAGGAGTGAGGTCACGCCCTACAAGTGGGCGTGCTTCGCTGAATCTGCTTTCTAAGCGGCATCGGATTTCTTCAATATTAACGTTAGCAAGCCCAAGCATGGTGGGCAGAAGGTCAATATGACTCGTCAATGTATCTACATTTCTAGATTGCGGGAACAGGTGTTTATTGTGAATGAGGAAAGGGACATGAAGAAACTCTTCATAGGCACTGTACCATTTTTGATGGAGATGGCCGTGAGCACCTAACAAATCCCCATGATCCGATGTGAAAATAACAATAGTGTTGTCATAGAGAGAAGAACGAGTAAGAGCATCCAACACTTTCAACATTTCCCTATCCACGTTCTTTTGCAGTTGGTAGTAAAGCTGACGATAAAAGGGTTCGTTATTAATAGGCTGCAAAGCTGTTGGATAAATCTCGCGGTAGCTAGCCTGACAGCGGGGTTTCGTGATCAGCGACTCATGTAGGGTTGGCGGAGGATCCACGGACGGCACTGTCGGGTCTACCTCAAACCGGAACATAGGGAGCTGCGCAGTGATTGCTCCATATAACACAATATCATGTGGGTTCACAAAGGAAGATACGACTAACCAAGGTTTTGCGTTATGGTCATGTCTTTTTTGGTGTTCAAGGGATTGGAGGAGTTCAACGACTTCATCTGCATAAAATTCATCTCTACCGCTGACTCCGAAAGCGGCAGAGGAACCGGAATTCCGTGGGTTTCTTCCGTGGGGTTCAGGTCCAATCCAGCTCGAAAAACCGTAATTTTCTAGACGGTCAGCACGATCATATAAATGTTCTAATTTCTTGTCTGGCACGCCGGTCATCGTGTTGTAGCTTGGCAGGCTTTGGTGCGTCCCAGGATTTATAATGTCTTCCTCCGATATGTGCCATTTGCCTTTATAAAAAGTTTGGTAGCCGGCTTCGCGAAAGTAATCTCCCATGGTGGGAACTGTATTTCGATCGAGCCAGTACATGTCAGAGTCGAAGGATTCCTTGGCCATACCTGTCGTCTGGCTAACTCCATGCAGAGAAGGATAATGCCCGGTAAACAGGGTAGCCCGGCTGGGGCAACATGCTGTACTTCCTATATAATGTCTATGGAACTCCAGGCTATGAGATTTTAAGCGTTCTTGAGCAATGAGATTTTGTTTGCGCCATTCCTTTATTTCCGCCGATTCATAAACAGGGGGATATCGTTCCTCATCTACGAGGAGCACGAGAAAATTAGGCTTTCCCACTCCCCGCAGTGAAATAGGAGTTTCACTCATAGATACACATCCTTCGGTAGGTATTTACCTTAAGTTATGTGTTTATTCCCCGAAACAGTAGCCTTTTACCAAAGCGCCTTCATTGCATTTGATTGAATAAAATAGAAACCCCCTTTAATTACAATGGCTATATTCTTTAGGTGCTGTGGTTGTTAGCTATTTTACACTTTCTTACAATTAAGGTATTGAAAAGAAGGGTGTGAGCAAACTCCATGAACTTATCAACGGCACCGGAGCTGAATTCAAGAAAGAAGAAGAACCGTAAGCTTCTGATCAAACTTAAGTCTCAATATCAGCTTCTGATCATGTCAGTCCCATTCGTAGTCTTATTATTCATTTTCTCATACATACCTTTGTGGGGCTGGATGATGGCCTTTCAACGTTATTCCCCAGGTAAAGGAATCTGGAAAAGTCCCTGGGTTGGTCTCGATAACTTTGTCACGCTTTTTCATGATGAGCGGTTCTTCCTCGTGTTGCGTAATACGCTAGCGATGAGTGGGATGAGCCTTGTATCGGGTTTTGTTGGTGCAATCGTACTGGCACTGCTCTTGAACGAAGTGCGTCATTCCTTTTTCAAGCGAACGATCCAGACGGTAACCTATATTCCTCACTTTGTTTCCATGGTCGTTATTGCCAATATCGTGCTTACTTTCTTAGCCCCTGAGGGAATCGTAAATGATTTGTTAATCAAGATGGGAATTCTGAAAGAGTCTATGTTTATTATGGGGGAAGGGAAATTATTCTGGTTTATCAACACATTAATTGGACTGTGGAAGGAACTGGGCTGGAGTACGATTATCTACTTGGCCGTACTCGCCGGGATTAATCCGGATTTGTATGAAGCAGCTGATGTGGATGGAGCTGGGCGATTTCAGAAAATGTGGAACATCTCTATCCCGAGTATTATGCCGACAGCCATTATATTACTGATCTTATCGATGGGCAATATCATCAATATTGGATATGAATCGCAGTTTTTATTAAGTAATCCGCTTAATATGGAATATTCAGAAGTACTAGACTTATATGCACTAAATCTATCATTTGGTTCCGGGCAATATTCAGTCGGTGTAGCACTAGGTATTTTTAAATCGATTATCAGCTTAATCATCGTGATATCCGTTAACTTTCTCGCGAAGAAAACGAGCGGAATACGTTTATTCTAGCCTGAATGAAGGAGTGACTTGCAACCATGAAACCTCGGCTTCGTTTAAGAGATCTAAGCTTTGATGTGGTGAACTACATATTACTCGCCTTATTGGGATTTTTCACCTTATATCCTTTTATTAATCTATTAGCTGTATCGCTGAATGATCCGCTGGATACGATTCGAGGTCAAGTATACTTTTTACCGAATAAGTTTACCTTGGACAATTACAAACTGGTCTTCGAGGATCACTCATTGTATATGGCGGCCGTGCGCTCGGTCCTTCGAACCGTACTTGGGACATTCTTGTCAGTGACTTGCACTATGATGCTAGCTTATACACTTACTAGAAAAGACTTCGTCCTGCGAAAATCAATTAATTTAATGATGATTATTAGCATGTATGTGAGCGGTGGTCTCATCCCTTCTTACTTGCTCATCAAAGGATTAGGTATGACGAACTCCTTCTGGGTTTACATCATACCTGGACTTATCGGGGTATTTAACGTCATTATTATGCGTACTTCGATGGAAGGTTTGCCAGACGGCTTGCTAGAGTCCGCAAGAATTGAAGGTGCGAATGACTTCCAGATTCTATTCCGAATTATCGTACCTATCAGCTTACCGGTTCTCGCTACTATAACATTGTTCAATTCCGTTGGACATTGGAATTCTTGGTTTGATAATTACTTATACAATACGAAAGATAACCTGAATTTACTTCAATTCGAGCTGATGAAAATACTGATGCAATCGACGAGTCAGATGACGAGTAATGCCTCTTCAACAGGTTATGTGGATGGTGAAAGTATGAAAAATATTACGCCTGAGGCTATCCGTGCAACGATGACCATCATTGTGACGTTCCCCATTCTGCTCGTTTATCCATTCTTGCAGAAGTACTTTATCAAAGGCGCCTTAATTGGTGCGATTAAAGAATAGTTATCTGCGGAACTTATTTTCGTTGGTATAAAAAAAGAAATAGAGAGGGTGGCATGATTTGAAAAAAATAGCTTTGTCTATGAGTTGCTTTTTGCTCGTCACATCTTTGCTTGCTGGATGCGGAAAGTCAGAAAGTTCAGTAAAGAATGAGGATCCGAATGCGCCAGCAACATACACCATGAGTACTACGGACACGAAGTTGAAATGGGGTACACCTGTGGATAAATCGATTACAGATAAAACAGGCGTATCCGTTGAGTATCTTCCGATCGTTGGAGATGAAGCTCAAAAGATGGATCTTTGGCTAGCATCGGGTGACTACCCTGACATGTTAACATTGTCACCGAATATGACGGGTAAATATCGTGACGCAGATGCTCTTATTCCTCTAGAAGACTTAATTGACGAGTATGGACCTAACATCAAGAAGCGTTTTGGTAAATATTATGATTTGCTAAGAGATGAAGATGGACATATTTATTCTCTCTATGGCATTAATCTCTCGCAAGAACCACCTGCAAGCGCAGCTGCTTCTTTCATTATTCAATATGATGTACTCAAGGAATCGGGCTATCCGGAAGTGAAGACGTTTGATCAATTATTCGATATCATCGAGGCTTATTATAAGAAACACCCAACAATAGAAGGTCAGCCAACCATTCCTTTCTCGGGTTATTGGGGAGGGTATACGTTTACGAATCCAGTTATTGCGGCAGCAGGTTTGCCGGACCAAGGGTGGAGTATCGTAGATGAGAATAACAATGTTCGCTTTGGTTTAACAGAACCGTTTGCGAAGGAATACTACAAGTTTCTTAACAGACTCCAAAAAGCAGGGATGTTAGATAAGAACATCTTCGGTAAAGGAGAAGAGAACTTATCTAAGATTGCTCAAGGGAGAGTACTCGCTGAATTCATGCCAGGTTGGCTGCTGAATACACCAGAGAAATCGATCGTTGCAGCGGGTCTAACTGAACGTCAGTATGCGAAATTTCCTATTCTCATTGATGAAAATACCGTCGATCAATCCTTCATGATGGCGATCACCAATTCAAGCTCGAACTGGGCCATTACGAATACGGCAAAAAATCCAGAACGTATCGTACAGATGATCGATTTCTTGTTCTCAGACGAGGGTCAACTTCTTATCAACTGGGGAGTGGAAGGCCTGCAGTATGAAGTGAAAGATGGCAAGCGAGTAAAGAAAGCAGATTATGTGGATCAATTGAAGAAAAATCCTGATCTCGTATATCAAAATGGCCCAGCTGGCCCAATGACTAACTTCACGATCGGTGATGGTGCTTTGCTCGATGATGGGGACTATGCTACCTCCAACACGAAAGAATCCGTTATAGCAAACTATGATGAAGCTACGAAAGAAGTATTATCGAAGTACGGAAAAGAGACATGGTCTGATTTCTTGCCATCAGAGCCGATCCGAGTACCCTCTATGTTGTGGCAATTATCCGAGCCGGAAGAAAGCAAAGCGATCTTCATTAAGCTAGAAGAAACATTGAATAAAGAAGTTCCTAAGATGATTTTGGCCAAAACAGATGCTGAATTCGATGCTGCGTGGGACAATTTTGTGGATCAAGTTAACAAGGCAGGAAGAAAGCAGTATGATGAAGTGTGGACGAAGACTTGGAATGAATTCTTGGATCGTTTTAACGCGGCGATCGGATCATAACAACAAATGCCGGACATCCCTTATACAAGGAGTGTCCGGTGTTGTGCTATCTCCTGCTTAGGAACCTGAGGTGAAGCTAACTTGAACATCCGAATGAAGATATTTCTCGCTAATGCAGGAGTTTCTTTAGTGTTGCTTACTGTACTTACTTTGTATATGAGCGCATTTAGCAGTAACATCATTTTGGACAAAGCCAAAGAAGATGCAGGTTACTCCATCTCGCAGCTGTCTCAGAATATTGATACACTGCTTCAGACTTATGAGCAGATCGTAGATTCGCTGTATGTAAGTACCGAAATGCAAAATATGTTGCTGGACAATTACAATTCATTCGCAGAGGTACAGCAGGTATATCTAAATTACATCCAGCCCTATGAACAATGGATCACGACTTCTAGAGAACTGCTGCAATTTTCCATATATACAGATAATCCTACTTTTCAATATGCTCAGGTTCATTACATTGATGAGGAAGTGAAGAGTACGGACTGGTATCGCAGTTTGCAAGGACAGAATAAGACCCTTGTAAAAACGTGGACTGTGTCCAAAGAATACGCCTTGCTGCGTAAAGGGACCATTCGTCTTGCACAAAAAGTACATAATGCGGCAACTAATCGAGAGATGTACACGGTGATCGATATTGAAGATCGGATGATTCACAATCTGATCTCCCGAGAAAATGAGTCTCAAAGGTACATTGCCAAACCATTCCATCGTTGTTGATACTAGTGTGGAACAGAGGGATATAAAGGATACAAAGCAGCTTCCATTCTATAATCTGATTGAAGAAAACGATGATTATTCGGACGTTTATGAAGAAGATGGGAAGAAGTATCTACTTACGGTACAAACCTTAGATTCACGTAGCAGTATTCGAGGTCTTAAGGTCATTCAAATGATGCCGATTGACGAGTTATTCGCAAAAGTGAATCAGATGAAGGATGTTGCTTTTATCCTGTTGATTGCTTCTGGAACGGTCTCTATCGCAGCGATTTATTTTATTTCACTTCGGATGACGAAGCGGCTGATGGAATTCGCAAGGCAGATCAAAACGATGGATATCGAGAAACTGACAACGACTATTGAGATACGAGGAAATGATGAAATTGGCCAATTGAGCCATCATTTTCAGCAGATGATAGTGCGAATTAATCAACTGATCAAGGAAGTGTACCAAGCGGATATTTTAAAGAAAGAGTTTGAGCTGTATGCATTGCAGGCACAAATTAATCCGCATTATTTGTTCAATACATTGAATGCAATCAGGGGCAGTCTCCTAGAAAAGGGAGACAGGGAGAATGCCGAGATAATTAAGTTGTTAGCGTTATCATTTCGCAAAGTACTGAGTAAACCGTCCGAGCTGAATGGGGTAGGAGAAGAACTGGAAGTTGTAGATACGTTTTTAAAGATTCAAGTATTCCGCTTTGGCAGCCGTCTCAGGTACTCCATTGATGTACCACCTGATTTCTTGCAGCTTGCTATACCCAGGTTATCCTTGCAGACCTTAATTGAAAATACGATCGTGCATGCGCTAGAACAATCCATTGGGGTTACTGAAGTGACAATAACTGCGGAGAGGTACGATGATCAGCAGGTGAGGATTACGGTTTCAGATAATGGCCCCGGACTATCTGGAGAACGATTGCAAGAAATCTTAGCATGGATCAATGAAGATTCCGAAATTGCTAGATCAAACCGAGTGGGACTGCGCAACATCCATCAGCGTCTCCAAAGAACATATGGTGGATCTTACGGCTTGCAAATTGAAAGTGTCCAAGGCCAAGGCACCCAGGTCTCCATCATCATACCTGACAATACCTACGAAGGAGGAGACATCTCATGATGAATGTGTTACTGGTTGACGATGAACCCGGTGCAATCAAAACGTTCAAGTATTTACTAGATTGGGAGACGTTCGGTTTTCAGGTTACAGGAGAAGCAGCCAATGGTCATGAAGCAATTGAGATGCTGAAAAATCATCACTATGACCTTATGATTACAGATGTTCGCATGCCAGGTATTAGCGGCTTGGATTTAATTGCGGCCATAAGATCAGAATCGAATATCCCGATTATTGTAGTAAGCGGATTTGATGAATTCGATTATGTAAAGCAATGCATTAAGTTCGGCGTGAAGGATTATTTGTTAAAACCGGTGAGCGAAGAAGATGTGAGCAAATTACTAACCCAGATCGCGCAGGAGATTCATGTGAAGAAGACATTAAATAAACAGCTTTATCTCGGTATTCCGGCGATTAAGGATCAGACCTTAAAGTTGTGGGTACAAGGTAGAATTCATACCGACCAGGCGTTGGAGCAGATGAGTCTTCTAAATATCGAATTTAATGAACCGTGTTTCTTTTGCTGTATGCTCATGGAGATGGATTTTCATGAAGCTAGTAATGTGAAGATGACTGAAAAGGATATTGAGGCTGAGCGGTTTGCAGTACGTAATGTCGTGAGTGAAGTGCTTGATCGCCGTGGATATCTATTTGAAGAATCAAAGGAACGTTATGGAATCTTGTTGTGCCACGAGAACGGGCATTGTGAGCCAGACCAGTATGTACAGCTTGCTACAGAGATCCAGAGCAGCGTGCTGCGATTTGCAAAAGTGTCACTGACCATTGGAATTGGACAGATTGTAGATTCGATCAAGGAAGTGGAAAGCTCTTACTACACCGCTCTTATGATGTTGGATCGTAAATTTTTGTTAGGTGACCTTTCCATTATTAATAGTATCGATCTGCCGAATGATTTGAGTAAAAGTGAAATGATCAATATTCGAGATATGAAAAGGCAGTTTGAGGATGTTCTAAGCCAAGGTCATCTCGCTCAAGTGATTCCTTTACTACAAGAGCATATGGAGCATTTGATTACAAAATCAGCTCCGAAATCACTGGTTCAGGTCATGATCTTGGATCTGTTCGCAAGTCTAGTTCGGTTGGAACGTGAAAAAGTAAGCAGTCTTGACGATGCCTTACATTTGTCACCTGATGAATATGGACGCATTATGAAGGCGTCTACGATTAAAGAGCTTTTTCAATATGCCCAGGAGAAATGTAGAGATGTTATTCAGCGAGTAGAGGAAACAAGGGAACCTCAACATACGAGTGCCATCGAACAGGTTAAGCGTATCGTTGCGACCGAGTACGGAAGTAACGTAAGTTTGAAAAACATTGCAGAACAAATCTTTATGAATTCGGTGTATTTGGGGCATCTGTTCAAATCGGTAGTAGGGATTTCCTTTAATGATTATTTAATGCAAGTTCGAATGGAACAGGCCAAACTGCAGTTGATTCATTCAGACAAAAAAGTATACATGATTGCAAATGAAGTAGGCTATCGTCAACTAGACTGGTTCTATCGAAAGTTTAAAGAGTATACCGGACTTAGTGCAGGTGAATTCCGATTACAGCACGGGAAGCAAGCGCGAAAGGGAGGGATTATAGAATGAAATTGAATTTTATAGGATCATCTATAGAAACCTTACGTAAGGGAATTGAAGAGCTTGAGGGTCAGTTGTCCTTTGAGTGGAAAGAGGACGGTTTACCAATTGAAGTGATTCAAGAAGGTGGTGAACTAATTGTTTCTTTAGAACAGGGACAAGGATTCATCCAATACGACCAGCCGATACACTTCTTTCGTGCTCTAGGATTGTTCACTCAGTATGCGAAACAAACGAATCATTTTAAACGATGTGAGAGTCCAAGGTTCGACTTTAATGGGCCAATGCTCGATATGTCGCGCAATGCTGTATTGAACATAAATGCTGTCAAACAGATGATTCGGTATCTTGCTGCCATGGGCCTAAATGGGCTTATGCTATATACCGAGGATACTTATGAAATAGAATCTCGTCCTTACTTTGGATACATGCGAGGCCGATATACGCAGGGAGAACTGAAGGAGATTGATGACTATGCCGCACTCTTCGGGGTGGAGGTGGTTCCTTGCATTCAGACGCTGGCTCACTTACAACAAGCTTTAAAATGGTCTTACGCATCGGAGATGAAAGATCACGATGACATCCTGCTGATCGGAGAACCTCAAACTTATCAGTTTATCGAAGATATGATTTCGGCGGCAAGTGCACCTTTTCGATCTAAGCGGATACATATTGGAATGGACGAAGCATTCGCTGTAGGGCTGGGCCGTTATTTAGCGAAGCATGGTTATCAGGATCGTTTTGATATTATGCAAAGTCATCTGAGTAAGGTGCTGGAGATTACTAGTAAATATGGACTAAAACCAATGATTTGGAGTGATATGATCTTTCATTTCTTATCGAATGATAAGAATGGATTCCATTATCCGCTGGATGTTAATTTTGCGAAAGAACAGCTGGATAAATTGCCTTCTGATCTGCAATATGTGTATTGGTGTTATGGTACAACAGATCAGTCAAAGTATGAGAAGATTATACTTAAGCATAAGGAGCTCGGCTCGACGCCGATCTTTGCAGGAGGGATACACTGCTGGGGTGGCCTTAGTCCCAATTACGGGAAGACGTGGGAGACGTCGCATCCCGCATTACGTGCATGCAGAGCACAAGATGTTCGAGAGGTAATTGCAACGGCATGGGGCGATAACGGGCAAGAAACGAATCATTTCACGATCCTACCGGGATTACAGTTGTATGCGGAGTATGGTTATTCTGATGATGTAAATGATGAGCAGTTGAGTAAACGATTTGCGGCATGTACGGGTATGGATCTGTTTGATGATATCGTTGCTTTAAAGTACATGGATGAAACACCTGGGATCGGGGAAGGCAATCACTGGATGGCAAGACCGTCAAAATTTATGCTGTATCAAGATGTACTTCAGGGGTTGTTTGATAAGCATCTGGAGGGGGATCCAGAACAAGATCTTCCCCAATATTACTTGTCACTACAACAACAATGGTGTAAGAGTAAAGAAAAGGCAGAGGGACCTTTCGGAACGGTGTTTGCGTTCTATGAGCATCTTAGCGGTGTCATTGCGATGAAAGGCATGTTAGGATTAGAAATTAGGCGTCTATATGAAGGCGGTAACAAGGATGCCCTGCTAGAAGTATCTGAACATCGCCTACCTGCTGTTCGCACACAAGTAAATGAACTACGACGCATACATCGTAAGTTGTGGATGCAGACAAATAAGGCGTGCGGATGGGAAGTATTGGATATCCGTTATGGTGGAATTATGGCAAGATTGGAAACTGCAAGTGAGCGGTTAAGGGATTTTGCGATAGGACGCGAAGATCGTTTAGAAGAGCTGGAGCAACAGCCTTTATTGTTCGATCCTCATTTACCTGAGGGGCAAGGATATTTGACGATTGATTCCAATTCCTATCAACGGATTGTAACTGCAGGTGCGCTCGTTTAGTAAAAGCATGCAAGAAGGATGAATGGCTAAGCAACAGTTCATGAGTCAATGAGTTTTAAAGGTTAGAGATCTTTGCTTATACTATTCTATGTGGAGAAGGTGCTATCTTAGATGAACAGATTCAAGCAAATGAGTAATGAGGAATATGCAATATTTCCTGTGCCGCAAGCTGTAAGTTACCCGGGAGGAGAAGCGAAGATTACAGATGGCGTGAATATCGTCATTCAGTCCGAGCTTCATCAGGCAACGCTGCCTATGCTTCAAGAAATGCTTACGAGACATGGCTTTGTACATACGATAACGGATCATTATGTAGAGGATCAAACGAACCTTTTTCTAGTCGATCAGGATAAGAAAGATGAATGGACTGCATTCGTTTACTCAGATCAAATTCCCGAGGTGAAGCATCCAGAAGGCTATAGTCTGATTATTAATGGCAGCTCTGTTAGCAATCTAGCGATTGTTGGAAGTGATAGTAACGGAATCCACCATGGTGTGGTGACACTTAGAAGCATATTAGATCAATCTAGTAACCGAGTTTTGAAGAACTGTATCGTGACGGATTATCCTGAAATACGTTATCGAGGATACATCGAAGGCTTCTATGGTTACCCATGGAGCCATGAAGATCGTATGGATCTCATGCAATTTGGCGGAGAACAGAAATTAAACACTTATATCTATGCCCCTAAAGATGATCCTTATCATAGGAAAAACTGGCGAGAACTATACCCTGCCGATAAGGCGAAGGAAATTGCGGAGCTTGCAGCAGCGGGGCACGAGAATCATATGAATTTCGTGTGGACGATTCATCCAGGTGACTCCATTGATCTCTCCTCAGAGGAAGATGCCGAGTCTGCAATCTTGAAGCTGGAGCAGCTGTATGCACTAGGAGTACGGCAGTTTGGTATCCTTTTCGATGATATTGGGGGAATACCTGATGGTGCCGAGCAGGCTAGGTTTATTAATCGCATCGATGCTGAATTTGTTAAAGTTAAGGGCGATATTGAGCCTTTAATTACGGTAGGAACAAGATATTGTGAAGCTTGGGGACCTTCCATGACAGGGTATTTTAAACCATTCGTAGATACGCTTCATGATGATGTAGAGATCATGTGGACAGGTTCAGCGACGATGTCGAACATTGCAAAAGAACAATATGATGCTCCAAGACGAGAGATCAACTCGGCTAAACCATTGTCTGTATGGTGGAACTACCCAGTTAACGATTATTGTGACTCCAAAATATTAATGGGGAAAATCCAAAATTTAAGTTCGGATTTGGACAATGTGAATGGATTTTTCGCCAATCCTATGAATCAATCTCAAGCATCTAAACAAGCTTTATTCTGCATTGCAGACCATAACTGGAATACAGATGCATTTGATTGTGAGAAGAGTTATTCGGCCTCATTCAGGGCCCTTGCACCCGAGGTAGCGGAGGAGCTGGAGATTTTTGCTTCTAATAGCTGCTATTTAAAGGATGACGGAGGCAAGAGCGGTACATTTTTATTTGATGAGTCCTGGGATTTGAAAGAGGATGTACAGAGATTAATAGAGAGTGTTGAACAAGGGCTGGATGTAAGCGAGTACGCAAGCAGGCTCTTGAAAAGCTTTATTCGCATGGAAGAAGCGGCAGATATCATAGATGAGAAGTGTTCGAATCGCCATTTAGTGCAAGAACTAGAACCATTTTTGAATGCATTCAAGCGGATGGCACAAGCGGCAAAGCAGGTGATTCACGCGGTAATTGCGTTCCAAGCAGGTGACTTTGTTGCAATGGAACAGCATAATGAAGCTGCGCAGAAGCTTCTAACTTCGATGGAGGCATGTAAAGTACACCGTTTAAAAGAAGGAGTTCCGCATGATTTTACCGTTGATGTAGGAACACTCGTCATGAAACCTTTCATCGCGGACATGATCGTAAAAGTAGCTGTTGCAGCAGGTACAGAACAAAAGCTAGTGGTCCCTTCCTATGAGAAAAATAACATCGCTTTACAATCACTCGGCGTTACTGCATCTGCCTCCAGTTACACGGATGAGAATGCGAATGCGAGCAAAGTAATCGATGGTGCAATCAGTACAGGGAAATGGTGCGCTACAGAGCTTCGTCCATTCCTGACCGTTGATTTGCAGCAGCCATGCACGGTGAAGCAATATCGGATTGTGAACTGCGGTCATCCGGAAGCAGGAGAAACGAGATTGTGGAATACGATGCATGTGCAAATCTTAGCTAGTCATGATGGGGAACACTTTACGGTGATTGATGAAGTCACAGACAATAGTGGAGATGTTATCAACCGGATTCTAGCAGATGAGATTACTGCGCAGTACTTCAGACTACAAGTGATTGAGCCAGCACAGACGAGCAATGATGGCAGCGGTCATACTCGGATTTATGCGTTTGAATTATATGATGAAAGATATCCAGAGCATGCAGCCAAAGTACTTTCATCCGATATCCAAATAGGTAAAGATGGATCAATGATCATTCATCATGTACATCCAGGGGATGTCATCTCCTTATTCCATACCCTGAATGAGGATACTCCATTTGCGGTCTCGGAGAAAGTGGATGAGCACAGTGACCAGGTTGTTTTTGCAGAAGGAACTCTTGGCGGGCATGTAGATAGAGTATTTGTGGAGAGAATAAGTGGATATAGTTTGCCAAGTGTCAGAACATCGAAAGGAATCCTCGTTTAGAGTATTCGAATGGCGAATTGGATCTACTGGGAATAAAGTTGCTAGCACTAGAACAAATCTAAAGAAGAATCCCTATTACTTCATGAACATGAGGTAAAAGGGATTCTTTTATTTTTCTTTAGTTGCTTATTTTGGCTAAAAGTATAATAGCGCCTTAGTAAAAATTATTTGTTTTTACTGAAGATCAATGATTTGTAAACACGTGAAATTCTAATTATATAGCATTTACCACACGTTGAAACGAAAAAATCATTACTTATCAG
>NZ_JAGXCY010000017.1 GCF_018310695.1 Paenibacillus sp. Marseille-Q4541 | reverse complement strand
TCGTCAGCAACTTTTATATCATATCATGTCCGGTTTAGAAATGCAAGCTTTTTTTTGAAGTTTTTCGACTTCGTTAGAAAAGCAGGTTATTCAGTGTATTGCTTACTGGCTAACTTTCTTGGCCGGAATTAGAATATACCATGCTGATAAGTAGATTGCAACCCTTTTTTCTAAAAAACTATTAAATATAATTCTATCAGATTCATAGACTCAAGAATCTTCTTTATAATATGCGCGTTCCACTCCTCATCTTCAATCACAAATACAACTACCGCTCAACAACTTTCATATAAAGAATCACCTATGCATCATCTACATTTCTATTATATAGAAGAAACAAAAAAAAGCCTCACTCCGGAGAGCAAGGCTATAACTGACTATCCACTCTATCTTTATTCGGAACCGATGAAGATGTATCTTGCAAGAACGATAACAAACAAGATCCACATCAACCAATGAATTTTCACTTTGCGGCTTGTTGCTACAGAAGAAAAAGCAGCAAGCACAACATAAGAGATAATACCTAGTGAAATGCCGTTAGCAATACTGTTGGTAAATGGCATCATAACAATCGTCAAGAATGCAGGGAAAGCTTGCAGGAAATCATCCCATTCAATGTTTCGAACCTGACTCATCATTAGCACACCTACGATAATAAGAGCAGGTGCAGTCGCTGCAGAAGGTACTATTAATGCTAACGGAGCAATGAGAAGTGCTAGGAGGAACATAATACCTGTCGTTACAGATGTCAGTCCTGTACGTCCACCCGCTTCTACACCAGCTGAACTTTCTACAAATGCCGTAATCGTACTTGTACCAAGTACAGCACCCGCACTGACACCGGCTGCATCAACGAGCATCGCCTTACCGACGATCTTCTCGCCTTTCTCCTTGTCTTTCATTAGCCCCATCCGTGTAGATGTCCCTACCAAAGTACCGAATGTATCGAACAACTCTACAAAAGTGAAAACAAAAATGATTTCAAATAATCCAAGTTTTAGTGCACCCATAATATCCAGTTGACCTACTGCAAGACCACTAAAGTCAGGAATCCAGCTGGATCCGCTAAGTCCACTCAAATTCGTTACTCCCATTGGGATACCAATGATCGTAGTAGCTACGATACCGATCAGCATAGCGCCTTTCACATTAAGTACCATAAGCACTGCGATAATAAGCAGACCAATGAGAGTAAGAATAACGTCTGCGTGCGTAAGATTACCAAACGCAAGATTGAAACTTCCACCCGCTACAGGATGTGCTATATCTGTTCCAGGATTTACGTTGGCTACAACTAAGTTACTTAACTTAAGTCCAATTACCGCTACAAACAGCCCAATACCTACAGTAATAGCCGTTTTAATACTATCTGGTACTGCTACGAGAAGTTTTTGACGAATCTTTGTTACGGTCAGCAGAATGAACACTAGACCTGAGATGAAGACCGCACCTAGCGCAGCTTGCCAAGTAATTGTACCATTCGAGCTCAGTACAACCGTCATAAAATATGCATTAAGACCCATACCCGGGGCTAGAGCAATCGGAACATTAACGAACAGTCCCATCAGGATCGTCATGAGTCCGGCACCTACAGCTGTTGCAAAAAAGACGGCATTATCTGGTATACCCGCTCCACTTTCCCCTAAAAAGATCGTGTTTACTATCAGAATGTACGCCATGGTCATAAACGTAGTTAAACCTGCAATAACTTCTGTTCTGACATTTGTCCCGCGTTCCTTTAATTTAAAGAAACTCTCCATAATCCGAATATTCCCCCTTAGAGATAAGTCGGTTAACTTCAAAACGACAAAAAGCCCTTCAAAGAAATTGATCTTCAAGGGCTTACGCTAAAAGGATACGCTGGAATCCCTAAAAGCACCATCATCTTATTCGCCCTAAGCGACCAGATATTGGTAACAGTTAGTGAGTTCAGTAGCATATCTTCTTTCGTAGCCAGATCATTAAGGTGATCTCGTAGAAACTCTCAGGCCGATTCCCGAGATTATACGAAAAAGCATGTGTTTATTAGTTTTTCCAAGTTTCATTCTAGGAGGGATAGATAGGATTGTCAACAAAAAAATACGAATGATTCAAAGTTACTTTGTATGTAACGTTCGTATCTTTCATTTTTACGAAAGTCGTGAAAACAATAAATCTTTTTTCATGAAACTAAATTATGTATGAAGAGATATAAAATAGAACTAAAAAAAGAAGCCGCAAGTCTAGGGCTTCTTCTCCTTAGCCTATGAAACAATAAATGATGTAAATCTACCTATATCACGTTTCTGCGGGGCCATATTCAAGCATCTCTGTTCAAGTCTCAGTTAGGATTTATATGCATTTAATTTTATTTTAGAGAACTGCTGTGGTATATAAAATTTATTATACATTAAGGGATAATCAGCCTCTGTTTTATTGTAAAGAGTTTCTAGCAGTAAGAAACACTCGTTTTGACCCATTAATTTTTCCTTCGGATCAGCTAGATTAACGGTATGTGTATATTTTATTTCAATATCCCCATGGTTAGCGATTGTATAGGCTTCATTCTCTAGAAATCCCAATAGTTGTTCCTTATTATCGAGGTCCAAAGATAAACTTTCTACTGTTTGCATAGACATAAAAGTAAAGGCATAAGCAAGTAAATCACTTCCCTTTCTATACAAACGTTCTAAAGCTACAACGGTAGATGAATCCCTCTTTAGAACTTGTTTCGTATGTTCCGTTTGCGGATCCAGCCGATAATGTAAATCAATTTGGTCAAAGGTACTTATATGGCATTTATGCATGGGATTGCTTAGTTTTTCTAATTGAACGTCCTTTTGTTTATAGAAAGATTCCAGTACAAAGTTTCCCTTACCACGTATATTTCTCACTAATCCATCGTCTTGTAAAAGGACTAAAGCTTGTCTTAACGTTGCACGACTAACCCCTAGTTCTCTTGCTAAATCAGGCTCTGAAGGAAGCTGACTGCCTACGCGATATTCTCCTTTCGTAATCTGGAGAAGAAGCTCGTCATATACATTGATATAGAGTGGACGTTTCAATTTATCTATATTATTAGTATTCATTCGTTTAGTGTCCTTTTCTATAAATTCAAAGTGTTACTAGAATGGTTTATTGGCCAAATGGAAAAGAAATCACATCCGTATTTTGACCCATTATGACACATCATTTTCTAGACGACAAGAAATGTCATTCTCTTCCTCAATCCATTTTTTTTGGGTCGAAGTTGGACACAAGGACACTCATTTTGTCTAAATCAGAAATTGTACAAACCTCCAAAAAAGATTTTTGGAGGTTTGTGCATAATCAATTATTTAAGAAATTTCAAGAAAGACTCACCGTATTCTGGCATATCCACTTCAAAATTATCTGCTATGGTTGCACCAATATCAGCAAATGTATCATTTTCAGGCAATTTTCCACTATCCTTTAATTGCTTCGAATAGGCCAATACAGGAATAAATTCACGAGTATGGTCTGAACCAGGGAAAGTTGGATCATTCCCATGGTCAGCCGTAATAATTAATAAGTCATCTTCGCGGATGGAATCTAATACCTCATCTAATCGCTTATCAAATTCCTCTAATGCTTTACCGTACCCTTCGGGATCACGACGATGACCGTATAAAGCATCGAAATCAACTAAATTCAAAAAGCTCATTCCACTAAAATCTTTATTAATGACTTCAAGCAATTTATCCATACCATCCATGTTATCTTTCGTACGAACAGATTCCGTAACGCCTTCGCCATCGAAGATATCATTGATTTTTCCAATAGCGATTACATCGTAGCCTCCGTCTTGTAGGCTGTTCATGACCGTTTTATTAAAAGGTTTTAATGCATAGTCATGACGATTGGATGTTCTCTTAAAGTTCCCTGGTTCACCTACATAAGGTCGCGCGATGATCCGGCCGATCAAATATGCAGGGTCTTTCGTGATTTCCCGTACTTTTTCACAAATATCATATAGCTCTTCAAGTGGGATGATTTCTTCATGAGCAGCAATTTGCAGAACTGGGTCAGCAGATGTATAAACGATCAGATCCCCTGTTTTCATCTGATGTTCGCCGTATTCATCTATAATCTCTGTTCCACTTGCAGGCTTATTCGCTACTACTTTTCGCCCTGTTATGTCTTCAATCTGTTTAATTAATTCATCTGGGAATCCATTTGGGTACACGTTAAATGGCTTATCAATATTAAGACCCATGATCTCCCAGTGACCAGTCATTGTATCTTTACCCACTGATTTTTCTTGTAATTTAGTGTAATAAGCAAGAGGTTTCTCCGCTTTCGGCACCCCTACGATTTCTTCAATATTGGACAGACCCAATCTCGCTAGGTTAGGCAGTTTTAATCCGTTCATGTGTTCTGCAATGTGTAATAGAGTATGGGAACCAACATCATTGAACTCAGCCGCATCTTTTCCTTCTCCAATTCCGACTGAATCCATGACGATCAAATGTACACGTTTAAATTTTTTCATAAGACTCTCTTCCTTTCTCTAGTTCTGTGGAGTACGTTTATCTACTTTACGACCTAATAATAACCAGAACAATACAATCGATACTACAGCAATCGCTGCAAGAATAATGATGATACTGCTATAATTCAATGCGGTTGGTTCATCTGTTATAAAACGTAAGAATTCGAATTGTAAATCCTTCTTATCGATCAACAAAGCGGAATAGGTAAAACCAACGGACATCGCGATATTGAGACATAAATTGTAGAATCCGAGTGCAGTTCCAGATTTTTCAGTTGGTACATTTCTAAGGCTAATATCGATAAGCGGAGCATACAACAGTGCAAAACTGCAAGAAAACAAAATTAGAGATATAACGAATACCACGATGGATGCTTCTATGAAGAAGGCACCAAGCAATAAACTAACTAAAATTAAACTAAAGGCTAGATAAACACATTGCTTACTGTTTAAATACTTTCCTATTTTACCAGATAGAGCACCAACAAATGCAGCTAGTAAACACGCAGGAATGAACATTAAGGACACCGTATCTAGTTTAATGTCATATACGGTTGTTAGCAAAAACGAAAGTGTGTTCAGCGCATAAGCAGAATATAGCGTATTAATGATAAATGCGACCACTAATGCAAATAAAAATTGTTTATTTTTAAAGAAATCAATGGTGATAAAAGCATTCTTACTTTTGCTAATATAGAGTAAAAACGCAATCACAGAGACAATAAAGAGTATGAACAGTCCCCAATTGAATGAAGACATATATAGCATAATAGAAGTAGCAATTATCGCAACGATGAAAAGTCCGATAAAGTCTAGATTATTCTTCTTATTTTCTTCTTTTGGTAAATACTTAAGAATAGAAGGTAACAGTAACAAACTGAGCAAAGGAATTAGAAACAAGTTTTGCCATGCTAGATACGTAACAACAAATCCGCCGGTTAATGTACCAATAACGGTAGCAAGTTGGAAACTACTTGTACTATATCCCATATATTTTTTCTGTTCTGCTTCAGATGCATATTTCGTAATGAATACGAGGTAAAGGGTTTCTGTTGCCCCTAACCCAGCAGCCTGGACAATTCTCGAAAAAACAATTAACCAATAATTCGTATGTGTAACATAACCAAGTAAAGATCCTATACAAATGAGTAAAATACCTGCCGTCAGTAGATTTCGTATACTGATCGAATCAGATAGAGATGAATAAACGACTGCTCCAATACCAATGACTAATCCTGCAAGCGTCACTTGCCAGCTTACCGTACTTGCTGAAACGCCAAAATACTCTACTAAATCTGGAGAGATAATCTTAAACGAGTTATCGATTACGAGTGAGAAAATCATTAAGAGCAATATAACCGGAACGATTTTCCCTAAGTTAACTGCCGGTTTATTTTCAGCTGAACTATTCATAACATACCTCCAAAATCTCCTGCTGCATAATACAAAGATGAATAATAGCGCTTACATATATGGCGTAGAAGAAAAACATCTTTTTTCTTCTTAAGCAACGGACCGGAAAATACCTTTGTTATTAAAGGCTTCCTTCACTTACTCCACTAAGGGCATAGTGAAGGAAGCCTTATCTAGACTTTTATATCATTTACTTTTGTATGAAAGAAGTAGTTTACGCTAACTCTAAGGCAATCTCCATCATTTTAGTGAATGCAGTTTGGCGTTCCTCAGGAGTTGTTCTTGCTCCAGTAATTACATGGTCACTAACAGTTAGAATACATAGTGCATTTACACGTGCTTGGATGGCATTCCAATAAAGTGCTACAGATTCCATCTCAACTGCTAGTATTCCCATCTCGCGCCATTTATCTTTCGCTGTTGGATCCGCATTGTAGAAAATTTCACTTGATAAAATATTTCCGATATGAACTTTTTGACCTTTATCATCTGCAATTTTCTTTGCTTTTTGCAAAAGATCAAAAGAAGCAGTTAGTGGATATTGTCCAGGCAGATTAAATTGATGACCGTAATTGGAATCTGTTGCGGTTCCCATACCAAAAATAACATCATAGAGTTCAATATCTTCTTGCATTGCACCACAAGTACCAATTCGGATTAGATTCTTAACTCCAAATACATTGATTAATTCCCAAGAATAAATCCCCATGCTTGCTGGTCCCATGCCGGTACCCATTACAGAGATTTTCTTCCCTTTATAAGTGCCCGTGTACCCGAGCATTCCTCTTACTTCGTTAAAGCACTGGTAATCTTCTAGGAAGTTTTCTGCAATAAACTTTGCTCTTAAAGGATCGCCAGGCAACAGAACCGTTTCAGCTATTTCTACTCCGTTTGGTTTAATATGAGGTGTCTCTTTGGTAGTAATCATTTTCATCTGCTCCTTTTGTAGAAAATATGCTAGTTTTAACTTGTATGTTTTTTAGACAAGTAAAATTTATCATAACTTTTCGGTTTATGCAAGCACTTTCAAAGAGTCGTATAAAAAAAACACTCCCTTTTATTTGCTATATAACGCAAATAAAAGGGAGTGTTTAATTATTCATGCTATTAACGCCACAAACCCTTATAGACCAAGGATTTGTAGTTAATTAACAATATCAAATATTTATTCTATTCCCACTCAATCGTTGCAGGTGGTTTGGAAGTCACATCATAAACGATACGGTTTACGTTATCCACTTCGTTAACGATACGTACTGAGATTTTTTCGAGAATATCCCATGGGATACGCGCCCAGTCTGCTGTCATTCCATCGATGGAAGTAACTGCACGAATACCTACGGTATAGGAATACGTACGAGCGTCGCCCATAACCCCTACACTCTTCATGTTAGGAAGCGCCGTAAAGTACTGCCAAATTTCACGATCAAGACCTGCTTTAACAATCTCTTCACGTAAAATATAGTCAGAATCACGAACAATTTTCAGTTTCTCTTCTGTTACTTCACCAAGTACACGGATCGCAAGACCTGGTCCTGGGAATGGTTGACGCCATACGATCTCTGAAGGCAATCCACATTCTTCGCCGACTTTACGAACTTCGTCCTTGAAGAGTGCATTCAGCGGTTCAATGAGTTCGAACTTCATATCTTCAGGAAGTCCGCCTACATTGTGGTGAGATTTGATCGTTTGCGCAGTAGCCGTACCGCTCTCTACGATATCTGTATAAAGCGTTCCTTGTGCTAAAAATGCGAAATCATCAAATTTGCTGGATTCTTCTTCAAATACGTAAATAAATTCGTTACCGATAATTTTACGTTTTTGTTCTGGATCTTCTACTCCTGCTAGCTTGGACATAAAGCGATCACGAGCATCAATTTTAACCACTTTCATATCGAATTTACCTACGAAAGTTTCCATAACGCCTTCTGCTTCACCTTTACGCAAAAGACCGTGATCGATAAACATACAAGTCAGTTGGTCACCGATCGCTCTGTGGATCAATGCTGCAACTACCGAGGAATCAACGCCGCCACTCAGGGCACAAAGTACTTTTTTATCGCCAACTTGCTCACGAATCTCGCGAATCTTGTCGTCAATAAAAGTCTCCATGCTCCAGTTACCTTCACAACCACACACGTTATAGAGGAAGTTACGAATCATGTCGTTACCATTCAATGAATGGCGCACTTCTGGGTGGAACTGAACTGCATACAGTTTACGTTCTGGGTGGCTCATTGCTGCAATCGGAGCACTTTCCGTTCCTGCATCAAGTTTAAATCCTGTTGGCAAGGAAACAACGTGGTCTCCATGACTCATCCAAACGGTTTGATTCTGTTCGAGACCTGCTATCAGGTCAGAACCTGCGTTAAAAAGAACATCTGCCTTACCATACTCACGTTTATGAGCACGTTCTACTTTACCCTCAAGTTGATGGGCCATCATCTGCATACCGTAGCAAATACCGAAAATCGGCAAGCCCAGGTCATACACAGCAGGATCTACATGCGGTGCATTCTCAGCATAAACACTGGAAGGGCCGCCGGAAAAAACGATACCTTTTGGAGCAAGTTCACGTATTTTCTCTGCTGGTGTGTTATATGGAAGCAGTTCACTGTATACTCCGAGATCGCGGATTCTTCTTGCGATTAATTGGTTATATTGTCCCCCGAAATCTAGAACAACGACAATTTCATTTGGCTTTATCATTACCGTGCCTCCCTCAATTCAATGAGACTAATTATACTGGGCGACAAAACCTGACGTCAAGGAAAGCTCGTTTTCTTCTTATTAATAAAATATTGTCAAAAAAAGTCTTCTCACCTAGACGAGGATTCTGCTATCTTTCGCCAGTAAATAAACAGCGCTTTCTTTACAGGAATTTAGCGATACGCAGGCAGCGCTGTAAAAAAGCAGTGCTCTCGCCGCGGGAAGGGCCAGCTGGTCCATAGACCAGGGCTTCCCAGTCCGCGGCGAACCGCCGTACCTCATCGCGTACGGCGTCATCCATAACGGGCAGCGCTGCGATATATTCCCGCAGCGTAAGCCCACTCTCGCGCTTGCCATAGCGCTGCGCGAGCAAGTCCCAAACCGGAGCGCCGATGTGAAGCAGGCGATCGCGGTCTGGGAAGGCACGGCGCGGCCAAATCAGCCGCAGCCGGAGCCGTAAGGCGGGGCCATATGTACGCCCCGCCACAACCACAGCCGTGAGCAACAGCATTACGGCTGCAGTCCATGCCAGTACATGCGGCTGAACTCCGCCAGCGATCCATGTACGTAAAACATCGATCCAATCGCTCGCTGTTTTTTGAAATCCACTCGTCTTCGAAATGCCGGCTTCTGGTTTATCAACGGTAGACACAGCTTGCTCCTCGGGTGCCATTTCAAAACCCGGGGTTGCTTCAAAGGGAAACCATCCGGCCCCCGGAAAATAAACTTCTACCCAAGAATGCGCATCGGCTTGAGTGACCGTATACTTGCCTGATTGCTGCTCATCACGTTCACCAGGCGCAAATCCCTGCACGTATCTGGCAGGAATCCCTTCACTTCGAAGTAGAATAACCATAGCTGTAGAAAAATGGTTGCAGTATCCTTTTTTCGTTACAAATAGGAAGTCATCTACAAAATCCTTATCAATCCCAGGAACTCGTGTGTTTAGTGTATAAGTATAGTTTGTTTTTAAATACCGGGACACGGACATAACCGCATCATACCGATTGTTTGTACCGCTTGTAATGGAAGCTGCGAGATCCTGAACTCGTTTCGGCAAACTAGAAGGAAGCTGAAGATCTGTCTTGCGGACGGAAGCTGGATCTTCTCCTTTTGCTTTACGAAGCACTGTCAAATCTTGAACAGGCAGTAGCACATCCATACTGTAATTCTGAACAGGTTCGGTTAATTGTTTATCATCAAATCTCAAGTTTCCCGAAGAAGGGTCGCTCCATATATAAAGGCTAGAACCATTTTTATCATGTCCAGACAGATGATTCTCATTCGTTGTACCGTCTCCGTTAACATCGTTAAATGATAGGCGCAAAGGTACTCCCCCGGCAAAGATATCCGATCCTCCCTTTGCTGGCTCCTGAAGAGTAATCGTCTGTTTTACCAAACGAAAATATGGATTTTCTTCAATCTCTTCCTCCCTAATTCTTCCGTTCGTGCTAATGTACTCATAGGCTTCAAATGCTGCTCCCGCACGCTGCCAACTTCTGCCGTCATAGATACTTCGAGATTGCCCTCTCCAATAGGCGGGAGTAGGACTCGTCGCCGTAAAATAAACTGCATTGCTTTGCACAAGCGGTGCTCCCATATCCCTCCCGGCTGGATCGTAGCCCGTAGTAGCAAAAGTAGCTGCTGCATTTCGATCTGGCTTAGAACTTGCCCACTCAGAAACCTTATCCCAAATACTTGTAAGTACTTCACTATCTCCCGATTTTGCAGGGATCGCAGAAGCAATGGATGTCGTCGTAAATGTAGTCATCAGTACAATAGCAACTGCTGTTCCCGCCCAGTTTACATGTGGTTTTTTGCTCGCGATAGACTCTTCCACTATTCCTAATAACCTCGGTAGCTGCAATAAAGACTGCAACAATAAAAAACAGCATACAGTCCGAATCATTCCGCCGGGAGAGTGAATACCATTCAATAGCTCCATGCAAAGTAAATAAACGACGGTAACTATACCAAACAAAAAGACGGTTCGCAGCTGAATAGCCAACATCTGAACAGAAGTTACAAAAAGCGTCCATCCTATGACGATGGTAAGCGCTCTTGATTCCTCACTGACATCACGAAAATGCCCAGAGCCCACCCAACTCTCAATGTCCTTTTGAAGCGTATTTCCATAATCCAGTACCCATGTCTCTCCCGCTGATGGCAGCAGCATCCACCACAGGCCAATCAGTGCACAAACTACTCTCATACCAATCGTATATTTCAAAGAAATTCGCAGACTCCCGATAAAAAGCAGTACAGCCGTAAGGATGATCATTGTCACCATAGAAGGAGAAAGATGAGATTGCTCTCCTATACCTGCAGGCATAAACCAGTCTATAAACATGATGTATAGTAAAAACGATACTCCCAACCGGTACAGCCAGGGTTCACTATATCCGTTTGTTTTCACGCTTACCTCAGTCGATACCACACAAGTTCCTCCTCCCCTTTACGTCAGACACTCTCCAAAATAGATGGTACCGCCTGTACCCAGATTCGTTCCTTTTCCAGTTCAGCCGCCAAGAAATGTTCTTTGACTTTCTGCGATTTGTGCTTCTTCTTCCAATCTGTCATCTCATAAAAATGTACCCGTAATCCTTGCCTACTGAGCTCTTTTGCCAGCTCTACGTTCTGTTCATTCAAACAACCTGTTACCACATAAACTTGTGAGCCAACAGGAAAGGAGTGAGTGCTTGTGGTAGGCCAAACCATTTCTACACTACTCCCTGCGAGTGAACGATTCTCCTTGGCATTCCTCTCCGTTTTCCCTTCCGGTTCCAGTCGTGACAAATAATCCAATTGATTAATTAGCTTCTCGTTTGACCCATTCATTGATTCCTTCGTCTTCGCCCAGTGGCAAGTATGTCTTCCTGCTTGAGTAGAATAGGTAGCTATATAGGGTGAAATCCCATTGTTATATGCCTTTTTCAGAGCAACAGCACAAAGCGAAATCGCAGTATCATACGCTTCCCATGAAAGCTCATCTAAACCATCTTTGCCCTTGTACATATAAGAGTAAGCTTCATTATCCAAAATAAGATATAGCCTGTTTGCTTGGCTTTCTTCTGGAATGCGGACTTGTAACTTGCCCCGTCTTGCCGAGCTCTTCCAATGAATAGAGCGGAGAGAGTCTCCCGTGTTATACTCCCTCACTTCATAACCTTTCCATTCCTCTAGGTAGCTGCTTCGGGTTCGTTGTCCATCTTGCGTTTTCCCATACTCTTCCTGTGAGTCTGTATAATGTGGATGAAAAGATGGATGGACAATGAATTCGCCTGGCACTTCGACCTGTTTACTTCGAGTAAACCAACCAAATGCATCCCCCCAGGTAATTTTGCAGTGTTCAAAGGAGTATACCCCCCGGTGAATTGCCTTTAGATGATAAGAATAGGAACTTTGATAATAGCGTCTGCGGGGAAAAATGATATGTGTATGTTTAAAAGGGACAGCCTCCTCAATCTTCAACCACAATAAGGGGATCTTGGACTCTACCGTTACCTGAATTCGCACCTCAGCCTTCTCTCCTGCAGTAACCCGATTTGGCTGAAAGTCTCTCGATATATGTATCCTGCTTGGACCGACGATCTGTGCAAAGATGCCGTAGCCAGTAAGGATGATACAGCATACAATCAGGAACAGAAGGGTCTCTCCACCCTGTAATTGATATACGAAAAAAAGAAGGCTTGTGATTAGCAACATAACCAGTGGACTGATAAATGTTCTCCACATATGCTTATCCCCTCATTCTTGAGGACTGTACGGGAACAGGTAATTGTTGAAGCAAAGAAACGACAATCCGCTCTGCATCCGAGGATTGCAAGAGTTCATAGCGAGTACGTATTCGATGAGACAAAACGGGTAAAGCAACTTCTTTCACATCATCAGGAATGACATAAGTTCTTCCATTCAAATAAGCAGCTGCTTGAGAAGCCATCATCCACGCAAGACTTCCCCGTGGGCTGATTCCGAGCACCAAATCCTTGTGTTTTCGCGATGCAGCAGCAAATTCAGCGATGTATTTTTTTAATGAAGGATCGACAAAAACACCAGCAACTTCACGTTGCATTTTAACAAGTTCTTCTGCTAACATAACGGGTTTCACAGGGGAAATAGACACAAACTCCTGCCGATTCATAATCTCGATCTCACCATCAATATCCGGGTATCCTAAACTCAGCTTCATAAGAAACCGATCCAATTGTGCTTCAGGAAGACGATAGGTACCTTCAAACTGTAGAGGATTTTGGGTAGCCAGTAGCAAAAATGGACGTGGCAAAGCATAGGTAACTCCATCCACTGTAACGTGCTTCTCCTCCATTGCTTCAAGTAAGGCAGACTGAGTTCGAGGTGACGCGCGGTTTATTTCATCACCTAAAATGATGTTTGCCATGATAGGTCCAGGACGATACTCAAACTCTCCAGTCATCGGTTTATAAACGGATGTTCCTGTTACATCAGAAGGCATGACGTCAGATGTAAACTGGATTCGTCCAAAATTCGCGGATAGACAGGAAGCCAGTGTACGAATCAACCTTGTTTTTCCTGTACCAGGCACATCCTCCAGCAATACATGCCCCCCGGAGAGCATAGCGATAAGAATTAACCTAATTTCTTTCTTCTTACCAACAATAACGGTCTCCACACGCTGAATTACTCTCTCAAGTAGACCAGAAGCATATTCACTAGATTTCATATATTCCATGGCGATAACTCCTCCTTAATCCACAGTCCTACTCACTTTTTGTTCACTCTATTTTTGCTAGTATTCCCTTTCATAGAGTAAATAGACATAGGAAGCACAACAAAAAAGGCCTGGAGAAAAGCCCCAGACCTTTTTTGTAAAAAATGCATTTTAGATTATTTAGATGTATCTTTCGCCGGTTGTTGCTCTTCGACTTCTTTGATTGCATTTTCATCATCCGAAATTTCTTGCTTAGAAGACAGGAACCATCCAAGTGCAGCAATAGCCACTAGAACAAAATAGAATGATCCCTTCCAGATGGCATTATGCGGGAAGTGAGAATCAATTACAGCTACATCAGGGTGTGCCAAAGTGATTACTGCAAGCTTAACCCCTACCCAACCTACAATTAGGAAGGCAGCTACTTCAAGACCTGGACGCTGTTGCAACAATTTAACGAAAAAGCTTGCTGCAAAACGCATAATGATCAGTCCGATAAAACCGCCAAGGAAGATGACAATAAATTGTCCTCCGTCCAGTCCACCAATGTCTGGAAGTCCACTAGGCGGCAACGCTACGGCCAAAGCTACCGCAGCCAGAATCGAATCGACTGCGAAGGCAATATCCGCAACTTCTACTTTGAAAACCGTCATCCAAAAACCGGATTGTTTCTTTGGTTTCTCTGGTTTTGCTTTTGCCTCGTCTGTCTGCTTTCTTCCTTTGAGGAAGTGCTTGACTGTGTGGTTGATGGAGATGTATAGGAGGTAGATCGCTCCCAGCGCCTGTACCTGCCAAACATCGACCAAGAAAGAGATAAGGAACAGTGATCCCAGACGGAAGATAAATGCGCCAAGCAAACCGTAAAACAATGCTTTTTTACGTTTTTCTTCAGGCAGATGTTTAACCATGATTGCAAGGACTAGTGCATTATCTGCAGCAAGTAGTCCTTCTAGTACAATGAGTACCAGTAGTACCCATCCATACTCTAAAAATAAATCCATAAAGCATCCTCCTAAAATAATTTAATAAAAACAAAAAGACCTTTGCCGGCTTGGCAAAGGTCTCCATCAAAAAAGAGACCTCTACCACAGAGTGTGGTAAAGGTCTCGCTAACAACGAATGGTTGCCAACAAAGCCGGGGATTTTCTCCCGAACTGACGACTTTGCTGTAACAGCTACTCCCCTTTATTCACGTTCCTGCTTAACTGATATGATGATCAGCTAAACCGTGTAATAAACATATAAAAATCAAAGCTTGAAGTCAAGAACTATTTCAATGGGATAAATATGATTCAACTAGCCTTTACGATTAGTTCACCTTGATTACGCTCGATGGATTTCACCGTATAATTTGCGGCTGAAAGCAGATCTCTCAAAGAGACCCATATGGCACCAGACTTCATCTCTACTCGCCCTTCTTCCCCGGCAAGTAACTGTTTGTCTGGATTCACTTTAATCTCATTTCCAGCCCATGTTGCGGTAGCGATCCGATCTGCACCGTTCCACTTCACTGTACCTCCATATCTCTCCACAATAACTCTAAGCGGAACAAGAAGCTGATCTTGCTTTTCCTGATATTCACCAGGCGCAAGTTTAGTCACAAGTTTACCTGCTTCAATGACAAGCGAAGGCCCAGCACCAAATAAAGCGCGATTAGGAGCGATATGATTATTTATCCATTCTTTGCTTGGCTGAATCTTCTTATCGGTAGAACCTTGAGACTTAACTTTGAACTGGACCGGTTTCTCAGCAGGATCAAGGCTTGCAAACTCATACTGCTGTGCTTGATAATACTCTATTATCGCTGGCAAAGCTTTGACCGTCTCTGCATGGTTTCCTCCATCATGCATTAGCACAACCAGATCCCCACTGGCAGTTACCTTGGTTGCGTTTTTAATAATTTCTTTGGCGGGAACACCTTTCCTCAGTGAATCACCACTGTCCACATTCCAATCCGTAACGGTGTAACCCGCTTGCTCCATTAAATCGAAATAAGTGGAATCAAAATGACCTGATGTTCCTCCAGGTGCTCGAACGAGTTGTGGTCTTTCCCCCGTGATCCGTCTCACTGCTTCCTCTGTTTGTTTGATCTGATTCCAGAAATCTGGGAAAGAGCCATATAACTCATCATATTCGTGATCATAAGTATGATTTCCAATAACATAACCATTTTCATACATACGATTAATTAATTCCGGGTATATTTCTACTTGCTGACCGAGCACAAAAAATGTGGCTGGTACATCATATTTGTCGAGAATATCCAGCACTTCTACTGTATGTTTGCCAGGGCCATCATCAAAAGTTAAAAATACTTTGTTACGCTTTGATTTTTCTGTTGAAGTTGAAGCTGCACCCAATCCCTGTTTTGATCCAAGAGGACCTTCATTATTTTTATTAGTATTGTAAGAGGTACGTACTTCTTGAGATTGGTCATTTTTTTCTTGCTTCGAATGAGTCATCGTTCTATTTAACACGGTATGTACAGCTAGTGATGCAGTTTCTACGCTCGCCGAATTAACTGCTTCCTGAATATTCACTGCCTCCGAATTCACAACGTTTGAAGGGACAACGTTTCCCGTAAGCGCAAATAGTAAAAGAATGACCAGCCCAGCCATTAATTTATAACTAAAATTCTGCCATTTGTTTTGTTTTGCTAACCTTTTCATTTCTTTTCGCCCCCATCACTTTTATATGAAATCTTCTTCATAGAATTTGAGATTCACACAATTAATCTATGAGGGCGACTAGTAAAAAAGACTACTGTATCCTCTAAATTTAAAAAGAGATTTATAGGTTCACAGAAGTACGTTTAGATTCCCGTATTTGATGCTGAGTTCCCCTATTTGATAGAGGTCTTGTACATACATACTGATTAAGACATTATCCACACTATTAGGAATAGGAATCAGCAATCTTTTTTATCTCCCTTACGTTTCAGACCTTCGTCTGCGGGTTGAAGAATAAATAAGGAAATTAAAAAAACCGCCTCTGTAAGAGTCGGTTTGGTTTGTTCTATATAGGCAATATAGGAAATCTCAACTATGGTTGCTTTCTTACATTTGTTTGATATATTCCAGCGCTTCTTCTATGTGACCTTTGACTTTCACTTTCCTCCATTCTTTAACCAATATGCCTTCTTCATCAATAACAAATGTCGAACGCACAATACCCATGTATTCTCTACCGTACATTTTTTTTAGTTGCCACACATCATACAATTCAGCAACCTTATGCTCTTCATCCGATAACAGGAGAAAAGGCAATTCATACTTCGCTATAAACTTCTCGTGTTGTTTCAATGAATCTGTACTTACTCCTAGTATTACTGTATTCAAATCTTCGAAAGTGGCATGTTCATCCCGGAATTGGCAAGCTTCAGCCGTACAACTGGACGTCATATCCTTTGGATAGAAATATAATACAACGCGTTTCCCGCGGAAATCAGACAGTTTTATCTCTTCCCCTCCGGTCGCATGTAAGACAAAATCTGGCGCTTTTGAACCTATTTGTATATTCATGATGCATGTCTCCTTTGAAAGATACAAAACTCTTATCAATTGATTGTATCCGTAAAAAAAATTATAATGTAGAAATGTCGTATGAAAATTGTGTTAATTAATTCAAAATTATACCACAACACTTCTGAGCAGGCAGTCAAACGGCCCGTTACACAACCGGTTTTATTCCTTATTATGGAAAGGAAGAACGTTAAATGACCAGGAAGACTAAACGAACTGTATGGACGGTTCTAGCAGTAATCGCAGTTACTGCCGCATTACTCGCAGTTTATTATTTTACTTCTGTTGTGAACGAACTGCAAGATTTGAACAAAGAAGGAGAAGATTCCCCCTTCTATAATGTAGAGAAAGTCGATCAGGAAATTACCCCCGATCCGCCAAAATGGGAAGGCAAGGAGCCTGTTAACATTTTGCTTATGGGTGTAGATGCCAGAGGTCTTTCAGATGGTGAAGTGCCTAGATCCGACACGATGCTCGTTGCCTCACTTGACCCAGTCAGCAAAAAAATATCACTCTTCTCCCTCCTACGTGATACATATACAGAAATCCCCGGATACGGAAGAGACCGAATTAATACAGCGATTACCCATGGCCCGAATGTAGCTATGCAGGCGGCGGGTGACCTGCTAGGAATTCCGATCCAGTATTATATATACACCGATTTTCAAGGTTTCATTGAACTCGTTGACGCCGTTGGGGGCGTTGATTTTGAAGTAGAAAAAGATATGAGCTATGTGAGCAAGGCTGATAACCATGAGTATGACATTGATCTAAAAAAAGGCATGCAACATCTCGACGGTCAAAAAGCATTGATGTATGTTCGTTTCCGACATGACGCTATGTCTGATTTTTCCCGAACAGAACGTCAGCGCGAGCTGCTTAAATCGATCGCAGATAAAATGCAGACAACAACTTCTATAGCAAAACTACCATCCATTCTTAGTGAAGTTAATCCATACATTGATACAAATCTAACGCTTAATGATATGTGGAAATTAGCATCTGTGGGCTATCAGAGCAGTATGCAGGCAAGTGAGCAGGTCCCGCCTATGGAACTTCTCGTCGAGGAGCGAATTGGTGGTGCAGCTGTCCTTACCGTTGGAGATGAGGATGAGCTCAAATCGTATATTCAAGAAATCCTAAACCCGCAGGAACCGGAACAGGATAACAAATCCACCATCGATAAATCTGCAAGTGGAGAAGAACAATAAAGATACCTTTTAGAGCTATGGTTTCAGAAAAAGGAAATGTTATAATAGACAAGAACTTGTTAGGGCAGCGTAAAGCTGCCCTTTTACATTGTATATACCATAGGTCATAACTTGTTTCAAAGAAAGGATGAATACAAATGAATCGTTCCAAGTCTGAACAGCATTATGCAGAAGCACTTGAACACATCGTAGGAGGCGTTAATAGTCCTTCCCGTTCGTTCAAAGCCGTTGGCGGCGGAGCCCCCGTCTTCATGAAGCGCGGAGAAGGTGCTTATTTTTACGATGTAGATGATAACAAATATATTGATTACCTCGCTGCATACGGACCTATCATTACTGGTCATGCACACCCTCACATTACAAAAGCAATTACAGAAGCAGCATCCAACGGTACGCTTTTTGGAACGCCTACCGAGCTTGAAATCAAATTAGCGAAAATGCTAAAAGAAGCGATTCCTTCCATGGACAAGGTTCGTTTTGTGAATTCAGGAACGGAAGCAGTAATGACGACAATTCGCGTAGCGCGTGCTTATACGAAACGTAATAAAATTATTAAGTTTGCTGGAAACTACCACGGTCATTCTGACCTTGTGCTCGTCGCTGCTGGCTCCGGCCCTTCTACTCTGGGCATACCAGATAGCGCTGGAATTCCTGCAAGTATTGCACAAGAAGTTATTACCGTTCCTTATAACGATCTTGGTGGCCTCGAAGAAGCACTGCAAAAATGGGGTCATGATGTAGCTGCCGTTATGGTAGAACCGATCGTTGGGAATTTCGGAATGGTCATGCCAAAACCGGGTTTCCTTGAAGGACTTTGCAAGCTGGCACATGATCACGGAGCACTCGTTATTTACGATGAGGTAATTACCGCATTCCGTTTCCATTACGGCTCGACGCAAACCTATGCAGGGCTTGAAAACCATGATTTAATTAAACCCGACCTTACAGCACTTGGTAAAATCATTGGCGGCGGTCTACCTATCGGTGCCTATGGCGGATCAAAAGAAGTTATGGAGCAGGTAGCTCCGCTCGGACCTGCGTATCAAGCAGGAACAATGGCTGGGAATCCAGCTTCCATTTCGGCCGGAATCGCTTGTCTTGAAGTACTTGCTCAGCCTGGTGTATATGAAGAGATGGAACGTCTCACGATTAAGCTGACAGAGGGAATACAAGCTGCAGCAGATCGGCACGGGATTCCGCTTACAATTAACCGTATTCGCGGCTCGTTCTCGACTCATTTCTGCGATCATCCAGTGACTGACTATGAAGAAGCTCAAGATACCGATGGTGAAGCTTTTGCTTCCTTCTTCCGTCATATGCTGAACCGAGGAATCCACCTCGCTCCTTCCAAATATGAAGCTTGGTTCCTTACGACCAAACATACGGATGCTGATATTGATGAAACGATTGAAGCAGCAAATGCATCATTTGAAGCTATGGCTAAAGAAAAATAAATTCAATGCCAAAAGGACAGCCTCAGGTTTTATACCTAACAGCTGTCCTTTTTTTCATATATATTTATATTGAATACCTTCCTAAACCAGAATGGCGGTTCAAACTAGACGGGGTAAGCCATCACACTCATCAGCGCAAGTTCCGGCTGGGTTGTATCCAGCCTGCTGTATTGGACAATGACGGGAGTATCACTTTCCACCATAAGAGCATAAGGTACACCTGGTGGGATGAACTCCCCATTTACCTTCAGGCCCGCCGTCCTTATATGATAGGTGCGCCTTGCAGATACGATAACCTCGATCTTCTCTAGCGGATCCCGATCTTCAAAAAAAACGGCAATACGGAGATGCGCATCCTGACTTCCTGTATTTAAGACACAGATGCTTTCGTGACTCTCAAGCACTCCGCTACTCTTTGGCGGAATATACCCATCGGGAATCACCCATACCGTGTTACCTTTGGCCCCTTCTGCTATTTGTGCACTCATCTAGTATCCCCTTCCTACTATCCTAGGTACTTGTTTCTATCCTTAGGCGTTATTCATGAACGTAAAAACATGGAAAGCGGATGGATCGCAAGCTCTGAAATAGATGTAGCAACAATCTTGGCCATTCTTCTTGCACCGCGCTGAGAAAAGTGCGTATTGTCTTCCACTCCAGCAGGAAAATGGACATACTCCCCAGGCCAGGCCCATAAAAAATCAAGTTTACTGCCTTCGACTCCTGCCTCTTCAAACAGAATTTTGCTTTGGGCAGCCAAATCGATCAGAGGTACTTTTTCCTGATCTGCAAGTTCCTTCATCGCGACGATATAATCCCCATGAGTATCCATCAGAGAGCCATCTTCTTGAAAGTATCTGCGATGAACGGGAGTGATGAGCACTGGGTGGACCTCACGTTCTCTGGCAGCATGAATGTATTTGCTCAGGTATTCTTGATAGGTTGTAAAAGCCTTCGTTCCCCTGAGCGCATCTGATTTCTCGTCATTATGACCGAACTGAATAAATAAAAAATCACCCGATTTGACTCTACTTAGAATGGCATCTAGCCTGCCCTCTTCAATAAAACTTTTCGTACTTCGTCCCGAATAGGCATGATTATCTACAGCAACATCATGTTTGAAAAAAGCCGGAAGCATCTGTCCCCATCCAGCATACGGATACCCTGAAGTAGGCTGATCGCACACAGTGGAGTCTCCTGCAATGTAAACCGTCAGTGTCGAACCTGCTTCCATAATTTCCAGAGCATTAATTCTAGGAGCTGCACCTGAGAAAGAAAGTTTTAACGATTCACCTTCACGCACCACAACACTGAACTGTTCCTCGATCCATTGTCCAGGGTGTGTATGAACAGGCGGTAACATCAATCTTCCTTCACCCGCCCTAATACTCGTTCTGGATTCCGTATTTTCATCACCCATCAGTGCATGGACACGGTAGGTACCTTGGGGAACATCAAGCACAAAAACCGCATTTAGTGGGATGCAAAAACGATCCTGAAGTTGTGTCCTGACAGAAGAAACCTTTGATGAAGAAACGATAGATTCAATCCGTTCGTGTGATCGATCTCTCCCATAAACACTATGTATGGATTCAAATCCGTAGCCGGTTTCTGCACTATAGAGTGTATCAGGAAGAACCTTCGTATAACCTTCTGCAACAATTCCAGGACCAAAATCAAATTTGTAATGATTCATGAAGTGAGCTCATCTCCTTTCTTCTTCCTTCCCTTACCTCGCTCTGCTTCGAAAATCAGAGGGGGTAACCCCGGTCCACTTTTTGAAGACCTGACTGAAATACTGTGGATTCCCTCCAAAGCCGAACCATTCTGCAAGTTCAAAAATTTTGGCATCCTGATCCTTCTGCCGCATATAGCTACATGCCTGCTGTATCCGATATTGATTCAAATACTGTGAGAAACCCATTCCCGTAATTCGTTTGAATACTTTTCCGAGATAATCAGGGTTCATATATAGCCTTTGTCTTGCAATTGTACTTAGCGAAATATCTGAATCTGCATAATGACGATGAACAAGTTCAAGCAATTGATATACGATCACAGATTGTCTGCTGACCGCCTCCAAGTTTTTGTCTTTTGAAATGAGGGAAGAAGGATCTAAAAATGAATAGGGTGAACCCTGACTCTTATGTTCCATTCGCAGTAAATCGTTCATGTACAAAAACCCCTCCTTTTAAGGAACAGTACATTGTGTACGAAAAACACTCTCTGCTGTCTTCCTTGAGAAAAACTCATCAAAGATGGATATAGTCAATCATTTAACATCTACCTAAAATATAATTGTAAGCGTTTTAAATTGTAGGCAGAAAAAGATACCCCGTTACCTCCTCCATATTTATGAATTGAAATTTGGAAAAATAACAACTTACAACATTTAAATCTGTGTTTACCTTTAAATTTCTTTATTTTGATTATAAACCCAATTCCTGTATGTTGTACAGTTTAGATTTGATTAAAATAAAAAAAGACAATCCCTAGGGATCACCTTTTTTTTATTTTGGGGTTCCCCCCTATCATTTATGGATTAATAAAGACCGTTTTTAGTTTGGATTGGTACTGCACATCAAAACCAAGCCCCTCCGCAACAAGTGCAAGTGGAACATAGGTTTTGGATTCCTTGCCAACTTTCTGTAAGAACGCAGGGGTAGTTACTTGGATTGTTTGCCCGTTCACAAGTGCGGTCTTCGCTCCCATTTTGATCTCTACTGCTTGATCGCCGTATGTGATCACCGTCGATTTTGCATTGTTGTTCCACACAGATTTCGCTGAAATGGCATCTACTATATCTTGTATCGCAATGTAATTCTGATTTTTCTTTAGTACAGGCTTGTTAGGAGTGGTAAGCAGCTTGCCGCTCACAATGATATTCATAGGCTCTTCCGCATCAGGAACCTGTAACTTCACATAATTCCCCCAGATGACTTTGGAGAATACCTCCGCAATTGCTTCATAACCGTATTGATTCGGATGAAAGTCACGATCACTGATCATATGTGTCATCGTTCCTTCTCCACCGACAAACTCCTTCGCAACATGAGCTACTTTCACCTTCACTCCTTGTTCATTCAGCTGAGTAGCAACCCTATCTACGGTTTCGGTAAATAAAGAAGTTGCTTCCATCAGTTTGTTATAGAGAGCTTCATTTCCCACTTTAGGCAACGGCTGATACTGATCAGCTATAACAAACAAAGCATCCTTATTTAAGGAATGAAGATGGTTCACAGAAGAGGTTACCTGTTCCGAATAACGGGTCAGCAGTTCCTGCACTTTCTCGCTCAGCTGTTCGTTAGTTAAACTGTTTCCCGTCACGAGTAATTCTGAAACATCATTTCCTCCAATCGTAATGGCAATGACATCCGCTGCCGCAACCTCTGTCTGAATTTGCTTCATCTGATCCGTAATATCTTCAACTCTTGGATCGGGCAATTCTGGTTGAATTGCCTCAGAAGATATTTTTTCTCCCTTACGAATGGCATCCGCAAACTGATTAAGTCCGGATGTCTTCAGCCCAGCGATTCCGTAATTATTGACTTTCGTACGACCATGCAGCAACGCTTGTTCCTCAAGTCTTTCTACATAACCATAAGGATTCGTCTTCAAATCCTCCATACCTGGTTCATATCCAACCGTAATCGAGTCTCCCAAAGTTACCATACGGAACTCTTTCGTTACACCCTGTGCCCCTGCTCCTACCTGCCCTGTTCCTAGGATAAGCATAATGGCAATAAGAGATACCGAACTTTTTCTTAACACCTTGCTAACTTTTGCCCACTTCAACATAGATCATTTGTCGCCTCCCTTACATAATTCCTTATTTTACCACTCAGGAGGTGATCACTGATACAAATAAAAAAGAAGTTCCCTCAACACCTGAGAGAACTTCTTTTCATTTTAGATTATAGATTTCTATTCTTTTTTCTCGGAATTCGTGTTTTTCTCTAGCAGATTCTCAGAGGAAGAACGACTCGCTTTTTCCATATAGGCATCATAACGATCGTCTACTTCTTTTGCCATACTACGAAATTTAAGTGTCTCTTCTAAGATGGGATCAAACTCGGTCTGAATTCGAATTTCGTATTTAGGAGAAACTTGCTCCCTTTCCCTTTTCTCACGATCCCCGTAATCGGGTTCGCCTTCTGTGAGCATATCGCTCAGCTTCTTCTCTAGTTCATGTGAATCTTTCACATCAACAAACCTCCTTCATTCGTCCCCTGCGATGCCTGTAGCTTTCGCTTCTTTCAGCACAGTAATCAGTTCATTATGCAGCGTTCCGTTACTAGCTGTCACATGACGGACGGACAAATCATAAGGATGCCCTATTGTGTTCGTAACCATACCGCCGGACTCCTGAACGAGCAGAGCACCTGCTGCGATATCCCATGGGTTCAGGCCAATTTCGGTATAAGCACTCAGTCTGCCAGAGGCAACATATGCAAGATGAAGGGCAGCAGATCCTCCTGCTCGTAAATTACGCACTTTTGGTGCCAACGCCTGCACTGCCGCCATATTCACAGGGAGGGCAAAGCTTGGATCTGGTGGAAAACCAACTGCCACAAGTCCATCGGAAAGATGCTCTTCTCCCGAGACTTGCATACGGTTTCCATGCACATATGCCCCTTTTCCTTTTTCAGCTACAAACAGTTCGTCTCGAATTGGGTCATAAATAACTCCAACAATCACTTCGCCGTGATGTGCGAGTGCAATCGATACAGAGAAAAACGGAAAACCGTGAACAAAGTTCGTTGTACCATCTACCGGGTCTACAATCCATAAAAATTCTTCATCCTGCACAGCCTGTATCGCGAGGCTTGAAGCCTCCGGTCCTGGCTCTACTCCCTCTTCACCGAGAATTGCATGATCCGGAAAATGGGTCATAATGAGTCTGCGGATCATTTGTTCTGCACCTTTATCGACTTCGGTAACAAGATCCTGTGAAGAATATTTTGTCGACATTTTTAGGTTGGAACCAACACGGCTCTTAATCCATTCACCTGCTTTAGCAGCAGCATTAATGGCAACTGCGGTATAACTCTTACTTGAAACTACATACGGAATCTTCTGATTCTCATTCAAAACTATCACACTACTTTCCTCATATCTAAAAGAACATCATTATAGAGATTCAACTTACTATAATAGTAACGTTTCACAGCCACATCCGTTACCTATAAATCGCCCAAATTCACAAATTTGTGCGATATCAAGTTCAGGGATGTAAGCGAATCGAAGCGCCGTCCAGTATTTCTATACCTTCACCAGAGAATGTTTTGAAGGCGTCCATGAGCCCAAACAACGCTTCATCCTTACGTTTGGCTTCAATCATGACATCTAAGGCAGGCGTATCCGTGGCAATCTCCCGTAAAAAAGTAAGCAGCGGTTCCAGTTCGACACCATCGGCATGACTGCGAATGTCTTTTTCATTTTTCGGACTGGAAATATGCACTTTAGGAGCAAGAGGTACTGTCACAGGGGCATCCGCCTGAGCGAAAGGAGTTTTCCAGGTATCCAAAATCTCTTTCCACAGCTCCCAAGGCTTCTCTCCTTCATTATTTACCCATTGATGATGAATATCTAAAACCATAGGAAGACCTGTTTTCTTACAGACAGCGAGTGTCTCCAAGGCATTGAAAGTCTTATCATCATTCTCTAATGTAATTCGATTCTGGATATCCGGAGTAAGTGTATCAAAATTTTCAATAAAACGTTCGGCTGAGCGTTCTTTGTCACCGTAAGCTCCCCCGATGTGTATATTATTCTTCGCAGTAGCATCTAGTCCCATCGCATCCAGCATCGCCTTGTGGTGCTGCAGATCCCGGATGGAACTTGCTAGGACATCTTCGCGAGGCGTACTGAGCACGGTAAAATGATCCGGGTGAAAAGAAACTCGCATCTTATTTTTTTTCACAAAATCACCTACCTCCTCAAAAGAAGGGGTGAGCACTTCAAAGGGGTTCCAATCCTGTAAATCCCCATGTGTTGCCAGTGGAATCAGTTTCGATGAGAAACGGTACACCTTGATCTGACTGGCCAAATTGTGTCTAAGCAGCCGAAGCGTATTATGTAGATTTTCGGCAGCAATACGTTCTAATTTACGAATGGCTGCTTCCCTGTCTCCAATTTTATTGAAACTGGCCATTGTCATGGTTTTGGAAGGCGAGGCATTGCTCACCATAACGGACATGGCCACATAACCGAAGCGTACTATCATAGTGATCTATTCTTCCCTTCAAGGTAACCCTAATAGTACAGATTATACCCGTAAGGGACCGGTTAAAAACCTGTAGAATAAGCTTCTACTACTTCGTTTGCTCCCCAAAAAACATTTCATCCGCAAGTTGAGTCTGAATACGTGACTCTTCTTCTGTCAGTTTGCGTTCAAGAATCATTTCAACCTCCGTAACCTCTTGATTCTGAAAATTAATTTCGGCAATGCAGCCCACAATTTTCACAATCGCAACCGCCACGTTATCTGGAGTGTAGGCAATTACTTTTTGACCCGTTGGAAAAACACGAAATCCTTGTTTGACCATTTTGCCTCGTCCGTATTCAAGGAGCTCGTACAACTCCTGCTCACTTTTAAACTTGCATACCGAATTAAATTCAGTCTGAAATCCCATCGTGATTCCTCCTATATAATATGTATTTGTAGTTATAGCAAAAAGGGAGAGTGATTCACTCCCCTTCCTGCTTATTTCTTACTTATTATTTTCGTATTGCAGAGCATGCTTCAGTTCATAGCGCTCTAAAGCAAGATCGATCATGCGATCAAGGAGTGCCTTGTAGGATACGCCTGTTTCCCGCCACAAAAGGGGATACATGCTGAACGGGGTAAACCCTGGCATTGTATTCACTTCATTAATAAGAATCTTTCCATCCGAACGGCGAACGAAGAAGTCTGCACGAGTAATCCCATTGCCTTCAATAGCACGGAAAGCACTGAGTGCTGCTTCGCGAACCTGATCTACCTTCTCTTCATCCAGCGGAGCTGGAATCAGCATTTCGGATTGTCCATCTGTATATTTCGCTGCATAATCATAATAATCACTGGAAGACACGATCTCGCCAGGAACAGAAGCAATGGCTTCTTCATTTCCGAGCACGCTGACTTCCACTTCTCTTGCATCAACGAACTCTTCAACGATGACTTTGATATCATAGCGAAGTGCATAATCAACTGCTTCAATTAACTCTTCCCGATTACGTGCCTTGGAAATTCCAACACTTGAGCCAAGGTTCGCTGGTTTCACGAACATCGGATAACCAAGCTGACCTTCCATGCCGACAATCAGTTCATCACTTGAACGTTTCCACTGAACATGGTTAAAGTACGCATATTCACATTGATCAAGGCCGGCAATCGCAAAAAGTTTCTTCATCGTTACTTTATCCATGCCCGCTGCTGAAGGCAACACGCCTGCACCTACATAAGGCATATCTGCCATTTCAAACAGCCCTTGGATCGTACCATCTTCTCCGTAAGTGCCATGCAAGAGTGGAAACATGACGTCAATTTCACTTTCACCGCCGTATAAACGGCTGAACAGGGAATTCAATGCATCGCGAGTATCCTCAGGATTACCGCTAAGTTTCAGTTCATCAACGCTTGCGGGCGGAGCTGTAAGTATGTCCCCTTTTGCCCAAGTCCCCTGCTTCGAAATATAAAAAGGAACGAGCTCATATTTATTAAAATCAAACGCACTTGTAACAGCAAAAGCTGTCTGGAGGGATACTTCATGTTCCCCTGATTTACCACCGTATACGATACCTACGGTCATTTTATTCTGTACCATGCCTAACCTCCGGTTTCTTAAGCGGCCAGGTCTTGGAGAAGTTAAATATTCTTAAGATGATATTGCATCCGCCAAGGCCCACCGTATATATGCCAGCAGTATATTCATCAAGTATGATGATCGTTACGTTCTACGTTCCTAAAGTGTCCGCGATATGGAAAAAACGGTATCTGGTCGCGTCTGTCCAAGCATAAGAATCTTTGTAATCCCAATAGCGATGCCGACTGCTGACTGTATTTGCATTCACGAGAGGCATTCCTCCCACATCAAAACCAGTCACAATGGTACTGTGCTGGTATCTGCCATCACCGTCCCAGTCATAGAAAATGACATCACCCAGCTGAAGCTGATCTGGACTGTCAACAAGGGTTGCTGTAAGACCAGAACGACCGTGAGCCAAATACCCTTCCAAACTATGGGAAACAGCCCAACTATAGCTCCATAGTTCCCTTCCACCCACGTAACCTCTATACCACCAGCCTGATTCTCTCCTACCAGTATAGTTGATCGGCGCTCCCCCTGCAAAGAGGCACTGGGAGATATAATTGGTACAATTCACATCAAATTCCTCGAACTCAGGATTACCGGAATTCCACCATTGATCTGCGTAGGCTACCGCATCCTCTCTGCGATACCTAGAAGGTCTTGTTGGACTGCCTGGATATAGTAATTCTCTGTTTAGAAGCGGCTTATTAACGTAAGATTCGCCCTCACCGCCAGGACCATCCCCTAAAACGATTGGCCTCCGCTCAGGGACATCATGAACAATACTAGAAACGACCCAGCCGCCCTGTTGTTTGGAAAAAGTAAGCCGCTCCTTTTCAATCCGATCTTCCCTGTGCGTGATTCCCATCTTGGAGTAGAAAAGACGACGATACAGTTGTACGTCTACAACGACTTTGTCTGGCTCGTTTGATAACGTCCTGAGCAGCTTTGCATCGGTCTCACTTCGAACAGGGAAGGACTCACGCTCATGATACCACTGTGCAAGCAAGAGTTGCCGCCTCCCTCTCTCCTCAATCGTCACCTGGTCCGTAATCACCTGCTGTTTCACTAATTTATGAATTTTATGGCTGATTTCACTAGCATTGTAGTAATTAACATAGGAGTATAACGTTTGCTTCCATTCACGTTCCACGCCTGTTCCTCCCCTTTCTTTCGCCTAAGCAACTATCAACGTTCAAAGCAACCTTCTCTTTCATTTATATGACAAAGTAACCTGGGGTATGTTCAGGCCCTGATCCAATAGATTATTGCTCATAAGCAGATCATAAAGTCTGTTTATTTTATAAGCCAAGCTCTTCATTCTGGCTTCTATCCCTCTTAAATTGGGCGTTCCAGACATGAAAAAAACCTTTACGTACAAGTTTGAAAACGGTATACTAAATTCAAAAGTTCGTTTTTGAAATTGCGTTTCACATAGTGAAACTTGCGGTGAATGAACTCAACCGAATACTATCATTTAGGAGGTACATGCATGTCTCAAAAGAACCATTTCTCTGCTGCAAGCTCGCTTGAAGTCGGAGGCAAAACGTACCGTTACTACAGTCTCAAGTCTTTGCAAGATCAAGGTCTTGGTGACATCTCTAAACTTCCATTTTCCATTAAAGTATTACTTGAAGCAGCTGTTCGTCAGTTTGACGGACGCGCAATTACTGAAGAACATGTAAGCCAGCTTATGGGCTGGGCTGAAGGCAAAGATAACAACAAAGAAATTCCATTCATTCCTGCACGTATCGTTTTGCAGGATTTCACCGGCGTACCGGTAGTTGTAGATCTCGCAGCTATGCGTGATACAGTTAAAAAAGCAGGCGGCGACCCGAAAAAAATCAACCCATTGGTTCCTGTTGATCTCGTTATTGACCACTCCGTTATGGTTGATGCTTTCGGAACAAAGGACGCACTTGATTACAATATTAAAGTGGAATTTGAACGTAATGAAGAACGTTATCGCTTCTTGCGCTGGGCGCAAACGGCATTTGATAACTTCCGTGCAGTTCCCCCTTCCACAGGGATTGTTCACCAAGTTAACCTTGAGTATCTCGCTTCTGTAGCGGCAACGAAAGTAATCGATGGCGAAACCGTTGTATTCCCTGACTCCCTTGTAGGTACAGACTCCCACACTACGATGATCAATGGTCTTGGCGTAGTCGGCTGGGGTGTTGGTGGTATTGAAGCAGAAGCTGGAATGCTCGGACAACCGCTTTATTTTGTAACCCCTGAAGTTATCGGATTCAAACTTACTGGCAGCCTCACTGAAGGCGCAACAGCAACAGACCTTGCACTTACCGTTACGGAAATACTTCGTAAAAAAGGTGTAGTTGGTAAATTCGTAGAGTTCTACGGTCCAGGACTTTCCAACATCAGCCTTGCTGACCGTGCAACGGTAGCTAACATGGCACCTGAGTATGGCGCAACAGTTGGATACTTCCCAGTTGATACAGAAACGCTGAACTACCTTCGCAATACCGGTCGTCCAGAAGAGCAAATCGAGCTGGTTGAAGCTTACTACAAAGCTCAAGGTATGTTCCGTACAAATCATACAGAAGATCCTTCATTTACAGATACAATTGAACTTGATCTTGCATCTGTAGTACCGAGCCTTGCAGGACCAAAACGTCCTCAAGATCGTATTGAACTAACTCGTATGAAGGAAAACTGGGAAGCCATCGTTCGTACACCAGTAGATAAAGGTGGTTATGGACTTAGCGATGAGAAGATTGCTGAGAAAGTATCTATATCTCATCCAGATGGTTCTAAGAGTGAACTCGCTGCTGGTGCCGTCGTAATCGCTGCAATTACTAGTTGCACGAATACGTCCAATCCAAGCGTAATGGTTGGTGCTGGACTTCTTGCGAAAAAAGCAGTGGAGCGCGGACTTACGAAACCAGGTTATGTGAAAAGCTCCTTGACTCCAGGTTCTCTCGTTGTAACCGAGTATTTGACCAAAGCTTGTCTACTCGACCCGCTTGAGAAACTCGGATTTAACGTTGCAGGCTATGGCTGTGCAACTTGTATCGGTAACTCCGGTCCACTTCCAGACGAAGTCAGCGAAGCAATTACAGATAACGACTTGACTGTAGCTGCTGTTCTTTCCGGTAACCGTAACTTTGAAGGCCGTGTTCACGCTCAAGTAAAAGCAAACTACCTGGCTTCTCCACCGCTGGTTGTTGCTTATGCACTAGCTGGAACAGTGAACATCGATCTTCAGAACGATCCAATTGGTTATGACACAAACAATCAGCCTGTATATCTGAAAGATATCTGGCCTTCTTCTGCGGAAATTCAAGAAGCAATTAACGTTTCATTGAACAGAGATATGTTCCGCAATAAATATGAAAATGTCTTTACAGCGAATGAACGCTGGAATGCCATCGAAATTCCGGAAGGCGAACTGTATGAGTGGGATGAAAACTCCACTTACATTCAGAACCCTCCTTTCTTTGAAGGTCTCGGTGACGAACTGAATGACATTCAGAATATCCGTGATGCAAGTGTTCTTGCACTCCTGGGCGATTCCGTAACAACGGACCATATCTCCCCGGCAGGTAATATCTCTCCAACGAGTCCAGCTGGATTGTACCTGAAAGAACATGGCGTTGAGCGCAAAGATTTCAACTCGTATGGTTCCCGCCGTGGTAACCATGAAGTTATGATGCGCGGTACATTCGCTAACATCCGTATTCGTAACCAGGTTGCACCTGGAACAGAAGGAGGAGTAACGACTTACCTTCCAACCGATGAAGTGATGTCCATCTATGATGCTTCCATGAAATATCAAGATAAAGGCAGAAACCTAATCGTACTTGCAGGTAAAGAATACGGTACAGGAAGCTCCCGTGACTGGGCAGCTAAAGGTACACTCCTTCTTGGCGTGAAAGCTGTTATCGCTGAGAGCTTTGAACGTATTCACCGCAGTAACCTTGTGGGTATGGGCGTTCTTCCGCTTCAATTCAAAGAAGGTTACGGATGGTCCAGTTTGGGTCTAAACGGTCGTGAAACGTTTGACATCGTAGGTCTCAGCAATGAAGTTACACCGGGACAAGAACTGACCGTTACCGCAACTCGCGAAGACGGAACGCAATTTGATTTCCCAGTGATTGCGCGTCTTGATAGTATGGTGGATGTAGATTACTACCACAATGGTGGTATCCTGCAAACGGTTCTTCGTCAGTTGATGCAAAATGACGGTAAAACTGTCTAATCACTCATCTATAAAATAGAAGAAGCCGCACCTCTTGCCTTTCGGCATGAGATGCGGCTTCTATTTTCATCTAGCTTTTTCCGTTAGTATGACTCACTCAGATGACAGGCGAGAGATACTTTCAGCCAATCATCTGAATCATGGAGATCAATCCGCAGAAGCTCCTCAATTTTTCGCAATCGATGATACAAGGTGTTGATATGAATATGTAGCTTATCTGCAGCAATAGAAGCGGAGCGCCCTGTGGAAATATATACTTTTAGCGTGATCTCGAGTTCATCCCCCTGCTGTAATTTGGATGTACGAAGCGGAGCAAAAACCCCATCAATGTAACTTCTGATCTTTGCAGGTTCTTGATTTAAAAACAACTGGTTGACTCCGATGTCTTCATATCTTGTTAGCCCCGTCTCTCCTCTTCGCAGTAAGAAGGTAAGCGCGTCTGCCGCTTCCTCGTTGCTCTGAGATACCCGTGTAAGCCCTCTATATAACCCTCCAATTCCACCACTCACATCTTTGCCAGTGAAACGTGCCCAACGTTCGGTTGCTACGGTCATTCTAGATATCAGATGTTGCTGTTCTGCCGCACTCCTTGCAGAGGCTAGGATCGTCACCTTGTCATGAGATCCAAACAAAAGTTTCTCTGTAGTCCCAAGTTCTTTTTCCAGATCAGATATTAACTTACGCAAATAAATCTCACGCTGTTTTAAATCCCCATTCTCACCAAGTAAGTGAATCACACTAACAAATAAGAGCGCATCTTTAGATAACCCATAACCTAACAGTTTTGCCTCCACTCGCTCCGGTTCTTTAAACTGTACCAGCTCATTAAAAAACTCATAACTTCGTTTATAATACATTTCCGTTGCCGAGTGTGTATTCATCATTTGAAGAGCAACGACAGCTCCAGCCTGTTCCAAGACAACATGATCCAGCTGTTCTAATGGCCTCTCTAGCGGAACCACAAAGGAGCCTAGAAGTACCTTCCCATTCACGACCGGATACAAATAACATGGAGTTAAATTTATTCTTTCGATCGTCATCGGAGACATCATATTTTCAAGCCGCTGAAACAAATCGAGAGATGCAAGATCTCGTATATACTTTATTGAGGGATATCCATGGTTTACGATTAGATCATAAAAATAAACAGGCATTTCGATCATATCACTCACAGTAGTAATAATGACCTCTAGAGAATCCTGGCGAACGGACAATTTCGTAAATTCATTATGAATTTCACTGCGTTTTACTAGGTAGCGATTGGTCTCTTGCAGTTCTGAGTATAGCTTAGCATTCGTAATGGCAATAGCAGCCTGATCGGCAAAACCTTGCAGTTGTTGTAAATCTTGATTTTGAAAAGGTAGTTTAGCTTCGTTCAGCTGATGGACAAGCATCACCCCAATCTTGTTGCCTTTCATCGTAACAGGAACCGCCATCACACCTTTAGCAGCTTGTACGCGTCCACCAAAGGCAGACACAAGACTCCTCATATTTTCTGGTGTTACATTATCCATCTCCAACATGGCAGAACTGGAGTTATATATCTTGCCTTTTCCACTGCTGAATACTTTCCCCGTAATCCCCTCGCTACGCTCGACAATAAAATCATAAATATGCTTCCCTATTCCGATACTTGCTTTGGGAACAAGCTTATCCTTCACCTCTTCGTACATCATAAAAAAACCACAATCCGCAGACGGAATGACCATGAGTGCATTTTGCATAATGTTTAGCAGTAATTGGGTTAGATCTAGTGAAGATGTCATAGCCGCAAGCCCTTCCAGCCAGCGTGAATGATCAAGTTTCTGTTTCTCTACCATCTCCTGCAAAAGTTCATCTCTTAGGTGAAACTGCAGTTTTTCCTCTTGATCCAACGTAAGGTCAAGGAACTGCTCCGATTCTATAAGAAGCAACATCTGCCGCTGAATCGGCTCCCCTAGAAAAAAACAAAAATAATGAAGATGACTCTCGGGTAATCGTCTATATCCCTCTCCTCTTCCATTTTCCTCAATGGATACGAAATCATCTGCTTGCAGACATTGTCTGTATCTCGAAACCAATTCCTCCGCTCTACTTGTTCCCTTCCATAGATAGATATCCATTCCAGCTTCATCTATATAACAAATTCCATATTCAGCTGCTCGTCCATACATCTGCTTTAGTAACATAGAAACACTGGAGTTCTCCAAAATGATAATCCACCTCTTATGTCAGTTTATATAACAAATAGATATATGCATCCACCCTCTATAAATAAGAAATTGTATGAAAATACAATAAAACCCTTTGAACTCTGTCTATTATCACAATGACTTCTATTAATTAACATTATAAAATGTGACTATACTTTACAAAACAATCAGGGAGTGATATGAATGAAAGACTCACTAACCAAGGAACCTAACAGCAAAATGATACTTGCTGTCCTCTTCACAGCCTGGATTGTTTCTTACATTGACCGTACTGTGATCAGTCTTGCACTCAGCCAGATGGGCAAAGATATGTCTCTCGATGCCTCACTACTAGGGATTGTGCTCAGCAGTTTCTTTCTCGGTTATGCACTCATGCAAATTCCGGGAGGATGGTTAGCCGACAAGTTTGGTTCACGTAAGGTCATTGTCATTGCTGTTCTTTTCTGGTCACTATTTACGGGCCTGTCTGGATTTGCATGGTCCCTCACTTCCCTTCTACTTATTCGTTTTCTCTTCGGAATTGGAGAAGGAGCCTATCCCGCTGCCAGTACCAAAGCCATCTCTGACTATTTCTCCAAAGAAAAAAGAACGAAAGCCCAATCGACTATGATGTCCTCCAATGCACTTGGCGGAGCTATTGCCCCAATCCTCTGTGCCCCGCTTCTCCTATGGCTCGGATGGCGTCATACGTTTCTAGCCATCTCTCTACTAGGTATTGTCATTGTTATTTGGTTCCTGTATGCTACCCGCAAAGCCCCTGTGAAACAAGACACGGACGCTTCTGCTTCTACTTCTGCCAAAACAGCAAACAAAGGAGCCTATAAAGAACTGCTCCGTAATTCCACTCTATGGAAAGTGATGCTACTTTTCTTTTTTGCTAACATTGCCAGTTGGGGATTATCTTCCTGGATGCCAACATATCTTATGGAGGTTCGAGGGATTAATCTAAAAGATGTGGGACTATTAACAGCGATTCCTGCATTTTTAATGGCAATCGGAATGCTGATTAGCGGAAGAATCATTGATAAAATCGGTTTATCAGCAAAGTTTTTTGTAACCGCATGCCTCTTCTTATACGGTCTATTCCTTTTTCTTATTACACGTTCGGCAGGTATAACGGAAGTCATTATCTTCATGAGCCTTGCCATGATCTGCGGGTCTTTCACCCTATCCTTTGTGTTTACACTTCCCCACCGGCTCATTAGCCAAAAATTCGTCGGCACTGCCTTCGGCATGGTGAATTTCGGCGGACAGGCGGCAGGAATCTTATCACCCACCATCATGGGAATATTCATTAACGCCACAGGATCTTACAACAACGCATTTTTATTTCTCACGGTATCTTGTCTCGTTGCTGCAGTCATTTCATTGACGCTGCCTGGAGTTCGGTCTACTCTAAATCAAACAGGGGCGTTAGCTACTACTCAAGCTTCTACTCAAGCTTCCACTCAGTCACCCACCCTACCCATAAAATAATAATCATAAGGAGCTGATATCATGAGCAAATCAACGTTACTAGGCAAACTCCGTACTCAGGAAGAGTTATTCACGCGGATGGCAAAACAAATTTGGGAAAAACCAGAGCTTGGCTATACCGAATCCTACGCGTCCTCTTTGCAGGCACATTTACTTGAAAAAGAAGGTTTCTCTCTTACGATGGAAGTCGGGGGAATCCCAACCGCTTTTATTGCAGAGTACGGAGCAGGAAAACCGATTATCGGCATTTTAGGCGAGTTTGACGCTTTGCCTGGTTTATCTCAGCAAGTCAGTCCGATATATGATCCTATCACAGTGGGAGGGCCCGGCCACGGTTGTGGACATAACTTGCTTGGTACAGCGGGGGTAGAAGCAATCATTTCACTTAAGCAGCAAATGATAGAGGATAAGATGCAAGGCACCATCCGTTACTACGGTTGTCCAGCAGAAGAACTGCTGTCAGGCAAAACCTTTATGGCACGTGACGGTGTATTTGATGATCTGGATTGTGTACTTACCTGGCATCCAGGCAGCATGAATGCTGCCGCCAACTACAGTATGCAGGCACTTACCGGTGTAGAGTTCTTCTTCTCTGGACGTACTGCCCATGCTGGAGGTGCTCCTCATCTGGGCAGAAGTGCCCTCGACGCAGTGGAGCTGATGAATGTAGGAGCGAACTATTTGAGAGAGCATGTGCCGGATGGTTCACGTATTCATTACCAGATTACGAACGGAGGCCAGGCTCCGAATATCGTTCCCGATCAGGCCAGTGTCTATTACTTCCTTCGAGGAGCAGACCGTAAAGCAGTAGACCATCTTTTCGAGCGACTCATCAAAGTAGCGCAAGGTGCAGCCATGATGACTGAAACGACTGTTTCTTGGCATATTAAAGCCGGTTGCTATGACACTTTGCCGAATGCTGTACTCAATGATCTTATGCATGCCCAAGGAGAGCACACAGATCCCATTGAATTCACTGCAGAAGAAGAGAAGTTTGCAGAACAATTGCGAAATAGCATCCATCCCGATGTCCTCGCAGCGAGTAGTATGGAAGCTTCCATTCTGCCGGAAGGAACACTGCTTGCAACACCTTTCATTAATGAGAAAACATTGTATGGAAAAACCATTGGCGGTTCTTCTGACATTGGTGATGTGTCTTGGATTACTCCTATGGGCCAGATTACAACCACTTGCGCCCCAGTTGGTGTTCAGGTCCATACATGGCAGGCGACAGCTTCCTTCGGTTCTTCGATTGGGATGAAGGGAATGCATTATGCAGCTCAGATTATGGCGCTGTCTGCATACGACCTTTTACTGAACAAAGATGGCATCTTGGAACAAGCAAAATCCGAGTTTGCAGAGAGTACATCTAGAAAAGGGATTACTTTCAAGGCAGGCATACCAGAAGAGGTCAAACCCCCTGTACCCGAAGGAATTAAGAACGCCGTAACCATTCAATAAGAAGGATCTTTTTGATAATTTTATTGTTAAAAAGAAATGCGTGTTAACATAACAAAAACCACCCATTAATGGGTGGTTTTTGTTATGTTATTTCAGTTTCGATGGCATGGAGAACAAAAATCCGATAGCTTTGGAGTTCTCTATTTTAATGATTCAGATCGTAAAGCCCAGGGCTATGCATATTAGGCAATTCAGGCAGTTCAGGCAGCGGGAAACCTTCTGGTGGATCAATCACTTGAAGTTCCCCTCCATTGCGGCTTGGAGAGGTTCCTGAATAGATCTCTGCGATCCGGGTTGGATCCAGTCTGAAATTGAACTGGGCGTTATGATAACCCATGTCGATATATTTCCGGCACTCCGGATACTTGTTAATGTCATAATTAGGAACAGGAAAAATGTTACCCCAATCTACTCCGAGTGTCTCTAGCGCTTTTGCAAAGGCATTCTGATGAGCATTATCCCGAACAATCAGGAACCCAAGGGTTTCACGAAGAGTTTTGTTTGAGCTCATTTCATAAATACGTGTCTTCTGCAGAACTCCAGTAGATTCTAATACCACATTATTGAGCAAATCCGCAACAAGATTGCCGTGATTATACACATAACTTCCAAGCCATGGATTCCCCCCTGCATCTACAGGAAGTGAACCTTGTCCACCCATAATGAAGTGATGTGGATTCGCAAATCGAACAGCTTCGTCAATAGGCGCTTCATCTACCCCTGCGTTACCGGGAACCGCTTCTCCACTCTCACTGAGAAGTTGATTGATCGTTTGTTGCACAAGCTCCACATGGCTGATTTCTTCTAGAAAAACACCACGAATCAAATCACGATACTGGGTTGCTTTCCCCCGAAAATTGCTGCTTTGAAAAAAATACTGCATCATGGTACGCATTTCACCGAATTGTCCGCCAAGCGCTTCCTGAATCACTTTGGCTGCCGCTGGATCAGGTTTATCTGGTACAATAATATTAATTAAATCTTCTTTGTAAAAATACATGGATGGGCCTCCTATACCGAAAATTTAGACGCCCTATTTTGTTCTAGAAAGACATACTTTATACATAAGAGACTATACTTGGAGCACTTAAATTCTTATTCCACTGGAGGAAACGAGGATGAATGTAAAGCTCGCAAGACAATTAGCTAGTGACTGGGTCAAAGAGACAGCTCAACAAATCGAAGGATTTTATGGTGCTTATTTCAGTGGTTCCACGATCACTTTGTCTGAGGATGCCGAACTCCCCCCTGCTTCTGACATCGATATTGTCGTTGTGGTTGAAGAGGAACCTTCTATGAAGCTTGGGAAATTCACATATCAAGGCGTATTGCTTGAAGTTACTTACCTCTCCATGGAACAAATCAATGAAGTAGAAAAGGTGCTATGTTCCTATCATCTGGCCGGGGGCTTCCGATACAATAGCATCATTCTGGACAAGACGGGCCATCTACAGAATCTCTATGAACAGATATCCACCCAATATGCACAGCGGAAGTGGGTACTGTGCCGCTGTCAGGAAGCATATCAAAAAATAATTAACGGTATAAAGCATCTGGACACTTCAGCACCCATGCATGACCTAGCTCCCTCACTTGTGTTCCCCATTGGGATTACGACACATGTCCTTCTCGTGGCAGCACTCTGGAACCCTACAGTTCGGCTACGCTACCTAAAAACACGGCAAATGCTGACGGAGTATAATCAGCTGGACCTATACGAAGAACTACTTGAACTACTAGGGTCTACTCATCTAACTCCACAGAGGGTAGAACATCATTTGACGGAGCTTGAGAAAGTTTTTGATGCTGCGGTCAAAGTATCCTCTACTCCCTATTTTTTCAGCAGCGATATTACAGAAGAAGCCAGACATATCGCGATCGACGGTAGCAGGGAACTGATTCACAGCGGTAATCATCAGGAAGCTGTATTCTGGATCGTCGCTACCTTTGCCCGGTGTCATAAAATCATGGCATCGGACGCTTTGGAAGAAGATAAGAAGAAATATGAACCTGCATTCCATGACCTCATGTCTGATCTCGGTCTAACAACCTCTCAAGATTATGAGCTGCGTTCCCAGCAATTACTTGAGTTCCTTCCTGGTTTATGGAATGCTGCCTTACAGATTATCGATGATAATAAGGAAGTCATTTAATATTGCGTGATGCAAAGTAGAAGATCAGCACACTAAAAATCAAATTAGCCGTTAGTACCCCCTAAGGGAGTTACTAACGGCTTCTCTACTATAATAATTCTATTCTACTAGAGGAAGCTCGCCGCGATACTCTGCTGCTTTCTCCTGCATTCCGGCGTGAACAGCCTCCTGTTCACTTACTCCCTTTTCAGCGGCAAGATTTCGGATATCTTGGGTGATACGCATACTACAGAATTTAGGTCCGCACATGGAGCAGAAATGAGCGGTCTTTGCCCCTTCCGCAGGGAGTGTCTCATCATGATAAGACATCGCCCGCTCCGGATCGAGCGAAAGATGGAACTGGTCTCGCCAGCGGAATTCAAAACGCGCTTTGGATAATGCATCGTCACGTCGCTGTGCCCCTTTATGTCCTTTCGCCAAATCCGCTGCATGTGCTGCAATTTTGTAGGCAATAACACCCTCACGAACATCATTTTTATCTGGCAGACCCAAATGTTCTTTCGGCGTAACATAACAGAGCATCGATGTGCCAAACCACCCAATCATGGCAGCTCCAATAGCTGAAGTGATGTGGTCATATCCTGGTGCAATATCTGTCGTTAGTGGTCCGAGTGTATAGAATGGCGCTTCTTTGCAAATTTCCATCTGCAGATCAACATTTTCCTTAATTTTATGCATGGGTACATGACCCGGTCCTTCAATCATCACTTGAATATCGTGCTTCCAAGCGATTTGTGTGAGCTCTCCTAAAGTAGCAAGCTCTGCCATTTGTGCTTCGTCATTTGCATCATATATACTTCCTGGACGCAGCCCATCCCCCAAGGAAAAAGCAACATCATAGGTCTTCATAATTTCGCAAATTTCTTCAAAATGAGTATATAAAAAGTTCTCCTGATGATGGGCCAAACACCATGCAGCCATAATAGATCCGCCTCGCGATACAATTCCTGTCATCCGTTTGGCCGTCAACGGAATATACCTTAACAGTACCCCTGCATGGATCGTAAAATAGTCCACTCCTTGTTCTGCCTGCTCGATCAGCGTATCACGGTAAACTTCCCAGCTCAGCTTATCTGCTTCCCCATTCACTTTCTCAAGTGCTTGATATAACGGAACAGTCCCAATAGGAACCGGTGCATTACGAATAATCCACTCCCGTGTTGTATGAATATTACGGCCGGTTGATAAATCCATCACCGTATCTGCTCCCCAGCGTACGGCCCATGTCATTTTCTCTACCTCTTCCTCTATTGAAGAAGAAACAGCGGAGTTACCGATGTTAGCGTTGATCTTCACGAGAAAATTCCTGCCGATCATCATCGGCTCAGCTTCAGGGTGATTGATATTGGATGGAAGGATCGCTCGTCCACTTGCGATTTCCTCACGTACAAATTCAGGTTCCAGTCCTTCGCGAATGGCCGCAAACTCCATCTCTGGTGTGACAATCCCCTTTCGTGCATAATGCAGCTGGGTCACGTTTTGACCAGATTTAGCTCGTAGTGGACTTCTAAATTCCCCAGGGAAAACATCTGCTGCTTGCTGAGCACTCCGTTCTGATCTGAGCCCATTATCCTCGGGTCTTACCGTTCGCCCTTCATAATACTCTACATCGCCACGCTCCCAAATCCAATGATGCCGAAGCCCAGGAAGTCCCTTGGAAATATCAGCTTCATATGCAGCATCTCCCATCGGTCCACTTGTATCATAGACTCGAAAAGGTTCATTGACCTCCACCCCTTGCGGGGTATGCGTAACACTTAATTCTATTTCCCTTTCTGGGACAGCTAGGTCTGGCCTAGATCCTGTCTTGTACACTTTACGGCTTGCTGGAAAGGGTGTGAACATAGGCTCTTTCGCCTCTCCCACCATTTTTACTTCCTTATCATTATCCCTATTCCCCTGTTGTTGCAACTTCATTGTTTCATCCTCCTTCAAAGTGGCTTACTGCCCCCGAAAAAGAATCACATGAACCTTCGCTGCTAGAAGTGTACGACAATAAAAAAAGCCGATTCCCATGCAAGGGGAACCGGCTTCTATACAATAGACTGTTCTTAATCATTCCATTAAAACTGTGACAGAGCTCCAGATATACAGTCAAACCATATCTGGAATCCAAAACATGATGCCACTTCAAATGGAATAAAATAAGATCCTAATGTTATCGCCAATTACTTCCCTACGCTGGTATGATCCAGATCAGGTGCAAAGAGTCCGGCATCTTGCGATACCATCTCAGCCCGGCATTTCGGGCTCCCCTAGTAAGTTGTTATTACATTGTAATGTAACTGCAAATTCATATTGCTTGACCGTCTAACTGGTACTAACGATCTTTATAAGGGTATCTCAAGTATGTGAGAAATACAACCTTATATTTACAATTCCCTAGTTTGAATCCTGTCTTTATCGTAACATGAGGCCCATCTGCGCCGCTGCTTCCACAAGCACGGGCCCGTATACACAAAGGGTCTCAGGAGATAATCTGCTAACAGGTCCTGAAACGGATAAAGCCGCTGCCACATTTCCCTTACGATCAAAAATAGGTGCAGAAACTGCCGCTGCCCCTGGCTCTCTTTCTTCATAGCTTGTGGCAAAACCCTGTACTCGTATCTCCTGAAGCTGCGCCAAATACGTTGGTTTGTCAAAAGGAATCTGGGGATCGAACTCTGTAATTAATTGTTCTTGCTCTTCGTTAGGTGCAAAAGCAACAAGCACTTTGCTAGAAGCACCAACAGACAAGGGAAGTCTCGCTCCCACTGGGGCAACCCGGCGGATCGCTTGGTTACTTTGTACTGCCTGAACTCGAATACGCTCGTTCCCATCTCTTAAATACAAACTAACGGTCTCTCCTAAATTGTCACGCAACCGTTCCATTGCTGGTAGCAACAGCACGGCGGGGTCATCACTTTGCGACATATGCGCGGCGAGTTCCCATATCCGAATCCCAAGCCGATATTTTTCCGTAGAGGGATTACGGATGACAAAACCTTTTTCCTCCAACGTCGACAACAGCCGATGTACCGTACTTTTATGTAATCCAATCTTGCTGGATATTTCCGTTAGCCCAAGGTCAGTCTGGCCTGTAAAAGTGAGCAAAATGTCCAGTGCTCGTTCGACCGCTCGAACTGTTGATTTGCGATCCTGATCTTCCATAGAACCATCCCCCTCTCGTGTTTCATCACGTGAAACCTGGTTACATAAATTATATGAGAACTTATACTTAATGTAAAGAAAATTATTGAGAATCAATCTCATTTAGTTCTTTTTATATTACGATGTGCAGCACTTATCTCACCATTTGGGAATAGGGCTTGCTTCACTTGACAAGCTATTTAAGCTACTAGATTGTCGAATATTACATCTGTGTAACAAATCGACTCATCCGATTGACTTTCCTACTTTTACATCATAGGATTAAAAATAATAGTAAGAGAGTTACGAATTATCTCTCAGATACATTTGTCATACTTTGTCGTAATTTCACCCGAACTCATCTGATAACTAGTTCTTCGGTCATGATGGAAAGAGATTGCATAAGATACTAACAAGAAGGAGGGAATCCTGTATGTTTCCTACATCCAAGAGCAATAGCCATCTTCAACGAGACGTATCAACGATTCCTCCAACAATCTCGCCAAGGCTGATTCGTTTTAAACATATTATTGTAGCCCTTGTATTATCCATTATTTTCTTCCTTGTATTTTGCTTTATCGCTCTTCATGCTTTCATCGCCTGGGTTCTTTCGAATCCTACGGTGGCACCGGTGTATTCTAATCCAATGCTTGCGAAAGGGATGGCCTATGAAGAGGTTACCTTCCCTGCGATCGACGGCAGTCGTAACGTGAATGGATGGTATATTCCCGCAGAAAGCCAGAGTAGCAAAACTATCGTTTTAAGTCATGGTTATGGTGCGAACCGCGAGGAATCCTGGGTTCCAATGTATGACCTGGCACATTATGCTCATCAGCAAAATTTTAATGTTATTATGTTTGACTATGGCTTTGCTTCCCAGAACAGCCGCGGTGTTGCAACAGGAGGAAAAGCAGAGTCCAAACAGTTGCTCGGTGCAGTACAACTCGCTAAGCAGAAGGGTTCACAAGAAGTCGTCGTCTGGGGTTTCTCCATGGGAGCTGGAACCGCTTTGCAGGCAGCACTCGTATCCAAAGATATTGATGCCATGATACTGGATAGTACGTTCTTACTTGAGCCAGATACGCTTTACCATAACATTCAGAATCAGATCAACCTACCAAGACAACCGACATTACAGCTTCTTACCATGTTATTCCCGGTTCTCAATGGCACAAGTCTGAATTCGATACCGTATCAGGAAGTAAAAACAAAGGATTATGATATCCCTATCCTGTTCATTCATGGAACGAAGGATGACAAAGCCCCTTATCCAATGGCTGAGCTTTTAGCTAGTAACCAAACAAATCCGAAGTCAGATGTATGGATCGTTGATGACGCACACCATGAACTCATATTCAGAGAACATCCTAAGGAATATTTACGGAAAGTATCTACGTTCCTCGGTAATATTAAGCTAGCTCAGCAATAATATCGTACTTTAATCCAAGACACCTTGAACCAAGGTGTCTTTTTTGTATATTTCCATGTATCTACGCACCTTTACATACACCTCACCTGCCTGTTTCCTATTATTTGACAAGTCATCATAGTCCAAGCCCCAACAAGAATAGAAATAAAAAAGAGATAACGTCTATTGTGCTACTGCGATCGTAAAACAATAAGACAAAATAACAGGAGGTAACTAGCGTATGGAGTTGGAGTATGGGCCCTATTTGCCACTGCGCGTCCTTGAGGAGATAAGGTCTTGGAAAGATGCTGAAAAGGAATACACCCAAATCATCATCCCTGTTGTGCCTAATCTAGAGACTCCCTATGCAAAACTGTTAGATGAATGGAAGTCGGTTTTTGAACGCACAAGCTATACGGCAGATGACTGGATGAAAAAAACAAAGAATGAAGCTCACCATGCTAATGAGTATGCACTCGGTCAAATGGATGTCTTGCTTCACACTTGTTTCGCCCAGTCCAAAGAGTTCCATCGGCAGCTTGATCATCTGATGAGTCATAGTGATGCTATATCCAAACACCCTTCAGCAAAAGTAATCATTCAGCACATCCGGGATCAATGTGAAAAAAACATGAATCAGCTAAAGCCTTTGGATCGCCAAAATGCAGTGTCAGAGCTAATAAATCCACAAATGGTATCAAAGCCGCAACAACGCGGCTACTGGGAGGAAGAAGAAGCTTTCCCTTACCCCGAAGTGGCTATATCCGGACGGATTGCCGAGGAATCTTTCGGTACACTAACCGCGTCTTCTTCTCCGACAGAGATGCATACCGAGAGTACAACTGAAACAAGCGAACCTGAGTCTCCTGTACCGATCGGAGGACACAAACTCCCTCCACTTCCTTACGCCTATAATGCACTGGAGCCTTACATTGACGAAAAAACAATGCGTATTCATCATGACAAGCATCATAAAGCCTATGTAGATGATCTCAACAAAGCGGAGAAGAAACTTCAAGAAGCTAGAAAAGATGGAGATTTTGATCTCGTAAAACATTGGGAACGAGAGCTTGCCTTTAATGGCGCTGGACATTATTTACACACCATCTTCTGGAACATCATGAACCCTAAAGGAGGAGGTAAACCGGTTGGCTCCCTTGGCGAGCAAATCCGAAAAGATTTTGGAAGCTTTGAAGCATTCAAAAAGCATTTTACAGAAGCAGCGAACAAAGTAGAGGGCGGAGGATGGGCGGTTCTCGTGTGGAGTCCAAGAGCACATCGTCTAGAAATTCTACAAGCCGAGAAGCATCAGAATCTATCCCAATATGATATTGTACCTTTACTTCCACTGGATGTATGGGAACATGCCTATTACCTCAAGCATCAGAATGAACGAAAAAAATATATTACAGACTGGTGGAATGTCGTTTACTGGCCTGAGGTATCCGAACGTTTCATGGAGGCGCGCAAACTTCGCTGGACTCCTTATTGAGCTCACAGGACAATCCATTGAAGCAGTTTGAAGCAAAAAAATAACCCATATAAAAACAGCCTGTGCTACAAGCAACAGGTTGTTTTTATATGGAAAGAGGAGGCCCTTTTAGTCCCGATCATAACGTTCTCTAAGTGTAATTATCATTTTTTCCACTTCTTCCTTTGGCACATCTGGCTGAGCCCCATTGTAAACATGAACGGCCTTCTGACGAAGCACCTGAACAAGTGACTCCATATAAGCTTCCGAGGAAGGGACCCCTGCAAGTTCACGCAGCCCTCCCATTGTACCCTGCTGTACCTGAGGAAAATGCTCTTCTGTCTCTGAAGCAGCTGCATCGTAGAAATTACGAACCTCTGCCGCCAGCTCATCTCCGTCATCCTCAACAATAATAAATGCGGTAATCAGATATGCCTTTGCCAAACGTCGCTGAGCAATTCCGCAAAATTTACGGCCAGCAATGCTTACATCGTAATCACCTGGGCAAAATGCACCTTCAATTTCTCCGGCCTTCGCCTCTATGCCCCAAGGTAACAATGCTTCCTGTATGTAACTCACCATTCTCTTAAAATCATCATGTATGTTTATCGCATGGTCTGGGTTTGGCATAATTAATGATACATTGACTACGCCCGGAGTCAGTTTGACTGCCGCCCCACCAGAAGGACGAACGCATGTTACGAGCCCCGCTTCCTCATAAGCACGCAAAACTTTCTCGGCTCCCTTTAACCTGCGGTCTCTCAGCCCAATTACCAACGCATTCTCGTGGCGCCACAGATGAGCGACAGGGCGGTGGCCTAGTCCAACCTGCTTACAAAGCACCTCTTCCCATGCAAAAGCCGCAAGCACATCTTCTGTACTTCTCATGAGTGGAGATTCAACAATCTGTAGTTCCTCAAACATAAAAGATTCTCCCCTTCGCCTCACCGAATTTAGCTATATCATACAAAAAAGCCCTGACCTAAAAGGTCAAGGCTTTCTATCCGTACTTCATATGCCAAGGCCCGAATAACGGTATTATCCTTTGAGCAAAGAAAGAAACTCAGCACGAGATGCTGCATTTTCGCGGAACGTACCGCGTGTTGCAGAGGTAACTGTCTTGCTTCCCGGTTTCTTGACGCCGCGAGCACACATACAAAGATGTTCTCCTTCAACGACAACCATAACACCGTTCGGCTTCAATGCTTCATCCAAAATATCTGCGATCTGGGATGTAATTCGTTCTTGAACCTGAAGACGGCGAGTTACTGCCTCTACCAGTCTTGCAAGTTTGCTAAGACCGACAATTTGTCCGCTTGGTACATATCCAATATGAACTTTCCCGAAAAAAGGAGCCATATGATGTTCGCACTGACTGTAGTATACGATATCTTTAACGATCACGAGTTCTTCGTGATTCTCGTCAAAGGTTACGCCCAGTACATCTTTAGGATCAACCTCGTAACCCGCAAAAATTTCTTCGTACATCCGTGTAACACGTGCTGGTGTTTCAAGCAAACCTTCACGGTTTGTATCTTCACCAATCAGCTTTAATATTTGTTCAACGTGGTATTCAATCTGCTCGCGATTGTTCGCGACAGAGGAATTCACGTAATCTTTAACTCCAGCCATTTCGTATTTCCTCCCCGCCGTTACATCTGGCATTTGGCAGGCAAATTACAGCTACTATCTTTTTCTGCCCTGATTTTTACGCATAGGCGGTTGCATTCTACCCGTACCATTGCCGCCTTGCTGGGTTTTCATCATCTGTTGAGCACGCTGCATCTGCTTGCTATTCAAATTGTAGCCCATTTGCTTGGCCATCTTTTGTAAAGCCTCAGGATCATTCTGCATTTTCTCCATCTGCTTACGCAAATAAAATGCACCAATGAAGAATCCTCCGATCAAGCCCACAATTAGTGTAATAATGGGTATGACGATGTTCCACATGCTTCTACACCCCTATTTTCCACTTGAATTTAATATCGTTAAAAACGGTTTACAAACGATATCATAGCATGTAGAAAGGCTGCTAGCAAACGGAAATTGGTGTTTTTCTTACCACTTTACATTAGCTTTGTTTCTCAAGAGACAAGAGCCGCTCTTTTACTTGGAGTCCACCCGGATATATCGCAACTCCGCCTTCATTACCTGTGATGCGATGATGTGGAATAATGATTGGAAGCGGATTTTTTCCTATCGCGGCTACGACAGAACGCACCGCTTTCGGTCTTCCAATCGTTTCAGCAACTTCCAGACTAGATACGGTTTGCCCATAAGGAATATCAGCAAGTGCATTCCACACTTGAACCTCGAACGGTGTACCACGAAGGTCCAACTGAAGCTCAAACGTTTTGCGTTCCCCTTTCACATACTCCTCAAGCTGCCAAACAGCTTCCTGAAAACGTGAGATATCGTGAACAAAATGGTACTCGCCCAGCCATGTTCTTGCCCACTGCTGAAGATGTGCCTCACGCACGGTATAGTTTCCAAAATCGAGTCTCGCTAGTCCTTGTTCCGTTGCACATAAAGTGAACTCCCCTAGGTCCGTAATGATCTCATGATAATAGACTGGCGTGCCCGTGAGGTTTGTTACAGGTGTCGGTTTCCAAGCTGCAGCATTTTGCTCCTGTGCCTTGTTATCCACTTTATCTTCTTGTGGGACAGAGTCCACATTATCTTTAGAAGTACTATTGAGTACGGCTTGGTCCTTTGGTAGAGATGCCGATGCTAAACGTTCTCCGGCTCTTTGCAACATCGTTAGCACGGTTTCGTGCTCCTCTTTTAAAGCAGCTGTCGTTATTGTGTTCATTGCTTCTTCCCCTCCTATTTGGCCGAGCGCCCATGCGGCGGTTCCTCTCAGCTCAGGCCGTGGATCGCGCATGAGCACTTCACTTAATTTCGGTACAGCACTTTTGTCCTTAAAATTTCCGAGTCCAATAATGGCATTCCGTTGAATCGGTTTTTTACCACGCCATGCGGCAGAACTATGTCCGAAACGTTCTTTAAATTCTTTATTGCTCAGATCAAGAAGCGGTATCAACAATGGCTTCACGATCTCCGGGTCTGGTTCAAATTCAGGATGGTGATCCCAATTCTTACCCTTGTTCTTAGGACACACAATCTGGCATGTATCACATCCGTAGAGCCGATTCCCGATTTTTTTCATATATTCTTCATCCAAAAAACCTTTGGTTTGTGTTAGAAAAGAGATACATTTCTGTGAATTAAGCTGCCCTGGACCAACTAATGCTCCGGTAGGACATGCATCAATACATTTAGTACATTCTCCGCACCCTTCCGTAACCGGGGTATCCGGTGAAAACGGAATGTTCGTCACAAGCTCCCCTAGGAAAATCCAGGAGCCAAGCGTGGGCGAAATAATGGAACAATTTTTACCGCTAAATCCGATTCCAGCTCGCTCTGATACAGCACGGTCTACCAGAACTCCAGTATCCACCATGCTTTCAATCCGCGCTTCCGGTACTCTTTCCTTAATAAAGTCGGACAGTTTGTCCATTGCAGCCCGAAGTACGTGATGATAATCCTGCCCCCAGGCGGAACGTGCCAATATCCCTCTATATTTACCTGGCTCAGACTTCGGTGGATCTTTCATCTTGGAAGGATAAGCAATTGCAATGGCCAATAGAGAAGCTGGCTTCTCGTTATCCAAAGCAGGGTTAACCCGTTTCTCTATATCGGGTTCCTCAAACCCTGATTCATAACCATTTGCCCGGTGCTCTTCCAAAATGGAGCGTAAAGATACAAATGGATCAGCGGCCGCAAACCCGATATCATCAATACCGAGCGACGGCGCTGCAGCAATAATTTCTTGTTTCAGCCATTCATAACGCTCAGCTGTGCCCGGTACTGACTGTCCGCTAATCATATTCTCACCTCTAGGTTATATAATGAACGTTTTGATCATACGTTGTATCGTTCAAAGTTTTCTCATGTTCTCCTTAGGCCAAAAAATAAATTCAGCCCTACCTACAATTTTATCCGCAGTAACGCTCCCAAAAGAACGACTGTCCTTACTCATCCCCGCATGGCGATTATCGCCCATTACAAAGTAGTGATCCTCCTGCAATTTGATCGGACCAAAATCAGGATCTTCAATGATTGTATCTGTATAGGATTCATTCTGCGCTTCACCGTTCACATATAAAACATGATCTCTGATCTCAATCAGATCACCAGGTATTCCAATCACTCTTTTCACAAGGAACTCTTTACGGTCGGGCCCATTACTTGGATCATGAAGCACGATCACATCTTGACGTCCCGGTTGTTCAAACTCATATATAATTTTGTTAATAAACAGTCGATTCTGCTCGGTAAGGGTAGGCTGCATGGATTCTCCCTTAACGATGGAAATGTTAAATACGAATAAGTTAAGAAGCAGCATGATGACGAAAGCAATGATGATTGTCTTAAGCCAATCCTTGAGCTCTTTTGCCACTGAAGAGCCTGAGGGGGAAGGCGTCACCGCACGTTCTTTTTCAGGTGGTACATCACGGTTCATCCCTTAAGTCACCTCTATAATCTGTAAGTGCCATATCTATCTATATCTATAAATGCCATATGAATAGAAAAGCATATCTCGGTTCCATTTGCAACGGAAGCCAAGATATGCCTAATATGGTGAACAATATTTTTCTATTTATTTATGTCTGTCTCGCTTGTCTGTCTCTCTAGTTAGTTGTGAACCAGGATACTCAGATTCTGAAAAGCTTTCATAATCTGGTTGGCTCCATATCCCATTGCTTCATACAAAGGCATAGCTGCCTTGTTATGTTCATCTCCGGCAACCCATACACGGCTTACCTTACGCTGATGAAAGCGTTGTTCAACGGCTTTTACTAGAGCTTTTCCAACTCCACGGCGTCTAGCATCCGGATGAACAGCAATACGGTAAATATAACCCTGATTCTGATCGATAGTCCCAATTAATGCACCTACAAGTTCTCCGTCTTCCTCCGCAACCATAATAAGGTCCGAGTCCCAGGATAACTGTCGTGCAAAAGGCCCCATCGTGTTCTCGAAGCAATCTTCGGACAAAGCAACTTGTAACAGCTCCGTCACGCGATTTGCGTCACTCAACTGAAAGGAACGAATGTTCATGTGTTAATCTCCCTTTTCGTTAACTTTAGTGAGGTTTTACAAAAAAGGCATACCCTTTTTACCAAAAACCCGATGATCACTTTTCTGTATGTATTCAGATACAACCTAAATAATGTATTCAAATACAGGCAGAAAAACCGGCATAACTGCCGGCTGAAACATCTGTCACGCCCATAGGGGCCAACCAGAAATGTTCAGGAAATAATATTGCGACAAAAAACGAGATGAATCTACTTCAAGGTCCATTAAACCACACTTTGTTGCAGAAAACACGCAATTTTTTTCTGAAAGCGCTTCATTAAATGCGTTTTCATTTCGAGCCTTCCATTTTGTCCAACTTATGTTATCCATGTTAAGATAGCTAGCATTTGTAAAAATCACTTTGTAAACGTCATGTAAAGTATAAAACCTTATAGAACAGCTTATTCAACAAAAATGTTGATTAAATACGCCGAATACGGTTTAATATAACTGTCGAGGGGTAATTCTTACATAGAGATTGTACCTTTCACTTAAATCTATTTTATTAGGAGGAATTTCATTATGGCATTCCAATTACCAGCACTTCCTTACGCAAACGACGCATTAGAACCACATATCGATGCTCAAACGATGGAAATCCACCACGATCGCCATCACAATACTTATGTTACTAACCTCAACGCAGCTTTGGAAAACGCTCCTGAGCTTCAAGGAAAATCCCTTGAAGACCTGATCGCTAACCTCGACAGCGTACCTGAAAGCATCCGCACAGCAGTTCGTAACAACGGTGGCGGACATCACAACCACAGCCTGTTCTGGGAAATTATCGGACCTAACGGCGGCGGAGCTCCCACTGGCGCAATCGCAGCTGCAATTGACAGCGAGCTTGGCGGATTTGATAAATTCAAAGAAGATTTCGCAAAAGCAGCAACAACTCGTTTCGGTAGCGGTTGGGCTTGGCTCGTTGTAGGTAAAGACGGCAAGCTTGCTATTACAAGCACACCTAACCAAGACAGCCCTGTATTTGAAGGTCTGACTCCGGTTCTTGGCCTTGATGTTTGGGAGCATGCTTACTACCTCAAATACCAAAACAAACGTCCTGATTACATCGCTTCCTTCTGGAACGTAATCAACTGGGATGAAGTAAACAAACGTTACGAAGCTGCGAAATAAGCAGAGCTTATAAACGTTAAAAGCCACCTTGTCTTGGACAAGGTGGCTTTTTTATTAATTGGCACCGAATCAATCCTATAAAATTAGATTACTACACCGATAGCTGGCTCTAAAATCTCATCATCTCGCCTTGCCCGATATAATTCGTAGTAATGTCCTCCTAGCTGCATTAATTCATCATGTGTACCTGTTTCGACGATGCTTCCCTCATGAATCACAACAATCTTGTCAGCCTGTTGAATTGTTGATAACCTGTGGGCAATTGCAACGGTTGTTCTTCCTATCATAAGTTTTCGAAGCGCATCCTGCACAAGATGTTCGGATTCATTATCTAAGGAAGCAGTTGCTTCATCAAGTAACAAAATAGGTGCGTTTTTCAAGATGGCTCTAGCAATGGCAATCCGCTGACGTTGTCCCCCAGACAGCTGACTTCCCCTCTCCCCAACCTGAGTATCCATCCCATCTTGAAACTGCTGAATAAATAAGTGCGCGTTCGCATAAATCACCGCTTCAACAACTTCCTCCTCTGTTGCTTCGGGATTACCATAAAGAATATTTTCTCGAATTGTTCCAGTAAAAAGCTGAGGCTCCTGTGGTACGAGCGCATAAAGCCCTCGAATTTCGTCATAATTCAGATTAGTGTAGCTGACTCCATTCGCACGAATCTCTCCTTTATCAGGTGCATAAAACCCTAACAATAAACGAAAAAGAGTGCTTTTACCGCTGCCACTCGCCCCAACTACTGCAGTGAACTTTCCGTGCTCTATTTCCATACTGAAATTATCCAGTATCTTACTATCTGAGTATGCAAATTCAACTTGTTGCAGCGTAATCTGAACTTCCTTTTGATCGGTTAGAATCGCCTCAGAAAGATTTGTCTTTTCGTTCTCTTCCGGCTGCTGCTGCAACACTTCCTGAATTCGATCCGCCGCTCCCAGCGATACCTGAAGCTCTCCCCAGGTCGAAGCAAATGTCGTGAATGGCATAATGACATAGTTCATCAGTTGAACAAAAGCCATCAAACTTCCAATCGAGATTATATCTTGAGCAACAAGATAGGCCCCGTATGTAATCGCAAGCACAAAAGCAGAAAAACCGATCATGTTCGACAAAGATTGTAGAATACTTGTCGTCACGCCCAGTTTTGTTTCCTGCACACGCACAGCGCTTGACTGGGTACTAAATTTCTTGCTAAAGATGGCCTCCAGTCGAAATACTTTAAAAATAACACTCGCTCCCGCTACATCCTGTACAAAAGAGGTCATTGTCCCCCATTTCTGCTGTGATTCATTGGACCTCTCACGAATACTGCGGCCAAGCAGAAGTCCACACAACAAGATCATCGGCCCAATCAGTAAAGAGATCAGAGCAAGTCGCCATTCAATGATTACCAAATAAATAAAAGCACAAAGTGCCATTAGCGGATTTTTGATCAATTCAATTAAGGTATGCCCCAGTGCGCCTCCAATGGTCTTATTGTCCGTCGTAATACGTGATAACAGATCTCCTGAATGATGATTGTCATAATAGGTTTGTGGTAGTCGAAGTAATGTGCGGAAAGTGCGTGTGCGTAGTTCATCTTGTACGTTCGCAGATACTCTGGACTTTAAATACCCGTTCACATACTGGTTAATTCCCATGACGAGAATAAGAGCAATTCCCGCATAGAGCAGAGGCAAAAACTGAGTTGTATTACGGGAGACAGCCGTTTCTGTTAGGTTTCCGAACAGCCATGCAATCGATAGGTTCATCGTAATATCAATGATGGTTACTAGACCAAGGACAATATAGAAATACCAGTATTTCCGAATGAGACCTTTAAAAATGGCCACCTGCACAGCCCCTTATCCTTTGGATTGGATCTCCTTGATCACTGCCTTCACTTCGTTGCTCGCTTTCAGTACTCCAAAATGCTGAACATGTTCAACCGTATCTCGAATGAGCCCGGCATCGACATCCTTAGCAATCACTAGCTGCCCAATCAGACGAATTTCAATTTTGGTCTTAGAAGCACGTAATATTTCAAGCTCATCCCGGTCATAGATGACAACGCCAACTGCCGTTATTTTTCGGGTAGTATAATCTTGTATTTCCTTCCGATGAGTCTCCAGCTGATTACGAATCGCTGTTCGAACAAAATCTGTCCGGTTAGAATAAAACGCCTGATCTACCAGTAAATCAATCTGACCCAAATCCACAATCCCCACGTTCACCGTAACTTTCTCAATTTTGTCTTGTTCACTCATCATTGAAATCCCCTTATTTATGTTCAAATATACTCCATATGGAGTATGCATACTATATTTTATAACATTTAATTCCAATAAAATCAATTATTTTCTATTTTATGCGTTCAGTGAAATAAAAAACCTGCTTCAACGAAGCAGGCTTAAGGTGAATTTATATGATTTTTATAAGGCAAAATGTTCTTTGAGCAGCTTCAAGAATACATTCGGAAAAGCCATCGTTTCCATATCTTCTGGACCAATCCACTTATATACATATCCTTCTGTCTTATAGGCCTCGATCTGCTCAGCCACCATAGATGAGCTTAAAACTTCATCTGTTTCCTTACATCTATACAACTGGAGATTCCAATGAATATGACTGAAGGTATGTTCTGCGAGCTTCCAGAACGCTTCTGGCCTCGCAGGATAACCCTCTTCAATTAAATGCCCTGCTATGATGTCCATTGCCGGTTCATCCGGTACCTGGTATGCCAGTGCGCCAGGTTCTGAAGCTAGTACATGAGGCAGCTCCCACATTTTTGCGAGCAGTCCGGTTTGCGGACGCTGACGCACGAGAACTTTACCTTCATTTTGTAGTGTCCCTGTTACAAGTGCTGCAATACGCTGTTCTGGGCGAGGTGGTTTCGCCTTCTTCTTCACAGGCAAAGTGTCCTCTCTTCCCTCAATGCGTCCTTTACACATTTCCATTACCGGACAAGTAAGACAGTGAGGAGATTTCGGTGTACACACTAGGGCTCCGAGCTCCATCAGTGCCTGATTAAAGTCACCCGCTCGTCCTTGTGGAATGAGCTCCTGCGCCAGCGTCTCCATTTTGACACGGGTACTGCCTTTCATGATGTCGTCTTCTATCAAGAAGTAACGTGATAGTACACGCATCACATTTCCATCTACTGCTGGCTCAGGCTGGTTAAAGGCAATACTAAGAATTGCACCCGCAGTGTAAGGTCCGACTCCCTTCAGGTTAAAGACAGCATCCTTTTGATTCGGAACCTCTCCCCCATGCAGTTCAAGAACTTGCTTCGCAGCTGCCTGAAGGTTCCGTGCGCGAGAATAATAACCGAGACCTTCCCACAGCTTAAGAACGTCTTCTTCCGGTGCTTCAGCAAGATCCGAAATGGTCGGAAAACGAGTAATAAACCGTTCAAAATAGGGCTTTACTGTTTCCACCCTTGTTTGTTGAAGCATGATTTCAGAAACCCAAATATAATAGGGATCACGATGGCGGCGCCAAGGCAAGTCCCGTTTATTCTCCATATACCAGTTCAGCAGTTCGGTGCTGAAATATTGTTTTGCTGTACTTTGATCCATTCCTGTTTGTTCTCCCATCCATATCTGCATCTAATCTATGTTGAAACCATTAATGTATCTGTTCTATCCGTTCGACGATAGCGAAGGCAGCTGCCATAGCGGGCTGGTGTGAAATACTCAGATGAATTTGATACACAGGTTCTCCTCTGAGTTCAAGACGCTTCCAAGCTTCCGCTGATAACGAAACGACAGGCTTCCCCTTTTCATCCGGCAAGATTTCAAGATCATGAAATCCAATCATTTGTCCAATACCGCATCCAAAAGCTTTCGTTACTGCCTCTTTGGCAGCAAAACGACCTGAAACATAGGCAAGTTCATCCTTACTTCGTGAGAAAAGAATCTCCTGTTCCCTGCTGGTCAGAACCCTCTTAATAAACGAAGTTCTGCGGTTGCTTTCTAAAATACGTCGAATTCGTCCTGTTTCCAGCACATCATTGCCGATCCCATAAATCATCTGAAATCACCACCCTCTTTATTAGATCCAATCTATTGTACCAGTCTAACTTCACAGAATCTATGTTCGAACGATGACAAAAACCCCCGTTTCCGGCATATGCCAGCAATACGAGGGTTAATCGGCTATTCACAACACCGTAGATATCTAGTTAGGGTGGATCTCTAGTCTTTCAGCTCTAGATTCCAGGGATCGCGTTACGCTTGTGGCCTGTCCGTAAGTAGGCTGCCTCTAATTTCTCTCTTGCTTCAGCGGGAATTTCCTTGCCTTCTAGATAGTCACTGTTATCCTCATATGTGATCCCAAGTTCATCTTCATCCGTTTGACCTTCCCACAGACCTGCAGTAGGTGCCTTGTGAACAATTTCATCCGGAACTCCAATATGAGCAGCGATTTGGCGAACCTGACGTTTATTAAGACTTGACAGTGGAGTGATGTCGACTGCGCCATCACCCCATTTGGTATAAAATCCAGTAATCGCTTCAGACGCATGGTCTGTACCTACAACGAGCAGATTCATCTCAAAAGATAACGCATACTGCACGACCATACGCGTTCTTGCTTTCACATTCCCTTTACCTTGCGGTGTCATATGACGAGACATTCCCAAGTTTTTGAAACCATGCTCCACTTCAAGTGCGATTTCGTTTACTGCTTCTTCAATATTCGTTTCAACCGTATATCTCAGATCAAATGCCTTAGCCGTTGCATAACTGTGCTCGATATCGGATTGCTGACCGTAAGGTTGGAATACACCCAGTGTCTTGTACTCTTCCCCTGTTTCCTTCGTAAGTTCGTCCGTAGCTTGTTTACATAGTCCAGTTGCTACCGCACTATCAATACCGCCACTAATCGCAATTAGAAGCCCTTTTGTGTGTGATTTCTTCACATAATCTTTCAGAAAATCCACACGTTTGCGAACTTCCTCATCGACGTTAATGCTTTTCTTTACTTTCAACTCAGCAATAATCTGCTCTTGTAAACTCATCGTTCACACCTCAGTTTCTCCATAGTAATTGTACAGGGAATAAGAAAAGAAAAAGCCAAAACGCCCCAATGAGTTCGGGTTAACCGAAAACGAGGGGCGTTATGTAACTGACTTATTTGCAGTAACGGTTAAAAGCGTCTGTCAAATCAGCCGCAATATCTTCCGCGGAACGGTTCTCCACCTGATGGCGTTCGATAAAATGAACCAGCTCCCCATCCTTAAGCAAAGCAATGGAAGGTGATGATGGTGGGTATGGAGCAAAGAACTCACGAGCTTTTGCAGTTGCTTCCTTATCTTGACCTGCAAACACGGTGAATAATTGATCCGGTTTCACCTCATTATCCAGCGCTTGGGCAACGCCTGGACGTGCCTGACCCGCTGCACAGCCGCATACAGAATTGACAACAACCAGTGTTGTTCCCTTCGCTTCTGGCAAATTCGCTTCCACTTCTTCAGCAGTGCGAAGTTCCTTTATTCCAAGGTTTGTAAGTTCATCCCTCATCGGTTGAACCATATCTTTCATGTATTGATCAAAAGACATAGACATTAATTGTTCACTCCTTATGAATATCTGTATATAGATTAATCAGTCTAAATTCGATGCTAACCTTATTATACATTCATAAGTTGTGAACGCAAGGGAGGAAGATATGCTCACCAATACAGAGTTTCACCATCCTCGTTGCACAGTAAATCGACAGTTTAGAAACCTAGGTTGCAGGGAAATTGTCCCCTTGCAGTTTTTTGTCGGTTACTTGTTCTTTTGTATGGTTTTTCTTGTTGGATTCCTTTTGAATCTGTTGTTGTTTGGAATCATTTTTTGACATAGGGAATCCCTCCTTTCTTCGTCACAAAGCTTGAACTTACGCTTCAGCCATGCACTCTAGCATGATGGCAAGCTTATTATGACTCTGAATAAGGGATCTTATCCCCAGATTAACTTATGCCCCTAAGTCCTTATGTATTGATACACGCATCTATCACAAATCAAACAGGCGCTATCCATTTTTGAAAATAACAGTGAATGTCGTACCTTTTCCTTCCTCTGAGTCAATACAGATCGTTGCGTTGTGTCTTTCGGCAATTCCTAAACAAAGGGATAATCCAAGCCCTGTACCTTTAGACTTGGTCGTGTAAAATGGTTCAAAGAGTTTGTTCTGTGATTCGAGGGATATCCCTGGTCCGTTATCACTCACACTCAGCTTCACATTCCCCTCTTCCAAAGCCGTTCCAATGATCAACGTTCCTTTGTTCCCCATCGCTTCCATTCCGTTTCTGGCCAGATTCAGAATAAGCTGTTTAATTTCTTTAGGGTTTACATGTTTACTAGGAATTTCATCGCATAAATTGAGTTCAATCGTTTGACCTCGCATATTCGCATCAGCCAGCAGTAACGGGGTCAGTTCCTTAATAATGTGATGAAGATGAACTTCTTCCTTTTCAGAGGCTTGGTTCTGAGCTAGCGAGAGAAAATCATTGATTATACTGTTAGCCCGGTCTAATTCTTCCATTACAATCCGATAATAATGATCAAGAGAACGTGGACTTTTCTCTCTCATGAGCTGAAGGAACCCTCTGACTACTGCCATTGGATTACGTACCTCATGTGTAATACTTGCCGCCATTTGGCCTACAAGCCCCAATCTTTCCACGTGTGCCAGCTCATTTCGAAGGGTTTCAAGTTCTGTCATATCCTGAAGTACCAGAGAAGAACCTATCACTCTTCCGCTAACCGGATCTTTGACCGGAGAGATCGTCGTATAGAATGTGTTTGCTCCGACTCTTAAATATTCAGATGAAATCTCTCCATCATGGTTTGCACTCTGGATTCGTTCTGTCACTCGCAATCCATGCTCTTCTCCGATGATCGTTTCAATTCGCTTCCCGATCATTTCTTCAGGCGGGATTGCCTGAAAATTATTAGATGATTCCATCTGAGCAAGCATGCGGGTATTTGCATTCACGATATTCCCCTCTGTATCGAATGCAACGACCGACACAGGTACGGTATTTAACAGATGTTCATTCATATCAAATTGGTGCCGATATTCTTTCCAACGCACTTCAAGTTCGGAGGCAAATCCGTGATGCCTTAACGTTTTTTCCATTAAATGAATCGTCGCTAACAGTACTACTAAGGAAGAAAAAATATAGAGCAAAGAATAAACTGCAAATTCAACTTGAACATGTTCACTAAAATCCGTTTTCAAAACGACGAATCCATAACATAAAAAAGTATAGCTAAGCCAGATTATAGTGAACATCATCTTTTTCTTAGATACATTTGCTTTTTTGAAACGACTCACGAACAATATCAACACAGGATAAAGTAAAGCACCCGATCCTAAAAAGATAGCGGGTTCAGTCCAATAGTCAGTGAGACAAAAGAAGGATATGATTGATACAATTGACACAAAAATCCCGATAGGATAAGTTCCATATAAGATGGATAATATGACTGGAATTAAGCTCAAATTCAAATAAATCGTATTCAATAAGACAGTAGAAAAAAGAAAACACAAGAAGATCATAATCAGACAAGAGAGCAATAAACTGCGCTGGATCTGAACGGATTGCGATGTTTTTTTCTTTATTTCTTGAAATTCTGTCCCGAGGCGCCCCAAAAATAAGGTAAATAGAAGCGGAGTTATTCCAGCAAGCAGGACTTGCAACAAAATGCCTTTGACCGCAAACATTGGCCGTCATTCCTCCCTTCGAACACCGTTTACCGACACAAACCTTATGTAACCTGATTAAAACATAGGCAACATCATATTACAATATTTTCTATGTGTAGATATGAAAGACTACACGTAGATCTTGTATTATTTTTGATTCATTTGAAAATATAAACAAAATATGACATCATTTCGACTTCATCTCCCGGTTCTGATACGATAAGATGAGAGATTAGTAGGAGTTATGAATCAGTAAAATGCTACAGAAAGAGGTTAGTAAGTCCAATGAATGTAAATGTAATTGTAATCGGCGGAGGTCCCTCCGGTCTTATGGCTTCCGTTGCAGCAGCAGAACACGGTGCTTCCGTTCTTCTTATAGATAAAGGAAACAAATTAGGTCGCAAGCTTGGGATCTCAGGTGGTGGACGTTGTAACGTAACCAATGCCAAAGATCAAGACGAACTCATCCGCCATATTCCGGGCAACGGCAAATTTTTATATAGTGCCTTTCAGCATATGGATAACAAAGGAATCATGCAATTCTTTGAAAGTTTAGGTATTGCTCTAAAAGAAGAAGATAATGGGAGAATGTTCCCTGTGTCTGATAAAGCTAAAACGGTAGTAGATGCGCTGATCGGCAAGGCAACGGCGTTAGGTGTCAAAATTTATACCGATTCACCCGTATCTGAAATCGTGTATGACGACCATCAAGTAGCAGGAGTTAAACTAGCATCTGGAAAAACCATTCAATCGAGTGCTGTCATTGTTGCAACTGGCGGGAAATCGGTGCCTCAGACAGGCTCTACAGGGGATGGTTACCCTTGGGCAGAGGCAGCAGGTCACACGATAACAGAACTTTACCCAACAGAAGTACCCATTGTTTCCGGCGAGCGATTCATTCAGTCCAAAGAGCTCCAAGGGCTTTCTCTGAGTGATATTGCTCTTTCCGTTCACGATGCGAAAGATAAAATCGTCATTCGTCATGAAGGAGATATGATCTTTACTCATTTCGGCTTGTCTGGACCCGTTGCATTAAGATGCAGCCAGTTCATTCGTAAGGTGCAGAAGAAAACAGGTTCCCATCAAGTGACCATGAAGCTTGATCTGTACCCTGGCAAGTCTCTTGGCGAAATGACTCAAGAACTCAAGGACAAACTCGAACAGGAACCTAAAAAAGCGATAAAAAATTCGTTGCGAGGCATCGTTCCAGAACGACTTATTCCGCTGGTTCTGCAAAAGTCAGAGCTTGAAGAAGATACGACTTATCATCATTTGCCCAAGGGCAGTGTTGAAGCGCTTGCAAGTTTACTAAAAGGCATTCCTATTGTTGTAACAGGAACCCGCTCTCTCTCCGAGGCGTTCGTAACTGGAGGCGGAGTAAACTTAAAAGAGATTTACCCTAAAACGATGGAATCCAAGCTTATGCAAGGCCTTTATTTTTGCGGAGAAATTCTTGATATCCATGGTTATACCGGTGGATATAATATCACTGCTGCATTCTCAACCGGGTATACAGCAGGCAAACATGCCGCTGAACAAACTTCATAGCGGACAGCCTTATCGGACGAAGTATTAAAAACTATATTTATAAAAAGCGATCATTCATGAAATGATCGCTTTTTATATTTCATGCTTTTACACTACCTGAGAACCCACCATAGGCTCCCCCAAAGTCATGATCATCGCTATAATTACGTTCCTCTTCCAAGACAGCATCTTCATAAGGAGAATCGCTTTCCCCGGATAGATAGGCTTCATCCAAATCTTCGTTCACCGTGTGAGCAGGAATAGACAGGTAAGAAAATTCAGTGTCGTTTTTGCCGCTAAAACTTGGAGTAATCAGCTCGCGAACGCTATCGCTATTTTCTTCCTGAATCTCTCCTCCGAATGCTTCCACTATTTCAAGAGCGGTTGTAATATCCTGTTGCTCAATTTTTACATCCATCAAACCCGAACCCAGCATCTCTGGTTTATATCCTAGCTCAAGCAGTGTTTCAAAGGCTCCTCGAGCTTTCGTCTGGTCAGGGAACATAATCATTACCGCAGGTTCATCCATATTTTTCATCCTTTCTTCTTCTGCCTAGACAAGAAATGCCTGTCACGCTATTCCTTAATATGCCGATGTCCCAGCCTATTTATGAAAAATAAAAAATGAGAGCTAAGTAACGATAGAGATATGAGGGATCGAATGTATACAAGTTTAACCCTTCTGATCTGCTTCAATTACCGGTTCAGGTGCTGTATTTCGCAGACCTGCAGTAACTAGAAAAGCAACAACTGCAATGATCATCATAATGATAAAGAGTGAGTGTAGACTAAGCTCTAGCACATTCTGAAGCATCATCTTCAGCTCTTCTGGCAAGGATGCCGTACCATGTGGTGCAAGTACACGGTTAATATCCGCTTGAGTTACTCCTTGCTCAGCCAAGTGCATACTCTCCGAATAAGCTGCGATTCGCATATTTAGCCAAGTACCAAAGGCGGCCGCACCGATCGTTTGACCTAGCGTACGTGTGAACGTATTGAGTGCTGTGGAAGCGCCCCTTTGGCGATGACCCACAGAAGACTGTGCAATAATCGTAAACACGGTAAAAGAGAATCCAAAACCAATACCATAGATGAAGGTATAAACATACATAACCCAAGTGGCTGTATCGCCTTTCGTAAAGAGCAAACCTACTGAACCTATCACTATAGCAGTCAAACCAATCAGTGTTGTTTTACGTGAACCTAGACGCATGAGTAGCCGCCCGGCATAAATCCCTCCAATTAGCCAGCCTACGGACATTGGTGCGAGCATTAAACCGGAAGAAGTCGCATCTCCACCACGCACACCTTGTACCCAAAGAGGAAGATAACTGGTAAGCCCTATAAGAAGGGCACTCGTTAATAGACCAGCAATATTGGACAAGGTAATATCTCGTATTTTGAACAGACTCAGTGGAACCAAAGGTTCCTCCGCTTTATTTTCGATATAAACAAATAGGATAAGAAAACAAAGAGCAATCAACACTAACAGAATAATGAAAGGAGATGTCCACGCGTATGACTGACCTCCAAGTGTCAGCACAATCAGCAACGAGGTTATTCCGATAATAAAAGTAATGGCACCGGCATAATCGATCTTGGCGGTTTGTTTAACCACTTCTTCTTTAAAGTATCTAGCCACAAACCACATGGCTAATAGTCCAAACGGGACATTAAATCCGAAAATCCACGGCCAGCCAAGATAATCAACAAAGTAACCGCCAATCAAAGGGCCGACCAAGGAAGAAATTCCCCAAACCGAGCTAATCATCCCTTGAACCTTTCCTCGTTCTTCAATGGTATAGATGTCCCCAATAATGGTAAAGGTCACAGGCACAACCGCCCCTGCACCTATCCCTTGGATCGCCCGAAAAACAATCAAACTTTGCATATTTACTGCGAAACAACATAAAATGCTGCCGAGTAAAAACAAAGCGACACCGATCAGGAAGACGGGTTTTCGGCCGTATAGATCACTGATCTTACCAAAAATAGGTGTACTGACCGCCATCGTCAGCAAGTAGGATGTAAATATCCAGCTTAACAACGTAACGTCCCCGAGATCACTGACGATGGTAGGTCCCGCAGGTCCAATAACCGTCCCCTCGATAGCGGACAAAAACGTGGCGAGCAGAACTCCAACCAAGATCAGTCCCCTGCCTGGAATTTTATTTGCATTCGTCATGAAAATATGTACCTTCTTTCCTTTGTTTGCTTTATCGCAAACCTACTCCATATTACCATGACCTTACTTCTCATGGAAGGAATTATGCTTTTTTAGTATCCCTCTATCCAGTTCCCAATGCTGATCTGCATAAGGTAAAAAATAATGTGGATCATGCGTAATCATAAGAATAGCCGCTCCTTTAGATAATTGAAGCTGGCAAAGTCCTGTTAGTATCTCCATCCCTATATAGTCCATTCCTGCTGATGGCTCATCCAGAACATAGATACTTTTGTCCAGAAGGAACTGAGTGATTACACTAAGCAGCCTTTTCTCTCCGCCTCCAAGTGAATAAGGAGAGGCTTCTTTTTTATGAGATAAGCCCGCTAGCTTAAGCAGCTCCTCTACTTTGCTTTTCCATTCTGGGGGAATATCTGTATTCTCTCTAGAGGCAAGACTTGCTCTAATATCGTAGGTACATTCCTCCCAAACGGTACTGGCAACGAATTGATGCTCAGGTTGCTGAAAGACGTAACCAATCTTGCTAGACAAGTCTGATGCGTCATACCGTGCAAGCTCCTTTCCTACCAAAAAGAGGGCTCCTTTGGGGACTGGAAGGAGCCCCATAAGCAGTCGGCTCAGGGTTGTTTTACCTGAGCCATTGTCTCCAGTCAGCACGGTCCACTGACCTGCTGACAAAGTACCGTTCACCTCCTGCAGCGCCTTATGGCCGCCAGGGTAGGTGAACGACAGCCCCCGCATGTTCAGAAGCGGGGGCTCACCGCTAGGCTGCCACCCTATTGCCGCCGGCATGCGGCCAGGCTGGGGCAGCAGCCCAAGGGCAGTTAGCTCCGCGTGATGATCGCGGAGCAGCACTTCCGGGGGACCGTCGAAACGGACGGTCCCTTCGTCCAGGACGATCACGCGCGAGGCATGCCGCGCCTGATCGTCAAACCGGCCGGACGACGTAAGGAGCGTCCGGCCTTGCTGGTGCAGCGCTGCACACAGCTGCACCAGTTGCTGCTGCGCCGGTGGATCGAGGCTTGACGTTGCTGCGTCAAGTACGAGAATCGGCGGCGCCAGCGCAAGGATTGCGCTGATCGCGGTGCGCTGCTTTTGACCGCCGGATAAGGCAGTAATACGTTCATCTCGAAGTTCTGTAAGTGATACCGCTTGAAGCGCATCTGAAATACGCTCCATGATGACAGAAGGAGCAAGGCACAAGTTCTCCGGACCGAAGGCAACCTCATCTTCTACGATGCCTTGCACAAGCTGTGCATCAGGGTCCTGAAATACAAGTCCACAGGTATTTGCCATTTCCGCAATAGAAGCATGTAAGGGGTCTAAACCACCCACCTTAAGCGTTCCTTCCCGATTCCCTCCTCCGGACCGTGGCAAGTAGCCGTTCAGCAACTGACACAACGTTGATTTCCCACTCCCGCTTCGGCCGATAACGGCTACCCATTCTCCTTGCAAAACGGCAAAAGAGAGGCCCCTCAGCGCATGGCCGGCCTCTCCCTCATATCGAAAACTTACTTCTTCTAGTTGTATGGCGTATCCATCAGACAAAACTAGTCACTCCTTAAGCTTTGAACTGTTCCGATGTTCCATATTTACGAAGCATACCGGAACGGATAAGCCCATCGCCGATTATTTTGGTAAGCCATCCACATAACACAGCTCCACTGATCATTCTTACCACAAGAGCTATAATCAGTACGGGCCAACCCCAAGATGTATAGCCGAACATTTGGGCTGCGAAAACAAACCATAGCGGAACGAGTAAAGCACCCGCGAGCATCATAAAAGATGCGCTCCATTTTTTATATCTCGTCATAAAGAATAATACTTCCAGAACAACCATGTAACATAGTGCCGCTACAATGATGGAAGCGAGTCCATACGCAGAACCGATAAAGCTCTGTACCACCGCCCCAATTCCATAGGTAATGATAGCCGTTCCTGGCTTGCGAATGATGTAATAAGCAAGTAATCCATAAACGATGTATAATCCGGTAATGGTTGAAGTGGCAATAGGTCCGCCAAGATTATTCAGCATCTTGTTTATGACAGATAAGTAAAATGTCATCGCTCCATTGGCCGTCGCAAGCATGGCCATAAGTACAATATCAAGTGTTGTAAAAGCAGCAAAATGTTTTCCTACACGTTGTTTTATTTTGGACATTCTTTTCTCTCCCTCAGATCTTCTTAGTTATGTAACATAGCTGTTCATAACTTTAGGGTCTGTCCGCTTTATTGTCAACTCATTATTTAAATATAAGGTTAACGATTATTGCGAAAGAGAGTCAAATAAATAACCCGAGTATCAACAGCAGGAGGCATCCTATCGATAGCCAAAGCCCGGAAACTGGGTACACCGTTACTCGGGTATAGGTGCGTTCCGGATAAGCTCCAAAACCTTTAGCTTCCATCGCTCCCGCTGTCTGCTGAACCCGCCTAATGCTGTTGCTCAATATAGAAATTATATATTTTTGAAACCATCTCACTTTGCTCCGTAAGCCCTTTTGCGGCTTCATTCCTCTCACCTTATGGGCTTGGGCAATCAACCGGCCTTCCTCCTCAAGTAAGGGTAGGAATGTAAGTGCAATGGATACCCCAAAAGCAAATCGGTAAGGCACCTTTAGCCGCATAGTAAGGGACTGTACAAAATCTCTTGGGTCAGTTGTAGCAATGAACAATAGAGAACTGATAAACAAGTTAAACATTCGTATTGTAAGCGCCCCTGCTAGCATGGTTCCTTGGCTCGAGATCGAAATAGGGCCGAACCTTGCCCATAGGGTATCTCCTTCTGAGAGCGGAATTGCCAAGGAAGTAAGCACAAAATACGGCAATCCAAAGCTTAGAACGAACATAACTGCCTTTCTAAGTCTTGTCCAAGAAATATTTGCTCCCCACCTACACAGCAGGAGAAGCCCTACAAAAAGCCCTGCCTGAGGTACAAGCTGTTCCGTATGAAGAATATAGACGGTAACACATGCAAGCATAAAAAGCTTGCTAAGCGGACTCGTTCGGTGGAATAGCGAACGCCCTCTCTCAAAAGCAATAAGCATGCCTCACATTCCGTCCCTTCTAGTTTATTTGCGCGGATACTTCCATTCCTCAAACAAAAGGGAGTGCATCTGCATATCCTTATAACCTGTAGATGTATATTGCAACTGCCTAAGGATCCCTTCACAAGTAAAAGACAAGGACGCAAGTAGCTGTGCGGAAGCAGAATTACGCGGATCTACTAAAGCTTCAATACGGTTCAGTTCCATCACCGTAAACCCGTAATCCAGCATCGCATTTACAGCTTCTGTCATGAGCCCTTTCCGCCAGTGGGATGAAGCCAGTTCATAACCAATCTCACCACGATATGCACCTTCGAGTTGCCAATGATTAAATCCACAGCTTCCAATTACATTGCCGCTGCTTTTTTCGATAATTGCCCAGCGAAAACCTTCTTCCGTAAGGGAACATTTATGAAGAAGTTCAATCATCTCCCTCGCATCCTCTTCGCTGTGCATGGATTCGATGTTCATAAATTTAGTAACCAATGGGTCGGACCAAATCTTAAAAATTTGCTGACTATCCTGATCCCTCAGCTTTCTCAGCCATAAACGTTCTGTATGTAATTCAGGGAGGTGCCCTCCGCATTTGTACATGAAAGTTGCCTCCTATCCTTTTTTGTTGCAAAGCCAACCGCAGCTTCACTAGTCATCTAATCACAGGATGAAAAGGAAGACAAGTGGTTAATCATAGGTAACGGGATATGAATGAATATTAGAGGAATACTACTACGGTCTGTGCCCATGGAAGGAGGAATGACCTGCTATGTATCAATTTGCTTTTGTTTTTTTACTTTCTTTTTTTCTTCTGATGGAAGGACTCATCACCTTTGCTTTCCGACAAATGATACGAATGAAGGTCCGCAGTGAAGACTATTTATTCACCATGCTTGAAAAGGCAGGTGTGTATCATCGTTCAGCCTATTATGAACTTTCTAAAGAGGCTGTATGGATACGAAGTCAGGATGGTTTGAAACTTCATGGTGTTACGATCGAACCACACCCTTCCTCACATCGCTGGGTTATTATAGTGCACGGTTATACAGCTTCTCACTCCATCTCGACTCAATACATTCAAATGTTCTCTGAACTAGGATTTAATTTGCTACTCATCGATCAGCGTCGGCATGGGAAAAGCGAGGGTAATTATACAACTTTTGGTTTCAAAGAGAAGTATGATGTTGAGGCATGGATTGAGTTTATTAACAAGCGTGCAGGTCAGGATTGTATCATCGGTCTCCATGGGCAATCTTTAGGCGGCGGCACCGTTCTTGAATATCTCTCCATTGCTAAGCCGTGTGTAAAATTTGTGATTGCTGATTGCCCCTACTCTGATTTGACGGAGCTCATGAAATATCAAATTAGAAGAGTAAAATTACAAGCGATATCTTGGTTTTACCCTCTTGTTAAGCGTCGTGTACTAAAAAGAGCAGGTTTTCGAATTGAGCAAGTTTCCCCCCTTCGCGCAGTCGAAGAAAGTGAACTGCCTGTTATGTTTATTCATGGAACGGAAGATCGTTTTGTACCGACCCATATGAGTGAAGATTTATTTTCTCGTAAGATAGGATTCAAACGCTTACTACTCGTGGAAGGTGCCGTTCATGCTAACGCCTATATGGCAAATCCGACTTTATACCGTACCGAAGTCATACAGTTTGTCGAGGAGATTATGCATTTGGAAGAAGAGAACGCTCATGCTCTTGATCAAACGGATCAACAACTTACGCCTGAGCACCCGAATCCCTTTCCAGCACATCCTACCGAAACGATGAATTCATTGAACATTCTTCAGGCATAAGCCTATTCATTTCGCAAAAAAATAAGCACATAAAAAGCACGCAAACCTTTTAAAAACATAAAGGTCCACGTGCTTCTTCTTTTACATATAAATAAATTAATTACACTGCCTCAGTCTCTACGACCTCAGCTGTCATGGAACCTAGCACAGTCTGAACTTCTTTAAATTCAGCAATACCCGCACCCGTAATACTGAACTTATCGTCATGAGAAGTCAGAAAATTTTCCTGCGTAAGTCTCTCCAGCTCTTGTTTAACTTCGCGCTCTCCTACTCGGTACCCTTGAGTTTCTAGTGCGGTAAGAACGCCTGTAACCGTCAAATCTTCACTTTGAGCCATATGAAGCATGTGAATTCGGATAAATAAATTTTGTGTGTCTGCGAGCATATGATAATTCCTCCTTATGATTAGAATAGACAAGCAAAATACGAAGGTATCTTGTGCTTACATCACATTCCAGTGTTTACTTCATCATTACCCTTGCCTATGATAGATCAATCACTTACAATTAACTGAATATAACGACAATTCCATGCTTCACGCATGAATCAACATATTCTAACGACTTCTGGGAAGGTGATTACACATGTCATTTCAAACGGCTGCGTACGAAGGTACACGTCAAGAGCAATACAAAGCTGTCCTCGATCAGTTGAAAGGCCTTATTTATGAAGAAGACAATGCGGTAGCGAACATGGCGAATGCATCTGCTTTGCTAAATTTGTTTTTGAAGGATATCAATTGGGTCGGGTTTTATATTTATGATGGCAAAGAGCTCGTCCTTGGACCATTCCAAGGGCTCCCTGCTTGCATCCGCATTGCACTCGGAAGAGGCGTATGCGGCACTTCTGCACAGGAACGTCGTACGTTACTGATTGAGAATGTTCACGAGTTCCCTGGTCATATTGCTTGTGACGCTGCAACCAATAGCGAAATTGTTGTACCTATTGTGAAGGATGGAGCATTGTTCGGTGTGCTGGATATCGACAGTCCGTCATTATCTCGTTTTGATCAAGAAGATCAGAAGTTTCTAGAACAGTTTGTAGCGATCTTGTCTGAGCAGCTATAAAAATAACTCCATCTCAAAAAAACAGGCACCCCAAAATGTTTCTCAGGGTGTCTGTTTTTTTTCATTCCATTTTATTTCACTAACGTAATCATTAAGCTCCTTAACTATTCAAGTTCATCCTCAGCTAATACAAACATACTGTCACGCAAGTACTCCGCCATTCCAGGATGATAACGATTATATATTTCTCTATATCCTGCCTGTTCTACATAAAGTTCTGCCAGACCTTTATATATCGCTGCTGTCGGTGTATAAAACTGCCTCACCCAATCCAAATGCATCCGTACTATTTTTTGTACTTCCTCAGTCGCCGGTGCCAGCCCTCTTTCCATCGCATGTTGTAGCTGTTCATTAATCGTGTCCAGTGTCTTCTGAGAAGCTAGATAATCTTCCTTCATCTTCATTGGAGGGGGCTCATTTCCCCCTTCATTTTTCGAGAAATAGGAAGGGTCTGAGGAGAATTGTTCATGCTGCTTCCTTTGACTGAACCCCTCGAACAATCGGCTTGGTTCGATCTCTTTATTCAGTTCAAGAGACTCTATGGTTTGATCAACGGATTGAATTAAGGTATGAATTCGGTGAGACTCTCTTAATAAATATAATCGATGATCATGCAGTCTTCCGAGCAGTGCTTTCGGTTCAGATTTCAAATGTTCCTTGATCTCATACACAGGTATCGATTGTTCCCGGTACAGCATAATTTGTTGCAATGCAAGTAAACTATCATACCCGTACTGTGGAGTTAGGTCTGCATCCGCAGGCGATTCAAGCAAACCTTCTTCATGATAAGAATACAACGTTTCCTGATCTACCCCTGTAATAAAGGATAGGTCATCAAGTGTGTACGGCAACTTCACCACCCCCTCATTTTCTTTTTAGTACCTTCTATGACTCAGCTTCGAATTTTTCTACATCTTGTTAGTTACCCGTTCTATCCGACATGAACCTTATTATACAAAAAAAACAATTAATGGGATTCATCATTTATAGGGTTGATTACTTTTCATTCTCCGTAGATTACTACTGCTCGTTTCTATTGATAACGACAAGTTTGAGTTCTGTCATTTCTTCTATAGCATACTTTATACCTTCTCTACCGTGTCCGCTTTGCTTAACACCACCATAAGGCATATGATCTACCCGGAACGTTGGTGTATCGTTAATCATGACTCCCCCCACTTCAAGAGCCTCCGCCGCTTCTAGTGCATGATGTATATTTTTCGTGAAAATACCTGCTTGGAGACCGAACATCGAATCATTCACCTGCTCTATCGCATCTTTTATCGAATTTACCCTGTGAAGTACCATAACAGGCCCAAATACCTCATGACTCGATACTTTAGCAGAGCGAGGAACGCCCGTCAGGATCGCTGGCTTGAGCACACGGCCTTCCACTTCTCCACCAACAACCACTTTTCCACCCTCTGACTCGGCTTCCCTGATCCATTCCTGTACTCGCTGTGTATCCTCCTCTGTAATCAGTGCAGATACATCTGTATTCGGATCGAGTGGATCCCCTATACGTAAATTAGACACCTTCTCAGCTAAGAGCTGGGTAAATGTATCCGCAATACGTTCATGGACATACACCCGCTGAACCGATATACAAACCTGTCCTTGAAAAGAGTACGCCCCTGTTACAACTCGGCCGGCAATTGACTCTAAGTTATCCACCTCTTCATCAACAATAACAGCTGAGTTCGAGCCGAGTTCCAGTGTCACCCCTTTTAAGCCTGCTTTTTCACGAATCCCAACACCTACTTTTGGACTGCCCGTAAAAGTAATATGCTTCACACGAGGATCAGTAACAAGCTTATCTCCGATCGTTTTTCCGCTCCCACTGATCACCTGAAGAGCACCTTTGGGTAGACCTGCTTTTTCAAACAGTTCAACAATGAAGTATGCAGACAACGGGGTTTGTCCTGCTGGCTTCAGCACCACGGTATTCCCTGCCGCAATGGCCGGTCCCAGCTTATGTGCAACGAGATTCATTGGAAAGTTAAAAGGAGTTATCGCTCCTACAACGCCTACAGGTTCTTTAACTGTGTAAGCAATTCTCCCCTCTCCGCCTGGAGCTGCATCCATCGGCAACGTCTCGCCCTGAATCCGCTTTGCTTCTTCTGCTGCAAAACGATAAGTCTCAATCGTTCTGTCAACCTCACCTCTTGCCGTCTTAATTGGTTTGGCTGCTTCCTTAGCAATCAGTTCCGCTGCCTCTTCTTTCCGTTCTTTTAGCAGTTCAACTACTTTTCCCAGTACAGCAGACCGTTCATGCGCTGCCATCTTTCGAGTGACTTTAAAAGCTTCCACCGCACCATCAATGGCATCTTCCACATCTTGTTCTGACGCAATAGCAACTTGGGCAATGGTTTCGCCGCTATAAGGAGAAAGCAATGTTTGATATGTTTTCCCCTCTCTCCATTGTCCGTTAATAAATAAATGTTGTAGCAACATAATAAAACCCTCCATTTAGTGTAAAAGTACGATTCATCTATGAAAGATAGTTCCATATGAATAAATGCTTATATAATGTAATATCCTTCTGGCTGTAATTAAAACAGTAACAGCTTATTTTTCTACCTGAACCTGTGCACATGGATGAACATAGAACCAAGCTTTCCAAACATAGGATAAAAAGAAAATTCAGGTCCTACAGGAAGGAGGAACGAGATGATGAAATACCGTGTTGTCGGTCAATATTTTTCAGCAAGTTCCTCTCCTCGTCCCCCGAAATATTCAGTTATCATCGTCAGTAGCTCTGATATTATGTACTTCCTTTTTACAGAAATGATTTTCAGCACATCGTTATACGCTGCACTCCATGTCATCCATGCTCCTTATCCAATAATCACGAGCATATTAGGTACATCTGCATTTAAACGATGGGTCCTCCTACCTCCAGCTAAGCGACAAGTTGCCTTAGCAAGCCACCGTCGTAAAACACTCAAGCTTCATAAACTGAAGTCCAGTCTGGAAGAGGAATCTACAGAGCTCAATAAATAGTGTGGAGTCTCCATAAAAAAAGTCTACACCTTTTCAATAAGGTGTAGACTTTTAAAAGATTATACTGTTTCTGAATGAGCTGTTGTTGCAGTAGGCTCTTTATATTTTAATATACGCATGGAGTTCAATACAGCAAGAACCGTGACGCCTACGTCTGAGAAGACAGCCTCCCACATCGTTGCTATACCGAATGCGCCAAGGAGAAGAAATACACCCTTAACACCAAGCGCGAAAATAATATTTTGCCACACAATGGCTCGTGTCCGTTTAGCAATTCGAATGGCAGTTGCAATCTTGGAAGGCTCATCGGTCATAATAACGATGTCGGCAGCTTCAATGGCAGCATCGGATCCTAGGCCACCCATCGCAACGCCTACATCGGCCTGGGCAAGAACCGGAGTATCATTAATCCCATCGCCGACAAACATCACTTTATCCTTCGAGCCTTTCGATGCTGTAATACGCTCCATTTGCTCTACTTTGTGCTGCGGAAGCAATTCTGCATGGACTTCATCCACTCCAAGTTCTCCGGCAACCGATTCAGCTACGGAACGAACATCGCCCGTGAGCATCACCGTCTTCCGAATGGAGAGTGACCGAAGTTCACGGATTGCGTGTGCAGCATCTGCCTTGATTCGGTCAGAAATGACGATATGCCCAGCGTAAGAACCATCAATGGCTAAATGAATCACGGTACCGTACTGTACCACTTCTTCATACGTGACGCCCTGCTGATCCATTAATTTAGTGTTCCCTGCAAGAACTACATGATTATCTACCACAGCTCGTATCCCGTGACCAGATAATTCCTCATAATCTGTAACCCGCTCTTCCCGAAGCGTGTCTTGATAAGCTTTCCGAATGGATTCTGCAATCGGATGGTGTGAATGAAGTTCCGCATAAGCTGTATATTCTAGCACTCTTTGTTTTGCTGCTTCCTCCGTAACATCAGCTGTAGAAGCAAAGCGAGCTGGATAAATACCCGTAACTTCAAAAACACCTTCCGTTAGGGTACCCGTTTTATCAAAGACAACGGTTCTAACATCGCTTAGGGCCTCCAAATAATTTCCGCCTTTAACGAGTACCCCAGCTTTGGACGCGGCTCCAATCCCTCCGAAGAATCCCAGTGGAATCGAAACAACCAGAGCACAAGGACACGAAATAACAAGAAAAATAAGAGCACGATAAAGCCAATCAGAAAATTCTGCTCCACTTAGGACAAGCGGTGGAACAACCGCCAGAAGGACGGCTACAATGACTACGATCGGTGTATAAACTCTTGCAAATTTATTGATAAATGTTTCTGTTGGTGCTTTTTTATTCGAAGCATTTTGAACAAGATCTAGGATTTTTGATACCGTTGATTCTCCATAAGATTTAGTAACCTCGATTTTCAGGACACCATTCAAATTAACAAAACCACTAAGCATATCACTACCTGGGGCTGCCTCTCTCGGAAGAGATTCTCCTGTAAGTGCAGAGGTATCCAGCATGGAAGTCCCTGTCACAACAACGCCGTCCAGCGGCACGCGCTCTCCAGGCTTCACAATAATGAAGTTTCCAACCTCTACTTCTTCAGGTGATACCTTTCGAGTACCTTGTTCTGTCTCCAAGTTAGCGTAATCCGGCCGAATGTTCATTAGCGACTGTATGGACTTACGCGAACGATTAACGGCCAGACTTTGAAACATCTCGCCAATTTGGTAAAACAACATTACAGCGACGGCTTCCGGAAATTCTTGAATAGCAAAAGCACCAATGGTAGCAATCGACATCAAGAAAAACTCATCAAAAACCTGGCCCCTTGATATATTTCGCACTGCCTGCCATAGCACATCTCCACCAATGAGTAGATATGCAAGCAAAAACAGTGTAATCTCAGCCCAGCCGCTTACGGGTAATAATACCGCCATGACAGCAAGAAGTGTTCCTGCTCCTAATCTGACCAAAGTTCCACGCAGCTTGCCTGAACTATGATCATGAGTATGTCCTTCATGGCCATGTTCATCGGAGTCGCTGTGCTCGTGTCCATGATCGTGTCCATGTTCATGATGATGGTGCCCGCCCTTTATCTTGTTCTGAGCTGGAGGAGATCCATGATTCAGTTGGTCTGCGCTAATCCCATGACCACTCTTCTCACCTACCACAGAGACTTTAATATGTGAATCCAACTGTTTAATTTTACGTTTTGCTTCAACAATCACGTCGTTTTCCATGTCTTCTTGTGCAGTTAGGATCATTTTGCAAGTCGCAAAATTAACAGATGCAGACGTAACTCCCTGTACTTTTTTGACCCCATCTTCAATCTTCATTGCACAATTTGCACAGTCAAGACCTTCCAAAAGCAGTTCCCGTTTCACTTGTTTCGCTTCAGTACTCACACTCACTCATCCCCTCTTACTTCCTTTAGGAAAACGATATAAAACAATATATGAGCAACCATTCATATGTTATACGATTATTATATTCACCTGTCGCCGATGAAGTCAATGATCCTTGTGGAAAAAATTTATTTTTATGCACTCCCCCTCATTTTGGCTATAATAAAGCTATATAAGAGGCGGTGATACACATGGAAGAACAAAAAATAATACCTATAGAAGATTGCGATGCTACGTGCTCCGGTTCAGATACTCCACTGGACAAGGTGCAGATTTCATTATTAGACAAAACAACGTCGGTGCAAATGGCTGACTGGTTCAAAGCATTCAGCGACCCAACCCGCCTTCGTATTATTGATGCTTTATTACAGAGAGAATTATGCGTTCACGATCTCACAGTGCTTTTGGATATGGGACAATCCGCAATTTCCCATCAGCTTCGTTCCTTACGCAACATGCGTATCGTGAAGCGGCGTAAAGAGGGCAAAACCGTATACTATTCGCTCGACGATGGACATATTGAACAGATCTTTATTCAGACTCTCCAGCATATTAAACACGAGTAAGTTCGGTTTACCTTTTACCACAACAAAAAAAAGAAGCCACCTGCAAATACGAAGATTTGTAGGTGGCTTCTTTTTGTATTTTATTTTACTTCATTTTCGTATAGTCCCGAACTGTCTTTGAACCAGAGGAACAAATGAGTGCACAATACTTTTAATACCGCATAACCTGGTACGGCCAGTAAGATACCAACCACCCCGAACAGATTACCTGCTGTCAGAATGACAAAAATAATAGTGATGGGGTGCACTTTTAGTGATTTGCCCATAATCTGAGGAGATATAAATTTACCCTCCACGAGTTGAACAATGGTCCACACAGCAATCATTTTCAGCAACATAATTGGCGATGTAAAGGCTGCTACGATAAGCGCAGGCGTAATAGCTATCGCTGGTCCGAGATAAGGAACAATACTTGTAAAAGACGCAATTGTCGCAAGAATCAATGCATAGTCAAGGCCAATAATTACATAACCAATGTACAGCAAGACACCGATACAGAAACTTACGATAATTTGCCCGCGAATATAAGAGCTAATTTGATGGTTGGATTCGGAAAGGATCCGAGTCGTCCCTGGTCGCATATTCGTTGGCAAGAAGGATAGCAGGTATTTCGGTAATTTTTTACCGTCTTTCAGAAGATAGAAAAGAATAAATGGTACGGTCACAATCGTGAGCACGGTCTCTGTAAGAATTCCTAAGAATCCGCCAATCCCCGAAAAAGTTGTATCCAGAATGCTGCTTGCCTGTTTGGATAGATCCTTAATCATGTCATCAAAATTCACATTAATGGCAGCCTGGATCTGTGTCAAATATTCACTTCCGATAAGCTGTTCAAACTGTAACACAACATTTGCGTAATACGTTGGGAAATTGTGGATCAGATCATTAACCTGTTGACGCACAACCGGAATAACAGCCAGAACTACAATCGTAATAATCGCAGCGATAAGAAGATATAAGACCAGAATCGAATACACTCTTTTCAAGCCACGTCGTTCTAGCAAATCAACTAGCGGATTCAGCAAATAATACACAACACCCGTTAGCACAATCGGCAGTACAATGGTTCTGAGCAGGACCTCTAGAGGCCGGAAAACAAATGAGACCTTGTTAAGGATCATAATATTGAGACCGATCAACAAGACAATCAACAAAAAAAGAACAAATTTATTATTGAGAAAAAATCGTTTAAATCTGTCTGGCCAAACTCTCTCTTGTTCCATGAATGCATCCCTTTCTTACTGTATACAAACTTATCTTTGTTCATATATATACTATACTAATGAAAATAGCCTAATTTTCATACGTTTTTCTGTGATATCCGTTTCAAAAACAAAAATCGAATGCACACCCCCGATCCATGTCAGCTATTCTATCAACAAAAAAATCAATATTTCCACTCTATATCTCTCCCTTTCCCGTCTTTCGGTCACTCCCTTTAGATTATATTCACACTGATTAATGCATATCAGATCTTATATGTGTATAAAAGTGCAAACAAATGTACAATTATTATGTAAATTTAGGAAAAATAAAAAGTTCTTATGTTAGCTATATTGACAACAACTGGTTTTACCCCTAAAATACGGTCAGAGCCTTTAAACAGGAACCTTAACCTTTCTGAGGATTATGCGGATTCAGCAAACCTTTTTTTCAGATGGCAGATCAACATCTTACGATTTGAATTCATTCAATGAAGATGATTGTGATTTGCAACAGTTAAGGTAAGAGTAACGGATATGAAAAAGTCAGCAGGATCATGCAAGGCATTTTATACACATGAGGAGTGGTTCAGATGGAAGTCATCGGAATAAACAGTATTTGGGTAATGCTGGGGGCCATTTTGGTATTGTTCATGCAAGGCGGATTTATTTTGCTTGAAGCAGGATCGACCCGAATGAAGAATGCCGGACACGTAGCAGGTAAGACGATTTTCACCGTTGGGATTGTATCCATCGTATTCTGGGCAGTCGGTTATGCACTTATCTTTGGTGGTCAAGGCAATGCAGTTATTGGTTGGGGCGATTACTTCGCATTTAATGTAACAGGTTCTTCAGCAGATGATACGATAGCGCCAAGCGTCATGTTTATCTTTCAACTGGCTTTTGCTGCGGTATCTATGTCCATCGCGTGGGGCGGTTTTGCTGAAAGAGCGAAACTTTCCGCGTATCTGATCTTCGCTGTACTCTTCTCAGTCCTCGTATATCCGGTCATTGCACATTGGATCTGGGGCGGAGGTTGGCTCGCTGAACATGGTGACCAAGACTTTGCAGGATCTACCGTAGTTCACTTAACAGGGGCTTGTGCAGCTTTGGCTGCTACTATTTTGTTGAAACCTCGTATCGGTAAATATAATAAAGAAGGTAAACCTAACAATATGCCAGGTCATAACCAAGTCTTTACGACCCTCGGTGTAATGATCTTGTGGGTAGGCTGGTTCGGATTTAACGCTGGTAGTACACTGACCGTAGAAGATGGAAGTTTCTTCGGATTTGTTGCCATCAATACACAGCTTGGTGCAGCTGCAGGCGCAGTTGCTGCTCTCCTTGTTGCTTGGGCAGTTATGGGTAAAGCTGATGTGGGCATGATGTTGAATGGTGCGCTTGCCGGTCTCGTTGCGATTACAGCATCTTGTGCTTATGTAGATTCCTGGGCAGCGATCGTCATCGGTCTTATTGCAGGTATCCTCGTATTCTTCAGTATCCGTTTCTTCGAGAAGTTGAGAATCGACGATCCCATTGCAGCTCTATCCGCTCACGGTACCGCAGGAATCTGGGGAACACTCTCCACTGGTTTCTTCGCTACACCTGAACTGGTAGAAAAACTTGGGGTGGGTAACCCGGGGCTATTCTATGGCGGCGGCTTCGGTCAGCTGGGTGTTCAGGCATTGGGTGTCGTTGCTTGTGCACTCTACGCTTTCGCTGTATCGTTCGCTATTCTGTGGGTCATGAAGAAAACGATCGGTATTCGTGTATCAGAAGAGGAAGAATTGGTTGGTCTTGATATGAGTGAGCACGGAACTTATGGATATCCAGAACAACTCTCTGCGGAGAACAATAAATCCAACGCTACTATGTAGTTCATATAGTTATTCAAAAGAACCTGATGACGGTCGCTATACCGTTCGTTAGGTTCTTTTTTTGTGCCGTCACTTCTCCTGAAAATAGGCTAAATTCAACATATGTTATAATAAAGGTACACTCGCCGCAAATACTCATTACGTTTTTTTATTTCAGGGTCTTTTAGGAAAGGGAGTCTTATCAATGTTTCAGGTAGGCGATTATATTTTCTATCCAATGTATGGTGCGGGTTATATTGAAGCTATGGAAGAGAAGGAATTTCTCGGGGAGAAAAAGTGGTACTACCAGGTAACCATCAAACATCCAGTAATGGAGGTTTCATTCCCTATTCATAATGCCGAAGTTCTCGGAATCAGAAATATTGCTGATGAAGAAATGCTGGAAAGCGCACGCTCCGTTTTTCGTGAACAATGCGTAGATCTACCCTCCAATCCAACCGCAAGGCAGCAAGGTCTGCTGCAAAAGCTAAAAACAGGCGAGCTCTGTATGGAAATACAGGTCATTCGGGACCTAACCCATCTGAATACAAGAAAATCTCTTGGATGGACTGACAAAAACATGCTGAATAATGCACGCAAACTCGTTATTAGCGAGCTTATTACAGCAAGAAATATCTCCCCAGAAGAAGCTTCCCTTCTGCTCGACAACAACATTAATGCAGTGAGCTGATTTCATTTATGAAAAAAGCATACAAATAACCCGGCCGCCTCGAATCTAGCGTACCGGGTATCTTTTTGTCTACTATACCAATACTTTACCGATCGGCCGGATAAACGAGCCCAATCTGTCTACGAACCGTATCCATAATGGCCATGGTCACACTGGAATGATGATGAGAATTCACAGGTGATTCTAGTTCCCCGTTTTGCACAAGACGGATAAATTCCGCTGCCTCGTACTGCATGGTAGGACCATCAAACGCTTCGGAGATTGTCTCTGTTTCACCTTGACGATAATGAATCTGCACTTTTCCAGGCACATTAATATGATCAATAACCATACTTCCTGCTTCACCTTGGATTTCAGATGGCAAATAGGAGTTCGTAATTTTGGAGTATGTAATAACTCCTTCCATCTCTTTATACTGGAGGACAATACTTCCTTCTCCATCCACACCCGAATCCAGCATCACGCTTGTGGCCTTAATGTTCTCCGGTTGACCAAATAGAACAACCATCGGATAAATGCAGTAGATTCCAATATCCATGAGAGACCCATTGGAGAATTCAGGTTTAAATGCGTTCTGTACATTGCCTTCTTTATAAGCATCATAACGTGATGAGTACTGGCAGTAGTTCACCATAAATTTACGAACTGTACCCAGCTTAGGCAGTTGATCCTGAATAGCAGCAAAACCGGGGAGAAGCGTAGATTTCATTGCTTCCATAAGCACGACTTTATTCGCAGCAGCTGCATCAAGCATGTGCTGAAGTTGCTTACTGTTCGAAGCAATCGGCTTCTCACAAAGTACATGTTTGCCATGATTCATCATCAGCACTGCTTGTTCGCTGTGTAACGAATTTGGACTTGCAATGTATACCGCGTCGATCTCTTCACTTGCAGCCATTAGCTCAAGATTCGTATAAATATGTTCAGCGCCGTGTTTTGCGGCAAACTCTTTAGCTCGATTCTCTGTCCGGGAATAAACTGCAGTCAACTTGAAATCAGCTAGCGTACCCGCTGCTTCCAGAAACTGCTCTGTAATTTTATTGGTTCCGATAATACCGAAGCGTACCAAATCGAATCACTCCTCATGCTCATGCTCTTTTTATCTTTTTTGTCATTGTATCATAAATGAATAGGAGGGGTTTTTAGCGTGGGTTACATATCTCTATATCTAAAAATCTAGATGATTATGATGAAAAAAAGCCTCCTTTCTCTATAGATTTTTTTTGAGGTCATCACAAAATTGCTGAATCACATCTTCGTTCCGTCTGTAATATGTCCACTGACCAACACGTTCCGACGAGAGTAGACCGGCCTTTTGCATCGTTAGCAAATAATTTGAAATAACGGATTGTGCAAGCCCTGCCTTTGCCTGAATATCACCCACACATACCCCTTTAGCCCGATTGCCGTTTGGGGGCGTATGATATAGGTCTCCGAAATGTTCTTCCGGATTTTTGAGCCATTCAAGAATATCCCGCCTTGTCTCATTAGACAACACTTTATGAATTGTAATAGGTTCCATACGCTTAATTATATATGCTCCTTTCTATTTGTAAATAAAAGAATCCCCTTCATATCGCTAATCGGCAGTGAATGAAATGTTGTATAAAAATAAAAAACACCACCTTCATCAACATTGATAAAGGCGGTATCCTATTACAGCGAGTTCTTATCCATCAACGCTTATTGCACGCTTAACATAAGAGCTCCATATGCCGTGATCACAAAAACAAATCCAATAAGCAGCGTCATTCCAGGTCTACTTCTCCTATTAACAAAAGAGTAAACCATTCCCGCAAGCACAATCAATGCAAGTACAGTAAGGGCAGCTGCCGGGAACGAAAATTGCCACTGCAACGGAACACTAGCTTCGGGATGAAGCGCCATGAAAACCGCCGAAGGGTCATTATATTGAAGTGTTTCAGCTACAGCATGAGGTGGTGCTTCCTGAGACATCAAGGCCGTGAACAGAAACACAAACAGAATGAGGATAGTTTCTGCTTTAAGCCAAGGAATTACAGCAAAGCCTTGTTTCAGCTCCATTTTACTCCGAATCAAAAACCCATTGCAAAAACCAAAGATAATAATCGGAACAAACAACAAATGCTTCATTAATAACGCCTGCCCATACGGCAATATCCAAGAGTTAATATATTCAGGTACCGTATAAGTCATCGTGAGGAGTCCTGATACCAGAATCAGTACGACACATGCGATCGATACAGGCGTAAACCATTTCAAGAAACGCTCCCAGTGGCGAGCTTCCGCCGTAAACCATGCGACTGAAAAAAGAATTCCGGTCCATACTGCCATAGCTAACATATGGGTGAATTGAATTACAGCTCCCCCGATTCCTCCGATCGCACCTACATGACTTACATATCCGAAGGTTCCTATAATACAAAGGACAATCAGTAAAGACGGATACAATATCTTCTTATCCTGCAGTGCATTTTTAACGAGCAAAAATGTCAGCAGCAACAATAAGCAAAGTCCGAATACAAGCAGGTACGCTTTTCCTTCTTTAAAAGAGAAGAGTACTGTAGATATGGCCTTTCCGTACCCTATTCCTGGACCAAAACGCATAATGATTTGCAGCAAGGGCGCAAATGCCAGCAACATTGTGCCTACAATACTCCATAGGACAGCCTGACGAGGGATACGAAGGTTCGGCTTGGCAGTAGCAGGAACAAGCTGCACAATCAATGTTCCCATTAGGAAAGCGTAACAGATATAGAGCAGGCCTTCGCTAAGAAAACCCATTTTTATTTCTTCCCTTTACGGCGTACTACCACATAAGCTCCCGCAACAATCACGACAACAACAAGAGCAATCCAAATCCCCGTGTTTCCTGTATTGTTCGCTTCTTGTACAGGTGTAACATCATCTTTAGGAGCAGCTGTATTATCGTTGTTTGCTTGTCCTGTCGTATCTTCATTCGTTACAGGAGTATCGCCATCTGTGCTTCCTTCTTCTGTTGCTGTATCATTCGGCTGTTCCGTCTCAGCAGGAGCTTCCGGCACATTCACAGTAAAAGCATATTTATTACTAATCGTATGCCCGTCTTCTCCAACGATTGTCCAGTTCACTGTATATTTACCATTCGGAAGCGGTTCGTTCAGTTTTCCTGTAAGCGTATCTTTATTGATCTCTATATCGGCAAGTTCAACTTCATTACCTTGCTCATTCACAACTTTAACTTCGCTAAGCGGTTCAATCGCTGTTTCAAATTGAAGCACCAGTTCGTTTACAGCCGTAGTAACCGTCTCACCGTCTCCAGGGGTAGCGTTCTCAAGTCCGGTATGTGCAAAAGCGGCGCCTGGCATCAGCATTAGAAACAGAACCAGGGTAAGAATTCCTTTTTTCATCATTTTTATTATCGATCCTTTCTCTCTCTTCTAGATTATTGGTATCAACTTACGACTCAGCATAACGCATACTCGTAGAACAGGAGAATAGCCCAGTCGGGTCATACGTTCCATTAAAAACATCATATAAAGGATAAATTTTGAACAAAAAACAAACTTCACTTCAAATATCTCAATATATAATGACCCATGTCATTGACCCATTCTATATTCTATACCTTTTAACCACGTGTCTGTCGAACCTATATTTATTTTACATAGTATAAATATTTCCCATTCCAATCCTCAGATAACCTAAAAAAGAAGAGAGGATCTAAATCCTCTCTTCTTCCCATTCCATACGAAGATCATCATCAAGACGATTTTCGTGAGCGCAAACCGATCATCAGAACATAGACGACAATAGCAAGCACATCGGCAGCTGCAATAACGATTCCCATCGGAACAGCGGTATCTTCGCCTCCGAGTCCGACGAGCGGGGCTACCAGTCCCCCGAATAGGAAGGTAAGAACGCCAAGTAATGCTGACGCACTACCCGCAGAATTTTTCTGATTTTGCATAGCAAGTCCAAAAGAGGCGGTGTTTACAATCCCGACACAGGATACAACCAGAAAGAGCGGAATCAAAATACCAACCAGCGGCGCGTCTGCTAATATGGCTAGCAGCAGGCTGACCCCGCCTACACCAGCAATGGATAGCCCCGTAATTAACAGTCTCGATTCTCCAATTCTTCCAGCGAGTCTTCCAGCAAATTGACTAGCTATAATAATGCCTGCTCCATTCATGGCAAAAATCAAACTATAGGTTTGAGGAGTAACTTCATAGATCTTTTGAAGTACAAAAGGCGATCCTGCAATATAAGCAAACATCGCTGCTCCTACAAAACCTTGGGCTAGCGCATAGCCCATAAACACCCGATCTCTCATAATCGCACTAAAGGCTTTAAATGTCTGGCGCAGCCCTCCTTCTGTGCGTCGATCTTTCGATAGTGACTCAGGAAGGCCAAGCACTACACCAATGAGGGATAACACCCCAATAGCTGTGAGAACGACGAATACACCTCGCCAAGAAGTAACCGTGAGCAGCTGACCGCCGGCAATAGGTGCAATGATCGGAGCCGCTCCGTTAATGAGCATGAGCAAAGAAAAGAATTTGGTAAGCTCTGTGCCCGAATACAAGTCGCGAACGACCGCTCTTGAGATTACAATTCCGGCTGCGCCTGCCGCCCCTTGAATAAATCGCATGACTACAAACATTTCAATAGAAGGAGCTATGAAACATAGCACCGAAGATACAGAAAATAATCCGAGTCCGACCAGCAGCGGTCCACGTCTTCCTCTTGCATCACTAATGGGACCTGCTACGAGCTGACCGATCGCAAGTCCTAGCATACACGCCGTAAGACTGAGCTGAGCATACGACGCAGTTGTGTTTAAATCTTCTGCCAGTATGGTGAGTGCAGGCAGGTACATATCTAGTGAGAATGGGCCGAAGGCCGACAGTGTTCCGAGTATAAATGCCAGCCAGAGCCGCTTCGCACGATCCGGTGTTTCCTGGATCGCCTGAGCTTGTTTCATTGGTGTTCTCTCCTTTATATAGATATAAATAATAGAGCTTACAACGTAAAGTACAGCTATTTATGTAATGATTTTCATAAATCCCTTGGTTCATTTTACATGAATTCTGACAGTTTACAACCATTTGGAATTCGAATAGAAAGAGCAGATATAGATAAAAAACCTTAACCGGATGAAACATTCTACCGATTAAGGTTTTATTCATTTAACTACTTATATATAAGTTCATTTCATCATATTAACTACTAACCTCATGAGATAACATAGTCAGAATAATGTAAATTAAAAGGATGCAATCGCTCCATCGGTCCGATAGTCAGTACCCCCTACGAGCACACCATTATCCTTGTCCCGGATAATAATCTGTCCACGTCCAAAACCGCCTGTACTATTCGCCCGCTGGATGTTATGTCCTTTTCTCGCAAGACTCTGTGCAATGTGGTCCGAGAAATTCGGTTCCACCTCAATCGTCTTACCTGAAGTCCACTGCCACCTTGGCGCATCCAATGCGGACTGTGGATTCAGATCAAAATCAACCATATTCATGACAACTTGCATGTGCCCTTGCGGCTGCATAAATCCACCCATCACTCCAAACGGACCTATCGCCTCATTATCTTTTGTCATGAATCCAGGGATAATCGTATGGTAGGTTTTTTTGCCACCTACAAGTCTATTATCATGTGATTCATCCAGCGAGAAGGAATGCCCGCGATTCTGTAGTCCGATTCCCGTTCCCGGAATGACAACACCAGAGCCAAACCCCATATAGTTACTCTGGATAAAGGAAACCATGTTTCCTTCTCCATCCGCCGTCGCCAGATACACCGTTCCGCTGCGTGCAGGATTTCCAGGTTCAGGCTCCAGCGCTTCTTCACCAATGAGTGCTCTACGTTCTTTGGCATATTCATCAGATAGCAATTGTTCTACATTCACAGTCATGTGGCCTGACTGGGTAATATATTTCAGTCCGTCTGTAAAAGCAAGCTTCATTGCTTCCATCTGCACATGATGTGTATGTACCGTATCCCGTGCTTTGAAGTTATCTTCCTTGAGCATATTCAGTGCGAGTAAGGCAATCAACCCTTGACCATTCGGCGGGATTTCCCACACATCATATCCTTTGTAATGGACAGAAATCGGATCGACCCATTCCGGTTGATACGCAGCGAGATCTTCTTTACGCAGAAATCCACCTTGCTCACGGGAAGCTGCATCTATAGCATCCGCAAGCTCGCCGCGGTAAAAGGACTCCACTCCTGACTCTGCAATACTGCGGAGCGTCTTGGCATGTCCCGGGGACTTCCAGATCTCTCCGATTTTCGGCGCTCTGCCTTCTGGAGCAAAGGTATCGAACCATGCCTCAAATTCAGGTCCCGATAACTGTTCCTTAAACTTCTTATAGGCTACATTCCAGTAGTATCCTAGTGTCGGTGAGACCGGATAACCTTGTTCTGCATAATCAATGGCTGGCTGAAGCACTTCGGTAAGAGGCAATTTGCCAAAACGGTCAGACAGCGCCTTCCAGGCAGAAGGAGCACCAGGTACAGTGACGGGAATCCAACCATAGGTCGGGATCTTGTCATGTCCTTTTTCTCGAACGCCTTCAATCGAAATCCCCTGTGGAGACGGACCACTAGCATTCAAACCATGCAGCTCTCCTTTAGTCCATACGAGGGCAAAAGCATCTCCGCCAATACCGTTGGATGTAGGTTCTACCACAGTAAGACAAGCAGCAGTAGCAATAGCCGCATCAATGGCGTTTCCCCCACGTTTTAAAATATCAAGCCCCGCTTGTGCTGCAAGCGGCTGTGAAGTAGCCACCATTCCGTTCTTTGCATAAACTGCATTCCGCTGAGATGTATAAGGATAGGATAAAGGGTCGAACATCTTCATGGTGATTCCTCCATAATCCATAGATTTACTAAAATACATTTTAATGTATGGCGATTTCTAGTGTAAAACGCCTTGAAATTCAGATGTCTCTTCTACTACGTTACGTTTGTTCATAATTTCTTCGGCATAGTGACAAGACACCTGATGCCCGCCTCCCAAATCTCGCAGCTGCGGCACGCTCTTTTTACATTCCTCTGTCGCAAAACGACAACGAGGATGGAAGGTACAGCCGGAAGGCGGATTCGCAGGTGAAGGCAAATCACCCGTGAGCAGAATTCTTTCTTTTTTGAGCTTCGGATTCGCCTTCGGCACCGCTGACAGAAGCGCCTGCGTGTAAGGATGACTTGGCGAAGCAAACAAACTTTTCTTATCGGCAATTTCCACAATCCGTCCTAGATACATAACCGCAACGCGGTCACATAAATGTTTGACGACCGACAGATCATGCGAGATGAAGAGAAGCGTCAGATCAAAATCTTTTCTAAGATTTTTGAGCAAGTTCAGAATCTGAGACTGAATAGAAACGTCGAGCGCTGAGACCGGTTCATCGGCGATAATCAGCTTCGGGTTCACGACCAGCGCTCGCGCTATCCCGATCCGTTGCCGCTGACCTCCTGAAAAGTCATGCGGATGACGATCCAAATGTTCTTTTTGCAGACCCACGACCTGAATGATCTTCTCCACGGTTTCTTTCCGCTCTTTCGCCGTCCCGATGTGATGTACTTCAAGGGATTCCATCAAAATTTTGCGAATGGTTTTACGTGGATTGAGCGAGGCATAAGGGTCTTGAAAAACCATCTGAATGTCCCGTCTCATCTTACGCATTGATTCTTTACTCAGCTTCGCTAAATCTTTCCCCTCGAAGATGACTTCCCCTTCGGTTGGTTCATTCAGCCGCAGAATGGTGCGGCCTGTTGTTGATTTTCCGCAGCCGGATTCTCCTACAATCCCGACCGTTTCTCCAGGATAGACTTCCAGATCAATCCCATCTACGGCACGAACATGGCCTACTACTTTATTAAAAGCACCCGCATGAATCGGAAAATGCTGTTTTAGTCCTTTAACACGCAGTATCGGTTCCATCTCTCATTACACTCCTTCCGCATATAGCCAGCACCGGCATTGCTGATCCTGAAGTTTAAATAACTCAGGCTCCTGCTCATGACAGATCGGCATTGCCTTACTACAACGAGGAGCAAATCGGCAGCCTGTCGGCATCTGGTGAGCCAGCGGAACAGAGCCTGGAATCGTCTCCAGAAACTCTACTTCCTCATCCAGATCCGGAACTGAATTCATCAGCCCGATCGTATAAGGATGCTTCGGATTTTCGAACAACTCGTACTTATCCGCTTCTTCTACAACCTGCCCTGCATACATAACGATGACGCGGTCACACATCTCAGCTACGACCCCAAGGTCATGCGTGATGAGCATGATGGATGTGTTGGTTTCTTCTTTTACCTTTTGCATTAGCTCTAGAATCTGTGCCTGAATGGTTACATCAAGTGCGGTCGTCGGTTCATCGGCAATGATCAGCTTTGGTTCACAAGACATGGCCATCGCAATCATGACCCGCTGCCTCATTCCGCCCGACAACTGATGCGGATATTCACCGTAAATCTCATCCGGTCTAGGCATCCCAACCGCCTTCAGCATTTCAATCGCTCTTTTTTTGGCTTCTGCCTTAGAGCTTTTGCGGTGGAGCAGCACCGATTCTTCGATCTGGCGGCCCACCGTCTGCAGAGGATTCAGTGAAGTCATCGGTTCCTGAAAGATCATTGCGATATCATTACCGCGGATTTTCTGCATCTGTTTTTCTGAAATCTGGAGCAGGTCCTTTCCTTCATAGAAGATATGTCCTTCCGAAGAACCATTTCCCGCGAGTAGACGCATGATGGACAGGCTGGTCACACTTTTACCACAACCAGATTCGCCAACGACCCCCAGCGTTTCCCCTTCCTTTATGGAAAAATCAACACCATCAACCACCGCGACTTTTCCATAGTCTGTTTTGAACCGCGTTCTTAGCTTCTGTACCTCTAATATGGCTGTCATGAGCAAGCACTCCCTTCTATTTTCTCGCCCTCGGATCAAGGAATTGCTGCAATCCATCACCAAGCAGGTTGAACCCTAACACAACAATAAAGATAGCAAGACCCGGATACAGCGTGGCATAAGGTGCAACGCTCATTAGACTTTGTGCCTGATTCAGCATGCTGCCCCAAGAAGGTGTCGGCGGCTGAACGCCAAGTCCAAGATAAGATAAAGATGCTTCTGCTAAAATCCCTGTTGCCATAGTCAACGTAGACTGAATAATAATCGGCCCCATTGCATTCGGGAAAATATGACTAAAAATAATACGCATGTCTTTTACGCCTACGGACTTTGCCGCATGGACATACTCCATATTTCGAAGGGTCAGAACCTGCCCTCTTGTAATACGAACAAACGAAGGCGCAAAACCAATCCCGATAGCCAGCATCGCGTTACCGAATCCTGCACCTAGAACGGCCGATATCGCTAGTGCGAGAATGAGGAATGGGAAAGCCTGCAGGGAGTCAACGACCCGCATGACAACCCACTCATCCCAGAATCCCCGGTAATAACCGGTGAATAGGCCAATCGGCACACCAATACCAACCGCAATTCCGACAGAGATCAGTGCTGCTTTAATCGAAATCTGAGCACCATACACCACTCTGGAGAAAATATCCCGCCCGAGATCATCCGTACCAAAAAGATGCTCACTGCTTGGCTCTTGCAAGATCATATTGTAATCTTGTGCATTCGGGTCATATGGAGCGATAGAGCTTGCAAATACAGCTGTTATGAACAGGATCAGAATAATAAGGACGCCGAGGACACCCAGTCCGGATTTAAAAAACTTTTTCCACATTTTCATCCGACTTACGCCCCCTTACCTGATTTAATGCGCGGATCAATGACTGCGTACAGTAAATCAACAATGATATTAACTGCCACAACAAGCAGAGCGGATACAAGAATAGCCCCTTGAACCGTTACATAATCTCGTTTAAATACAGATTCAACAATAAGTCTTCCGAAACCGGGAATGGAGAAAATAGACTCCGTAATGACAAGACCTCCCAGGAGTCCTGCGATAAGTAAACCCGATGTAGTGACGACCGGAATGAGTGCATTACGAAGAACGTGTCTGAAAATGGTTGCCCACTCATTAAGTCCTTTGGCCTTGGCCGTGCGCACAAAATCCATATTCACTACTTCTAGAAGAGAGGAACGCAGCATCCGCATCAGCACGGCTGATTCCCGAAGTCCGGTTGCAATACATGGCAGAATCAGAGCCATGATATTCGCTTTGGGATCATCAAAGAAGGATACATACCCCGAGGAAGGAAGCCAGTTATTTTCTACCGTGAAATAAATGATTAGCATCATGGCGAGCCAGAAATTCGGGATACTCATACCCCCGAGAGCCCCAAAGGAGCTAAGGTAGTCAAGCCAGGTATTACGTCTTACGGCTGCCAGTATCCCTGCCGGAATGGCAATGATTAAGGCTACGATAAAGGTACCTATCGTAAGCTGTATTGTGGCGGGAAGGCGCTGGGCGATAAGTTCGCTGACGGGAACATGATCCGTAATGGAGGTACCCAGGTCACCGCGAAGTATTTTTCCAAGCCAAGTAAAATATTGTTCTACAATCGGCTTGTCCAGTCCAAGTTCTGCCCGGAGGCTTGCGTATGCTTCCGGTGTGGCCTCTTGTCCCAGAATGACCCGGGCAGGGTCGCCCGGAATCATATGGATAAGGGAGAATGTCATTATGGATACGAGAAAAAGGATGGGGATCGCGAGTAAAATACGTTTTACTACATACATCATGAGCTCTCTCTCCCATTGCTGATTTTTGGCTATGCGTAAGTTCTGACGGGTTATGATCGATGATGATTACTGTGGATTATTGTTTCTCCAGTTTTGCGGTACGAATAATACCATCTGGAATATAGGTGAAGTTCAATACTTTATTTGAAACACCGAATTTATCGTAGTTGTGATAGATGTATACATACGATGCATTTTCATGAACCAGATCCATGGCCTGATTGTAAAGTTCTTTACGTTTCGCTTCATCTTTTTCAGCACGTGCCTCGTTCAATACTTTATCAAGTTCAGGTACAGAGATTCGGCTCTGATTATTCGGCATACCTGTTACAAGGAAGTCATAGGTGTTCTGATCCGGATCAATCCGGCCTGACCATCCAAGCTGCATCGCCTCAAAATTGCCACTGTCTCCATTTTCCAGCATCGTACCGTACTCCACTTTCTCTAGCTCAACATTAATGTTGTATTGTTTCAGCATATTTTGAATGACAGCACCGAACTGTTCATTAGCTGTTGTTGTTGCAATTTGCATTTTGAAGCTGAATCCGTCCGGTTTACCGCCTTTGGCAAGCAGTTCCTTGATCTTCGCTTCATCAGCAGCAGGTGGTGTATCTGTCGCTTCGTTGTAAGCAATACTTCCAGGAGCAAACGGAGAGTACGCTGGAGCACCATAACCATCGAATAATACTTTGACAACTGATTCACGGTTGATTGCAAGATCGACAGCCTGACGAAGATACACATTCTGCAGATCACCCTTGGTATTGTTGAGGTGAAGACCTTGATACCCCATATTGGCCTGAGCAACAACCGTTAGATTAGAATCGTTCTCTACTGCCGGAATTTCCTTTACTGGAATATCATCAATGATATCAACAACACCTGAACGTAAATTTTGTACAGCTGCACTGTTGTTTGTAAACACTTTGAAATTGACTTGATCCAGCTTCACTTCGCCATTCCAGTAGTTCTCATTCTTCTTCAGCGTAACGTGATCACCGCTCACCTGCTCTACAAAAGCAAATGGCCCGGTACCTACTGGGTTCTTCACATAATTATCTCCATGCTCCTTCACAGCGGTCGGAGACACCATCATCCCTGAACGGTCCGCAAGTACCGAAAGCAACGGAGTAAAAGGTTCTTTCAAGGTTATGACCACCGTTTTCTCATCTTTAACATCAATATGATCTATGGATTTCAAATCACTAATGCGCTTCGAACCTTCCTCCATATAGCGTTCCAGATTGAACTTTACCGCTTCGGCATTAAATTCACTTCCGTCCTGAAACGCAACACCGTCATGAAGTGTTAAAGTGTAAGAAAGACCATCTTCCGAAATTGTATATTCAGATACAAGCATAGGTACAATGCTGCCTTCCGAATCTACATCAAACAATTTGTCATAGAGGCTGTTCTGCACCTGACGATCGTACAAAGACGAAGAAGACATAGGATCAAGACTTGGTGGATCAGATTTTAATCCAATATTTAAAACTTTGGATTGACTTGAAGCCGCGCCCGACGTACTTCCACTCCCAGATTCGGACTGACCTCCCCCACATGCCGTAAGTAAGACAAAACTACTCAGCACAACCGACGATAAAACCTTGTACATTTTTTTTGATAACATCTTCTCGACCTCTCTTCTTATGTAGTCATTTATAAATCAGCCCCGGAAAGGAGCGATATAACAATGTATATAGTGTATAAATATACAATGAGGTTGAAAGCAAGAAGCTCAACGTATGAACTTCAGCTTGGATTTAAGTACCTTCAGCTCCATGATGACATTCGTTCGATTAATTCCTTCTACTTTGTTCAGTTTTTTCATCATAAAATCAGAGAATTCATCGCTGTCCTTCGTAAACACCTGAATCATGAGCTGATATTCACCTGTTACCAGAATCATCAGTCTTACTTCAGGCATAGACTCAAGCTCATTTGTAACCTGTTCCAGCTTTTGATCCGTGACAGCAATAAAAATGAGTGTCTCCATCCGGATTCCCGCTTTTACTGGATTCACAATCCCTACGAGACTTAATATCCCTTCATCCTGCATTTGCTGGACACGAAGTCGAACCGTCTTTTCAGTTACATTTAGTTCCTTCGCAATCTGGGTAAAAGGAATACGGGCATTTTCTTGCAAAAATCTGACGATTCCACGATCCAGTTCATCAAGTCCGGTATACATGGATTGTTGCTTTTCATCCTCCGTCATTTCAATCCACCTTTTCGACTTGATTTCGTAATTCAATTCCTAATCACAATTCAATTTCAGGGTTTTAATCCTATTTACAATACTTTTTTGATTATTTGGTACGAATTAGGTTTTACAAATCGTAATGCAGCCTCCCCAGAAAATCAAGAACTTTCCAGTTGGTTTTCGACATTTTTTTCATAAAGTAAATCTATTAGAACAATAAATAATTTTTATCTCTCTGTTTTTCTCTGTTTTTAAGTGAATATCTTCTTTTTACTCCATTTATCGCTTTACCAAATCAACGTTGTAACACTTTGTTTAATTCACATAGTGATGTAAATTTGATGTAAGAATTCCACCTACTTTGGGCAGATAGACAAAAAAAAGACATCCCTCTACTGATCGGGACGTCTTTTTTTGATATGTGATTTACTCCCCTGTGAGCGTCAATTCAATATGGATCACCTCTGATCTACTTGCAATACGAATTGGAGGTCCCCATGAACCAAAACCGGAAGATACAATAACATGCATTTTTTCTTTAAGCATGTGGCCCCAGTCCAGTTCAAATAATCGTTTTGTGATCAGATGATTCGGTGCAAACTGCCCCCTATGCGTATGTCCGCATAGCAATAAATCAGCGCCTGCTTCCATCGCCTTATCAAATGCATACGGCTGATGATCAAGCAAAATAATAGGCTTCGTATGATCCAGCGGAGCAAGCAGCTCTGTTACAGGAAGACGTTTTCCTGGTTCCACACTTTCTGCCGTCATGTCCTTACGACCCGCGATATGTAAAGCTCCGTCCGCTGCGCTCACGACTTCATCCTGAAGGACGGGAATCCCAATCTGACTCATTTCCTTAACATAACGTTCAATGTGTCCACCATAATATTCATGGTTACCAAGAACCGCATAAACTCCATACTTGGCAGTTAATTTCTTCATTTCTTGTGACATATTGTTCCTTAGAAAGGGCTCAATAGAATCGTCAAGCACATCTCCCACAAGCAAGGTCACGTCAGGCTCCAAACCATTGAGTGTGTGAACCAGCTTCGCCAGATATCGATTACCTACAATGTTGCCCAGATGAAGATCTGAAGCAACCGCAATGGTATACGTTTTTGGAGTACCCGGTTCCGGCTTCTTCGCTATGGATAATTCATATTTCCTCACTACAGGACTCCACGCGTTATAAGATCCAAACAATAAGAAAATCGCGAGTAGCGCTATTGTAATCCACCCCAGCAAAGGTATATACCCCACAGGATCGGCACCTGCAATATGACTAATCCACCCGATAATATCCACAATCGGCAATGCAAGGACGAAGAACTCAAACAAAGCAAAGTAATATGAGCCAATGACTTTAAAGAAACGTCCCAATGGACCAAGCCACTTTACCCTCCCGATCACATATCCCAGCGCGATCACGGTAAGAACAATACCTAACCATGCAAGAGATGTTTCAGGATAATAGTAAGAAAGGAATAAATACACATTCCAACTTATAAACAGCTGTAACCCAAGAAAAATAAGCAGTATGAGAATAATATTCCGAATTGCTTTAAAAGAAAGCTTCATAAGCTCCTGCCGCGCTCCTTTATCATCCAAATTACCGTACACCTTGATTCTATTACACAACCAAACCTAAATCCAATCGAAAGAAATGAACGTTTGACAAATCCAACAACCTGTAACTATAATGGTTACAAGTTAAACGAAATCATTCACACTATGATAATAATGGAGGAATTAACAATGAAAATCGCAGTGATTGGTGCAAGTGGTAAAGCAGGCAAACTTATTCTGGATGAAGCAGGGAAAAGAGGACATGAGGTTACAGCAATCGTAAGAAATGCATCCAAAGTCAGCGGTGTTCCTGTGATAGAGAAAGATATATTTGAGCTGACAACACAAGATCTAACGAAATACGATGTGGTTGTTAACGCCTTTGGCGCAGCACCAGGTGAAGAGCACAAACATGTGGAAGCAGGTCAGACACTGATTCAGGCACTGAGCGGTGCTCAGGGCACTCGCCTAATTGTTGTTGGCGGCGCAGGAAGTTTATTCGTGGATGAAGCGAAGACGACAAAACTGATCGATACGCCTGAATTCCCTGACTTGTACAAACCAACAGCAAGCAATCAAAGTAAAAACTTGGAGGACTTAAAAGCATCTACAGATCTGAAATGGACTTTTGTCAGTCCTGCAGCTATGTTTGATGCGGAAGGTGCTCGTACAGGTTCGTATCAAAAAGGAAAAGACAACTTCATCGTGAATTCGAAAGGGGATAGCTATATCAGTTATGCTGACTATGCTATTGCTATTGTTGATGAAATTGAGAATGCAGCGCATATCGGCGAACGATTCACCGTGGTAGGCGAACAAAAATAACCGGCTTGTTTTCACAATCATTTCCCCTTTCGTACAAAGATCTGTTTCTTATCCCGAGATCTTTGTGCGAAAGGGGATTTTTTGTCTTACAGTTGTTCAGGCAGGGCACAATAGATTAGACTATAATTAACATACTTGATGTTCAGAATGACCTGCTATGAGCAGGCAGAATAAAGGGGTTAACGTTCATGGTTACAAGCCGATTTGCCGTTGGCATTCATATTTTATCACTACTTGAGATCAACAAAGGCGAGGTCAATACTTCGGATTATCTTGCAGGTAGTGTGGGCACGAATCCGGTCGTCATTCGAAGAATTATGGGGATGCTAAATAAAGCAGGGCTTGTTGAAGTAAAGCCAGGGGTTGCCGGAGCGAAGCTTAAAAAAGTCGTAGCAGATATCACTTTACTTGACGTATACCGTGCGGTCAATGCCGTGGAAGAAGAAGCCCTATTTTCTGTACATGAAGCGCCGAACCCAGCCTGTGTGGTGGGACGCAATATTCAGAATACGATCTCTCCTATTTTTATTTCCGCCCAAAAAGCGATGGAAGATCAACTTGCCGGTGTATCCATGGCCGATGTGATCTATGATCTCTCTCAAAAAGAAAAGGAACCTCTAGAGTAACCGGTTTTCCCGTCTCTATAGAGGTTCTCTTTGCATTCACTTGTATGGCCATGTATATTCATTTTTAAATTGATGCATGTTGATTTGGTCATCTACATCATTCAGTTGGGTAAAGAATTCGTTCCGATCCTTCTTTATATACTCTACAGGGAATACATCGAGCAGCTTACTTGAATACTCCATGAGGTAAAGAATATCTCCCTCGTCCCCATCTCCCATTATATAATCGATTGTTACGCTGAATATTTCCCCCTCACCTTCGTACTGTATTTCATGCAATACATAAGGGTCTATGAGTCGATATGAAAAATAGGACAAGAATTGGTCCAAATAGACGGCCGCTTGTTTAAAGTGATCGTATGCTTGCTGCAATACAAGAACATTGTCCTCCGATTTCTCACTTTCATTAAATTCACCCATCAGCTCATTCATTTGTAGAAGCTCTGTTCGAAACTGATCGTAGCTTTGTTTCTCCTCAGCTCCATCCGATATCAGAGATTTTCCATCCACCAGTAGAAATGCGTACCATCCCCCCATCACAAGAGCACAGGTTAAGATCATTATAGCGATGGCTTTTATGTGTTTTGCTAAGAAGCTCTTCACTCGATTTCACCCTGCCCTTTCTCCAGTTGTAACGAAATGCGATTCAGAAGATGTATAATTTCCCGTTTCTGCTCCTTCGGGAAATCCTTGAAATTTGTATCACTCGGTAGCCCAGGAATCTGCTCCTGCAGTTCGTTAATCAGATTACGAGTTTGCTTTATTTCTCTTCGGTCGCCTGTCCCTTCCAGTATCTTCGAAGATTGTAGCAAAAGCTCCGCTCCCAGCTTCTTAAGCTTGTTCTCTAAAGCTTCTGTTCTTAATTCTTCTCCAGAAACATGATATCGGAGTTGCCTAACTTGATCAGCTGTATCGATCAAGCGGGTGTAGCCTAGAAATAATTCCCTTGCATCATCTTGACTCAATGTCCCTGCTCTGTTCAAGACGGAATCCGTATAATAAGTTGAAGCCTGAAGTCCATATGAAGTGCGATTATAGTAGCTTGGGAAAGTCTTGCCGTCATTATGTTGCTGGTTATCGTATTCCTTACCAATGAGTACAGCAAACAAGATGATCAGAAATACGGACCCTAGGATAGTCCAGATGAAAGTTATTTTTTTCAAAATCTCACCGCCATTACCTTTATGTATATGAGTAAAACTATTAATTATATAAGAAATATTAGGATATTCACCTTTATATTACCTCATTCTATTAGTTTTACCTAGCCAATATATGGATGTAATTAGACTTATTTTTGTTATTTCGAAGCCGCCCCTCCCCCACCACTTTATAGTAGAAAAGAGATAATTATTTAAAATCTTCTAAGTTTTTTATGAAAAACAATAATAATTTTAATTTAATTTTCACAATATACAGTTTACTAATTAGAACATTCTAAGTATAATGTTTGTTCACTATCACTAATACCATTTTACGAATAGGAGCAATACTTTTGGATCATCAAATTTCTCTAGACATGCTGATGAAAACTTATACTGAGTTGGCACAAAAAATGTCAAACTACCGCATCAAGGCCTTTGTAGATCATTTGCGAGAAAATGAATTAACGTTGAATCAATTTTCCATTCTAACGAAAATTCAGCGCGAAGGATCTTGTCTATCCATACACTTGGCCCAGCATCTAAAAATCAAAGCAGCCTCGATCACTTACCTGGTAGACTCACTTGAGCAAAGAGGTTATGTCACTCGAATTGAAAATCCGGAGGATCGAAGAAGTCAGCGGATTACGCTTACCGATAAAGGCTTAGACGTACTTTTCATTCCAGATATGGATCAGTCCGTCGAGCAGCAATTTGAACAATTGGATGAAGAGGATAAAGAAATGGTATTCCTGAGTATTCGTTTACTAAATCGTAAACTGAAGTAATTAAAGGAGAATACATCTATTGAAAAATTTATTAAAGATTAAATTTGCTTGGTTTCCCGTCTGGTCTGTAGCCGTGTTGATGCTGAGCATGGTCATCATTTACTTGCCCGTATTTAGTGGCGCCAGTCAGCGAATGCACGATTTTCCGCTCATCCTCGTCAGTGAGGACTCACAATTTGCAGACTCGCCGGAAGGTAAAGCGATCATCTCTAATCTTGTGAAGCAGCAAGACGGACACTCTTTTCAGTGGCAGATTGAAAGTTCGAAGGAAACTGCTATACAGGCTATAAAAGAAAACAAAGCAAACGGGGCTTTGATCATCCCCGCAAATTTCAGCGAGCGGACTTCTGCCTTGCAAGAAGCTTTCCTATCCGGAGATGCTGATATTAACGCCGTACCGGTTGAAATATTATTGAATGATGGCGCTTCGCAAATGGCTTCAAGCATCTCGACGAGTGTATTGCAAAGCCTAGCCTTATCGATTTCTGATATGGTTAGCAGCGGAATAAAAGAAGATATGACAAAACAACAAGCACTCATATCTCCCATGACCGCATCTCAACTTGACCACCCTATTGAATACACAATGACCAACGTGCTCGGACTTCCCTCGGATATCAATAAAGGAATGACCCCTTTTATGATTGTCTTAATCGCATCGATTACAGGGCTTATGGGAACACAGATGATTAATGGGTATTTAGGTGGTATTAGTGAAAATTTGAAGAGCCGTGGTGTTCCTCTGACCTATTCAAAAGTATTTGCTACGGAGATGCTGCTGAGTGTTATCTTAATGATCGCTGTTGCAGTAGTGATTCCTTTAGCTGTGTTCGGATTGTATGGAAGCTTCCATTCATCAGGCATCATTACCATTTTCTTATTTACATCGCTATGCACGATGACGATGTTCACTATGTTCAAAATGATAGGCATGTTATTCGGCAAATGGGCCATGCTGGCCGCATTCCCTGTTAACATCTTAGGAATCTTCGCCAGCGGCGGAGCGATCCCGGTTACAAACCTTCCGGATTTCCATCGGATCCTTGGTAATATTATGCCGATCCGATATATGCTCGAAGGCATGCGTTCATTGCTGTATTATGATGGTAATATGGAAGCTGGCCTGGGTAAGGCGATGACTATCGTTCCTGCTTTTTTTCTTCTTTTTTCAGCGGTTATCGTTCTTATATTCGTATTGAAACGAAATCAGGGAAATAAGGATAATCAAAAAAACCATAATAATGAGCAGCAGGAAACGAGTAATTCCATTCAGACTCCTGCTTCAGCCCAAGTATAGTCACATGTAGAACGGCACTATTTTATAAGCGTATGGCTTATAAAATAGTGCCGTTTTTTCAACTATTCACTCTTATAAAAAACAACGATCCCCCATTGTTTACTTCGGATCAGCAGTCAGATATTTCTCCCTGTACTCCTCTTCGAGCATGCTCATGAGAATAGCATCATGATATTCATGGTTGTAGAACAATGCATCGCGCTGACGACCTTCAATTTTAAAACCTACCTTCTTATATACATGTGCAGCCCGTTCATTAAAATCATATACATTCAGTTCCACCCGGTGGAGCTGCAATATGCCAAAAGCATAATCCAGTATGAGCCGTAGTGCCTCTGTCCCGAAGCCTTGTCCCTGGTGTTTCGCCTGGTCAATCATAATCCGCAAGTTTGCACTTCGATTTGTATAATCCAAATCTTGAAGGGCAATATCCCCAATCAATTCATCCGTTTCTTGCCGTGCAATCAGCAGTAGAACTGAGGAATCATCTCTCCACTTCCTGTCTATGTACTCAGTTATTTGCTCGAAATTAAAAATCGCTTTTGTTCCAGTCAGCCTACTTGTTTCCGCATCAAATAGAAGCTGATAGTATGCTTCAGCATCACTGGCATTTACAGGTTTCAGATATACTTTCTGTCCTTGTAATGCTTTTGGTATAAAGGTAGCTGTCATTACCCAATCCCACCCTTTTCGTTCATATTCTTGATCTGTATCTGGCTCGGAATTTATTTTATCCTAAGCTCTACCTGTGTCTAAAGAGAAAGTACAACTTAGAACTAATCTTTACACTCCGAGCAAAAAGAAAGATATGGATTCTACCCGAGCTAACATAAGGCAGCAAGCAGCGCTGAACAAAAAAAAAGCACGAAAATACATTTTCGAAGTCCAAAAATGTGCTTTCGTGCCTTTGACTGTGGTTATTTTTTGCCATATATAATCTTCTTAATGGAATCAACGGATAAAAAGTACTCCTCCGCGAGATGCCGTATCGTCTGGCCATCCTGATAAGCCACACGAATACGTTCATTACGCTCATCTAGTACCTTTCTGCCGCCGGATCTCATCCCCCAACCCTCGTGTTTGCTTGCTGGCTTCGGGATGTAAATCGCTTCCCCTTGGACATATTTCTGAATTTCTTCTACCAGGTGATCTGGTAATACGGTGGTTGCTCTAACATATTTCATTTATGGTCCGCCCCTTATAATATTGCTCCATTAATTTGGATTCATAAGGTGCAAAGCCAACCGTATTAGAAGAAAACGAGCTACTTGCGGGCGAAATAAAAGTTGTTACTTATGCCACCCCATGCAAAGATTCGCCTCTCTAATACTCGGCTTTGCATGGGACGTTTCCGTTTTCCCGTTTTGGATCCGTCTGGTCATCTTATCAGCTCCTTCCTCACTTGAGGCTATCGTCGTGAGTATTATATCATCTGGATCCTTAGGAGCCTACAATGGTGCCTCCATTTACATGTATAACCTGCCCTGTCACATAACTTGAATCATCCGAAGCGAGATAGACAAAAGCTGGAGCGAGCTCAAACGGCTGACCAGCACGCTTCATCGGGGTATCTGCTCCAAGCGTCTTGATATATTCAGCCGGATAACTTGCTGGCTGCAGCGGGGTCCAGATGGGTCCAGGCGCAACAGCATTCACTCGAATTCCATAGTCCACGAGCTGAGCAGACAAAGAACGGGTAAAGGCGACTATCGCCCCCTTTGTTGATGAATAGTCCATGAGTAGCTTATTTCCTTTATAGGCAGTAACCGACGTAGTCGAAATAATGGTACTGCCAGGCCTCAAATACCGAAGTGCTTCCTGAGTAAGAAAAAAGCTGGGATAAATGTTGGTACGGAACGTATCATCAAGCTCTTTAGCCGTAATCTCCAGTATACTGTCATGGGACATTTGCATCGCCTGATTAATAATGAGTGTATCCAGCTTGCCAAAATACTGCACCGTTTCATTCACTACGGCACGGCAGTGAGACTCTTCTTTCAGATCACCTGGCAGAAGAAGACACTGTACTCCATAGGCTTCTACCATCTTTTTCGTATCTTCTGCATCCTTGTGTTCATCATAATAAGGAATGGACACACTTGCCCCTTCCTTAGCAAAAGCAATCGCCACAGCCCGGCCAATTCCGCTGTCACCGCCTGTAATGATGGCGATTTTCCCTTTCAATTTCCCGCTTCCTACATAACCAGGGTTATCGGAAATAGGCACTGGATTCATGACGTATTCAAATCCCGGCAGACGATCCTGGTGCTGCGGTGGGAATGTTATCGGTACCTCTTCACATTTAGTAATCTTCCCGTAATAGGGATACATAGGAATCATAAGTTAACCTCCTGTCACGAACATGATAAGCAGTATATTCGCCCAGTTCCTAACTTGCGACGCCTCGCAACAAAAAGGATCACGCCCCGGGACGTGACCTTATTTCTTTTTAATTTAAGAAGAAGGGCTAGGGTTACCGTAGTTTGGCCCCTGATTTTTGTAACCTTTACCTTGAGGCGGCGGGTCGTTCCTCTGCTGTTGATAGTTTCCCTGTTGCTGATAATTGCCTTGATTCGCAGGAACCGTACCACTTGCCCCCTGCGTATAGGGCTGAGGTTGAGGCTGATGGTACTGTGCACAATTCGCTGGCGGACCTATGACGACCGTATCTTGGATCGGAGCAATCGCAGCTTTATATGTAGCTAAGTCAAGACAATACGTATGGGCAACTGTTTCAGGCGGTGCAAGACGCAGGAAATCAGATATGGCAATGAATTCTGGTATGGGCGCATCAAATATGGCCAGCAAGTGCGTGTTGTCTTCTGTCGCCATCTCCCAGTGGAACCACCCCTGCGGCACGTTTCCGACCTGACCTGGAGTAACGGTCACATGAATGACTGCTTTCGTGAAAGGGTTTATCATGGAAATTACGGCTGATCCGGCAATACAGTAGACGAGCTCCGTTGCATTCTGATGGATATGCGGTTCCACTACGTTGCCTCGTGTCATAAAAATATCGAGTAACGAGCTGTTACCTAGTGTATTGAGCTGCTGAACACCCAAGGCATTGATATAGTTACCTCTGTCTTTAATGAATATTCGATTATTTCTCAAATCATAAGAATACTGTACATTCGGAGATGTGAAATCCATATAAGAGACTGCCATCGTTTATCCTCCCTTGGAATCGGTCCATTTGAATAAGCTATATTCCCGTTCAGTCAAATTCACATTCTTTACAGTCTACTTCTCCTATGGCTCAGTTATTCTCTATACATGACGAAAAATGTAGATATAGCACGTACTAAAGATAGGTGTAATTTTCAAGAACACAAAAGGCACTGTGCTTTATCGCACAGTGCCTAATTATAGTAACTTATGAATGGTAATGCTCTAGAATTAGTCCGCTAAGACCTACAACGCGCTGCCACCAAACAAGAAGCGGTATTCCCAAGTGTTACCCTTAACAGAATCCGTTCTTACACCACCCGAATCTTTAGAGTAGGTGTGTAGCACTCTTCCATTACCGAGGTAGATCCCTACGTGAGTAATGGTTTCTTTGCTCTTATTTACTTTGGAATAAGAAGATTTGCTTGAACCTTTATAGGACATAAAGAACATTAAGTCTCCGCGCTTGAGGCTAGAAATGCTTGTTTTGGCATTTCCTTTATTCTTAACATAGGTCCCTTGCTTGCGAGAATCGGTTGGCAACGTAATTTTTGCACCATCCATAAATGCTCGTCTTACAAACGAAGAGCAGTCGAATACTTTTGTACTGCTGCGGTCTGCTCCAAATTGATAAGGTGTTCCCATGTATTTGGCACCTGCGGAAATGACTTTTTCCACTTTTGAACTTTTTGTACTTGTTGTTGAAGAAGCAGCTGAAGCTTGGTTAGCAATCATAGGCATGCTAAGTGATCCAAATAGTAAAGCGGATGATACCGCCACAGTAAGTATCTTTTTTGTAACCTTCATGATGTAGTCCCCCTAGAAGTTATAGGTTTTGAATCTTTCTGTCTGTTGTTGTCGTTCAACTCGTCCTCATTGTAGGTGAGAATCACAGACTACGCATCAGACTATCTGCCTAGTGTATTTCTAAATAACATAGTACTTTATACCTAATATAAT
>NZ_JAGXCY010000016.1 GCF_018310695.1 Paenibacillus sp. Marseille-Q4541 | reverse complement strand
AAATCATTTGGCTGATCCTTTACCGGCTATAGGATTATTTTTGATCATGGCGGGGTTTGTGCTGATTAGTAGCTTATTTGTGCTCATGGAAAAAAGTCTGCATTTGCTGTCTTCAGCTAGAGAGTCTACCCACCTTTATGCGAATGCTTGCAGAATAGGCATGATTTTACCACTGATCGGAGTTGGGATGATGGTTGAATTCGTAATTTCAAATCATCATCTGAGCTTATGGATTATGGACACAGGGATGAATGTAATGACTGCTGAATGGATATTTCGTATCCTTGCTGCTGGTATCGTAGCTTTATTATTTATCACTTGTTGCAAATTTGTCCCTAAAGTGTTATTTGAAAAACTCAGTGGGTATTTTTTAAATCGAAGAAGGAATACACCCGATTTGGATCTTAAGAAGAGTTCTTTGCTAAGCCAGAATATCCTTGATTTTTCCTCAAGGACGGCTAGAGAAATTATGATTCCGCGTACCGAAATGATCTGTTTAAATACGGATTGGACCATTCATGAAAATCTAAAAATCGCAAGTATAGAGATGCGTACACGCTATCCGGTATGTACTGGAGATAAGGATCACATTATTGGATTTGTCCATATCAAAGATCTATTTATGTCAGGAATAGAGGATTATGCAGCTACAATCAGGCCTATTCTAAGTGTTCCAGAATCGACTTCCATTGATCTGTTACTGAAACAAATGAAGGATTCCAAGACTCAAATTTCTATTGTTATCGATGAATATGGGGGAACTTCTGGCCTTGTCACACTGGAGGATATTGTGGAAGAGATTGTTGGGGAAATTCAGGATGAGTTTGACAATGAAAGGCCGCTTGTTGAATATCTAGGTGATGACACCTACTCCGTTGATGGACTGATGTTGATTGAAGAACTTAACGCTCATCTTGATCTGAGTCTAACTGACTGTCAATATGATACTCTTGGAGGGTGGTTATTTTCGGAGTTCGAATCCTTTCCACCTCAAAAAGGGGACTGCATTATTAATGGGAGTTATCAATTTTGTATAGAAGAGATGGAGCATTTACGGATCTCAAGAATACTTCTAACAAGACAACATGTCTCAAATGAGCAAACAGGGACGTAGTATTAACAAGATTTATATAAAGAAATCTTATAAATAGAGTCTATTCCATTACTTCCTTCGAGCGTTATAATGTAGTTTACGAAGGAGTGTGGAGCTATGAGTTATAATATAACCGTTCAGTTTAAACCCGTACATGAGTTTATGAACAGCCTTCATACTTTTATTTGTCGCAAATCACATAAAAAAATTGAACTCTCTCCTAGTTGGGTCAAGCAGACGAACAGTATGCTGACAACTGAGTATCGTTCTTTTATTCACGAATGGCAAATGGACGACGAGTGGAAGTATGCCTATCTGTTGTTAGAACTTGAAGACATAAATACGGCGGAAGATTACATAAACTTTTTGGAAAACACATCGGATAAAGCATTGCTTGACCTGTTCGTATATCTTTGCAGGCGATGGGATTATGAAGTTCCAGAATTTGAAATGGCTTTGTTCAGAGTCAGGTATAAGCAATTATTATACGGATGGAATGAACAATATTTTAAACAGATGAACCCGGACATTATGAATGCTCTCCAAGCAGAATATGCCAATCGATTAGTCGCAAAAGAACAGAAGTCAGCGGATTCCTTTCTCGACGAAACGACCCGAGGACTCATGTTTGGCAAGACAGAGGGTCTCGTTCAAATTGTGCTTATTCCTCAGTACCATTTTCAGCCGCTAAATATTTTTTGGCAATACGGGAACACCATTGTATGTCATTATGCTGCTCGCATTTATCTAGGGGATGATTCTGTTATACCGCCTCAAGATTTACGAGTAATTCGGAGTCTAGGTGAGAAAAATCGACTGAAAATTTTGAAGTTTTTGCACCAAGGTCCGAGATCTTTTATTGAAATTGTTAGACACCTAGAATTGTCCAAGGGAATTACCCATGATCATATTTCCAAGCTACGCAGTGCTGGACTCTTATATGCTCATTTTGATGGAGAAAACCTGGTAGAATACAGCATCAGATCACAAGCGCTGCGTCAGGTAGAGACAAATCTAATAAATTACATAGAAGGATGAAACAAGAAATAAAAACCATCAATTTCCTTGCGCGACAAGGTTTTTGATGGTTTTTATTTTGAACGAAAAGAAAATACAAGAAATTTTTCCAAAAAAATAATCAGTTCTCTATTTACAGAACCGTAAATGATTCCTATAATATTGACTAATCGATCAAAACATACCTAGTTCATCGGAATTAAAAGCACCTGTGTTCTTGTAAGAGTGATCGGCGCCAAAAAAATTGTGTAAAGAGACGGAGAGATGTTTTATGAAAAAAAGGATAGCTTATGCGTCCTCATTATTGCTTGCTAGCTCACTTGTGTTATCTGCATGTTCAGGAGGAGAAGATGCTTCACCTGCCGATAACGGCTCCGGGACATCTGTTAATGCTCCGTCTGGTGAAGCCGGAGAGTCTCCTGCAGCAAGCACTGTGTTATCAGAACCTGTAGTCGCATCGGATATGAGCAAATTACCTCAAACCGCAGTTCAAAGAACAGATACGGTTATCGTAGGACTTACCGATCCGAGCGGATCGTTTACCCCTTATTTTTCTCAGAGCGGATATGACGGTAATGTTGCATCCCTTTTGTATACTTCGCTTGTGACATCGGATGCAGAAGGACTTCCTGTCGCAGATTATGCAGACAGTTTTGATGTATCTGAAGATGGTTTGACATACACGTTTCACTTACCTGAGAAAGGTAGTTTTAGTGATGGATCACCGCTTACATCTGAAGATGTAGCCTTTACTTGGACTCTTCTGCATGATAAGGCATACGACGGTGATACCGACATTACCCTTATGAAAGTAAAAGGCGGTCTTGCTTATAAAGAAGGTAAAGCTGACAGTATTGAAGGTATAAAAATTATTGATCCATATACGATCTCCGTTACGCTTGAGGAACCAAATGCAACAGCATTGCTTAATCTGGGTGGTAATGTACTATCGAAAGCTTACTACGGGAAAGATTATAAATTTGGTCAACTGGACTATTTACAAAAACTTCATTCCACGCCGATTGGTAATGGACCTTACATATTAGAAAAATTCCTACCAGGCCAAGAGGTTCGTTTCACAGCAAATGAACACTACTTGAAAGGAAAACCAGGGGTAGAGCACTTTATCTACAAAACTTCTCAAGGGGATACTTGGCAGTTCCTTGAAACGGGAGAAGTAGACCTCGCTTCCTACACAGCAACACAGGAAAATATCGATAAACTGAAAGGCCTTGGTTATGTAGATATACTTCCATACACACCAAGCACTTATGGTTACTTCCAATTGAATCTTGAGAATGAACAGCTGAAACAAAAAGAAGTAAGACAGGCGATCACTTACGGTTTGAACCGTCAAGCCATTTATGTAGATGCCAACCAAGGAGCAGGTGAAGTTGCGAACATTCCGGCAGCACCAATCTCATGGTCTTACACGCAAGAAGGAATCAACACATACGAGTATAATCCGGAAAAAGCGAAGGAACTTCTGGATGCAGCGGGATGGACAGTAGGCGGAGATGGAATTCGGGAGAAAGATGGTAAAAAATTATCCATCCATTATCTTGGTTCGAAGAGCCCGGCAACAGACATCTTTATCGCAGTAGCAAAAGAGAACTTTGCTGAAATCGGTATTGAGTTCCAGCCGGAAGTATTCGCTGACTTTAATGCTCTAGTATCGAAAGTAGAAAGTAAAGACTATGATATGGCTGCTTTCTCTACCCCAATGCTAACAGATCCGTCCGATGGGGTGTATCAGTTCATTGATGGCTCTCTTCCTGGGTACGACAATCCAAAAGTAAAAGAGCTATATGCAAAAGGTCTAGCTACCGTAGATACAGAGGAACGTAAAGCAGTGTATCAGGAATTGTATCAAATTCTGAACGATGAGCTACCGGTTATCTTCACATCTTATAAAAAATCCGTTTATGCAAACAACGGCCGATTGAAAAATGTAAGTATCAGTCCTTACCGTGGAATTGCACAATCACTGCCTGAATGGAAAATCGAACAGTAGAATTTGGTCTGAGAAACAAGGAGTTAGCTTATGTCCGTCCTCAGTGTGAGGCGGATATAGGCTAAACAGATAAGGAGCGTAATATGAGCACATACCTTGTCAAGAGACTTACCTACATATTTGTTATTCTTCTGGCAGCTTCATTTCTGATCTTCAGTCTGTATGCACTTACGCCAGGAGATTATGTATCAAGTAACATTAAGCTGAGCCCAGAAAGAAAAGCGGAACTCAGGCAGTTATATGGACTTGATAAACCTTTGCTTGATCGCTATGTGATTTGGATCAAAAATGCACTTCATGGTGACTTCGGTTATTCGCTTGCACAGCAGAAACCAGTACTCACCCTTTTTAATGAATACATTTGGAACTCATTTCTGCTTGCTGCCGTGTCGACCTTTTTTACATGGCTTATTGCGGTTGTCATTGGAGTCATTTCTGCTTACAAACAGTATTCATGGTTTGATACGATTGTAATGCTGATTATTTTTGCTGCCATGTCGATTCCGTCATTTTTTATTGGACTTTATCTGATCAAGATGTTTGCGGTCGATTTAAAATGGCTGCCTCCAGGCGGGATGACAACGACAGGAAGTAATGCAACCGGACTTGCATATGCAAAAGAAGTGATCCGGCATATGGCACTCCCAGTGACTGTAATGACACTCCTCGGTATTGGCTCACTGACAAGATATATTCGAAGTAACATGATTGACGTCGTTAAGCAGGACTATATCCGGACGGCAAGAGCCAAAGGTCTTACAGAGCGAAAAGTATTGTTTACTCATGCTCTTCGTAATGCATTGCTACCTGCTATCACATTAGTAGGTTTTGAACTTCCAGGATTATTCGGTGGCTCACTTATTATTGAGAAGATTTTTAACTGGCCGGGAATCGGGCAACTATATATGTCTTCCTTTTCCTTACGAGATTATCCGCTACTGATGAGCTTTACTGTATTTATTGCTATTCTAACTGTCCTCGGCACCTTGTTGTCGGACCTGCTATATCGATTGGCAGATCCGCGTGTCAAGCTGGATTAAGGGGGGCGCCGAATGTCAACAATTAGCGGGGCTACAAAAACAGGTACAGGATCTCACGTCAAAGTGAAATCTTCTTTATGGCGCCAATCCATTCGTAAATTGCTGCGGAATAAACTGGCTATTTTCGGTCTGATCGTTGTTGTATTTATGTTTCTTATTTGCTTTATCGGCCCTCTTTTTTCACCTTTTGCAGATAACAAGATCAACATGCTGGAGATGAAGAAGGCACCAAGCGCGAAGCACTGGCTTGGGACAGATAATTTGGGAAGAGATGTTCTAACTAGAGTTATGCAGGCCGGACGTATTTCCCTCACGGTAGGCCTTGCCTCCATGATGTTGTCTGTTCTCATTGGAGCGACGTTAGGGGCAGTAGCTGGGTATTATAGGGGAGTTGTGGATCAAATTATTATGAGAATAGCCGATCTGCTGCTTACGATTCCCAGTCTTCCACTCCTATTTATCATTGGTGCTCTCTTGTCAGAATGGAAAGTACCTCCAGATTACCGGATGTATATCGTTATGCTCATGCTAGGATTCGTCAATTGGCCAGGACTTGCCCGAATGGTAAGGGGGCAGATGCTGAGCTTACGAGAAAGAGAATTTATGCATGCAGCAACGGTGCTTGGGCTAAGAGATCGTAAAAAACTGTTTCATCATCTATTGCCTAATATTTATCCACTTCTCATTGTCATGGCGACATTAAGTATTGGTGGCGCTATTCTAAGTGAGTCTGTGCTGAGCTTCTTTGGATTAGGTGTAATGCCGCCGACTCCAACCTGGGGGAATATGATCGATGCAGCTAATAATTTGATTGATTTTCAGCAGCATCCATGGTTATGGGTACCTCCGGGATTTTCTATATTTATTACAGTGATTGCCATTAATATATTTGGGGACGGTTTGCGTGATGTACTGGACCCTAAACAGAAGAGGTAGGTGAACACAATCTATGGACTCCTTACTACAAATTAACCACCTTAAAACTCATTTTTATACTGACGAAGGGCCTGTTAAAGCGGTTGATGATGTGAGTATTTCTGTACCGGAAGGACAAACGGTTTGTATTGTAGGGGAATCTGGCTGCGGGAAAAGTGTGACCGCCATGTCCATCATGGGCTTGATTGAGGAGCCTGGGGGCAAGGTTGTGAACGGACAGATCCATTTTAATGGCCAAGACCTACTGAAAATGGATAAAAATGAATTTCGAACGATTCGCGGGAACGACATTACGATGATTTTTCAAGAACCGATGTCGAGTCTGAATCCGGTAATGAAGATCGGTGAGCAAATCATGGAACCGCTGATCATTCATAAAAAAATGAAAAAAGAAATGGCTAAAAAAAGAGCAATTGAGCTATTAAAAGAAGTAGGAATCTCACGGTCTGAGCAAATTGCAGAATCTTATCCTCATGAACTTAGTGGAGGAATGTTGCAGCGGGTGATGATTGCCATTGCGATTTCCTGTAATCCCAAATTGCTTATTGCAGATGAACCGACAACAGCGCTTGATGTTACCATTCAGGCACAAATTCTCGAAATGCTTCGTAAAATCAAAGAAGACTCTAATATGTCGATCCTCATGATTACTCACGATTTAGGTGTGGTAGCGGAGATGGCTGATTATGTTGTCGTTATGTACTCTGGCAAAGTGGTCGAAGAAGGAGAAGTCGTTGAACTATTCCGTTCTCCTAAACACCCATACACACAGGGGCTGCTTAAATCGAAGCCAATCATTAATCAACGTCAGGAAGAACTATACTCGATTCCAGGGCAAGTTCCGAATCCTTTAACGCTTACGGAATCTTGTTATTTCAGCGACCGCTGTGCACACTGTATGCCAATATGCGGAACGAATGAGCCGCAGCTAAAAGAGGTAGCTCCTTTGCAAAAAACCGCATGCTGGTTATACGAGGAGGTGGCTAGTCATGTCTGAAGCTTTACTTGAAGTAAAGTCTCTGAAAAAGTATTTTCCAGTGAAAAAGGGACTGATGGGCCGAACCGTAGGATATGTAAAAGCGGTTGATGATGTGAATATCACACTGTATCCGGGGGAAACGTTTGGTCTCGTTGGTGAATCCGGTAGCGGAAAAAGTACGGTTGGAAGAACGATCTTACGTTTACATGACAAAACGGCAGGGGAGATTCGTTTTCAAGGGAAAGATCTACATGCTTTATCTCCTCAAGAGTTAAGAGAGTTAAGACCAAAGATGCAACTTATTTTTCAAGATCCTTATAGCTCTCTGAATCCACGGATTCGAGTGGGGGACGCCATTGGTGAAGCTCTTTTGGATCATAATTTGGTTTCAAAGGATGAGGTTCGTGAGATCGTTACGGAAGTATTGAAGTCTTGTGGATTATCTGAATATCACTATGATCGATTTCCGCATGAGTTTTCCGGCGGTCAGCGTCAGCGGATCGGGATTGCCCGGGCGCTTGCCCTCAGTCCAGAACTTATTATTGCGGATGAACCTGTATCAGCTCTTGATGTATCGATTCAAGCTCAGATCATAAATCTGTTCAAGAAACTTCAAGTTTCTAGAGGACTAACCTATCTATTTATTTCGCATGATCTGAGTGTGGTAGAGCATTTGTGTGACCGAATTGGAGTCATGTATCTGGGGTCCATGGTGGAGACGGGAACAAGAGATGATCTGTTTCTGCGTCCTCTACATCCTTATACCAAAGCCCTATTATCAGCTGTGCCGATTCCGATACCGAAGCTTAAAAGAGAGCGTATCGTACTTAAAGGAGATATTCCCTCTCCTATGAATCCGCCTTCTGGTTGTAAGTTTCACACTCGTTGCCCCTTTGCAGTAGAACGGTGTTCTTCTGAGATCCCTTTATTCAGAGAAGTGGAGAAAGGGCATCAGGTTGCTTGTCATTTAGTATAAAATCATTTCAGTATGATGGACTTGATAATACCAAAAAAAGCTGTAAGCCGTTTCCAAAAAGAGACGGTTTTTTTATTTTGAAATTTTTTCCATAGAAGTGAAACCTGTGATAAATCTTGGCGTAATACTAATTATAACGCGCGTTAAATTACATAGTGAGGCAGGGAAATGTTATGAAAAAACACATTCGTGGTAACCGATTTAATGTTCTATTTTTGCTTGTATTTCTTCTTTCTTTGGGATTTGCTAGTGTTGCTGGTGCCGAACCCGTTAAGGAAGAAGGAGCGCTCACAACAAAACCACCAGAAGAGATGAACGATAATCAGATGCTAGCTGCGTATAAGTATTTAAGCGTATACAGTAGTGATATAGCGTCTGCTGGAGGTGGAATGGGTTCTGTTTTTGGTACAACGGGAGCTATAAGTGTTGCTGACTTTGTTGGTATTGATGCAGCCATTCAGCGCTGGACAGGAGAGCAGTGGGTTGGGGTTACGAGTAAAACCGCATCAAAAAATGCATCAAAATCGGTCAGTTTGAATGAAAATTTTGCTGTAACTAGCGGGTATTACTACCGTGTCGTATCGACACATACAGTAAGAATGGGGTCCGAGCTAGAGAAAACGACGTATACGAGTCCATCTCATCTGATGAAATAATAAATTCATTATAATGAAACGTCCCGCTTTACAGGGGATACAATGACCCAAAAAGCCCAGCACATTTATAGTGCTGGGCTTTTGATAATAGGTGCAATTTAAGGTTTTAATTCAAAGTTATTACTAGCTTGAATGGCATTGGCTGTAGCAATCATATCTTCTTTAGCTAATGTGCCAGTGATAAGTACAAAGACGAGATTGTTCCGATAAGCAATCTTATCAAAATTAGATAATGGACTACTGTCATAATAAATAGCAGCTGTCCCATCTTCAAGTGTAATTGGCTCTGGATCTCCCGTAATGACCATGTTGACAGAGTTTTTATTCTTATTGAATTTTTGATTGATTTGTATCGTTAGTAAGTTTTCGTCATCCTTGTAATATTCCAAGATTAATTCTTCTGAGTGATAAATATTGTCAGGATCCACAGGATTGTTCTCGTCTAACAGAAGCTGGTAATCTTTCTTGTCCGGGGTAAACGGAACTTCAAAATCATGATAGACAAACGTAAGTCCATCTAATGCAATTTGTCTAGAAACGGTTACTGGTTGTAAGTCATGACTGCTGATTATCGTTCCCTCTGGAAGCCCTGTTCCCTCAGGAGGTTTTGCTTCTGATGGAGCAGGGGGAGGCAATGTTAATGCACCCGTGGTATCTTCTGCTTCTTTTTCTGTATCCTTACCTGTAAAAGAAAGAATAAAGTCGTCTCCCATCTTCTCCAACTTTTCAACAAAAAGCGTATCCGCCTGAAGTCCTGCCGGAATACTGAAAATTGTTGCTCCGAGTGTGATGGAAGCAGCGATGACGCCACCGAGCTTCCAGCGCATTAATCGACGCTTTCTTCTCCCCATTTTCTGAAGTTCGGCCTGCACGTTATGCCATGAAGCCTCCATACTTTCCTTGTCTACTGAGGTGGAGGCAGCAGCGGCGTTCTCAAAAGCAAGGTCAAAAGCATCCTCAAATTCTCTGTCATACACGGTTTCCGAATCATCAGCGAACATATTATCGGACTTTTCGCTGCTCATTAGCTGCACCCCACTCTCTATGCAAGAGTTTCTTGATAGCTTCCCTGGCTCGGAAAAGGCGCTGCTTAATAACATCTTCACGCAGATCCAGAAGCTCTGCCATCTCCCGATAACTGAGGCCTTCTTTCCAGCGAAGCTCAATGAGAGATCTGTACTCCGGTTTCAGCGTTTCCATATAGCGCTCTATGGATTCTTGCATCAACTTCGTCTCTACGATCGATTCTATCGATACAGAGGTTTGTTGTACAGTCTCTACATCTAAGAAAACACTGTCTGCGTCCAAAAGGTTACGATTTTTTTTATTTTTTCTTAAATAATTAATTGCAGTATTTTTTGTGACTACTTTGAGCCAAGCTTTTAGTTTCATTTCATTTTCAAATTCAGGTTTATTTTTAATGATTTTGATGAATGCTTCCTGGATAATGTCTTCAGCCGCGGAGCGATCTTTTACAATATATACGATAAATCCGTACATCATTTGGTAGTATTCATAGTAGATCTCTCTCTGCAGGGACTCGCCTAGATCATTATAGTCCGCAGCCAACAATAGTTGGATCCGGGTAGACATGATTATCCCCTCTCTGGTAAATCTCTCTATTTTTGAATATACATTCCGTTATTTTACTATATTATGAAAATATTCTCCATAAATTTCATCTTCTACCTATCGACCGCTATTCTTAATTGCAGCACTCAGGTATGTCTATGATTCAAATTACAAAATAATGAACTAAGAAGTAATTAATGAATCTATGAAGTTTAAAATGAGCTAAAGTGGTTAAATATGGACAATTCAAAATTTCCAGAAGGAGTGTGGGAAGAATAAAAGTTTTAACGTGAGTCTTGAGGATGCAATAGCGGGGATACGAAATATTCTCAGAGAAAGAAGAGAACTGCATGAAGGTGTTCTTAAGCCATAAATATTTTTCGATGAGAAAAGGGTTGCCCCGTCTAATGAATAGACATGAAGGCAACCCTTTTTAATAGAAATTATTGTACTCATGATGGATGGATTATCGCACGCATTCTAATTAGAATGCCCAATTTCCTTTTAGGAAGATAGGTTCTTCTGTTCCATCTGCAGTAATTCCGTAAATATCCATTTCTCCTGAACCAATCATAAAATCAACATGCGTCAAACTTGTGTTGAGTCCTGCCGCTGCGAGCTGCTCCTGGTTCATGTTTTTGCCGCCTTCTAAGTTAAAAGCGTAGGCACTTCCGATCGCCAAATGGTTAGAAGCATTTTCATCAAATAGCGTATTGTAGAACAAAATATTGGTGTCCGATATTGGGGATTGATGAGGAACCAATGCAACTTCTCCTAGATAATGAGATCCTTCGTCAATGTCGACGAGATTTTGCAATGCTTCCAGACCTTCTTCGGCCGTTACTTTAATAATACGTCCGTTCTCAAAAGTTAAAGAGAATTTATCGATCAGATTCCCACCATAGCTAAGAGGTTTCGTACTGCTTACCGTACCGTTTACTCCTGTTTTCAGCGGAGCGGTGAAGACTTCCTCTGTAGGCATGTTTGCAACAAAGGTATGACCTTGTTCATTAATGCTGTCTCCTTGTGCCCACAAGTGCCCTTCAGGTAGTTCAATCGTGAGGTCTGTGCCGGGTGCTTTGTAATGTAATTTCTTATATTTTTTTTCGTTTAGGACTTTGGATTTGTTTTCAAGATTCGTCAGATGAGTCTGCCATGCAGCTACAGGATCTGCTTCTCCGATACGTACTGTCTTGAAGATGGCTTCCCAGAGCAGAGATACTTGTTCTTGTTCAGGTGCATCCGGGAATACTTTGGCAGCCCATTCTGGGGAAGGGACGGCAATCAGACACCAGCTGAATTTGTCAGCTTGCTGATATGCACGGTATTTGGCCATTGCTTTACCTCGTGCCTTTTGAGCAGCGACGATTCGGTTTTGATTAATGCCTTTGAGAAGGTCAGGATTCTCGGATAAAATATGTAGTACGGCAGCGCCTTCTTCCACCATTTCAGTCATTTCACCTGCATACCATTTCGGTTCTTTTTCAAACACTTCAGCAGAAGCAAGGTCATACTGCATGCGAGTAACCTTCTCATCATTCCATTGAACTTTGACAAAACTTGCACCGGTATCATATGCTTCCTTCACAATGAGACGTACAAAATCTTTGGCTTCAACAGGAGCATGTACAATAAGGGATTGTCCAGGTTGAATATTCACTCCGACCTTTACAGTGAGTTCAGCATAAGCTTTCAGTTTTTGGGCAAAATCAGACATTTAAAAGTCCTCCGTTTCACACTATGGGATATTTTTTTACCTTTGGTAAATAAAAGCGATGAGATTAGCATGCCCGGATGAGTTATTCCAGACTCTTTCGCAAAGCTATTTTATTATTGTACAATATACGTAATAATAATGAACTACTGCAACACTTTTTTTAAAAGAATGTTATTAGGAATATAAGGAGAGAAAAACGTGAGTTACAACATAATTAGAGCATCCATGCACAAGGATGAAGAGAAGCATTGGTTAGGGCAGACGGTTTTTACGATAGGCGATAGCAAAACTGAATATGAGATCTCTTTTTTCAGTAAGAACGGCAAAGACTGGGATTACAGCTTGCATTTTGCTGGGGAACCTGGGGTTGAGGAAGAATTTTTGAAGCTGGATGAAAGATTGGAAGTAGATGATGAGCTATATGATGATCTTCTGGATGCAGCCATTGATTCTATTCCTGAGTAAAAGGGATAAGCAGTAGGGGCTTGTTCTGGTGAAAGGTTGTTCTATTCCTGTGACATGCAGACTATAGATAGTAGGGTGAGGTTTCTTACAAAAGAGCACATATTTTCTGGCAACTTGGGAATTCTACAGATGATTGATTGCACATAGGGGCGCATTCCAATAAGAATGGGAGGTATCCGTCACATGGCATCTGAAAATCTGATTACGGAAGGCAAGACGGCTCTGGAGGAGGTTGCACCCGATCTATTGTGTCTGCGAACATTATTTGTTAATGTCCTTTTTGTCGGAACACCGGGTTCAAGGCAATGGATACTGGTGGATACAGGGATGCCGGGATTCGCAAAAGATATTATTCACGTTGCTGAAGAACGTTTTGATGGTCCACCCCTAGCCATTGTGTTAACACATGGGCATTTTGATCATGTTGGTAACGTCATAGAGCTTGAGCAACACTGGGGGACACCGGTTTATGCTCACAGGCTGGAGCTTCCTTACCTTACAGGTCTAACCGATTATCCTCCTGCTGATCAAACAGTTGGTGGTGGTTTCATCGCAGGTACTCCCTTCGTTTTACCTAACGAAGCTATTCATCTGGATGACCGCGTCGATGCGTTGCCTTCTGATCATAGTGTACCAGGTGCACCGGGCTGGCGCTGGGTTGCTACCTCTGGCCATTCACCAGGACATATATCCTTATTTCGAGAGCAGGATCGTGCGCTCATTGCAGGAGATGCGATCATAACCGTCCAGCAAGAATCGCTGTGGCATGTTATTTTTCAAGATAAAGAACTGAATGGACCTCCGGTGTATTTCACTACAGATTGGGAAGAAGCTAAAATTTCGGTTCAAAAGCTCGCTGATCTTAAGCCGGAACTTGCCATTACCGGACACGGGCATATGATGGTACAGACGGAACTTAGAGGTCAACTAGAACGGCTCGCCCGTGACTTTGACCGATTGGCACTTCCCAAACAAGGGAAATACGTTTGATAGGTTGATAAAATAGAGTGAAGAGAGAAAGTGTTTCCTTTATAAGGAAGTGGCTTTCTCTTTTTTTGCTTTACATTGAAAGTGGTATGATAGAAATTTTTTGGATAACATGATATATTCGTCAGGAGGAACTTGCTTCATATTAGATATGAAAGCGCTACATATAGGAGGCGTAAAAGAAACGATGGCACAAGAAACGCATAAGGCATATGAAGGCACATATGGCAGTTTTTCCGCTATTATTTTGAAATCTGGCCCTTACGAAGCTAGGATGATCCCGGAAATAGGGGGGAACCTTGTTTCTTTTCGTGATGTAGAGCGAGGTCATACTTACTTAAGAGAACCTGGCGAAGAACAGGCTCAGGAATTAAAAGAAAATCCAGGTATATATGGAATTCCAGTATTATTTCCGCCGAATCGTTTTGAAGATGGGAAATTTCCTTGGAACGGTAAGGTATACGAACTGCCCATAAATGAGGAAGCAACGGGGAACCATCTTCACGGATTTATGCATTATATTCCTTGGGAAGTCGTAAGTTATGGTGCGAATGACCAGGAGAGCTACCTTGTTGTCGAGCAGATTGTGCGAGAGGGTCATGAGTTCTATGGGTACCTCCCGTTTGAATATACGATTCGCCTTCGTTATACTTTGAGCCTGCTAGGTTTACAGCAGCAAGTTACGATTGTGAATGAAGGCAAGGAATCGATGCCGAATCTATTAGCTTTTCATACTGCAATACAAGCTCCATTCGATGAAAATAGTACGGCGGCTGATTATAAAGTCAAAGCAACCATTGGTGAGCGCCTTGAACTTAATGAGCGCAGTCTACCAACAGGTAACACACAGCCTTTAACGGAAGATGAAATCCTCCTTCAGACAGACGGAGCGAGTCCGTATTTTGCTGCAATGGATAATCATTATACTGCCCAGCCTCAGAATGGTCGAAATTATATGGAACTCACCAACACGAAGACAGGGGTTAAGCTTGTTTATGACGTAGGTACTTCGTACAAGCACTGGATGATTTGGAACAATAATGCCTGCAACCAGTTTTTCTGTCCTGAACCGCAAATGAACTTGGTGAATGCTCCGAATGTTACCGGGAAATCGGCCGAAGAAATAGGTCTTGTTGCCCTTGAGCCCGGATTTGTTTTTGAACAAACTAGCAGGTTGTATGTTATAAACGGTTAAGCAAGTTGCTGATGAATTGAGCAACATTCGGAGTAATTAATTCTAAAAAAACTGCCAAGGAGGAATTGCAATTGGATTACCGCATTGAGAAAGACACATTAGGTGAAATGAAGGTTCCAGCTGATCGTCTGTGGGGTGCACAAACACAACGCAGTAAGGAAAATTTTCCGATCGGTCAGGAAAAAATGCCGCTTGAAGTTATTCGCGCATTCGCTATATTGAAAAAAAGTGCAGCGAAAAGCAACTTACAGCTAGGTAAGCTCTCGGAAGATAAAGCAGCAGCGATTGGCTACGCAGCAGATGAGATTTTGGCTGGAAAAGTTGACGATCATTTCCCTCTCGTTGTATGGCAGACCGGCAGCGGTACACAGTCCAATATGAACACGAATGAAGTCATTGCAAACCTCGGGAATAAGTGGCTTGCTGAGCAAGGTAAAGAAGAGCGCCTGCATCCGAATGATCATGTCAACATGTCACAAAGCTCTAATGATACTTTCCCTACGGCACTTCATGTAGCAGGTGTTGTAGCCGTTGAAGATCAGCTTCTTCCTGCGATTCAAGTGTTGAAAGAAACGCTCCATAAGAAATCGATAGAATTTATGGATATCATCAAAATCGGTCGTACCCATCTTCAAGATGCGACTCCCATTACACTCGGTCAAGAGATCAGCGGCTGGGAAGCAATGCTTGCCAAAAGTGAGCGTATGATTGCTGCCAGTGTAGAGTCTATGAAAGAGCTCGCTATTGGTGGAACAGCGGTCGGTACTGGAATTAACGCGCACCCTAAGTTTGGTGAAATGACAGCAGAAGAGATCAGCAAAGCGACGGGTAAAAACTTTACCTCTGCAGAGAACAAGTTCCATGCACTGACAAGCCATGATGAAGTGGTTTACACTCATGGTGCAGTAAAAGCGCTGGCTGCTGACCTGATGAAGATCGCAAATGATGTACGCTGGCTCGCAAGTGGTCCTCGTAGTGGACTTGGTGAAATCTCTATTCCAGAGAATGAACCAGGAAGCTCCATCATGCCTGGGAAAGTAAACCCTACACAAAGTGAAGCACTTACCATGGTTGTTACACAAGTGATGGGAAATGATGCTGCTATCGGCTTTGCCGCGAGCCAAGGCAACTTCGAGCTGAATGTGTTTAAACCGGTTATTATTTATAATTTCTTACAATCAGTACAACTGCTTGCAGATTCCATCCATGCGTTTAATGACAAATGTGCAGTGGGAATTGAACCTAATCGACAAGCGATTGAACATAATCTGAATAATTCACTCATGTTGGTTACGGCGCTCAATCCGCATATTGGATATGAGAATGCAGCGAAGATCGCGAAGCTTGCGCACAAGAATGGCTTGACATTGAAGGAAGCAACCTTGCAGTCGGGACTGCTGACAGAGGAACAGTTTGAAGAGTATGTGGATCCGACTAAAATGATCGCTCCAAAGGCGTAATACGGAAAAATGTCAAAGAACTGTATAGATACTAGTTTATATCTGAAAAATAAGACCAGAAACCTCTACCCGGTTTCTGGTCTTATTTGGTTGCCTTTTCGCTTATAGAGCCTGTATGATTAGAAATGCTGTATGTAACTTTTAGACAGAAGGAGGAGCGGAAGTGAAAGGAATTCTATTTGCAATTCTGGGAGGAGCTTGCATTACCCTGCAGGGGATAGCCAACACCAGTATTAGTGAAGATATGGGGACCTGGCAGGCTGCCGCCATTACACAAATTACGGGATTTGTGATCGCGCTGATCATCTTGTTGTTAGTGCGTGATGGAAGTTTTGGTGAGCTTAGAAAGGTGAAGCCATTATACATAACGGGTGGACTGATGGGAGCTATCATTATTTTTAGTGAAGTGACTGCTATTCAACATATTGGTGTAACTCTCACGATATCGGCCTTGCTTATTGCACAACTTAGTCTTACTTATCTTATTGATATCAACGGCTGGTTTGGTGTCATAAGACGCAGAATTACCATTCCGCAGTTGGTCGGTATAGGTATGATGATTGCTGGAGTCGTAATCCTAAAGCTGTAAGTTAACTAGACAAGAAAGGAACATGTAATAAGATGACATTAGGAATCATTTTGGCCTTAGTGGCAGGCTCCTTTGTTGCTCTTCAGGTTATTTTTAATAGCAAAATGGGAGAGCATACAGGTTCGTGGTTAACTACGACCATCGTGCTGGGTTTAGGAGCGGTTGCGGCTCTTACGGTAAGTTTACTTTTGGAAGGAACCAGTGGATACCACATGGAAAATATGAAGACATGGTATTGGATTAGTGGTGCTATCGGTGTTGGTGTTGTATTTAGTTTGATGCAGGCAATCAAGGCGTTAGGTCCGACTTTTGCTACTTCTATTGTGTTAACATCTCAACTCAGTTTTGCGTTGTTGTGGGATTCACTCGGTTTATTTGGACTGGAAAAGATTGAATTCACTTTTAATAAGTTCCTTGGTGTGCTCGTGATCATTGGAGGGATTCTTGTCTTTAAATATGGAGAGCGTCAAAGTCAGGCTCGTAAATCAGCTGAACACAAATGATTACAACATTACTGAGTATAAATGATCTAAAAAACACAATCTTTCGTGCATTTTACGAAGGTTGTGTTTTTTTAATTTTGATTAAAGGGATATTCGAACTGCTACATCATTAGAAAATTTATGATTCCTTGTAAAAATATTCTGCTTCTCTCTTTCCAAAACCGTTTTTGATGTTATAATAATTAACAATATAAGAGGTAATATTACATTAAATGTTAGATATAAAGGGGTGCCGTGTATGCAGCTTACTGTTAATGAAGCCTTAGCTATATATCCTCTCTCGGAAGCTAAATTGGTCGCTGGAGCACAGGGAACAACCAGATTGCTTAAATCGGTTAATGTTATGGACGCTCCGGATATTGCGGATTGGATTAAATCTGGCGAGTTGTTATTTACGACAGCTTTTGTGATGAAAGATAGTGAGGAAGAAGCCGTGCTGCTCCTACGTAAGTTGAATGAACGAGGTTGTGCGGGACTCGGTGTAAAGCTAGGGAGGTTCTGGCAGCATATACCGGACCAAATTATAGCTGAGGCGAACAACCTTGGGCTGCCGCTTATCGAACTGCCTTTTCAATTTACTTTCTCTGATCAAATGAATGCCTTGTTTAAGGCTGAATATGAGCGTAATACGAAAACGTTGCAAACTGTTGTTGATAAACAGAAAAAACTGATGCAATTTGCGCTTGATCAAGATCATAAAAAAGATGTATTTGCTAAGCTCGTTAGTATTTTGGGGCACCCCATTGCGGTTGTCGGTTCGAGGGGGCATTTGCTTTTTGCAAGTGAAGAGACAAAAGAATTGAATGTGCAACGAGGATGGCCGTTTAAACCTATGTTCCAAAGAGTGAAATGGGATCATGGAAGTTGTTATCGTGTTCCAATTATTCAAAAGGACGAGGATTTCGGTTTTTTACTTATTTATACCGATGGCGCGTATGCGTTAAAGGAAGAGGAAGAACTTTTTCAGCAAGCCGCAGAAGTTCTTGCGTACGACATGGATATGACATATCGCGAACATATTAATCCGACCCTACAAGATGAGATGTGTCTTCTTATGAAGCGATATCTGGATCGCAAGATGAGTGGGGATGAGCTGGTGAGACGTTCGGAAGGACTGGGAATTCACCTGTTCCAAGGTAATTATCAATGCGTACTGACAACAGTGGAGCCGGAAGTGTTTGCCGAAGGAAAAATACTGAAGCAAATTCACCGAGAATTACAGTATAACCCGATGATGCAGCTGACGGTTTCTCAGCATATTCAAATTGACGAAGGCATCTTGTCTATTTATTTATGCCCTGGCGGAAAGGATTGTGGTGAAGAACTGTCTAGGTTTTTTCTGAGTCGTTTTGAAGATATGATCAGGCCTGGTCTATCCTCTGGAGGATCGATACCGAGATTCTGGATCAGCAAAATGAAGTATGAACTAAAATCACTTCGCGAAGCTTTTCAGGAGTGCTTGGATACACGTTCGCTTGCGGGTCGTTTTGGTATGAAAGAAATAGCACTTCAGTTCGAAACTGTAGAATTTGCTTATGTTTTTGGCCATGTGCCTGAATCTATTATGGAAAATTACTGCAATAAGGTACTGGAACCTCTGCTTATCGAAGGGGGAGATCCCAGTCAAATACTCATGAATACACTCGAAGCGTTTATAGAAAATGATGGACTTATTAATGAAGCGGCGAAACAACTTTTTGTACATCGTAATACAGTTACTTATCGTATGGATAAGATCAGCAATCTCCTGCAAATGGACCTCAAAAAATCTAATGACCTTCTCAAACTTAAACTTGTGTTTACCTTTCGGAAATTTCTACACGATCAAGAATCAACTCCAACACCTCAATATGTGAAATAGAATACGTGCATGGAACACAAATCAAGAGCTTTATGTTAGTTTATATAACAAAAATAAATAATCTATATTGTCATGTCATCCTTTAACACCATAAAATGCAAATATAAAGTGAATGAGGAGGTGTAAGTCACTGAACCTGACATTGGGAGATATAAACTCTTTCGCTAAGGAAGAGTATGTTATTTCATTCGGTACTTTATTTGAACATTCACCTTGGGTTGCTGAAGTAACATATACGAAACGTCCGTTTTCCTCCTTGGCACAAATGCATGAGCTCATGAAAGAAGTAGTGGAAAAAGCAGAATACGAAAGTAAATTGACACTGCTTCGTCATCATCCTGATCTCGGATCCCGTCTTACCATGAGTGAGCACTCTGTAAATGAACAGAAAGGTGCTGGGCTTGATGCGCTATCTGTTGAACAACGTCAGGAGCTTGCTGAACTAAATATGAGGTATACCGTAAAATTTGATTTTCCTTTTATTATCGCTGTAAAAGGCAGGTCCGCAGAAGACATTGTGCAGGCCATGAAAGAACGCTTAGAGCATGTCAGAAATGACGAATTCCGAACGGCACTGGAAGAAGTGTATCTCATCAGTTGGTATCGACTTGAGTCTTGGATCGAACAAAACATGGCAGAGGAGACGGTGTAAATGACATTCGAAGCATCGAAGGAGAGAACCATGTATTACGGTAAGGGTGATGTGTGGGTATTTCGTTCATATGCTAAACCACTCACTGGGGTTAAGGCCATACCTGAATCCGCTTTTCGTGGAAGAGAAAATGTACTGTTTGGAATGAATATCAAGGTCGCTGTAAAAGGTGAAAAGTTCATAACTTCCTTCACAGAAGGAGACAATTCACTGGTCGTTGCTACGGACTCCATGAAAAACTTTATTTTGCGTCATGCCGCCGATTTTACGGGAGCTACTGTCGAAGGATTTCTTGAATTTGCTAGCCGGCAGTTTCTTGAAACTTATCCGCAAATGACGGGTGTGCGAATGACCGCAGAGCAAGTACCATTTGAACAGATTCAAGTAGGAAATGCGGAAAGTATCGTACCAAGTGATCTCGTATTTAAGTATTCTCATAACGAAAGTGCCAGTGCTACAGTAGTTCTCGAACGTGAGAATAGCAGTATAAACGTGGTTTCGCATCAAAGCGGAGTTATGAATCTTAGACTTATTAAAGTGAAAGGGAGCGGTTTTGCGGGTTTTGTTCGGGACGAATATACGACGCTTCCGGAAACATCGGATCGTCCTCTGTTCATTTTTTTGAACATTCACTGGAAATACACGGAGACTGAAGATGGTCTGGATGATCTTCGCGGGAATTACGTAGATGCAGAACAGGTTCGTGATATAGCAGCCACGGTATTCCATGAAAACAATTCTCCTTCCATTCAAAATCTCATTTACCTAATTGGACTTAGAGTGCTTCATCATTTTAGTCAACTAGCAGAAGTATCATTTGAATCTAATAATCGCACATGGGAGACGATTGTTGAAACAGTAGCAGAGGGTCCTGGATCGGTCTTTACGGAACCTCGTCCTCCGTATGGTTTCCAAGGCTTCTCCATGACAAGAAATGATCTTGCTGATGCACTAGAAAGTGAAGCCGAAAAAGCGGGCAGTATCTAAATGGCAGGAAAACTGACGACACATGTGCTGGATACGAGCCGAGGGATTCCTGGAAGCAATATGAAAGTTGAGCTTTACGTTATCCAGGAGGAGCATGGACTTGAACGAGCAGTACTGATTGATAAAGGAGTGACCAATACAGATGGACGGATGGACACTCCTTTCTTAGAGGATCAGCTTATAGTAGGTATCTATGAACTCCGTTTTTATGTAGGAGCATACTACGAAACATTTCTTGTGAAGAGCGGTATTCGCTCGATCTGGGATGTAATTCCTTTGAGGTTCGAAATTGTGAATATAGATGAACACTACCATGTTCCCTTACTTGTTGCTCCGGGAGGATACAGCACGTACCGGGGATCTTAGCAAGTCGAAGTAGGAAGGTTTAGGTCATCGATCTGAAGAGGAGGGCTTCTGATGCCGGGACAATTTGAAGTCATCATTCAAGGTGGCCGTGTTGTTTTACCCCACGGAGTGGAGCGGGTGGACATCGGCATTCGGGGAGGAGTTATCGCTGCTATTGCTCCTGGATTGATTCCGGATGAACATACCTTGATCTATTCGGGTAAAGATCGGATCGTTTTCCCTGGTGTGGTTGATGCACATGTTCATTTTAATGAGCCTGGGCTAGCGGAATGGGAAGGATTTACGACCGGTTCAGCTGCTCTGGCTGCAGGTGGGATTACTACATATATTGATATGCCGCTAAATGGTGTGCCCCCGACGACCACGAGACGAGGCTGGGAATGCAAACAGTCTGCTGCGGCCGATAAAAGTTATGTGGATTATGCTTTTTGGGGTGGCCTTGTTCCAAATAATGAAACGGAGCTAAGCTTTCTTGCTGAGGTGGGTGCAGCAGGTTTCAAGGCTTTTATGTCCGAACCTGGAGGGGAAGGCGAGGAAATCTTTACCCGTACCGATGACAAGGCGCTAATACGGGGGATGACGATTATAGCCGAACTTGGCGGGGTTCTAGCCTTGCACGCGGAGAGTGACGAAATGACAAATGCGCTTGCCTTCGCACGAATTTCCTCAGGAAAAGTAGGGGCTGAGGATTATCTTGCTTCTCGGCCGCCTGAAGCGGAAACCGAAGCCGTTTCCCGGGCTATTGTATATGCGCGGGAAACGGGATGTAAGCTTCATTTTGTTCATATCAGCACCCGTCGCTCTGTTGATCTGATTAAGGAGGCGAAGCGTAGCGGGCTTGATATAACGGTTGAAACCTGTCCTCATTACTTAGTCTTGACAGAAGATGACGTACTAAAGCTGGGGGCTGTCGCCAAATGTGCCCCCCCTCTTCGCAACAAGGAGGAACAGGAGTTGTTATGGGAGGCTCTCCTGTCAGGGGATATTGATTTGATTGCATCAGATCATTCTCCATGTCCCCCAGATATGAAAGACACAGATAATTTCTTTCATATCTGGGGTGGGATTGCGGGAGCGCAAAGTACGCTCTTATTGATGCTGGAGGAAGGGCATGTAAGGCGTAATGTGCCGCTTACCCTAATAGCCTCTTTACTTGCATCAGAGCCTGCTAGACGCTTTGGTCTGGATACATCTAAAGGAGAAATCGCTATTGGAAAGGATGCCGATTTTGCTATCATAGATATGAATGAGTCTTATACCCTGACAAGGGAAGAAATTCGCTATCGGCATGTAATTTCGCCTTACATAAACCGGACATTCTCCTGCAAGGTCAAGGCAACATTTAGCCGTGGAATTCAAATTTATGACGATCTCCACGGATTAATAGATCAAAGACTCGGTAAGTTTATTCCAGCAGTAAAACAAAATACCATCGTTCAAGGAGGAGATATTTATGCCTGAATCTTGTCACATCACGAATACTGAGGCATATAAGGAAACTGTTTTTGAGGCTTCCTGTCATCTTCTTCATCAGTTGCTAGATGAGTTGTCCGATATTGGGAAAAGCGAAGATGGAGGAAACACTAGAGTTTTATATTCTTCTTCCTGGCTTTTAGCTCAGCAACATCTTCAATGTTTTATGCAGGAAAAAGGACTAATCACATCCTTCGATCAATCTGGGAATCTGTATGGACTCTTGGAAGGTACAGATGATAGCGCCCTTTCACAGCCTATTTTTACAGGGTCACATATCGATACCGTTATTTCAGGAGGTAAGTTTGATGGAGCCCTTGGTGTAGTAGCCGGAACGGTAGCTCTTATGTATTTGAAGGAGGTATATGGACAGCCGGCTCGTTCTCTTGCAGCAGTATCCTTAAGTGAAGAAGAGGGCAGCCGATTTCCATTTGCTTTCTGGGGTTCAAGAAGTATAACGGGAGCAAGTGACTGGAGTTCAGTAAGAAACCTGAAAGATGCAGAAGGAATTACTTTACTTCAAGCAGCCGAAATGTGTGGGTTTGGACCGGATTCTCCTTTTCCGGTAAGGCCTTTTAAACCTCATGGATACGTGGAACTACACATTGAACAGGGAGCTGTGCTTGAAAGAAAGGGGACATCTATCGGCGTAGTTACTGATATTGTCGGACAGAAAAGACTAGATGTAACCATTACGGGTGAAGCCAATCATGCAGGTACTACCCCTATGGCCTATCGAAAAGATGCACTTATTGGAACCTCCGAGATCATTCTTCAGATCCATCAGCTTGCGCTTTCATATGGTGACCCACTTGTAGCCACAGTAGGCAGTCTAGATGTGTTGCCTGGTGCTGTGAATGTAGTTCCGGGAAAAGTTGTTTTTACTTTGGACATCAGGCATACGGACAAATCGGTAATGGATCGTTTTACAAGTGAAGTACGATCCTTAGTAACAGAATCGGCTACACGAAACGGATTAACTGCTGAATGGGAAGAACATTTATCGGTAGATCCTATTCCTATGGATGGCGAGTGGGAAGAGAGTATTCAGGATGTATGCGACAAACTAGATATTTCTTACCTTAGAATGCCGAGTGGTGCAGGTCATGATGCGCAGATTTTTGCGGAGATCTGCAAGGTAGCGATGATTTTTGTGCCAAGTCAGAATGGTGTAAGTCATAATCCTATGGAATTTACGTCAAAGGAAGAGATTAACCTAGGGTTTCGAGTGCTTGTAGAGCTGCTGCACCAATATGGCTACAGGGGGAAGACAGATGAGTAAATATTCAGAATTAAACCCATCACTTCGAACAATCATGACACCTGGTCCGGTGGAGGTCGATCCACGTGTGCTACGGGCGATGTCATTTCCTATATTAGGACAATTTGATCCAGAATTCACATCTCTTATGAACGAAACCATGGAGATGGTGAGAGAAGTATTCCAAACATCGAATGAATGGAGTTTCCCTGTGGATGGAACATCCAGATCTGGAATTGAAGCGGTTCTTGTGAGCATTATTGAACCAGGGGACAAGGTGCTTGTACCTATTTTCGGACGGTTTGGACATTTACTCGTTGAAATCTCGCAACGCTGCGGGGCTGAAGTTGTGTTTATAGAAACCGAGTGGGGGAATGTTTTTGATCCACAGGTTGTTATTGATGCCATTACCTTGCATAAGCCAGATATAGTTGCCATTGTGCATGGTGAAACTTCCACTGGTCAGATGCAGCCTCTCGCTGAGATTGGCAAAGCGTGCAGAGAGCTGGATATTCTGTTTGTCGTAGATGCCGTTGCTACGATTGGCGGTGTTCCAGTCAAGACCGATGCTTGGAATATCGATGCAGTAATGGGAGGGACGCAAAAATGTATATCTGTCCCTCCTGGTATGGCGCCGATTACTTACAATAAACGGATAGAAGCAAAGCTTCTATCCCGCAAACGAATTGAACGGGGATTACGCGATCCAGCAAGCCTTGATATGGAGCTGAACACGGCTCCGATCCGAAGTAATTATTTTGACCTTAGTCAGATTCAGGATTACTGGAGCTCCGCAAGGCTAAACCATCATACAGAGGCTACATCGATGTTGTATGGTTTACATGAAGGGCTTCGTATTTTGTTACAAGAGGGACTGGAGGCTCGTTTTGCGAGGCATGAATTAAATGGCAGGGCGCTTGTTCAAGGTATCAAAGGGATGGGACTTACGTTATATGGGAACGAACAAAGCAAACTCCCTTGTGTCACATGCATAACGATTCCGGAAGGAATTGATGGTGAACAAGTTCGCAGCAAATTGTTGCATGATTTTGGGATCGAAATTGCAAGCTCTTTTGGTCCTCTCAAAGGAAAAATTTGGAGAATAGGGACGATGGGCTATAGTTGCAGTCGTAAAAATGTACTGCACGTACTTGGAGCGCTTGAAGGTGTACTGATCAGGGAAGGACATAAACTCCCAGCCGGTGAAGCGGTGCAGGCTGCGCTTTCTGTATATGCAGAAGCCAGCAGGGAGGGGATTCCATGCTGAATCAAATGCCTGTTGGAATGGAAGTGATGGTTACCTCTCCGCATGTTCTTGCGACAAGTGCGGGTGCAAGGATTTTAGCGCAGGGTGGGAATGCCTATGATGCATCCATTGCTGTCAGCATTGCGCTTGGTGTTGTGTATCCCCATATGACCGGACCTGGAGGGGACGCTTTTTTTCTAATGTATAACGAAAAGTCAGGTGAGCTCTCCGGGTATAACGGAACGGGGCGCTCGGCTAGCTCTGTTACAAGAGAAATGTTTGAGCAAATGAACATGATATCAATCCCAAGCAGAGGTGTTCTCAGTGCAGTTACGGTACCGGGGATGGTCGATGCTTGGTGGGAAGTATCTCATAAATTTGGACGTTTGCCTTGGGATAAATTGTTCGAACCAGCCATTCAGTATGCGGAGAAAGGTTGTCCAGTCTCTCATAATCTACATATGTGGATGATTCGGGATGAAGCTTATATTCGGGCAGATAAAGAAATGACAAGTGTTTATATCAAAGATGGAATTCTCCTTGCCGAAGGAGATTTGCTCATTCAGCCTCAGCTTGCCCATTCCCTCCGAATACTTCAAAGCGGTGGAAAAGAAGCATTTTATAAAGGGATTCTTGCGGAGGCCATCTCAGTTTCAGTCATTCAGGATGGCGGATTTCTGCAAAAAGAAGATTTTGAAAAACATACAGGGGAGTGGGTAACTCCTGTAAAAACGACCTACCACGAATATGAAGTATGCCAAATGCCGCCTAATTCACAAGGTTTTTCGGTACTGATGATGCTAAACATGCTGGAGAACACGACCGTATCTTCACTGAACCGATTATCTGCTCCTTACTATCACCTCATGACAGAAGTTATCAAAAAATCATTTCGCGACCGCGATCAGTATTTGACAGACCCTGATTTTCGTAACATTCCACTCGATCAGCTATTATCTAAACCTTATGCAAAACAGTTATGGGATGAGGTGACTGAGTCTGCAGAAGAAGCGACACCATTTCTCTCGCAAGCAATGGGTCAGGACACGGCTTATGCAGCTGTAGTAGACAGTGAGGGGAATGCAGTTTCGTTCATCCAAAGCCTTTATTTCGATTTTGGTTCAGGCTATATGGCCAAAAACACTGGGATCATTCTTCAAAACCGCGGTTCCTTTTTCTCACTCGATCCTGATGCCGCTAACGTGCTTGAACCAGGCAAACGAACGTTTCACACCTTAATGCCAGGCATGGTAATGAAGGAAGGAAAGCCTTATCTGCTGCTGGGTACACAAGGCGGTGAAGGTCAGCCGCAAACGCAGTTGTCGATACTGACGGCAGTACTCGACTATGGATGCTCTATACAGGAAGCGATTTCTCTCCCGCGCTGGGTATATGGGCGAACCTGGGGTGAGGATGGGGATGAGCTGAAATTGGAACAACGTTTCGGGATAGAAGTCATTCAACAACTTGAAGCGATGGGACATGAAGTTCGCCCCCTTGGCGAGTGGGATGATGTGATGGGGCAAGCTCAAGGAATTATGATCGGTCCAAATGGAATGCTCAGCGGAGCAGCTGATCCTCGCGGTGACGGTGCAGCTATAGGCTGGTGACAGCATAAGACAAAGTTACAGTCAGGGGAGGTCATTGGATGAGTACGATTCTGATTAAAGGTGCACAAATCGTTACGATGAATGGAAACGAAGATGTTTTCGTAGGTGACTTGCTCATAGAAGATAATAAGATCAAAGAAATAGGCGTGGATATCCAGGTATTAGCAGACCGCGTCATTGATGGAACGGGGAAAGCGCTGCTTCCCGGTTTTATTCAGACTCACATTCATCTATGCCAGACTCTTTTTCGGGGACGTGCTGATGATCTGGAACTCATGGATTGGCTTCGTCAGCGGATTTGGCCCTTAGAAGCGGCTCATGATGAGGAATCGGTATTCTACTCCGCCTTGCTTGGACTTGGAGAACTGATCTCAAGCGGTACGACTACGATTCTGGACATGGAAACAGTGCATTACACGGATTCGGCTTTTCGGGCAATGGCCCAGAGTGGAATGCGTGTCGTCTCTGGTAAAGTCATGATGGATCACGGGGACGAAGTGCCTCTTCCTTTGCAAGAAACAACGACGGACTCCATTCAGCAAAGTGTAGATCTGCTGGAAAAATGGAACGGATATGGCGGTGGAAGAATTCAGTATGCTTTCTGCCCGAGGTTTGTTGTTTCATGTACGGAACAACTGCTTACGGAAGTACGAGATCTATCAGCACAGTACAATGTCAAAATTCACACCCATGCATCGGAAAACCGGGGAGAAATTGAGCTTGTCGAGAGCGAGCGTGGCATGCGTAACGTCGTCTATCTTGATCACATTGGCCTTGCCACACCTAGGTTAATACTGGCTCACTGTGTGTGGCTGAGTGAAGAAGAAAAAGAAATTATTCGCTTGCGCGGTGTGAAAGTGACCCATTGCCCAGGCTCGAATATGAAGTTATCCTCAGGCATTGCTGAAATACCGGATTTGTTAAGTCGGAAAATTCATGTCGGCATTGGTGCGGATGGTGCCCCGTGTAACAACAATTTGGATATGTTTCAGGAGATGAGAATGACTGCGTTAATGCACAAAATACCGCATGGTCCAACGGCTATGGATGCTAGAACGGTACTCCGGATGGCAACGATGGGTGGTGCTGAGGTGCTGGGAATGGAGAAGGAGATCGGTAGTCTCGAACTAGGGAAGAAGGCGGATGTAATCTTGCTGGATCTAAATGATTTTCATACCTACCCTTCCTATGAAGTGGATATTTATTCTAGGGTTGTTTATTCAGCGACTAGAAGTAATGTTGACACGGTCATTATTGATGGAGAGCTTGTCATAGAAGGGCGAACAATGAGAACTATCGATCGTTCCATTGTACTGAGGGAAGCAGATCGAAGTATTGCAAGGCTCGTAAGCCGAATTCAAGAAATCTCCTAACGGTCTTTATAAAGAATATCCATGTCCAGGATACGGGCGGCCTAAGCCGCTCGTATTTCTACATTCATCGTCTATGTCAGGTTTAGAGCAAAGTACAGTTAAAGGAGGAAATCAAATGGAAATGCATGATATTTGTGAAGCTGTACTAAGTGAGCTAGGGCCGATCGTTCTTGCTACAACGGTTTATGTAGAAGGTCATGCGTATCGTAAGCAAGGGGTTTCCATGCTCTTTACGAAGGACGGCGGGATGATAGGTAGCCTCAGCCCAGGCTGTATCGAGACTGATCTAGCTTTGCGTGCGGAAGAAGTATTGCAATCAGGTAGACCTCAGTTGGGTCTATACGATATGAGGCCAGAAGATGATTTGTCATGGGGGGAGAACATCGGCTGTGGTGGACTGCTCCATATTTTGCTTGAGCCTGTGAAGGAAGATTTGAAACGTCATCTTACTTTAGCGAAATCCTATTTAGATCAAGGGTATTCCATTACAATTCGACGGGTGTGGAATGAGCCGAGGCGCTATGTTCAACATTGGATTGAGAAAAGAGAGACTTCATTCAAAACGGAGGAATATTCAAAAAGAAAAGTATATCCTTATGAATCAAAAAAGTCAGATCGCCCAGTAGACGCAAGATCAAATAAAGAGGAAGTTTATTTACTTCATTATGACCCAAAACCAAGACTTCTCATTATAGGAGCTGGTAATGATTCTATACCACTCGTCAAACTTGCTGCCAATTCGGGATTCCGTGTCACAGTCGCTGATTGGCGTGAAGCCCTATGCACAGAAGAGCGATTTCCGGATGCTTCGATTCTGATTGGTTTTCCCGATGAAATCTATCGCTCTTTCCAGATAAAGGAGCAGGATTATGTGCTGTTAATGAGTCATCAATTTCCGAAGGAACGGGCGTTTTTGGAAAAATTGCAGCACACTTCTTATCGATACCTCGGCATTTTAGGTTCCAGAACAAGAGCTTCAAGACTCCTCGAAGGATTACCGTCTTTCCCTCATCTTCACACTCCAGTTGGTATCAAGATTGGTTCAGAAGGTCCCGAAGAAATAGCCATCAGTATTGCTGCTGAACTTATTGCTGTGAAACGAAAAAAATCTAAGAATTATGATGAGGGTGAGGAGGAGTGCAGTTATGTTGACGGCAGGGATCATACTCGCCGCAGGCCAAAGTCGGCGCATGGGTAAGAGTAAAGTTGATATTCCGCTGAAAAGTGTTCCCCTTGGGTCTTACGCGGTGAATGCTGCTTTAGCATCAGATCTTGATCTTGTCATTGTGGTAGTAAGACTGGATGACTCCCTCCACTGGCTGAAGCATCTGCCATCTACCGAGAGACTTGTTGTCATAAGATGCTCTAACGCCCATATGGGAATGAGTCATTCTCTTCGTAGTGGGGTGAAAGTGGCTGAGGATAGGAAAGTCGATTGTGTTGTGATTTTACTCGCGGATCAGCCGCTGGTTCGAATGGAACATATCAATACTTTACTCTCCGTGTACTCGTTATCCTCTACACTTCACTATGTTTCAGCTATTGATGGCAATCTGGATAAGCCTCCGCTTCTTCTTTCGAATAAGATCTTTTCTGTTATATGTCAACTTGAAGGAGATATAGGAGCGAGACAGATCATTCGAAATCGTTCCTATCTGGGAGAACGAATAATACTAGATAAAGAAGTGTTCTATGATGCAGACACACCTGAAGCATTAGAGCAAATAAGCGAGCATATGGAAACTATCGAAAGTTATTAATCATGGACATACCAGATTTAAATAGAAACAGAGAATGATAGGATAGTCATTCTGTTGAGAGGAAAGGGGCTTTTGTATGGGAATGGGGACTGAAAAAATAATGTTTCCTGAGTTATGGCTGCCATCCAACTTGGAAGAGGCGAGGGATATCGCAATTCGGGTAACTCCTCATTTTGGGTGGGCGGCAGGTACCACACTATTACGAACACAGTGGGAAATGGGTACGGCCCCCATGCCGCGGCATCTCATCAGCCTTGGACAGATACCGGACCTGGACACATTTTTAGAAGAGTCGGATAGATTTCGTATTGGTGCATTCTCCAAACTTAAAGCTTGTGCTGACAATGAAGTAGTAAGAAATGTGTTCCCCTTGATTGGTCAGGCGATTGATCAGATTTCAGCCCCATCCATACGAAATTTGGCAACCTTAGGTGGTAATGTGGCTTCTGGAGTGGGGGATTCGATTCCAGCCCTACTTGTATATGGCGGAAGCTTACAGTGGATGACAGAAGCGGGACTGATTGAGAAGGGATTGGCTGATTGGCTGGAGGAATGGCGATTAGGAAAGCGGGATGCTCATGAATTTCTAACTGGGATTTATGTACAAATACCTGACTCGGAATCGGTGGCGAACGGAAGGATGATTTATTTTTATAGAAAAATCGGAAGAAGAGAGGCATTTACTCCTTCGCTTGTGACGATTGCTTTTCACGGGAAGCTGAGCAAAAGCGGAGAGTGGATTTCACTTGCTATGGCTGCGGGAGGGGGTTCGGGCACTGCAATGCGACTGACACACAGTGAGAATTTCGTTCGTAGGTATCCGGCTAAAGAGCTGTCTCTCACCAAACTTACCGAGCAAATTCAAGCCGAGTTTGTTACGTATAGTGATGCATTTGCTTCCGAAACATACCGAAAACAGACTGCTGCAAATTTATTCGCTTCTGAATTATGGAAGGAATTGAGATGAACATGGACAATTTAGTATAGCCGCATTCATTGGGAGAAGAGGAGTGGTGAACATGCTGCTAAACCGAGAGACAAGTGGGAGTAAATGGCATAAACGCCCGGATGGGAAAGAAAAAGTAACGGGCGATCTGCAATATCTCACGGACAAATCACTACCAGATATGCTTTATGGCCGTGTCAAACGAAGTGATCATCCTTTTGCCCGAATTAAGAGTGTAGATATATCCGAAGCAGAGGTTTTGCAGGGGGTTCATATGGTGCTCACTCATAAAGATGTCCCTGGTTTGAATGGTTTTGGTATTGCGACACCCGATCAGCCTGTTTTTTGTGATGAGTTTGTTAGATACACAGGTGATGCCATAGCTGCGGTTGCGGCGGATACGCCAGAGATTGCAGAGCGTGCGCTTTGCTTAATCCGCATCGAATACGAGGTGTTGTCCCCACTAAGTTCACCAGAGGCAGCTCTTATGGATGATGCACCTGATTTGCATCCGGAGGGGAACGTACTGCACCGGACTGAAGTGAAGCGTGGCAATGCGAGGTCTGACCTTCAGGAAAGTGATCTGATAATCAGGGAGGTGTATTACACCCCGCGTCAAATGCACACTTATATGGAAACGGAAGGAGGGCTGTTTGTTCCAGAAGCAAATGGCAGGCTCACGGTCTATGCTCCAACACAGCATGGATATAAAGATCGAATGCAGTTAGCTCGTATTTTAGATATGCCTGAAGAATCCATTCGTGTTGTATCAAGTCCCATAGGCGGATCATTTGGAGGCAAGGATGAACTGAATGTTCAGCCATATGGATCGCTGCTGGCTCTAAAGACAGGGCGTCCTGTCAAATTCCATAATTCTCGTAAAGAGTCAGTACGAGCGGGGCTGAAGCGTCATCCTATGAAAATAGAGATGGAAACAGGATTTACTAGGGAAGGGTTGATCACTTCCCATATTGTTCGTATTTTGTCTGATACGGGTGCGTATGCAACGCTAGGAGCTCCGGTGCTGAATTTTGCGACAGAACATTCCATGGGGCCTTATCAAATTCCAAGTGTGGATGTTGAAGGATTGTCGGTGTATACGAATAATGGAGTCTCTGGGGAGTTTAGGGGATTTGGAGGGAACCAAGCGATCTTTGCGATGGAAGGACAAATGGACCGTGCTGCTGATCTTCTAGGGCTTGACCCATGGGAGATTCGTAGGCGTAATCTGCGCATCAGTACCGATCCAGGACCATTAGGACAGCAGATTTTGGCGACAAACGGGCTGAGTGAAGTATGGGAAGCTGTACACCATTCCGCGCTATGGAAGCAGAGGAATCAAGAGGGGAAATCTCAATCTCCGCCTTGGATGGTAAGAGGAATGGGGGCGTCACTTGCAATGCATGGTGCGGGGCTTGGTTATGGGATTCCTGATCCTGCAGGAGGTAGACTGAGGCTAAATGAGTCTGGCAAGATTGAGGTTGCTTTTAGTTATGAAGAATTTGGTCAAGGGCTTGTTGCTACGCTTGAAATTATGTTGTGCGATATTTTTTGCTGCAAGCCAGAGGATTTGGAAATTGTTATCGGAGATACGGACCGAGTTCCGCATAGTGGTTCAAGTACCGCTTCCAGGTCAACGACCATGGCTTGGATGGCTCTGCAGCGATTGAAATCTCCTTTCACTGACAAAGTGATTCGACTCTGTGCGCAAGCGACGGGACTTTCCGTAGCAGAACTAGTAACAGGGCCGGGAGGGATCTGGCATCGGCTTAGCGATTCATCACAGGAGATGGAAAAAGTGATGTCTTATCTAGACATTGCAGAGCTCGTTCCTATGGAAGACGTAACATTCGATACGGAGTTTCAATATCCAACAACACCAGATGAAGTCATGGGAGGACATTTTCTCTATACGTATGCTGCGGTGATTGCTGAAGTAGAAGTCAACACATTAACAGGTCAGGTTTGTGTAGAAGAGATCAAACATATTGTGGCAGCAGGTCCTGTCATGAATCCGATGGGTTATGTAGGGCAGATTGAGGGAGGTAGTGGAATGGCACTCGGCTTTACGTTGATGGAAGATGCCGTGATGGATCACAGCATGTATTTGACTTCCAACCTGGACACGTATTTGATTCCTACCTTTCAAGATATGCAGCGGAATTTAACTGTTGAGGCTATCGAAAATTTACCTGAAAACGACCCTTTTGGACCGAGAGGGATTGGGGAGATTGGATCAGTAGCGCTTGCGCCCGCGATTGTATCGGCGATTCATCAAGCAACGGGAGTGTGGTTGAACAAATTGCCAATCAACAGAGAGCTTTTGGCTAAACCGCTACACTTTGAAACGAAAGAAGGGGTGTGGCCATGACAAAAGGGACATCACTCATGACTTGGAACGGAATGATTAATGGGGAGTTTATACAACTTGAGGTGCCAGCGACAGAACGGTTGGTTACCATCTTAAGGGATGGATTACTTTTGACGGGGACGAAAATCTCCTGCGAAATCGGCAGATGCGGTGCATGCATGGTTTTATTGAATGGAGAGCCGGTTAACTCTTGTCTCTTGATGGCCTATCAGTGCGATGGGCAAGAGATACAGACGATCGAAGGCCTTGCACCATGGAATGAAAAAGAACTTCACCCGATTCAGCAAGCTTTTATTGATGAAGGCGGATTTCAGTGTGGTTATTGTACACCGGGTATGATATTAAGTACGACTACATTGCTGAAAAATCATCCTGATCCTACGGTGGAACAGATTGAAAACGCGCTGTGCGGCAATCTTTGTCGGTGCACCGGTTATGGGGGGATTATTCGTGCCGTTCAGCAAGCCGCGGCTTCATGTAAAGTGGATAAAGAATAGTATCAATCCGAATAAAAAGAAACCCCGTATCCTTGAGGAGACGGGGTTTCATATGCTTCCTTGATCCATGCTTCAGGATATCCAGGAATTCAATTGGAAGTGAGTGAGAAAGTTCACTATAAAAGATGGAGGATATATATTAACATATAATGTTATGTAATTTATAAATTAAGATGTTGTTTCCACGGATAGACCCGGTAATTGATAAACTAATGTGAGTTATATGTGCGAATTCACAAAAATACTAGTTATTATTATTCATAACGCTGAATATGTGGTAGATTAATTGACACTAAAAGTAGAAGTGACTAAAATCAAAATAGATCAGAGAGACAAGGGAGCGATGGCTATGGGGAGTCAAGAAAAACAGTGGGATCACATTACTTTTTTGAGAAGAACAGTTGAAATTTCACGGATCGCACGCGAAAGTGGGAACACGCCTTTTGGTGCGTTACTGGTTGACAAAGAAGGAAACATTTTGATGGAGCAGGGCAATGTCGAGATCACAGAGCATCGTTGTACAGGTCATGCCGAAACCGCTTTGATGGAAAAAGCTTCTCATACATATACTCCCGAATTTTTATGGGATTGTACTTTATATACGACTGCAGAACCTTGTGCGATGTGTGCTGGGGCCATGTACTGGGGGAACTTGGGCAGAGTCGTGTTTGGGATTACCGAGAAGGAACTGCTTGTCCTTACAGGAGATGATCCGCAAAATCCAACGTTTGATCTGCCCTGTCGTGAAATTTTTGCAAGAGGTCAGAAAAAAATCGGAGTGATTGGACCTTTTCCAGAGCTGGCCGATGAAATCGTTGCGGTACATGCTGGGTACTGGAATATGACCAGAACGGAAGCTTAAAAGTAGATCACCTTACACGAATAAGAACATTGCTTTTATTAATCGAGAAAGTGGAGCGTGATTGGGATGTGGAAGAAGTCAGGTAAACGCAGTGGTAAGTCCGTTAAAGTGGGAGCTTTGTTCATTGCTTTGAGTATGGCACTAACCGCATGCGGAGGGGGAAACGGAGGAGTTCAAGACTCGAATAATGCTTCTCCCGCCACAGAGCCAGCAAGTAAAACTTCAGTAAAAGTCGTGCTGAACTGGTTTGCGAAAACGGAACACGGCGGATTTTATGCAGCGAAGGAAGATGGCATCTATGATGATAAAAACCTGGATGTGACGATTGAACCTGGTGGACCCCAAGTATCTTCTATTCAAATTGTAGCTTCAGGGAAAGCGGAGTTCGGTGTTGCACATGCTGATCAAATTTTGCTGGCACGTAAAGAAGGAATTCCGATTGTAGCTCTTGCTACCACGTTCCAGATTAGTCCACAAGCGTTAATGTATCACGAAGGATCAGGTATTTCCGATTTTGGAGATTTAAATGGAAGAACGGTATTCATTCAACAAGGGCAACCATACTGGGAGTATATTAAACATAAATACAAGCTAGATACGGTTAAAGAAGTCGCTTATACAGGTCAGCACGGCAATTTTATTGAGGATACACAATCAGCTAGTCAATCTTTTGTTAACGGAGAGCCCTTTGTCGTTGAGAAACAAGGTATAAAGGTGGATACAAAATTAATAGCTGACTCCGGCTACAGACCATATGCAGCAGTTATTTACACAACAGAGAAGTACTTGAAAGAGAATCCAGAAGCGGTGAAAGCTTTCATAGGTGGTACAGTAGAAGGTTGGAATGATTACAAAGAGAACTATGAGAAAATCAACAAAAAGATTAATGAAGTCAACACAAACCTTGCAGAAGATGAAATTGCATTTGGAGAGGAAGCGCAGCGGGAGTATGTATATGGATATGATGCAGAAGAACATGGCGTCGGATACATGACAGAAGAGCGCTGGTTAGAACTGATGAATCAACTAATGGAAATCGGACTTCTTGATCAAGAGATCGATGTAAAAACGGTGTTTACAACCGATTATTTACCTGAACATTAGATTTGTAAGAAGGCGACTATAGATTAGTAAGCTGCGGGACTTTGCTCTTTCGTTTGAGCAGAGTCCTTTTTTGTTGAACTTCCTCACACGAGAGGGAATTCCCAATTGTAACCAATCCCCGAGGTTCTGTTCTGGTATAATAATTAACGACATTTTCTATCTCAACTTCGTTTAAAGGAGAAAGTAATTCTGATGATATTATCTATACTTATATTTATGATTGCAGGACTGGCCGAAATCGGAGGGGGCTATTTAGTCTGGTTATGGCTTCGAGAGGGGAGGAATTACTGGTATGGAATTGTGGGAAGCCTCGTTCTGGTCATATACGGTATTATTCCGACGCTTCAACAATTCCCTTCTTTTGGGAGGGTGTATGCAGCATATGGAGGCGTATTTGTCATTATGGCAGTACTTTGGGGCTGGGGAATCGACAAAAAGACACCAGACCTATACGACTGGATCGGAGCGTTGTTATGTTTGGCAGGTGTGGCCGTCATGTTATGGGCTCCGAGAAACGGATAATATACAAAAAATACGAGTCTCAAACATAGGATTATATCTCAATGATATGTAATTCATAAGACCTGTAAAACAGCGGTGAGTAGAGTTGCTGTTCGAGGGTCTTTTTTTATACTTTTCTTATTGACAGTAACGGAGAGACATGAGAGAATGTACGCGCGTACATTAAAATGGAAATGAGTGGATTTACTATCGCTACACGAAAAGAAGTTGCTGAATTAGCAGGTGTGTCGGAAGCAACCGTATCCAGGGTACTGAACGGGGTTGGGCCTATGAAGGAAGAAACAAGGGCCAAGGTGCTATTTGCAGCAGGGAAACTTGGATATGTACCGAGCGCGCTTGCTCGTAGCTTCGCAAAAAATCGAAGCGGTAATCTTGGCGTAGTTTTACCTTACATTCCGAAGGCTCGGTTATTCTCAAGTTATTATTTCTCGGAAATGCTGAGTGGAATCGGAAGTATTGTTCGAGAGCATGGCTATGATCTACTCCTGCTATTTCGAAGTGAACAAGAACAACAGGAATATGAATCTTTTTTTCGGGCTCAGAAGGTAGATGCTCTCATTATACTTGGCTCGAGGGATGAACCAGGTGAAAGGGAAGCGATACGTAAACTACAGGATGCTAAGTATCCTTTCCTTGTGGTCAATCAGCATTTTGAAGGGGAGTCTTTTCCTGAAGTGGATGTGGACCATGAAGAAGGGAGCAGGCAGGCAGTAAACCATCTGATTAGGCAAGGGTGTAACCGAATTGGATTTCTAAATGGTCCTTTATCTTATTCCAACAGCGTAGATCGTTTGTCAGGTTACCAAAAAGCATTGGAACAAGGCGGTCATGACCTCACTCCAACCTATTTGTTTGAAGGTAACTTTAGTCGCCGAAGCGGATACGAGGCAGCAGAGAAGATGATAGAGCATTTGACAGAGATGGACGGTTTGTTTGTTGCAAATGATCGGATGGCCATCGGTGTGTTACAAAAGTTCAGGGAACAACATATCCCCGAAGTAAATTACCCGAAGATTGTTGCTTATGACGATTCTGATGCAGCTGAAATAACGGTACCACCGTTAAGCAGTGTAAGAGTTCCTTTTTACGAAATGGGAACGATCGCTGCCAGAAAATTACTTCAAATATGTGATGATGCTGTACAGACCAACAAGTGGTTTGACGATCCTGTACGGGAGTTGCTACAAGCAGAACTTATTGTACGTGCTTCTTCCGATGGAACACGAGTGTAATTAACCAAACGAGGAGGATTAAGTATGTGTTCAGTTCGTGTTGGGATGATTGGATATAAATTTATGGGAAAAGCACACAGCAACGCTTACCGTAGTGTTCCTATGTTTTTCCCAAAAGTGAAAAGACCAGAAATGGCCGTTATTTGTGGGCGGGATGAAGCAGCGGTAAAAGAAGCACAGGAACAATTTGGCTGGCAAGAAAGTCTGACCGATTGGAAGGAACTTGTCACCCGCGATGACATTGATCTCATTGATATTAATGCTCCAAGCAATGTACACAAAGATATCGCGATGGCTGCAGCCAAAGCAGGCAAACATATTTTCTGTGAAAAACCGTTAGCGCTTTCACTTGCTGACTCACGTGACATGCTAGAAGCCGCAGAATTAGCAGGCATCAAGCATATGATCGGTTTTAATTATCGTTTTTCACCGGCCGTACAGCTTGCGAAAGAACTAATTACGAGCGGAAGGCTCGGCGAAATTTATCATTTCCGTGCGACATTTTTACAGGACTGGATCTTGGACCCTGAGTTTCCACTTGTATGGCGTTTGCAAAAAGAGATTGCCGGTTCCGGATCTCATGGTGATCTTGGAGCTCATCTAATCGATATGGCGCGTTTTCTGGTAGGTGAGTTTAAAGAAGTCATCGGGATGAGCGAAACTTTTATCAAAGAGCGTCCAATTGCATCTGCAATGACGGGACTTACGGCAACGAAAGGAAGCACCAATTCCGAAAAAGGACCGGTCACCGTAGATGATGCAACTTTATTTTTAGCAAGGTTTGAAAACGGTGCCATGGGTAGTATTGAAGCAACAAGGTTCGCGGCTGGCCATCGCAGCACGAATTCTTTTGAAGTTAACGGCAGCAAAGGCAGTGTGAGATTTGATTTTGAACGGATGAATGAGCTGGACGTTTATTTTACAAGCGATGATGAAGATGTACAGGGATTTCGCCGGGTACTAGCTACAGATGGCGTTCACAAATATGCGGAAGCATGGTGGCCAGCAGGGCACCCGATTGGTTTTGATCAGACGTTTACCCACGAGATGGTAGAGTTCATGAATGCGATCGAAGAAGACCGTCAGCCGGTTCCTAACTTTTCGGATGGGGTGAAATGTCAGGCTGTATTGGAAGCGGTTGAAAAGTCAATAGTAGAGCGTCGCTGGGTCGAACTTAACGAGATGGAGGACATGAACAAATGAAAAAAGCACTGATCGTATGGGGTGGCTGGGATGGTCATGAGCCTGAACTTGTGTCGGCATTGTTTGATGAGTGGCTTACTGAAGCAGGTTTTGACGTAGAAAGGGCGAATACGCTGGATGCCTATGCTGATGCAGAGAAACTTCGTGAGCTAGATCTGATCGTACCTATGTGGACGATGGATACGATCGAACAGAAATATGTGGAGAACGTGTCTGCCGCTGTTATTAATGGAGTCGGTCTAGCCGGTTGTCATGGAGGGATGTGTGACTCATTTCGAACGAATGTGGATTGGCAGTTTATGACGGGAGGTCAATGGGTAGCTCATCCAGGTAATGATGGAGTGGAATATACCGTTGAGATTAAAAATAGCTCAAGTCCTCTGCTTGCAGGTATAGACAATTTTCAAGTAAAAAGCGAACAGTATTATCTCCACATTGATCCAGCGGTAGAGGTTTTGGCAACAACAAGATTTCCTCTGGCAGAAGGTCCACATAGTACGAACGGTGCTGTGGATATGCCCGTAGTATGGACCAAAAAATGGGGGCAGGGCCGAGTGTTCTATAATTCGCTAGGTCATCATGCCGACATTATGGAAATACCTTCTGTGAAAGAGATCATGACTCGGGGCCTGCTGTGGGCTGCGGAAGGAAAAGAACTTGTAAGCACAAGAAATTCTGCTGCTAAAGCGTATACAGGAATGGCCGATAACCAGCTATAAAGAAGAATTCGACATGGCGAAGGGAGATTTTACGTTGAAAAAGGTGAAGGTAGGTATTATAGGCTGTGGAAAAATAAGCGGAATTTACATGGAAAATTGCAATAAGTTTGACATATTAGAACTTGCTGCATGTGCTGATCTTGATTTGGATCGTGCCAAAGAACAGGCTGCAGCTTATCATATCCCCAAGGCAGTAACGGTTTCTGAACTTTTAGCAGATCCGGAGATTGAAATTGTTATCAATCTGACCATCCCTGCGGTTCATGCCAACGTTTGTTTGCAGGCGCTTGAAGCAGGTAAGCATGTTTATGTTGAGAAACCGCTAGCTGTTACACGGGAGGAAGGCAAGCAAGTATTGAACCGTGCTCGTGAGCTTGGGCTGCTAGTGGGATGTGCACCGGAAACCTTTTTTGGAACAGGTATTCAGACTGCGCTGAGAACAATTACAGAGGGACACATTGGAACCCCTGTAAGTGCGGCGGCATTTATGATGAGCCGTGGTCATGAACATTGGCATCCGGATCCCGAGTTCTACTACGCTGCTGGCGGAGGACCCATGTTTGATATGGGACCTTATTATTTGACAGCACTTATTCAGCTGCTCGGCCCTATTGCAAGCGTAACGGGAATGACAAGTACCGCTTTAGAAGAACGGGTGATTACGAGCGAAAAGAAACATGGGCAACAGATCAAGGTAGATACTCCTACCCATGTTACGGGTCTCATGAGATTCCGCCAAGGCGCTGTAGCGAGTATCATTACAAGCTTTGATATATTTGGCGGCAGTACTCTCCCGAACATCGAGATTCATGGTACGAAGGGGTCACTCCTCGTTCCTGACCCGAACTCATTCGGCGGTCCAGTAAAAATAAAACGTATGGGTGAAACGGATTGGACAGAAGTTCCATTACTCCCAGGATACGATAGTAATACACGCGGAATCGGACCAGCTGATATGGCTTATGCCATACGAAATGGACGCAGTCACAGAGCTAGTGGAGAACTTGCATACCATGTGCTTGAAGCCATGTGGGCATTTCATGATGCATCTACGGATGGTGAACATTACACGATGGAAAGTACTTGCGAAAGTCCGAAACCACTGCCAGTAGATCTTCCTTTATACACGCTGGATAAGTAAACAAAAGCTGTTTAGAGCCCTCTTGCATAGCAATAGGGCTTTTTCTTATGTTTCTCTAAAAGTATAATAAAGGAACTAAAGAGAACTGATTTTGATGGAACGATATGCAAAAAATATGTTTTCAAATACAATAGCAGTAATACATAAATACATGTACTTATTTTATAACTACAGGAGATGACAACATTGGGATGAATACAGAATTAGCTTCCATTACAGAGAATTATAGTACATCACTACAGAAGCAAAAGAAACTATATGAGCGCACCCTTCTCATCGTCTGTATTTCCCAAATTTTTGGAGGCGCAGGACTTGCAGCAGGGATTACAGTAGGTGCATTACTCGCACAACAAATGCTTGGAACAGATGCATACGCGGGCGTACCGGCAGCTTTATTTACACTTGGTTCCGCAGCAGCAGCTTTTCTTGTTGGGAGAATATCAGCGAAGCATGGACGACGAATGGGACTCACAACAGGCTATTTAATTGGGGGATTTGGGGCGGCAGGTACTGTTGCGGCTGCTATGACAAATCAGATATGGCTCCTATTTGTTTCCTTACTCTTATACGGATTTGGAACAGCTACGAATCTTCAGGCGCGATATGCTGGTACAGATTTGGCTAACCCATCTCAGCGAGGGACTGCGATCAGTATTGCAATGGTATCTACGACGTTTGGAGCGGTAGCCGGGCCAAACTTAGTAGGGGTCATGGGAGACTTTGCTCTATCCTTAGGAATACCTGAGCTAGCAGGTCCTTTTATTCTTGCAGGTACCGCATTTCTTTTAGCCGCGCTGATCAATTTCTCACTGCTTCGTCCTGACCCGTTATTAATTGCGAAGGCAATGTATTCTCAGCAGAAGAAAACGGAAGATCAACATCTTTTACACTCAGTGAATATAGAAAGGAATAGGCGAGGAATTCAGATTGGTTCAGCCATTATGATCCTAACGCAAATCGTGATGGTCGCCATTATGACGATGACTCCTGTACACATGCTGCATCATGGTCACACGATAGCTCAGGTTGGGCTTGTCATCGGCATTCATGTAGGGTGTATGTACCTACCATCACTGTTTACCGGAATTCTTATAGATAAGCTAGGTCGCTTTCCTATGGCAATTGCAGCTGGCGTTGTTTTACTAACAGCGGGTTTGACAGCGGCAATGGCACCAAGTGATTCTTTAATTATGCTTATTGTTGCTCTTGGACTGCTTGGACTCGGTTGGAATTTAGGATTAATTAGTGGAACAACACTGATTATTGATTCAACCCACATTACGACACGCGCTAAAATTCAGGGATCTGTCGATGTATTTATTGCCCTCTCAGGTGCTCTTGGTGGAGCACTCTCAGGAATGGTTGTTGCCGGAAGCAGTTACATGGTTCTCTCACTAGCTGGAGGATTGATATCTCTGTTATTAATTCCTATTGTATTAAGATCTAAATAATTGTTTTTACGGAGGAGCATGCCTTAGAAAGAAATCATAGGCATGCTTTTTTATGCCTACATTTCTAAAATATAACACTGAAAAACGTCTCTCATTCGCTTATGATAGATTTATGGAAGAAGACCATCATTGCTTGCGAGCCAAATTTGATTTAAATAACCAGTCAACGGATTCTGAAACAATAAATAAAGGAAAATGCAAAAAAAGTATTGTAATTCTTATAAAACCTAGTATAATACTCGGTAAAAGAGAGCAAAGGAGATGCAGGTGGAACATGAACACACAAAACCTAACCCATTCATTACAAATTGATGATTATTTAGATCTCCTAAATTATGCAACCCGTATTGAAGATGAAGCATGGAGACAGTCGATTATAGAGCAAATGAGAACCTTTATAGAGAGTCCGGTACAGAAACAAAATCTTCCTGCCCGGAGCGATCTATGGGTGCGGTTTGATGCACTGAATGATGAATTACTTGAACTTTTCAAACAACTAAAAGAAGAAACAGATCTGAAAGCAAAAGAGTATGTAACCGAGCAGATCTGGAAGCTGAAATACGAGCGAGTCATGATATCAAGGCAGCTTGAATCCATTGTTAATGCGAAAAACAGTACCCAATAAATTTAAATAGATGAGTAAGCAAAAAAAGAGGCCTGATATTGAAACGGGCCTCTTTTTTGTAATGAATAATAATTAATTAACTGTCCACAGTGCTGGTGTTGTAGCTGGTTCCCAACCCGTCAAAGCAGTATGAGGTTGAACACATTTATAAACAACCCCATTGTAAGTAACTAAGTCATTTGCTTTGTAAGCGGTTCCAGATGCCCATGCTGGAGCTGATGTGGAAGGAGCAGAAGTAGTCACTGTTAAAGCATTACTTGCAGCAGATACATTACCAGCAGCATCTTTGGCTTTTACTGTAAATGTGTAGTTTGTGCTGCCTGTAAGTCCAGTTACTGTGTATTCAAGAGTCGTTCCAGAAACGCTACCTACCAGTGTGTTTCCAGAGTAGATATCATAACCGGTCACTGCAACGTTATCTGTAGAAGCAGACCACATGAGAGACACGGAATTTGCATTTACAGCCATGGAATGAAGACCGCTTGGAGCTGTTGGAGCCGTAGTATCGGGAGTAGAAGCGCCGGCTGTTTGCACAGTCAGTACGTTACTTGCTCCGGATACATTACCAGCAGCATCTTTGGCTTTTACTGTAAAAGTATAACTTGTGTTAGCAGTTAAGCCCGTAGCATTGTAAGACAGAGTGGAACCAGAAACACTGCCAACGAGTGTGCTTCCACGGTAAACATCGTAGCCAGTTACACCTACATTGTCTGTAGCAGCATTCCAAGCAAGAGATACGCTTGTTGCTGTTGTGCCAGAAGAACGAAGGCTAGTTGGAGCTGTTGGTGCTGTTGTATCTGTAGCTCCACCACCACCGGAAATATTTGCATCAATTGTATTGTAGAAAGCGTTTCCAGTATCGGAAATTTCCCATACCGCTAGGATAATATGATACCCGCTGCGATCAGAAGGGATGTTGCAAGAATGCGTTACTGTAAAATCAGGTCTTTTACCACCATCATCAATTTTACAGAAGAGTTCAATGTTAGAACGAGTAATCGGTTGGCTTTGATCCCAACCTGGTTTTGTAATGTAGTATTTCCATTCTTTTGTTGCATGTGCTGCAGTTAATGTCCAAGTAAATGTATTGCTACCTGTGTTCATGTTTACTTTTTTCCATCTTGTTGGAGATTGTTCATTCATTTCTGGGAATACACCAGCGCCGGAGAGTTGTCCATCTGCAGGTCCTTCTGCAGGGAAGTTACCTTTGGCTTCAAGAGATTGCGGTTCATACTGTACATTACCACATCCGGTGTTTTGTCCTTGTTTACACAAGAACGCGCGACTTTGCGGAGCACTGAGATATCCGTGAGCAGAAGCGATTCCTGCAGTCACCAGACCTACCACGAGGGCAAATGCCAAGCCGAGCAAAATGCGAAAACGGAAACCTTTTCTTCCAAGCAAGCGTTGTTCTGTCAAAATAAGTTGCCTCCTTCAAAAATGGAATAACTGGAATTTATCTACCAGTTCTAATTCTTATTTTTATAGATTCCAAATGATTTGTTAAGGGTAAATAATTACAATCGTGGGATAAATATTTCAAAAATATGTCAAAATTGTTGTTTTTATTGTGAAAAATGCACTTGAATATCATGATATGTAAAATCTGTGTTAACTAATTTCAGGGAATTTGGCAAAATTACGTATCTAAGGACAGAGAAGAGTTTCTGAAACTGGAAGTAAAGAACATCATACTTGAAGCAAGCTGTGAATAAAGATATAGCAATACACTTTGATAGTAAACGAGATGAAGTAAATATATTAGGAGGTTTACAAATGACACAAAGATCACAACACTCTGGAATTTCTATTCTGGGTATGGGTACAGCACTTCCGTCATATCAGATTCCGCAAGCAGTCGTGTCTGAACTGATAACCACCTCTTTGCACGGGCGCCCGGATTTAGCTCGTTTTTCCAGGAGGATATTTAGATCTTGTGGAGTGGAGACACGTTACACTTGTGAGCCGGAATATTTTAAATCTTCAGAAGAATGCAGGTATATGCTTTCTCAGGATCTATCTAAAGTGCCTACCACCGAAGAACGGATGAATTCATACAAAAGAGAATCGGTTCCTCTTGGACTACAAGCTGCAGAAGCAGCATTACTTGATAGCGGCACAGAGCGTAGCGAGATTACTCATCTCATCACAGTCAGTTGTACAGGCCAGTTTCTGCCAGGTCTTGACGTTATGTTAATAAAAGAGTTGGGTTTATCTGCACGTGTGAATCGTTTACCACTCATTTTTCAAGGTTGTGCGGCAGGACTCAAAGCGATTCAGATGGCAAGGGATGTCGTTCAGGGCGCACCTGGTTCCAAAGTGCTGGTTGTTTGTGTAGAACTATGTAGTCTTCATTTTCAGCCAGTGATGGATAAAGAAGCCTTATATGCGGCTTCCTTTTTTGGAGATGGAGCTTCGGGTTGTGTTATAGGAAATGCAGATAGCAAACATCAATCTTATTTCGAACTCGGCAAAGGGTATTCTGTTCTTCTTCCCGATTCAACAGAAGATATGACTTGGGAAGTTGGGAATGCGGGATTTGATCTTTATCTCTCCCCACGAATTCCGAAATTGTTAGGTGAATATCTTGCTCTTGAGCTTGAACTTCTGTTTGGGGGGAGCGAGCGACCTGAGCTATGGGCCATTCATCCGGGAGGAAAAGGGATTGTGGATTCAGTACAAAATGTGCTGGGGCTTCGTGATGATCAGACGAAATACAGTAGAGACATTTTGAAAAATGCAGGGAATCTATCTTCTGTTACGATCATGTTTGTACTCCATGCGATGCGTGAAAAATTGATGGAGCAAAAACAGGAAAAAACCAAAGGGGTTGCCATGGCGTTTGGTCCTGGACTTACTGCTGAACTGATGCAGTTTACTTATGTGCCTACCTATATTCCATCTGAATCGGAGCCTTCTCATGTCTATCTTTAGAAGCTTGTCGACAAGAGCAAAAGAAGATGAGCTTATGGATGACTTCTCCATGGGTGGAGAAGAGCTAAGCGAAGCACTTAAGCATTTGCGCAGACTGAATAAAATTTTTGGAGCACCCGGCCCAACTCGTTATGGTGTGGAAAAGTTATGGAAGGATATAGGGAGACCCAAGAAACTGAGCGTGCTTGATGTCGGAGCAGGTTCAGGGGATGTCAACCGTAAGCTTCTTGAATGGGCAGATGCTCAAGAAATTGACATGAAGATTACGCTTGTAGATCTGACAGAAGAAGCCTGCGAGGAAGCTCGGCTTTATTTTCAGGAGGAGAAGCGTGTCCAGGTGATCAGGGCTGACGTAAAGTCACTTCCGGAAAGATATGCAGATATCGTCACAGGATCGCAATTTGTGCATCATTTTGAAGGTCAGGAGCTTGTAGATATTGTGACTTATATGTTAAAAACATCCAAATTTGGGGTCGTTATTAATGATATCCACAGGCATTCTGTCCCCTATACAGCGGTGTGGCTAACGACTAGGATGATTTCACGGAATCGGTATATACGCCATGATGGTCCGCTTTCGGTGGCGAAAGGGTTTACGGATAAGGACTGGATCGACCTCAAAACAAAACTAAATCACAGTACCATGACCTATTCGTGGAAACCTTTATTCCGTTATGCAGTCGTAATTCCTAGAGATCGATAATAGAAAAGCGGAGGGAGGATATTGTATGGAAGCACAAGTGGATGTCGTTATCATGGGAGCGGGAATTGGGGGCAGCAGTGCAGCCATTCAGCTTGCTGAAAAAGGTCATCATGTTTTGCTGCTCGATCGGCAGGAATTTCCAAGGCACAAAACGTGTGGTGAATTTATGTCACCCGAAACGAAGGAGATGCTAAAATTTATTGGCGTCGATCCTTTACAGCTTGGGATCAAGCCAGCAACGATGAATCGAGCAAGAATCGTACTACAGAATGGAAAAGAAATGGAAGCACGCCTCCCCGGTCAAGCTTTGGGAATCAGCAGATACGATCTTGACCTTATGCTTCACGCAAAAGCGCAGGAATCTGGAGTGGACATTAAGACAAAGGTCATGATTACGAATATAGAGCAACTTGAGGATCAATCTTATGTCATAGAGACAAAGCAAGGTCAATCTCTCGTAACTTATCGTGCAAAAGCAGTCATTGGGGCCTATGGAATTAGGAAGCCGCGAGGAATTCACTCGGCCCAAGAAACAGAGCAAACTGCTCTGAAAAATGCGGAAGTGTTTGTTGGTATTAAATCACACTACACTGGAATTCAAGCAGAAGATGAGGTTGAATTGTATTTTTGCGATGGGGGATATGTAGGTATATCTCCGGTAGGGAATGGAGTAGTTAACATAGCCGCCTTATTGTCACTAGATTCGGTGCAGCGCAGCGGTAAATCAGTGAAGGATATTCTGAGCGGGGCAGCATTTACCAATTCTCGTTTATCACATCGATTAGCAGAGGGAGTAGCCGTCGAAGGTACACAGGTATCGATATCGCCAGTAAGATTGTCCGAAGTACCGGAACCTTGGTCATTTTTCCCTCATATAGGAGATGCGATGCTTATGATTCCCCCTCTTTGCGGAGACGGCATGTCCATCGCACTTCGTTCTTCTATGATCTGTTCAGCAGTCACAGACCAGTATCTGCATGGGAAACTGACTTATCTGGAGTGGGAGAGCCACTATACAATGAATGCAAAACGGGAATTTACTGATTTATTACACAGGGCAAAAATCGTTCAAAAAGTAGCTTTTTCGAAGGCGAATAGAGTGCTTCCTCTTATGGGCCGGATGTTTCCAATGCTTCCTTCCTATTTGGTGAAATCAACACGATTATCCGAAATGGGTGTGTCAAAGTCTTAAGATAGAGAATACAAATTTAATATATTAAGAATTTTATTAGTTTACTGTATCTCTTTATTATAAGGATGCAGTTTTTTTTATTTCTCGGGTAATCGCATATTTCAACTTATTTCGACAAAAAAGGATCGAAAGTCCACTTTCAGGAAAGCTGGCTTTCTTAAAATATATCAATAAAAGCATAGTGATACTCTGTACATATTCTGGCTTATCATACTATAATATTCCAAACAGCGCGTCGTTTCGCTCATTATTGAATGTATTTACAATGGTTCATGTTTTGAATTGCTCGAATCTTGTACTTACATTCTGGGAGGAAATATGAAGAAAAAATCATGGTTTTACCGCCAGTTACTATTGTATATGCCTGCCTTTTTCATCGTTTTTTCTTTTATTTTCTTCGTGTTCTTTCAAATGCTTAGCGATCAGAGCCGAAAAGATGCGATAAAAGCGAATGAGACATTGCTACTGCAATCGATAACCTCGATAGATTCTTCTATGAAGACGATTGAACAGATGCTACTTAGCAATATGCTAAACAATCCAGATCTTTCTGTGTTTTTTAATGATGGGAAACAGAGTGATTATTATTTAAATATAAAAGTGGTTCAATTCATGAAAAATTTCATGATATCGTATCCATTGGTAGATTCCATGTATCTTGTAAGAATGAATGATGAATTCATTCTAAGTAACTCCATGAATGCGAATTTGCTAGATTATCCTGATTATAAGTTCATTAAGCCCTATTTGACAGAAGCGGTATACGAGACCAAATGGTCAGGAGTACGTAAGTTTCAAGAGTTTGATTTTAAGGAGCCTGAACAGGTTATTTCACTTGTACTTAAAGCGCCTTATATCCGGAACGGAGAAGGGTTCGTCTTTGTCAACATCAAGACAGATTCTCTGAATACGTTGATCCAGCCGATGTATAGTGAGGATGTAAGCTATATTGATATTTTGGACGATGCAGGAAACTCCATCCTTCCTGAGGATCATGGAATTTCACATAAAAAACTCATTTCCACTGCGACCTCTCCTTTAACCGGTTGGTCCTATGAGAGTGGCTTAGTCAATGGTGGATTGGTGAACATAGCCAATCAATTATTTAATGTCTGGTTTATTGTAGGTCTTCTGATGATGGGTGCAGGAGTATGGTGGATCGTGTTTGTCTCTCGGCGTAATTATCGACCGATCGAACAAATTGTGTTGCAAATTCAGAAGTTTTCCCAGGATAAGACGAATGTTTTATTGCAGGAGAAGCGACAAGACGAGTTTTCCTTTATACAATCTGCCCTTAGCAGTATGTTGGAGCAGTCGAACTCTTATCAACAGCAGTATCGTGAAGATTTGCTATTGAGAAGAACCTATTTATTTCAACAGCTGCTCGAGAGTCAATATCCTGCGAATTTAGCTGAGTGGGAGTCGCGGAGTGAAATCATTCAATTAAATGACTTAAGTAAACCACAAACCGTATGCGTAATAGAATTGGATAAATTTAATCAGTTTGTCGGTCAGTATACACAGCAAGATCAATATTTGATCAAGTTTGCATTGAAAAGTGTAATTCAGGAAATTGCACAGAAGCATGCAACCCACGTATGGGCAGAATGGATTTCCAATTCGAAGCTAGGATTACTTATACAAATGAATGATGTACATCATTGCGAACAAGAAATCCTGAATGTTCTGGAGAATTCACGAGTATGGGTGGAAGAACATTTGAAACTGACCATCACAGCTTGCGTGGGAGGCACGGCTGAGGAATTCACCTCGATCTCTGAATCCTATAAACAAGCTTTGCACGCATTAAAGTATAAAATGATATTTGGGGAGAATAGCATCATTTTTTATACTTCGATCAGGATGGAGGAACAAGGGAAGTCGTTTGATTATTTTCAGCGGATTCAAGAGATGGCTCAATCTTTCCGGTTAGTACGACATGATTGGCAGGAGCAGTACAAGAGTATTTTAAATAACATTAATCAGGACATGTTGAATCAAGATCATATCGTAAGATTAACGGACTATATGATCTATTCCTTGGGACATGAGATGAATAAGATGGCTAAGGAGTTTCAGGAGCACTGGATACGGGTAGGTGAGCCATCTTTGCAGGATGCTTTAGCGAATTCAGAAACATTAGAGCAATTAGAGATTCAAGTCGAACAGGTGCTAGAACAAATTTTTGAACATCTATTATTGTTACAGCAGACTCGTAATCACTCGGAAATCATCCGGAGTATTCGTTCTTATATGGAAAAGGAATCTGTAAATCCGAATTTATCTCTGGATTTTCTGAGTGAGCAGTTTCATATTAATCCCAAGTCTCTTAGTAAATTGTTTAAAGAGGAGACGGGTCAAAAGTTCGTTGATTATTTAATTGAGCTGCGCATCAATCATGCAAGACATCTGCTCGAAGATACACATCATTCCATACAAGAAATTGCCGCAGCTGTTGGCTACACCAATGCCATCTCATTCGGCCGGATGTTCAAGAAAGTGGTAAGCGTGTCTCCAGGTGAGTACCGTGAACAGGTAAGTAGGAAGAACGCATAGTGTTGGAAACGCCTCTGGTGTCTATTAGACGCTGGGGGCGTTTCTAGTTAGTTATTACAGGATTTTAGTTGGTCCGAGGAAAAAAGTTTCATGTGAAATACATGTGTGAAAATCCCTATTACCGCATCCTTGCGGAAAATAATTGTACCGAGATTCTTGTTTATTGCTGCAATCCCGCCGCCTGTTTAACATGAGATTAACTCAGGGACAAAGGAGAGTGGCTTGATGGCTAGTATAAGCAGTGAACCCGTTCCAGAGCGGGAAAAACTAATGATGTATTCGAACAAACCAGGTAAGCGTGTATTGCAACGAATGAAGAGGCACTGGCAATTCTATATGCTCGTTGCTTTACCGCTTCTCTACATCATTATTTTTAAATACATTCCCATGTTTGGTGTTGTGATCGCTTTTAAAGATTACAACCTTGTAGAGGGAATCTTGGGGAGTCCGTGGGTAGGTTTTAAGTATTTTCAGCAATTGTTAGATGCGCCATACTTCTGGGATTATTTGCGGAATACATTACTGATCTCACTGTATGGACTGCTCGTCGGGTTTCCCGCACCCATTATATTGGCACTTGCCCTGAATGAAATTCGGAATGGGATATTCAAAAAATCAGTTCAGATGGTTACGTATGCACCTTATTTCATTTCGACCGTTATCATTGTATCTATTCTTATTGTGAACTTATCACCGAATGTAGGGCTTTTGAGCAATATTTACCGGGCCTTGGGACTGGAACCAATCGATTTTCTTGGAAGGTCGGAGCTATTTAAGTCCATCTATGTATGGTCTGACGTCTGGCAGAATATGGGGTATGGAGCGATTATCTACATTGCTGCATTATCGGGTGTAAATCCGGAATTGTACGAAGCGGCTAAAGTAGACGGTGCAACAAGGTTACAAAAAATTAGAAATATTGATATTCCAAGTTTGATTCCTGTCATCGTAATCATGCTGATCCTAAGCTTGGGTCAAATTATGAGCCTTGGGTTTGAAAAAATTTATTTGATGCAAAATCCGCTCAATCAAAACACATCGGAAGTCATTTCTACCTATGTATATAAAGTTGGTCTACTCGGAGCGAACTTCAGCTTCTCGACGGCTATCGGATTGTTTAATTCCGTAATTAACTTCACGCTGCTGATTATTGTAAATTTTGTAGCCAAAAAAATATCTTCCAATAGTTTGTGGTAGGAGGCGATAACCTTGGGTGGTACGAGCATAAAAGAATCGGTAACAGATCGAATATTTATAGGTTTGGTATATCTGTTTTTGGTCGTTGTCTTCCTTATTATTTTGTTTCCGCTTCTACATATTCTCAGCGCTTCATTCAGTTCACCGGCTGCGGTCACTTCCGGTAAAGTTTGGTTATGGCCTGTTGATTTTACGTTCATAGGATATAAGGCGGTATTCCAGAATTCGGACATTTGGGTTGGATTCGGTAACTCGCTCTTCTATACCGTGTTCGGTACGCTATTGAACGTTTCATTCACGATTATGATGGCATATCCTCTCGCACGAAAAACATTTTATGGTCGTAACCTCATGATGCTGATTCTTGTATTTACTATGTTTTTCGATGGTGGACTGATTCCGAATTACTTGCTCGTTAAGTCACTGGGTATTTTGGATACAAGATGGGCTATGATCCTTCCGGGAGCATTTGCGGTGTTCCAAGTCATTATTGCGAGGACGTTCTTTCAATCCCTTCCCAATGAACTTGCAGAAGCTGCGGAAATCGATGGATGTAGTGATCTGAAGTTCTTTCTTCAGATGGTAATTCCTTTATCCAAACCAATCATTGCGGTGTTATTCCTCATGTACGCTGTTGGTCACTGGAATGCCTACTTTAATGCTTTGATTTATTTGAAGGATAGTCATATGTTCCCGTTACAAATTTTCTTGCGAAATCTTCTTATTCTAAACTCTGAAAATTCGGATATGTACAAGGACGTTAACAATATTTTGATGCAACAAGGATTGAAGGATCTATTGAAATATTCGTTGATTGTTGTATCCAGTGCTCCTGTTCTTATCATCTATCCGTTTGTTCAGAAGCACTTTGTTAAAGGGGTTATGATCGGATCTTTGAAGGGGTGAGGATGTTAGCTGAAAGGGAGGTGTTTGTCAGACAAACATTATAATCATGAGGTTATACAAGAGAAGTTTTCAAATATAAGGAGGCTGTTCAATGAAAACAAATCTGCTTAAAGTAATGAGTCTGATGCTTATTCTTACTATGGTGTTATCAGCGTGTGCTTCTAAAGATAATGATAATAGTTCTGCAGATACGACTCAAGATCCGAATAAACCGGTAGAATTGACGGTGTTTTCTCCGCAAACGGTTGGGATTGAGAATTTGGATGTTAATAAATTTTCGAGGTATTTGGAAGAGAAACTTAATATTAAATTCAATTGGAGTACTTCCCCAGAAGCTGCTTTTAACGATAAAAAGCTATTGTTGTTAGCAAGTGGCGATTACCCGTCCGTCATTCTTAGTGCAGGAATGTCGAAGGCAGATCAGGTGAAGTATGGCCAACAAGGCGCGTTTATTCCGCTGAATGATTTAATTGAACAGTATGCTCCAAATATTAAAAAAGCGATGACGGATTTACCTTATCTAAAGGACGGTATGGTTGCCCCTGATGGTAACATTTATGCGCTCCCAAAAATCAATGAATGTCTGCACTGTACGTACTACCAAAGATTGTGGATTAATACAGAGTGGCTTGAAAAGTTAGATTTGGCTATGCCTACAACAACAGAAGAATTTTATCAAGTTATGAAGGCTTTTAAAGAGAAAGACCCGAATGGTAATGGGAAGAACGATGAGATCCCTTTCACGACTTCCAACAATGATTGGGGCGGCGGTGTAGAGACTTTCTTAATGAATGCTTTTATCTATAACGATGGCACGGGTTTAATGATAAAAGATGGACAGGTGATCTACGCTCCTATGCAACCAGAATGGAAGGAGGGCGTGAAGTATTTACATAAGTTGTTCCAAGAAGGTTTGATGGATAAAGCGGCATTTACACAAAATGTTGACGCGGTTAAACAACTAGCCAACAAGCCCGATGTTGTGGTAGGTAGTGTAGGTACTGCGAATATTGGAGGTATTTTTGAAGTTAATGATAATAACAACACACGTCATAAAGCTTACGACGTCGTCCCACCACTGAAAGGGCCGGATGGTGTTCAATTAGCAGGTTATACGGTAGGTGCGGGTGCTGGACAGTTTGTTATTACGAATAAAGCGACCAAGGAAGAACAAATTGCGGCCATTCGCCTGGCAGACTATCTCTTCTCTGAAGAAGGAACGGTATTAACCACATGGGGTTTTGAAGGTGAAGGATATAAAATGGCGGAGAGCGGAGAACTCGATTATAACGGTAATCCAGCCAAGTATAATGTTGTAACGAGAGAACAATCTGCAAGTGGACAAAATCCACTGGCTAATACCTGGTGGCAATTAGGAACAATGCAAATGCTCAACTCAATCCGCGAATCGTTTGTAGCACCGGCAGATCCTCTGGAAAAGGGTGCAATTGATTATCGACTTTGGCTTGCAGCGAAAAAATATGAGCCCTTTGCAAAACCAGAAATGGTTTATCCGACCGACGTTTTTATTGATCCAGCGGATGCACTAATTGTGACACAAATGTCTAAGACATTATCCGATTATGTGAAATCGAATCTGGCTCAATTCGTGACAGGCAATAAAGATATTGATAAGGATTGGGACAACTATGTAAACGGATTCAAAGGGATGCAACTGGATGCCTATTTGGCGGCTTATCAGAAAGCGCTGGATAAATAGAAACGGGATATTTCAAGCTTAAGAGTGACGGAGGGGAAATGACATGAGTGATTTGATACAATATGCTGCGCAGGTGAAACCTTCAGAAAGACAAGTGGCTGTACAGGAAATGGAGTTTTATTCTTTCATTCACTTTACGATCAATACGTACACGGATAAAGAATGGGGACATGGCGATGAAGACCCGGCTATCTTTAATCCTGTAGAGTTTGATGCGATTCAGTGGGTAGACTCGTGCCGTGAGGCAGGGATGAAGGGACTTATTCTTACTTGTAAACATCATGACGGTTTTTGCTTATGGCCGAGTCAGTATACGGAACATTCAGTTAAGAATAGCCCTTGGAAAAACGGAAAGGGAGATATCGTTGGGGAAGTAGCAGAAGCCTGCCGTAAAGGTGGGATCAAGTTCGGCGTCTATTTGTCTCCATGGGATCGTCATGAACAGACGTACGGAGATTCTCCTAAGTACAATGCATACTTTATGAATCAATTAAGAGAACTGCTAACGAATTATGGCGATATTTTCTGTGTATGGTTCGACGGTGCGTGCGGTGAAGGTCCGAATGGTAAGCGTCAGGAGCATGATTGGGATGCCTACTATTCTCTTATTCGGGAACTACAGCCGAATGCGGTTATCAATGTGTGTGGACCGGATATTCGGTGGTGTGGGAATGAAGCGGGTCATTGCAGGGAATCGGAGTGGAGTGTGGTACCAGCTTCCCTTCGCTCCAATGAGAGAATCCAAGAGAAATCTCAACAAGTAGATGATGGTGAGTTCGCTCGCAGGTACGATTCAACCGACGGTGACCTTGGAAGCAGAGAGATTATTAGCAAGGAACGTGAACTGGTCTGGTATCCAGCGGAAGTCAATACATCGATTCGCCCGGGGTGGTTCTACCACGCTTCGGAAGACGATAAAGTGAAATCTCTGGAACAATTACTCCATGTGTATTACGGCTCAGTTGGCGGAAACGCGACATTCCTGCTGAATTTACCGCCAGATCGGCGGGGGCTCATTCATGAGAATGACCGTGCTCGTCTGAAGGAGCTTGGAGATACGATTCGGAACACATTCAGTACAAATTTGGCCGAAGGAGCTACAGCTACGGCTTCTGAGACGATGAACGGGCATGAGATTAACCATATTTTTGATGGGAGTCCTGACACCTACTGGTGCCCAGAAGAGGGTACAGAACAGGTTACCATTGAAGTTGATCTGCAAGGTGAGACAGAATTTAACCATATTGTATTACAGGAACATCGATATAGTCAGCGTATTGAGAAGTTCGAACTGGAAGTTCTGCAGGATGGCAAGTGGGAGACATTATGGAGTGGAACGGTTGTCGGTTATAAGCGTATATGCAGGTTTGATAATGTTACCTCACGGTATATTCGTCTCAATATTACGGAATCGAGATGGTGTCCAACGATTTCAGCATTTGAAGTTTACCTTGGATAATGAAATTAGATGGGGAATGAATTTCATATGTCAGCATTTTGCATAATTCGATTTTAGCGGCTCCATGGATTTATGCAAAATACTTATGTAAAAGGTAACAACAGTTTGCTGTATCTCTTTATTATAGAGATACAGCTTTTTTATTTGGCTTGATTTCAAAATTAATGCTTGAAATAAAATTTCATTATTCTGTCTATAAATGCAACTACAAACAGAGATTGCGAAGGTTTTTACTGCCTAGTGATCTATTGTAACTTTTATAGAAGATTCTTCTGTTCCGCTTAGTGGTTTATCGAGAAGATAATACCAAAATGATTTATCAGTACTTTTTATTATGGGTGCTTCAAGATCTACTTTTGATCCGTCTTCGTAAGACACTTTTATGATTTCTTCTGAATCATATGTTTGCACTAAACCATATAATAATGGAATATTGAATCTTATTCATCTTCTGAGAAACAAACTACAAATCTTGCCAGCGAAAAATACAACGCCCCTTTGACTTTTGAATTACAAAAGTTTCAAAGAGGCTTTTTATGCATAATACCTGATACAATAGACGGAAGAGAGTAATAGGCTGAGTAACATATGAAAACTTGTTCTTTCTTATTATAACTTGTCGTGAAACAATGAACTGAAAAGAGGGATATAATGAACATAGAATTAAACAAGGATCTTATTGAAGATGATAGAGGCAATTTATATCGGGCCGTTCAGCAAGAGGGGAATACGCTAGTTTTAGTTAATGCATTTGTAGAAGCATCCTTCCGAGAAGTGATGAACTTCGAGGGAAGTGACAATGAACAAATTGCGGCTTATCAAGGAGAGTATATCGGTAAACCAGCTATGGATTTAGTTAGACATGATTATGTTTATGCGCTCCAGCAGCTGGATGGAAGACTCTATTCACTCCAAGATACCATGAAGAATTATGACGTTACCTTTATTAAGATGATTGAATTTTTTAGACCAAAAGGTAACTGAACAGAAGAGTTAATATGGGAATATAGTCCAGATGGATATCTTTCTTATTAAACCAATTAAGGGAGGTAGAGTGAATGGAACTTTATTTTAGGGATCATTTTTTTAATGCAGGTTTAACTGAGATTGTAGATGCATCAGGTAATGAGCTGGGACATATCGATTTGAAAAGTGCTTTCGGGTCTTCACTGGATATTTACGGTCCTTCTAGCAAGCTAATCTATTCAGGAAAATTTCCAATGTTTTCGAACAAATGGAATGTACTTGATCCGCAAGGAGAGACGATCGGGATCGTACGTTCCAGAATGAGTTTTTTTGAAAAAAAGTTTGAATACCAAGCCCGATCTAACCTATTCACGATCGTCTCTCCAGCGTTTTCGAGAGATTTTATGATTGAGGATGAGAGAGAGGAGACAGTGGCTACATTTGAGAAAATCTCGGGCTTTTTTAGCTCAGGGGCCTATCGTCTGCAAAATATCTCATCCAATATGGATAGTTATGAACTGATTGCAGTTATTATGGGGGTTCATTCGATTCGAAAAAGACAAAATCAGGCAGCCAACTCAGCACCATAAAATAAGTTATTGCTCAAAAAAGAGGCACAGGTTTGTGTCTCTTTTTTTGAGCATGTCTATCTGGGAATAAATGATTCTAAATTAAAGATTACTACGGAAGAAGTTTGTCAGCTGTTAAGATGAAATATAGCAAATGTAGAAAGCGGGAATACATATGGATTGGTTAAAAAAAGTAGTGGTATTAAGGGATGGAGGGCATAGTGAATTGGCACTGGAGGAGTTACTTAGGCTCGAAGGTCTTCATCAGGGCGGCAAAGTGCAAATCGATTCTGCGCAGTTAAATTATCAGCTTGCCTGGACTTATGATACTTTAGGACTCGAAAAAGAAGCCGTGCCATATTATGAAGCTGCACTGACAGGAACAGGTGAACTATCCAAAGAAGACAGAGCTGGCGTTTTTTTAGGTCTTGGAAGTACATATCGAACACTGGGGCAATATGAAAATTCGGAGAAAATCTTTGAAATCGCGATGCAAGAGTTTCCTGAGAAACGTGAATTTCAGGTTTTTATGGCTATGGTTCAGTACAATCTTAAGGAATATAAAAAAGCGATGAAATTGCTCTTAGAGGAAATTGCCGAACATTCAAGTAATGAAGGTGTGCAGAAATATAAACGAGCGATTGCTTTTTATTCTGATAAACTAGATGAACGCTGGGATTAAAGAACGTGAGAAGGAGTATAAAGATGATCTCGATCCATCCGTTTCTGAATCTGAAAGATATAGCTGAATTTATCGCTAGAATCAATTCGAATCCAGCCTCTCATGTCGGATATGCAGGTGACAATGCTGCGGAAATTAAAGATACGTTGCTACATGAATTTTCTGATCTGGCACTGAGTGATTCATTACATGTTCTAATGGAAGAGGAGCTTATCGTAGGCGTACTTGGTTTTGATGTCGATATAGAGCTAGGGCAAGCTGAGATATGGGGGCCGTTTATTGATGACTCTTCCGTAGATTGGCACGATGCTGCAGACATCTTATGGAGCGAAGGAACTCGAAAACTAGATGGACGAATACAAACCTACAGCGGGTTTTACAATGCAAAGAATCTGCAAGCGAGACAGTTTATGAATAGGGCACAAGCTGTGAAAAAACAGAATGAAATGATCTGGGCGGCAAAATGTGTGTCAAATGAGGCCCTTTCAAACAAAGTGATACATAGCGAAAAAAATATGGGATATATTGATGCATTTAGCTCACAGTGGACTTCCGCTTTTACGAAACTTCATGACGCTTCATTTCCGGGAACTTATTATGATGCCAAGGCCATTCTAGGCCGATTAAGTGATCAGCATAAGCTCTGGATTATCGCTTCTAATGAGATTCTGTATGGATATATTTACACTGAACAAGGAGAAGAGCACGCAGAAGCCACCGTAGAGTATATAGCAGTAAATCCAGTGTACCGAAAGAAAGGAATAGGGAAGCGACTCATTTTACATGCGCGGGAGGATCTTTTTTCCGGAGGTGTACATAAAATTACGCTCACTGTTTCTAGAAATAACGAACAAGCACACTCCCTGTATGAACAATGCGGGTTTGGGCTCCAACATGAAATGATATTTTATCAGTTAAAAACCTGAAATAGTTACAGCGTAGGATTGTCGAATATACTCCTTAATTGATAGTGGATAGAGTAAGGTGAGGTCTGGGTCATGGTGAAAGTAATCCATGGTTCAGGCCTTTTTATCTATTCAAACAGATATCTAGTTCTTAGTATCGATAGTTTTCGACCCAATAAAACCAAAGTTGTTAACGCGAGGTAAGACACTAGGACCAGCTAAAATAGGTTTAATTCTAAACCCTATAGCGCCTGATTCCTATTTTTGAATGTGGCGCACAGAATTGTGAGTTCTAATGACAAAAAAACAATAGATTATACATCTTTCAACCGTTGGATGATTAATTTGATGTGACGTTATGTGACCTAGAAAATTTAAAAAGATCATATTCCAGATCAAATCAACACGTTTTTTGTGAAAAACATAGGTGTTTGGTATGAAATCTACCATAAAAGTGTAGCGTCAGAAAATTCAACAATGTTTTTGATCTTGTTGAATTAGAATAGTTTTCGAAGAACGGACAACGTTACTTCATCGTTTACATAAGAACATTTTATCGAAAAAGGAGATATGCGATGAAAATAGGTTAAGCTAAACCCCAGCAATTTTCCCCAAATCTACTAATCTACCGAATCGAAATAAGGAGGAATACAATGCAGTCTAAGCCCTTTCGACGCAGAGTGATGTCATTATCCGTCGTATCCGCCCTGTTTTTATCCACCGTGTTTCCTGCAGTTGTCTCCGGCGCAGAAGCTAGAAAGTTCGATCCTCAGAAGTTTCAAGTTGATTCAAGGAAACTATCTATTAACTCAACCCAAACGTTTAACGTAGATAAAAAGATTGAGGCAATGAAAAATAAGAAAGGAAGTTTCAAATCCAGTGCTTCCCTACAGGAAATGGATTCACTCCCTTCATCAAGCGGTGCGAAAATCAGCTCTGATCTTGCACCTCAGAATTATGTACCAGAGTCTGATAGTACCGATATCATAAGCGTCATTGTCGAGTTAACCGAAAATCCTGTCGTGGTAGAAGAGTCAAACAAGGCACAAGGATTAAGTAAATCTACTGTTAATCAGCGAAGTGTCATTAATAACCAGCAAAAAGCATTTGCTGCCGCAGCTGCAAAGCTGAAAGCAAATCTCAAAACGAATTATACAGATGTATTTAACGGATACGCACTTGAGATCGGTGCAGATAAAGTGGATGCCCTTCTGAAGCTTCCTGGGGTGAAAGCTATTTATCCAGATGCGGAGATGCAGGCAACACCAATCAGTAGTGTAACACCAAATATGGATGAAAGTGCTCCTTTTATCGGGTCAGATACATTCTGGGACATTGGCTATGACGGGGCCGGTATCAAAGTCGGTGTTCTTGATACAGGGATCGACTATGATCATCCTAGCTTGAAAGATGCCTACAAAGGTGGATACGACTTTATCGATAATGATAATGATCCTTATGAGACACCGCCTGATCCAAAAGATCCTGAGGCAGCAACCGAGCATGGCACCCATGTATCCGGAACGATTGCGGGTCGTGGTAATCCGCTGGATCCTGATGCGGGGAAAGGCTGGGTTCGCGGCGTAGCTTACGGTTCAGATCTATATGTATATCGTGTACTGGGTCCTAGAGGATCTGGTCCAACCGCAGGCGTAATTGCGGGGATTGAAAGATCTGTACAAGATGGTATGGATATTATTAATCTTTCGCTAGGTAGTGAAATTAACAATCAGAACGATCCTACTTCCGTTGCACTTAACAACGCAGCACTAGCAGGGGTGGTCGCCGTTGTCTCCAATGGAAATAGCGGTCCAGACGGCTACACGCTTGGTTCTCCTGGGTCCGCCGAAATTCCTATTTCGGTAGGAGCTTCTACACCGCCTTTGAATGTACCAACGATCGAGGCTGATGGACTTATTAAAACTTATGGAAGTTTAATGACGTACTCCCCAGACTTGTCTTCAGTGAAAGGCGAACCGCTCGAAGTCATTGCAGCAGGACTCGGCAGAACAGAGGATTTTGCAGGGAAGGATCTAACCGGTAAAGTTGCACTAATTCAAAGAGGAACTATCTCTTTCACAGAAAAATCGCTGAATGCACAAGCTGCTGGTGCAGCAGCAGCCGTTATTTACAATAATGCGCCAGGTAATTTTGGAGGTACTTTAGGTGAACCGGGAGATTATATCCCTACACTAAGTATTTCTCTGGAAGACGGTACTGCACTCAAAACAAAAGTGGATTCAAACCCTGGTTACACCATTACGTTCGGTGTTGACTTACAGCAAGATCTGATGGGTGATTTCAGCTCAAGAGGACCCGGTCTTCCGAATTATGGAATCAAACCAGACATTTCGGCTCCAGGGGTAGGTATTCGTTCTTCCGTTCCGGCATATGGCGGAGATTATACGGATGCTTATGCGGATCTGCAAGGGACAAGTATGGCAGCACCTCATATCGCAGGAGCAGCAGCGCTATTGCTGGATAAAGATCCAACCCTGAATCCGTATGAGGTCAAAGGTTTGATGACCAACAATGCAATGAAGCTGACGGATCTAGAGGGTAAACGTTACGCTCACAATGAACAAGGAGCCGGACGAATTGATCTAACTAGCAGTTTGGAAGCAAAAGCTGTTGCACTCGTTGAAGAAGAAACAACAGCGGTAGAAACTGGTGAAGCAACACCATATGAAACAGGTTTGCTGTCCTATGGTGTTCAAGCGGGCGGACAAACAACAACGAAGATGATTCATCTGAGCGATATTGTCTCTGAAAATTCTTCTTATACCGTAACGACAGAGTGGTATGGAACTGCCCCAGGTACGCTTTCCTCAAGCCAATCTTCTGTAGAGGTGGCTGCTGGGGGAGAGACGGAGTTTACTGTTAGTCTCGCTATGAACGCTGGTGTAGCTGATGGAAATTACGACGGAGAAGTGATTTTAACAGAGACTTCTGGTCATCAGCTTAAAATCCCAGTGTATGTGTATGTCGGTGAACCTGTGGAGATTCCAGTCGTATCTGATCTTGAACTTGATCCACAGTTCTTCTCACCAAATGGGGATGGCATCATTGATACTTCGGATGCTGTGTTCTCCGTCAATGTAGCGAACGACTACTTCTCTCTTGATGTGTTTGACTATTACACGGGGAACTGGGTTGGTGCTATCGCTGAGGTTGAAGGTGGGCTAGCACCGGGCGATTATAGCTTAGCTGGTTGGAATGGTCTTGTTACGGATTACGACACAGAGTTTGCGCTCGATTCAGATGCATACATTCTTGCTCCTTATGTACAAATCGGTGATGGAAAGTTAGAAATTGTAGAGGATGCTGCGTATGAATTTGTTATAGACAAAGAAGCACCAGTGAGCTCACTGGATGACCCTGCGATCCAAGTGGATGGTGATACTGGCGTCATTACAGGACAAATTGAAGAGGATCTATTAGTTGAACTTCTAGGAAATTATTCAGGCCTTGCTGTTGAAGCCGACTATGAAGTAGATGGCAACCTGGAATATTCTCTAGGGACGATTGGTTCGGACGGAAAATTTACGATTGATGTGCCTGTGGCAGCAGGTGACAATCAGTATGATATCTACGTATATGATGTGTCCGGCAATGGCTATTTAGAGCCAGCCCATGTGGTGAATTATAAATCAGATGGTGAGCCCGGCGAGCCTAACCCTGGCGCAATATCGCTTGTTGCTGATCCATCCAAAAATCAAGTGGGCATTAATGAATCCTTTAATGTTGACATTGATTTTACAGACACCAAGGATCTCTATTCCGCGCAATTCAGTTTGACGTATGACAAGGATCTTGTTAAAGGAACCGTTACTCCAAGCGTGGCACTTGCCACTTATCAGGAAGAAGAGAACCCAGGAGTATCTCCCATTATAAATGAAAAAACAACCGATCTTGGTAACGGAAAAGCCAAAACGGACTATGTTATTTCTCTAGCAGGAATTCCATCCGGTTATACCGGTGAAGGTGCGCTCGCCTCATTTCATTTTGCTAGTAGTGAAGAAGGGGATTTTACGTTTGCCCTTTCTAATGTTCGTGTACTGAACAGCCAAGCTGAAGATATTCCACTTGCTGACCTTACGAATGGAACAGTAAAAGTAACTTCTACTCCGGCTCCGGGTGAATTCACAATTACGGGCAGCATTGATGCGAAAGCCTTTAAAGATGTGGATTACAGTGAAACTTGGTACCAAGGTGCAGACGGCGTACACAAAGTAGTCGTGGAAGCAGTAGGTACCAATGGACAAGTAGCGGGTGTCGGTGTTGTAGCAGCGAACGGTACGTACACGATTGAAGTCCCAGAAGGAACATACACGGTACGTGTGGTTGTACCAGGACACATTTCTGATTCTGGCACAGTAACCGTAGATGGCAATGAAACCTTGAACTTTGGACCGCTTACAGCGGGTGATGTGAATCAAGATGGGCATGTAAATCTCGTTGACCTTCAGCTTGCAGCTAAAGTATTCGGCGCTGTCAAAGGTTCCAGCTGGCCAAATGCCAAAACATCTGCTGCGGATATCAACCGCGATAACAGCGTTGACTTGCTAGATGTCTCCTACATCATTAGCAACTATGAAATCTAATGGATCTCTATTGTAAGCAACAACGGTTTTTATCGGGACTGGCAATAGGCTAAAACTAAGTTTTACAGGAGAGAGGATGCCATCGCATCCTCTCTCCCTACATATGAAGACGACGGGAGATGCGGATAATGAACAAAAAAAAGTGGACGTACAAATGGATAGCAATATCAGTAGCCATGGGTATAATGATCTGCACTATATCAGCGGGTCCTGTATCAGCAGCAACGGAAGTAGCAAACACGAAAGCGGCCTCGGAGACGGCCCTCCCGATCGTTCGTCTTGTTCCTTCTACATATCAGGCCAAGGTTGGGGACACGATTGAAGTTGCCATATGGTTACAAGGATTTACAGGTGACTACAGTAAAGTACAGGGTTATGAAGTGCATATGGATTTTGATGCTTCACTATTAGCACCTAGCTCTGATTCCAAAAAGTTAACACCTTCGATTTTCAAAAAAACGAGCAGTCCTATGAGTCTTGTGAATAAAATAGATCAGACCGGAAGTGTGCAGATTGCTGAAGCGATTACTTCAAAGGATGCCAAACTTTTTACGGGATATGGCAAAGTAGGAACGGTCTCATTTCGTGCTCTGAAAGCAGGTTCAGCTACTTTGAAACAATCCAAATCGATCATTATTCAGCCCGATAACCCAGGGATAAATATTAAACACCGGATCAATCAGCCAACGATTACGATCCTAGCAAATGGTACAGCAACTGATAAAGTCAATGAGAAGACACAGACCATTGGCGAACCAGCTGTTAAAAAAGTAAGCCTTCCTTCTGCTTCGCAAACGTTAGCTGGTTTTAAAGATAAAGGAGCCATTTCGAAGCTAAAATGGGCTCAGGATTCGATCGTAAAACTGGCTGCGACTGAAGTTCTCCAAGGAACAAGTGAAGGGAACTTTGAACCGCTTCGGGATATGACAAGAGCTGAATTTGCCAAATCCGCAGTAGTAGCTCTTGGCCTAGATATGAAGCAACAACCGGTACCTACCTTCTCCGATGTCAACACTTCAGACTGGTATTATGATTATGTGGAAACAGCAGGAAAATACGGACTCATTCAAGGTTTAAAAGATAAACAAGGGAATTTGAAATTTAATCCGAGTGCGTCAGTTACGAGAGCGGAACTTACCGCAATACTGGCAAGACAGCTGAAGAGCAGTGGCAAAGGGATGACCGCTGACAACAGCAATCCTTTTACAGATATCACTTCCCACTGGGCACAAAATGATATCATTTATTTGTACGGAAATAAGCTGATTCAAGGGAAGACTGCTACAAAGTTTCATCCCGGGGCCCCAGCCAGTCGCGCTGAAGTAAGCGTACTGCTAGAACGTATTCAGCAAGCATTAAAGTAACGCATCCTAATATATTCATAATAGGTAAAAAGGTAGGAACATATAAAACAAAGCCATCTCACTCGTATAGAAGAGTGAGACGGCTTTGTTTTGTATCCTGTCATTATCCATGTTACCATAATAAAGAATATACATATCATTGGAGGGGTTCCGTCTTGAGAAATCAGTCTTCCGAATTCGATCGGATATATCATTATATAGAACAAAATGTAGTAAACAAGAAATGGCCATCCGCTGTATTTGGAATCACGGACCGTGAACAGCTGCTGGATCTTCGTTCTTATGGGACGTATGAGGATGGAAGAGAAATCAATAGCAGCTCTATTTTTCCGGTATTCTCCATCACCAAGCCGATGATTGGACTTGCTATTATGCAGCTTTGGGAAAAAGGACTTCTTCATCCCGGACAGCTAGTGAGTGAGGTTCTCCCGGAGTTTGCCGAAAACGGCAAAGATAAGCTTGCTGTATGGCATCTTCTTACGCATACCGGTGGATTAGATCAACGTTACGCAATGGAGTGGGCGCAGGGGAAACACGATCCTGACGGAATGGGTCATCCTAAATTATATGCTGCACTAAAGGCGAGTCAATTGGAAACAGCTCCAGGCAAGGAAGTCAGCTATAACAATATGGCGTTTACGGTTCTGGCGGAGATGATAGAGCGACTTAGCGGTGTAACGTATGAGGAATATTTGAAACAACACATTTTTGAACCGCTCGGAATGAAAGATACCGGATTTGGTGGATCTCATCAGGATGAGTTCCGAATTGCTCCTATTGCTGGCGGGGAAGCAATGAAAGATCAAATGGATGCACTGGTCGCAGCTAAAGTTCCTTCCGGGGGCTTGTTCAGTACGGCAGATGACTTGCTTCTTTTCGCCAAAGCGATGTTGAGACAAACGGAATACAAAGAAGGACAATATCTGATTGAGCCTTCCACTTTCAAACAGATGATAACTCCGCAAACCTTGCATATCGAAGAGGTAGAATCTGATTACGGTTTTGTATGGAAGCTTCCAATCCGGCATAAAGGATTTATAGAGCGTGATATTTTTGGTCATAACGGAATGGGTGGATGTATGGTTTGGATGTATCCAAAACAAGATGTTGCTTTTGTGCTGATGACAGCCGCTTTAGGTAAACCTGTGGACAATATTCACGTTCATAATGTATTTACCGCAAGCTTACGGTAATCATTTAGGTATTTCTGATAAAAACATTCGCCAAGCAGACAGCCTTTCGTGGTTGTCTGTTTTGTATGATGTAGGACGGTATAAAATAAGTAAAAACTAAATGTAATCATTTACCAAATTATGAGTTTGAATTAGAATAGTAAGTGAAAAATGTTTAGCAGAACCTGAAAGTAGATTCGAAAAGGAAGTGGCGAATGTGAGAGTTCATGAATTTACGGTTCAATCTAATTTTGATCAGCTTGAATTAATCCAAATCTCGAACTTGGCTTCACGTTTCGTGTCTCAGATTGTCCTCTCGTTTGTAGATCAGGATAATAACGAACATATTATTGATGTGAAAAGCTTACTCGGGATGATATTTCAGCCCATTCGGAGTGGAACTCACCTTCGCTTGTCCACAAGGGGAAAAGATGAACTGGAAGCACTGGAGGCCATGCTAGATCGGTTCTGTAAAATCGCAAATTAAAAGAAAATCGTAACCTTGAGTACATGATCTGTAGATACAGATCATGTACTCAAGGTTTTTCCATATTTTTGTATTATTTTTGTGGTGAGTCCATTATGATAGGAGGAAATCCGAAGAAGGAAGGGATCAGTATGAATCATATTTCACGGGACCGGGCATCTATGCCGGAAGGGACATCCGTTATTCTTAATCAGCGGACTTTGGAAACATCAAACCGAAGATTAGCAGAGCTGTTGCAACCGGGGATGTCCGTACTTGATGTAGGTTGTGGAAGTGGTGCAATTACGAGAGGGATCGCTGAACAAGTAGGATTCGAAGGTACTGTCACCGGAATTGATGTAAGTGAGCGGCTCATTAATGAAGCAATAGAGAGCTCCAAACATTTGGATCATCTTGATTTTTATGTGGCAGATATTTACGGACTGCCTTACCAAAATACATATGATGTTGTGACTGCCGCGCGAGTTCTGCAGTGGCTATCGGAGCCAATGAAAGCTCTGGATCAAATGGTTGACGCTGCTAAGCAGGGAGGTATGGTTCTAGTACTGGACTATAATCATGAGAAAATAGAGTGGAGTCCCGAGCCGCCGGAAGCCTTTTCATTTTTTTATAAGGCTTTTCTTAAGTGGCGACAGGACAGCGGTATGTCGAATGAACTAGCTGATTCACTCATCAGCTGTTTCAAGCGGGCTGGTCTCCAAGATCTAAGAGAATCGGAACAACACGAGCACACAGTAAGAGGTGATCTTGATTTCGATAGTAGAATTACGATCTGGGCAGATGTAGCGGCTAGTCGCGGTAAGCAAATGGTGTCGGATGGATACGTTACAGAACAGGAACGAATGGATGCAGAGAATAGCTATCGGACATGGGCTGAACAAGAAGCGACAGAGATGAAGATGTATTTGCTAGCAATAGAAGGTACAAAACCCAGTGAAACATAGGGGTGATGAACTAGAGGTATAGAGTGGATTAAAAATAAAAAAACCGGGACCTTAACGGGCCACCGGCTTTTTTTTATTATTAGAATGATCGCTAACCTAATATTCCTACAAGAAGAATGCCGCAGAAGATAAGAACGGAGCAAAGTATACGTTTCATCCCTTGCTGTTCCTTAAGGAGAAGAATACCTAGAAAAGTGGCGAAAACTGTACCGATTTCCCGCAGGGGGCTGATATGTGCCATGGGTGCTTGCTCTAGCGCCAGTAAAAACAAAAAATACGATCCAGGATTCAGCAATGCGCCAAGTAGTATCGTTTTTTTGTTGTGGTACCATTCTACCTTCAAACTGCGTGAGGCAAGTACAGCTGGAGTAAGTCCAGCTACAAATCCAATATTGGTCACTTCAAGTAAAGCGAGCGGTGAAATATGTTGTAAATTCAATTTGTCAACAAAAACATAGCAGGTGGTACATAATCCTACGGATAAAGCCATCATGACAGGTCGCAAGGTAGCAACCCTTGACTGCGCTGCTGGGCGTCTTGATCCCAAACCTCCAAGAAATGCAAATCCGGCTAACATACAAATAATTCCGATCCAGCCTATAGTAGTTAGAGATTCATTCAGAAAAAGCACCCCAATGATGGGAACAAGGAGTGTACTCGTACCACGCATAATCGGATAGATTTGCGATAAATCTCCTAACTCGTAAGTTAGAGATAACAACCATGAGTAAATTGCTTGGAGAATCATTGATAGGATAAGTAATAAGTAGGAAGCCCCGCTAAGCGGGGAATTCCATAATTCAGATATAAGAACAGGTAAAAGTATGATAGATGGAATCATCATAATAGACCATAAAAAAACACTTTTATTTTTGCTTTGCTTGGTGAAGAGACTCCACGTCGCGTGCGCTATACCAGAAGCAACGACCAGCATAATAGGTAATACCAATGTTTCGTCATCCCCTTGGAAGTGTTCTGTTAGTCATCAAACATGAACGGGAGAGTGGACAGGAGAATTTGTTATCGATTCGCCATTCTCTACACGGAACCAAGTTTCAAAATCCCTTTTTCCTTCCGTTAATTTCATCACACGTGCTCCGCGCATAAATCCTTCCTTGCCATATGTATTGTATCCGCTAGCCCGACCATAGCAGAGCCGAATCCCATGTAGGGTTCCTTCAAAATCGTTCGTGTGATCATGTCCGCAAAACGTACCAATAACATCGCCCATTTCCAGTAGAGCAGTAAATAGACCGGAGTTTACAGGTGGAGCGCAGACGGGTTCTGATTTATGTCCGATGCAAGTTTGTGTATCCCATACTTGCTGATATTCAGGAATCGGGATATGAAAAAATGCAAGAGCAGGAGGTTTAACATCTACATCGGGCTGAGAAGCGTGAATACGCTGCGATTCTGCGGTCAGCCAGTTAATCTGGTCACGTTGGATCCAGTTATAACCGGGTACTTGCTGTAGTTTGGAATAGCTGCCTGAATCAAGAAAATAAAGAGCAGCCCCGGTTTTGCCTGTGCTATCCTTAAGCTCGATTGTATAGTTTCCTGAGCCGCTAATATCGTCAGGACCAGGAATTGTAACCGTGTTCGTATGTTCCATAACGACTTGCATCAGTTCCTCGCGCGTTATCCTTTGTTCCGTGTCGTGATTACCGAATACAAGTGCCCACGGAATATTTCGATCTTCCACGGCTGCAACCGCATCGCGAAGGGCTTGTTGAGGATTAGTACAAGGGGTGTTCCCTTCACTAACAGGTCCTGTATAGATGACATCTCCTGTGAACACAACAAGGTCAGGCTGCTCTGCATCCATGACGAGCTCCATTAATTTCCTTGTACGTTGATCCTCTTCTCTTCCATCCATCCAATGAAGATCAGTGAACTGTACGATGGTAAAAGTACCATCTTCTCGAAATGACATGTGTTGCTCCATGTAAATTCCTCCTCTAGCGATATCATATTTGTGGATTCTTGTGTTATTTTATGGCATTGAAGGTGATTTTATATCCAAATCCACAAAGTGTCAATTCATTTTGTATACATTTTTTAGCTGGAAACTAAGAGTATCAATGACTATTATAGAGTTGACAAGTGATTTGCAGAATAATACACTCGAAGAAAATCAACATAAAAACACATGAATACAAGTGCGTTGTGGAAAATGCCACAGATGAACATAGAAATAGGTAGGAGGATAAGCCGTTGTCTTTAACATACGAAGAACGTAGAGAGACCATATTGACTGAACTTGATAAAACAGGCAAGGTTCAGGTGATTTCACTGGCCCAAATGTACAAAGTGTCAACGGAAACCATTCGAAGAGATCTTGATCGACTAGAGAAGGAAGGGAAGCTAAGAAAAGTATATGGAGGAGCCGTACGTGTGAGATCAGAAACCGTTGAGCCTTCTTTTCTGACCAGGAGCGGGATGAACCTCAAGGAAAAACAAACGATAGGGAAGATCGCGGCCTCACTGATCAAAGATGGAGAGACGGTTATGCTGGATAACGGGACAACGACGCTCGAAATAATGAGGAATTTGAAAGGACGTTCGCAAGTCACTGTATTAACGAGTTCCGTCCCTATTCTGAATTGTGCTATGGAAGGATTTCAAGGCAAAATTATTTTCGCCGGGGGAGAGATTCATAGGGATTACCAGGCAGCAACGGGTATGATAACACATCAATTATTTCAACAATTTAAAGTGAATAAAGCTTTTATCTCGGCCGGTGGGATTTCGATTACAGATGGAATTACTGACTTTCATCTGGAAGAAGCGCTGTTATCCAGAAAGATGATGGAACGAGCAGAGGAAAGCATTCTAGTTGCAGACCATTCTAAATTTGGTGTGACTACCTTTGCCGAGATTGCCCCACTCACCCATATTTCTATGATTATTACGGATCAGAACTGTTCACGGGATTGGAAGGAGCAGATCGCAAGTCTTGATATCGAAATGATTACAGGTGAGGAAGATTAGAAGAGGACGATAACAGAAAAAAAAAGAACAAGAAGCTCAAGAAAAAGTAAATTGGTGATAAGAAGGCTCAAGCCTGGTTCTTTCATCAAGAAGGCTTTTACTTGAGCTTTTTATTGTTTAATTTTATTACAACTCGTTTAATTAGATATTGACAACATGTATATACATGTTTATGATGAAACCATATCAATCCTGTATATACAAGATTATAATAAGAATCAAATAAGGCAAGGAGGGGCTGACACAATGGATGCACGAAACTTAAATTGTTCTGAGTGGTGGAAGACCTCAGCGATCTATCAGGTATATCCAAAAAGCTTTCGTGATACTACGGGTAAGGGAACAGGCGATATTAAAGGTTTAATTGAGAAGCTCGACTATATTAAAGGTCTTGGGATTGATATGGTTTGGCTGCAGCCTGTTTATGTATCGCCCCAAAATGATAACGGTTACGATGTTGCAGATTACCGCAGCATTGATCCTGCTTTTGGGACAATGGAAGATATGGACGAATTAATTCAGCAACTGAAAGCCAGAGAGATGCATCTGATGATTGATATCGTGGTGAATCATTCCTCAACGGAACATCAGTGGTTTAAGGAAGCACGTTCATCACGTGATAACCTATACCGGGATTACTATATATGGAAAGACCCTGCTCCAGATGGAGGACCACCGAATAACTGGCAATCAAAGTTTGGCGGTTCAGCATGGCAATATGATGAAGGTACGAAGCAGTATTATCTGACCCTTTTTGATAAGACACAAGCGGACCTGAATTGGGAAAATGAAAAAGTAAGACAGGAAGTCATTGATATTTTGACATATTGGGCTGAAAAAGGTGTAAGCGGATTCAGAATGGACGTTATTAATCTGATATCCAAAGACCAAAGTTTTCCAAATGATGATGGATCTGTTGCTCCAGGAGATGGTCGCAAATTTTATACAGATGGTCCACGTGTACATGAATATATTAAGGAACTGAATGAGAAGGTATTTAGACCTTATCATCTTGTAACAGTAGGGGAAATGTCTTCGACAACACTTGAACAATGCATTCGATATTCCAATCCGAAAGAGAACGAGTTTTCGATGACGTTTAATTTTCATCATCTGAAGGTTGATTATCCGAATGGGCAGAAGTGGGAATTGAAGCCGTATGACTTTGAAGAATTAAAAAAGGTATTGTCTCATTGGCAGACCGGTATGCAGCAAGGCGGCGGTTGGAATGCTCTATTCTGGAACAATCATGATCAGCCAAGGGCTCTTACCCGATTTACGAATGATAAGGAGTACCGGAATGAGAGTGCTAAAATGTTGGCTACAACACTCCATGGTATGCAAGGTACCCCGTATATTTATCAGGGAGAAGAGATCGGTATGCCGGACCCAGTATGGAATGATATGTCGGAATTCCGAGATATTGAGTCGCTTAATATGTATCAAATTCTGATGGAAGGCGGTAAATCGCCGGAGGAAGCATCCCGCATTGTAAAGGTTAGATCACGGGATAATTCACGGACGCCGATGCTTTGGGATGATGGCATTCAAGCTGGATTTACGAGTGGAACACCTTGGATTAAGATTGATGAACGCTATAAGGAAATAAACGCGAAGCAACAAGTGGAACAACCGGATTCAATCTATCATCATTACCGCAAGCTTATTGAGCTCCGTAAAGAAATTAAGGTCATTACAGATGGGACGTTTACTCGTCTTGATCACGCTCATCCTGAAGTTTTTGCTTATGCAAGAAGGAATGAAGAAGAGACACTTATCGTGATTTCGAATTTTAGCGACAAGACCGTACCTTTTGAATTGCCAGAAGGGTTTGTCGCAAATCATCTTTCTGATAAAGATGCAACGCTCTTACTGTCAAATACGGCAGAGAAGAAGGCGCTAACCTCAAGTATTGAGTTAACACCTTATGCATCTTATATGTGGCTAATTTCAAATGTGGGAGATACTACTAACAATTAAGGGAGTGAACGCCATGTCTAAAATAGATCAAAACCAAGTGGAACGAATTATACAGGCCGTTGGTGGCAAGCAAAATATAGAAGCCGCTACTCACTGTGTAACGAGACTCCGTTTTGCACTCGCTGATGAGAGCAAAGTAGATGCTGCAGCTCTGGAAGAGAATGACCTCGTGAAGGGGCATTTCTCTTCACAGGGTCAATTCCAAGTCGTCATTGGTCCTGGCCTCGTTGATCAGGTATATGATGAAATGATGAAACTAACAGGGGGAGCCGAGGCGTCGAAAGATGACGTTAAGGCGATTGCGAGCAAGAAACAAAATCCGCTCCAGCGTGCGATAAAAATGCTCGCGGATATTTTTATCCCGATCCTTCCAGCAATCGTTATGGCAGGTTTGCTCCTCGGGGTTAACAACATTTTGACGGGACCTGGCATTTTCTATGAAGGACAGTCTTTGATAGAAGTGTATCCGCAGTGGGCTGATGTAGCGTCCATCATTAATCTCATTGCAAGTACAGCATTTGCGTTTCTACCTGTACTTATTGGATGGTCAGCGGTCAGACAATTTGGCGGAAGTCCGCTGCTAGGTATCGTACTAGGTCTCATTTTAGTAAATCCCGATCTACTCAGCGCTTATCAATATGCGGATGCATCACTTGCGGGAACGGTTCCTGTATGGAATTTATTCGGATTCGAAGTAGAGAAAATCGGATATCAAGGTCAGGTGCTGCCCGTTCTTGTCTCCGCTTACATTTTAGCTAAAATCGAAGGATTCTTGAACAAGAGGGTTCATGATTCGATTAAACTTCTTGTGGTGGCTCCTGTAGCTCTTCTCGTAACCGGTTTCTTGGCCTTTACGGTAGTCGGACCGATTACTTTTGCACTAGGTAATCTGCTTACGAATGGTCTGATTAGTATCTTTAGCTCGTTCTCTGCACTCGGTGGTTTGATCTATGGTGGTTTGTATTCCTTACTTGTTATTACTGGGATGCATCACACGTTTCTGGCCGTAGATATTCAGTTGATTGGAAGTCAAGGTGGAACCTTCTTATGGCCAATGCTAGCTTTATCTAACATTGCGCAAGGTGCTGCTGCTTTGGCTATGATGTTTATTCATAAAGAGCAAAAAGCAAAAGGACTTGCCGTAACTTCCTCAATTTCAGCTTTCCTTGGTGTCACGGAACCTGCGATCTTTGGGGTGAACGTGCGCTATCGCTATCCATTTATTTTTGGGATGATCGGTTCGGGGATTGCGGGGATCTTGCTTGCAGTCAATAATGTACTTGCTTCCTCCATTGGAGTAGGCGGTATCCCAGGATTTCTATCGATCTTTCCTAATCAATGGGGCATCTTCTTCATTGGAATGGCAATCGTGCTCATTATTCCTTTTACAGGTACACTGTTGTTTGGCAAAATGAGAATGTCTCGTCAACATGTTACGTCTATGAAAGCTTCGTCTGATGTGATAGTGAAGAATGAACAGGCAGCAACAAAAGAAGCAAATGAAGTCAGCGCAGCAGGCGATGTAAATGTAAAGCAGGATCCCGTGGTCATAAATGAACCAAAACGAAGCGAAATGACCATCGCAGCTCCGCTAAGTGGTACCGTGGTTTCCTTATCTGAAGTTCCTGATCCCGCTTTTGCACAGAAACAGATGGGTGAAGGGCTTGCGATCATTCCTTCCGAAGGGAAGGTATATGCTCCATTTGATGGGAAGGTAGAGCATGTGATCAAGAGTAAACATGCCATCATTATTAGTGATACCGAAGGGCTGCAAGTATTAATTCATGTCGGAGTGAATACGGTCTCACTGAAAGGTGAAGGGTTTACTACACATGTTGAATCCGGTATGAGCGTGAACAAGGGACAATTGTTACTTGAGTTTGATAAAGAAGCAATTGAGCAAGCAGGTTTACCTGTGATAACACCGATCATTATTCCAGATGGTCAGGACGGAACGCCAAGGGTTACAGAACTAGCAAACGGTACCGTTCGAGTATCAACACCAATCCTCAAGGTATCATTTGATTGAAATAGGTTTAAAGTCACCTAGCATGTAATCATTTCATGAAAAACGTGTTACAATACGGTTGGTGATATGAAGATGACGAATAATATTTTTGTAACTCTGTATAAAGATTTCGCGGAAAAGATTGATACAGGAACGCTTGCGCCAGGCAGCAAGTTGCCGTCAGAACATGAATTAGCGCAAAATTATCAAATTACGCGAGAAACGGTCCGTAAAGGATTAAATTTGCTGGCTCAGAATGGATATATCCATAAAGTGAAAGGAAAAGGATCTTTCGTTCTTGAACGTGATCGTTTTAATTTTCCAGTCAGCGGTCTGATCAGTTATAAGGAAATGACAGAACGGATGGGAAAGCAGAGCAATACCTTCGTGTATGTAACGGAATGTAGGGAGGCAGGAAAGCCAGTTGCGAAGCAGCTTCAGATTTCTGCTGATACTAAGGTATGGAAGGTCGTGCGAGCTAGGGAAATCGATGGAGAACGGATTATTCTGGACATTGACTACTTGCTTGCTTCCATAGTCCCTTACCTGTCAAAAGAAATCACAGAAGAATCTATATATGAATACTTAGAGCACGAACTGAACCTCAAAATCAGCTATGCTAAAAAGGTGATTTCTGTAGAACGTGCCACGAGCATGGATCACGAGTATATGGATATTGGTAATGACACGCATGTCGTTGTGGTTCGCGGCTATGTCCATCTGGAAGATACAACCCTGTTTCAATATACGGAATCTAGACACCGTCTGGATAAATTTCAATTCGTTGATTTTGCTAGAAGAGAAAGTACATTACCGCTCTAAAAAAAAGTCTGCGCGTAGCCTTTGAATAAGGTTTGCCCGCAGGCTTTTTTTATTATCTATTTGTTTACGCTTACCGCAGTAAGCCTTTACAAACGTGCTATAATGATGAACATGGAAAAAGCGCGAAGAGGAAATGGAGTTACATAGAGGAGGGGATTTTTGTTGCGTCTTATTACTTCCATTCGTTCTTTCATTTCTGCCTGGCGAGATGATCCTGCGGAGGAAGGAACACGTTTAGGTCAACGCTATGTAGTGCAAGAGGTGCTAGGCGAAGGAAGTTACGGTATTACATACAAGTGTCTAGATCAGACGGTAGCCAAAACGGTAGCTGTGAAACAAGCGAGACCCAGTAAAGGTAGCTACGCAGTGAAACTTCTCCTTCAGGAAGCTGAAATTATTAAGATGCTGCAGCATCAGGGAATTCCAGCTTTTATCGATTTTTTTCGGGAAAAAGGCAACAGCTATCTTGTCATGTCTTATATGGAAGGAGATACGCTGGAAGACCTGATCTTTGGACAGGGAGTGCAGTATCAAGAAATACAAACCGTGCAGATGACACTTCAACTGCTGGATCTTGTAGAATACGTCCACCGTCAAGGTTACGTCCATCTTGATCTGCGAATTCCGAACGTACTTTTTAATGAGGGAAGATTACTGCTGATAGATTTTGGTCTGGCGCGCCGGTTGGGGGAAGAACCTCTACCCCGATCTTCTTTATTTTCAAGGCGAACCACGGAGAGTAGAAGCAGTGCAGGAAAGAAGGCGAATGAGCATTCCGATCTGTATGATATAGGGCACTTCATGTTATTTATGCTGTATTCCACTTATGAAGCACCGGAAACGACAACAAGCCTGGATCTTCATATGAGTCAAACGGAGCGGAGCTGGCAGGAAGAACTTGGCCTGAGCGATGATTTAAAACTTATTATTGAACGACTTTTTGGAATAGAAGAACCATATCACAGTTCTGAGGAACTGAGGGAAGCGTTAAACCAGTTCGTTTCCATAAAAAAATCCCTCTGTTGTAGAGGGAGAGTGTGATCTGGTCTAGCTTGAACTGTATTTTCTACTTTTATAATAACCGTGTCCTTGTTTTCCATGCTTGGATTTGTAATCAGAAGAAGATCCTCGGTATCTAGGCGCGTGATGAGAACTGCTATAACGTTTGGAATACTTCTTAGCTGAGCTGCTGTAGTGCCTTTTTTCTTTACTACGATCGGAAGAGCGGAGCATTTTGTCAATTAGCTTTTTTATCATAAGTAGTATGCACCCTTTCATTGACACTTTTTATTCATTACCCGATTCATACGCTTTGAAATACACTGGCGTTTCATCTTTTGAATGTAATATTTCATATCGGATGTTGTGCGTTCCTATCTTAGGTATTAATGTGGAGGTTTTTCAGGCATGGGTTTATTTTTATCTATATTACTTAACAACGTAATCCCGCTTTTTCTTGTCATGACGATCGGATTTGTAGTTCAGCGCACAAGGGGCTTAGATATAAAAACGCTATCGAACATCAACTTCTACATTTTGTCCCCAGCCGTTGTTTTTAATTTGCTGTACACAACCGATATTTCGATGTCATTGTTTGGTCAGGTCATGGCATTTTTTGTGCTGTTTATGTTAATGCAATATCTCTTGTGCTGGGTTGTGATTAAGCTCCTGCGGTTAGAAGGAGGCATGCCGGCAGCGATGAGGAACAGCGTTCTGTTTGCGAACAGCGCTAACTATGGATTGCCTATTAACGAACTTGCTTTTTCAGGGAATCCGCTGACGCTAGGAGTTCAGGTGATTATTCTTATGCTTCAGTCATTTTTACCGAATACATACGGAATTTATAGTGTGAATGCGCATCAAGTGAATAGAAAAGCGATCTTGCGAACCATTGCGGGTCAACCTGTTATTTATGCTATTCCGCTGGCATTTTTACTTCGTTTTCTCGGAGTTGAGCTTCCAAATACGATTCAGATTCCGCTGAATTATCTGTATGCTGCCTTTATTGGAATGGCACTTCTTACACTTGGAGTACAACTCGGTGCTATGAAGTGGACGTTTGTGAAAAAGGGTAGTTTGACCGTAGCCATCTCGGTCTTTCTAAGATTAATTGGTGGTCCGCTGTTAGCGGCACTTACGGTTATACTTCTCGGCTTGGACGGTTTGGTTGCAAAAGCACTCATCGTTTCTTCTTGTGTACCTACTTCGCTCAGCAGTATGATTCTGGCTGTCCAGTTCGACAACGAACCAGAATTTTCTTCTCAGGCGGTCTTTTTTTCGACACTTCTGAGTACGCTGACAGTAACAGGCACGATTATGCTATTGAACATCTAAAGTTCACTTTGTAGCTTTTTGTTCCAATTAGCGAAAAAATAAGTGGGTTTTTTATAAAAATAAGGACTTATGGCAGCTTCCAAAAGAATCCGGCTTGTATATAATAAAGGGGAACGTATATACCCATTTTCATCTGCTATGCTATGAAGTCGTTGATCTTGTCTTGTAAGGCTAAAGATGGGAAGGAGTGGAGCAAGATGCAAAAGATTGGGGTTATTGTCGTCCATGGTCTCGGGCTCCAGAAAAAGGAGTACGCAGCGAAGTTTATGAAGAAACTCGACAAAACGTTTGCCAAAATCATGAAAGTGCCCTCTTCCAAACCTTATATTGATATTGAGCCTGTTTTTTGGGCAGACGTATTTGGCAAGGAGGAGGAACGAATATATCAAGATCTAGTGATTAAGAAGGGACTGCGTTATAAAGAACTAAGACGATATTTGGTGTACTATCTAGCCGATGCTGTTGCTTACCAACCTGTCGATACGAACGGTCAAAATTATGATGCGGTTCATCAAACCATTAGTAATGCACTCCATAGCTTGTCAATGCGTATAGGTAAAACTGCTCCTCTCTGCGTCGTATCACATAGTCTAGGTAGTGTGATCGCAAGTAACTTCTTCTATGACCTTCAGTTTACGGCAAGGCATTTTCCTGGAATTATTGATACGACTTCTCCACTAGAGAGAGGGGAGACGCTGACCCATTTCTATTCTCTCGGTACGACACTTCCTCTTTGGAGTTTACGGTATCGTGACTTTGGCAAGCCAATCCGCGTTCCCTCCTTAGAGGGAGAGGCGTTATATCCAGGTCTTGATGGAGAGTGGGTTAACTTTTACGACAAAGATGACATTTTAGGTTATCCGCTACGTGATATTGATCCGGCATATGAGGAAGCTGTCAAAGAGGATATTGATCTAAATGTCGGCAATCCACTGACCTCATGGAATCCGTTTTGTCATAATGGATATATGAAAGACAGAAAAGTGGTCCGTCGAATTTCTGATAACCTCGCAGCGACTTATCGGTTTATTAACGCTGAACAGACAGGTAATAAATAAAAAAAACAATGACAGGACCTTGAAAGATAGGATCCTAGTCATTGCTTTTTGTAGTTCTAAGCTTTTTCTTTTACTGGGCTTGGACCAAGGTTGATATCATGTGACGCATGATTTGGCTTGTCTCTGAACATCAGGTAGAACCAAGCAGAAGCTGTTACATAAAGGAGTCCTGTAATCGTAAATGTAATGGCATATCCTTTATAGCTGCCGAAGGTGGTCACAAGATAGGATTGAACAGGACCCATGGTTGCCCATCCGATCATGAACGCGGTTTGCATCAGAGAATTAGCAATCCCCCTTCGTTTCTCCGAAACATGATCAATGAGGATCGAGGAAGAAATGGGATTCGCTGCGTTCATTAAAGCTTGTCTAAACAGGAAACTCACGGACGCAATCATGAGCGAGTATGTAAATCCTGTTAATAGAAGGAACGGCAGGGACAGAACCTGAAATATAACGACAGCTCTAACAGGGCCCACTCTGCTTGCGAGTGAAGGTCCAATCATCATCGATACGATCGTCATGATCTGACCAAGTGAAATCAGTATACTCATAAGGCTAAGGCTGACATCAAATCTGTCTGTAAAGTAAAGGTTTAAGTAAGGAACGACAAGGCCTGAACCTGTTCCGATGAGTAGCTGAGTAACGACAAATAGGCTGATAAATTTCCAATCGGAATGGGAGGCTCTTGCATTGTTTTTTTGTTTGTTTGAAGCAGAGCTATTATTTAACTTTTTAGGAAGCAGTGCAGGCTGCTTATTATGTATAGATGATTCTTTCACAAAAAATAGGGGGAACGTCCCTAAAAAAGTAGCGATTCCACCAAAGAAAAGTACATACTGTAAACTTGCTATGTTGTTGATTCCAGCTGATTGTAATACGTCCGCGAATACCCCACCGCCTAAGCTACCAATAACTTGAGCTGCAAGTACAAGGGAAGCGTGAATACTAAACAATCGAAGTCTGTTTTCTTTGGTTACGTTGGCAGCAAGAAATGGAATAGCCAGTACTTGAAAGAAGGAAGCAAATAAACCGGACGAAGCAGCAAGAAATAAAAGACCTGATTCTTCTTCTACAAAAGAACGTCCCATAAACGTCATTCCACTAAAAAGAGCGCCGATAATGAGAATGGGTTTACGGCTCATTTTATCTCCCATAAACCCAATAGGGATAAATAGAAGCGCTGTTGCAATAGACTGAATACTGATGACTCTCCCGTTCATAGATGGATCGAACCCGAGACCTTGAATGTACAGGTTATATAGAACGGAGAACATCCCACCACCCATCTGATAAAGAATATTGGCAAGAAAAAAAAGCTGGATATTGCGCGGCCAGCTTTTAATCTCGGCTTTAATTCCGTGCCTAAGTGTCATGTAAAAAGCCTCCTGTCCTTCTCTATTAAGAACTCGGAAAGGAGGAAAGTCAAGGTTTTCGATTAATATTGAATAGGTATGGATTTGAATCCATGAACGAGTGGATCTTTAATAAATTGCGCCGTAGAATGATCCGCAGGTGTAATGACTGGAATACGTTTGAAAATAATTTCGAAGGCAATCTTCGCTTCAAGTCTAGATAAGGGAGCCCCAAGACAGAAATGCGGACCCATGCCAAATGCCATATGCTGGTTCGGTTTGCGACTCGGAATAAATGTCTCTGGCTGCTCAAACTGCTCCTCATCTCGGTTGGCTGAACCAAGCCAAAGTACAAGATGGTCACCTGCCTTGATCGTTTGCCCTGACAATACCGTATCCTCTTTACAAATTCGAGTAAGCGATTGAATAGGAGAACGGAAGCGAAGTACTTCTTCCAGAGTAGAAGGGATAAGTGCTGGTTCTGAATGGAGCTGCTGCTGAAGTCCAGGTATGTCTAGCAGACATTTCATTGTATTTCCTAGCAAGTTTGTCGTAGTTTCATTACCAGCCACCAGAAGCAGGAGACAGAATTGCAAAATTTCTGAAAAATCCAGTGAATGCTCATCTATTTTGGCTGCAAGAAGTGCACTCACCAGATCGTTGCCTGGATGTATGCGTTTAACTTCAATCACATTAATGAAGTATTTACTCATTTCTTGAGAAATCTTCGCTTTCATCTGTTTATAATCTTCGGGTTTTTCCCCGTGTTCAATATCAATACCACGAATTAATTCGTCAGACCAATATTTGAACTGATCTCGATCTTCTTTTGGGATACCCATCATTTCCGAAATAATAATGACAGGTAGTGGATAAGCAAAATCTTGTATAAAATCCATCTTTTTTTCTTCCAAGACGGAATCCAGCAATTCGTTTGTCACTTGCTCAATCATCGGAGCCATCTCTTCAACGATTTTTGGAGTAAAGGCTTTGCTGACAATGGAACGATATAATTTATGCTTAGGAGGGTCCATGCCAATGATGGACAAGGAAAGCAGCTCAGAGCTGAAAGCTTTGTAGTTCATCAGTGAGTTCTTGATATCTTCATAACGAAAAATATCCCATGTATTTCTTTGTTCATCAAACATAACGGGAGACACTTCGCGATTCTCCTTGAACCAATGAAAAGGACTCTCTGCTTCTAGCCATCCTTGCGGTAAGGTATTCCAGCCTGCCACTTTTACTTCTTCTGATGCACTTTCCATTTCAATTACCTCCTTAGTGATGGAAACTACTTCTATGGAAACTACTTCTAGGGTACTCCTTTTTACTGAGGGTTTCAAATGTGTCCGATAAGTATCAGTTATAATCTTTTATGTGACATTAAAGTGACATTAATATGTATTATCTCAAGTTCTGAATTTTTATCCATTCCTATATACAGACGAAAGAACCTTGGATTTTACATAAAATATCATTTTAAAACAATTTTACAAATTATATTTACAAATAAGTTAGTTTGTTGTTAGAATAAATTACATAATTCATCTTCGGCTAAGCTGATTAGGTCGCTGGAAACTTTCATTTCAAGCATCCCTAACGGCTCAATCACTGAAGCTGAACAGGAGGACAAGCTATTGGACTACGATCAGGATACGATATACATCGTAGGAGACGCGCAGACATCGGTGAATAATCCGATTACTCAGCAGTTCAGTGCTTTTTTTATCGGACTTGTCGTGGATACTACGAATCACAAAATCATCGATGCAGGTTGTTCTTCGACCATTCCTTTGACTTCTCGTTTTGTAAGAACGTTATTTATCGGACAGAGTATGCTAGATCTGGAAATCGTGGTGGAACAGGTTCGTACCCGGTACTATGGCTCCTCACAGAAAGCAATCATTGTCGCTTTTAAAGATGCGCTGAAGAAGTACAACATGGCCCTTCAGGCTAGAGGATTACACAAGCACCAACCAACTTCTACACCAATTGAATAAGCTGCTTTGTTTATTATCATGTACAGCTATATCTTGTAGGGGTACATGCAACATGAATGAAATCCAGCAAATCATAACCATGACGGACTGTAACGAAAGTTGACATATGTCAGGTTGTGGTTTGCTGTTTTTATATTAAGGGGGGATTCACCGTATGAAATTATACATTTCAATTGATATGGAAGGTGTTACTGGACTTATTGATGATACTTTTGTTGATTCCTCCAAGCGAAATTATAACCGGGGTCAGCGCATCATGACGGCAGAAGCCAATCATGTCATTGAGACTGCGTTTGGCGAAGGAGTGAGAGAAGTCATTGTGAATGACAGTCATTCCAAAATGAATAACCTTATTATAGAAGAACTCTATCCTCAAACACAGTTGATCACAGGAGATGTGAAACCATTCTCTATGGTACAAGGGCTGGATTCATCATTTGGGGGTGCTGCATTTCTTGGTTATCATTCGAGAGCTGCAAGACCCGGTGTGCTCAGTCATTCGATGATATTTGGCATTCGCAATATGTACATAAATGAGATCGCAGTTGGAGAACTCGGTTTTAACGCTTTTGTTGCCGGCCATTATGGGGTTCCGATCTTGCTTGTGGCAGGGGACGATGAGACTGCGGCAGAAGCAGAAGAGCTTATTCCCAACGTCACGACGGCTATTGTTAAAAAACAAATTTCGAGAACTTCTGCCTTGTGCCTCACTCCAGCAAAAAGTGGTGAGCTACTAAGGGAGAAGACGATCGAAGCACTGGAGAATAGAAATCGAGTTCATCCTCTGATTCCCCCAGAGCGGCCACTCCTTACCCTTGAGTTTGCTAATTATGGACAAGCTGAATGGGCACACCTTATGCCGAGAACGAGAATGGAAAAATACGCGCCTATTGTTTCCTATCAGGCGGACGATATTTTGGAAGCTTATCAAGCCATGCTTGTGATGACAGAGCTCGCAATGAGAACGGCATTCTGCTGATAAAAAGGGGTAGCGTTCATGGCACAATATATGTTTCGTAAGTTCATCTCGATGCTGATTACTTTATGGCTCATTATTACCATTACCTTTCTACTGATGCATTCGGTACCGGGTTCTCCATTTGAGCGAGACGGAAAAGAAGCGAATGCAAATGTAATCCAGAATATGATGTCTTTCTACCATTTGGATGACCCTCTCTATATTCAGTACTTTCAGTATTTAAAATCGCTTATCCTATTTGATCTAGGACCTTCAATCTCTCATTATCCTGATAGTGTAAATAGTATGATTGAACGTGGTTTCCCTGTATCCTTCCAGCTCGGAATTGCTGCAATCGGAATTTCTATTTTGATAGGAATTGGGCTCGGTACAATCGCAGCCCTTCACAAGAACGGAATGATAGATTACATCGCGATGGTCCTTGCAGTTACTTTGGTAGCAGTTCCTAGTTTTGTACTTGCCCCGCTGCTCATTAAATATGTGGCGGTAGAGTGGAAGCTTTTACCCGTAGCTACCTGGGGGACGTGGAAGCACATGGTTCTGCCAGCTCTCGCCCTTGCTGCAGGTCCCATCGCCACCATTGCCCGTTTAACTCGCGCCAATCTAATTGAAGTACTGACACAGGACTACATTGATACAGCCCGTTCTAAAGGACTTCCCCCCTTTGTCATTGTTACTAAACATGCACTGCGCAATGCGATATTGCCTGTCATTACTCTGCTGGGGGTATTGCTGGCAAACGTACTTACGGGTAGTTTTGTCATCGAAAAAATTTTCGCCATTCCAGGGATGGGCAAATATTTTGTGGACGGGATTAATAATCGGGACTATTCAGTCATTATGGGGACGACGGTTTTCTACAGTGCTCTTCTGATTTTTATGATGTTTATCGTAGATATTCTGTATGGACTGGTAGATCCGAGAATTAAACTTCACAGAAAGGGGACTTAGAGGATGCAAATACGACAAGTTCCTAAACCGGCTCAGCCACCGGATCACTTGTTTGTCCCCTTAACACGAAGTAGCAGTGATGCAGAAGCCATTGTTAGACCTAAGCTGTCTATATGGAGGCAGAGCTGGATACGTCTATATAGTAACAAACTCGCTTTACTCGGGTTCATCATTATTATTTTTCTTTGTCTTTTTGCTACATTAGGCACGCTGGTTACAGAACATGGTTATGCCGATCAGGATTTGCTCAGTGCAAACCAGAAGCCCTCCTCACTGCACTGGTTTGGAACAGATGATCTGGGACGTGATGTATTTGCCCGCACTATCTTTGGGGCTCAGATCTCACTTAGTGTCGGTTTAATTGCTGCATTTATCGACTTTGCCATTGGTGTTCTGTATGGCGGTATAGCAGGTTACTTTGGCGGTCGTATAGACAATGTAATGATGCGATTTGTAGATATTCTTTATGGTATCCCTTATTTACTTATTGTAATTCTGCTCATGGTTGTGATGGGTCCGGGACTACTGACGATTATTATCGCACTTACGGCAACCGGGTGGATCGGGATGGCACGGATCGTAAGAGGGCAGGTACTGCAACTGAAATCTTCTGAATATGTACTAGCAGCCAAAGCCTTGGGTGCAGGCTCCATGAACATTATCCGTCGTCATTTATTACCGAATGCACTAGGCGTCATTATCGTTCAAGTTACGTTTTCTGTTCCTTCCGCTATATTTGCTGAAGCCTTTCTTAGCTTTCTTGGACTTGGGATTGCTGCCCCGCTTGCGAGCTGGGGAACGATGGCTAATGATGGAATGTCAACGATTTTATCTGGATATTGGTGGCGGCTCTTTTTTCCTGCCTTCTTCATTTCGCTGACTATGCTTGCCTTTAATTTACTGGGGGATGGGCTGAATCAAATCTTCGATCCAAAGCAGAGGAGGTAAGAGCAGATGAGTGCGAGATACACAGGTGAACCTTTGTTAGAAGTTAGTGATCTTCACGTTTCCTTTTCCACTTATGGAGGACATGTTCAGGCAGTACGCGGGGCTAGTTTTACACTGAACCAAGGGGAGACACTTGCCATTGTTGGAGAATCAGGCAGCGGAAAAAGCGTAACGGCCAGAAGCATCATGAAACTGCTTCCCAAAGACACAGCTAAAATAACAAGTGGAAGTATCAAATACAAGAATCAGGAATTGATTCATCACAGCGAGAAGCAGATGAGGAAAATTCGCGGTTCCGAGCTGACGATGATTTTTCAAGATGCGATGACGGCACTGAACCCAACGATTAACATTGGAGAACAGTTGATGGAGGGAATACGCCATCACCAGAAGTTATCACGCTCAGATGCTAGGAAAAAAGCGATCCAGATGTTAAAGCTAATCGGTATGAAAGACCCAGAAGTTCGTCTCAAGCAGCATTTACACGAATTCAGCGGCGGAATGCGCCAGCGTGTGATGATTGCGATTGCAGCCATTGGTAATCCTTCCATTCTTATTGCAGATGAGCCGACTACCGCACTGGATGTAACGATACAAGCTCAGATCCTTGATTTATTCAAAATGCTTCAACAAGAAATAGGTGTCTCCATCATCATCATTACGCATGATCTGGGCGTAGTAGCTAATCTTGCGAAACGAGTCTGTGTCATGTATGCAGGGAAAATAGTGGAGTCTGGTACGGTCAGAGACATTTTCTATGATCCTAAACATCCCTATACTGAAGGTCTTCTTGCTTCTATGCCCCGAATTGATGGGGATAAAGGAAGCCCGCTGACATCCATACCGGGAACTCCACCCGATCTCTTTGCACCGCCGGAAGGCTGCGCTTTTGCTGTTCGATGTCCCCATGCGATGGAAGTGTGCAGATCCTATGAACCTCCAAATGTTCAAGTAGGTGGTTTCGACAGCCATTATGCTGCCTGCTGGCTTAACGATGAAAGGGCGAAATCAGTACTCCGGCAAAAAGAGAATTCGCACCGTAAAGAGCTCGAACCGGTTGTTATGTAACATGCCGGAAACTTGTATGTTATGAATCTAGAGGGGGAGAGAAGAGGATGAAGAAAAAGTGGTCATTTGTTCTACTGAATTGTGTACTCGTCATGAGTTTACTCCTTACTGCATGTGGTGGTGAAGAGGGCGGCGAGGCAGCTGGGGGAGCAGAAGGTGGTCAGAAAATTCTACTTGTGAATAACCGAAAAGAACCTACTTCTCTGGATCCGCCAATCGGTTTCGACCAAGTTTCCTACGATGTGCTGAACAATTTCATGGAAGGTCTTACCCGGCTAAAAGACGATCATACACCTGGGCCGGGTGTGGCTAGTGAATGGACTGTATCTGAGGATGAAAAAGAATACACCTTTAAGCTCCGCGATGACGCGAAATGGTCGAATGGAGATCCTGTTAAAGCTTCTGATTTCGAATTCGCATTCAAACGTATGCTGGATCCTAATGTGGGGGCAGCTTCCGCTCCTCTTGCTTATGTTTTTGAAGGGGCAGAAACATTTAACTCAGGGGAAGCAACCGCAGATGATGTCAAAGTAACGGCGACAGATGATCATACACTGCAAATCATACTTGCAAAACCAGCTCCTTGGTTACTAGGTATGCTCGCGAACCCTGCTTTCTTTCCTGTACATCAAGCAACGGTAGAAGGTAACCCGGAGTGGGCCGCAGATGCTTCCACAATTCTAAGTAACGGACCTTTTAAGCTGACGGAATGGAAACATGATGCCGAAATTAAAATGGTGAAAAATGATCAGTATTGGGATGCCGCTAAAGTGAAACTGGATGGGGTTACTTTTAAGATGGTTGACGATTCTACGACTGCTTATCAGTTGTACCAAAGCGGGGAACTTCACATCAGCGGTACGCTGCCTCCAGATCTGATCGAATCTCTCATTACAGACAATAAAGCGAAGGTGGAAGATTCAGCGGGGACGTATTTCTATCGTTACAATACAAATATGGAGCCTTTCAGTAATGCTAAGATTCGTCAAGCGTTCACGATGGCAGTGGACAGACAGCAGATTGTGGATCTGGTCGTAAAACAAAAACAGAAACCGGCTACCGGTTTTGTATCTTACGGTTTGCAAGACCCAGATGGCAGTGACTTCCGCGATGCCGGAGGAGAACTGGTCAAAACGGATATCGAAGAAGCAAAACGCCTGCTTGCTGAAGGGATGAAAGAGGAAGGGTACACGACAATTCCCGCTGTAACACTTACCTATAGTACAAACGATCTTCACCAAAAAATTGCCGAAACGATTCAAGCCATGTTGAAATCAAACTTAGGTGTAGACATTGCCCTTGAGAGTAAGGAAGGAAAAGTGCTGACAGACGAACAAAAAAAATTACAGCTTCAATTATCGAGATCATCTTGGCTTCCTGATTTTGCCGATCCAATTAACTTCCTCGACATCTTTGTATCAGACAGTCCGAACAACCGGACAGGCTGGAGTAATCCAAATTTTGATAAATTGATTAACGATGCTTATAACGAGTCAGATCAGGTGAAACGAACGGGGTATTTGCACGAAGCGGAAAGCATACTTATGGAAGAGATGCCTATTATGCCTCTCTATTTTTATAACTCGGTTTATATGCAAGCAGAAGGTTTAACGGGGGTACTCAGACACGCATACGGCTATATCGACTATAAGCTGGCTGAACTAAAATAAAGTAGCTTCTCCCAGTGATCTTGAAAGCAGGTCACTGGGGTTTCTTTTCTATAGAGGATAGGGGGATGAATGATCATGAATGTAGTCCTTCCAAAGAAACTGTACTCAGGAGATCTTATCGGAATTACGGCACCCGCGAGTTTTGGAGATCCGGTAGAGATGGAAAGAGCTGCAGGGTATCTAATTCAACTTGGGCTCAGAGTGGAACTTGGTCACAGTTTGTACCGCCAGCATGGCTATTTAGCAGGTACAGATGAAGAAAGAGCCAGGGAACTGAATGACATGTTTCGGAATCCAGAGATTAAAGCCATTATTTGTGCACGGGGAGGATACGGTACAGCACGGATTGTAGATTTGCTTGATTATGAGACTATTAAAGCTAACCCTAAAATCTTTTGGGGATTCAGCGATATTACTTTTTTGCATCAAGCGATTTATAAGCAGACAGGGCTTGTTACTTTTCATGGTCCGATGCTTACCTCTTTATGCGCTGAATCGCTCCATCCGTTCACACTGTCTGGTTTTCATCAGTTGTTCCATCCAACGCCCGTTCAGTACACAGAAGATATTTCTGAACTTACCACCCTTGTGGAGGGAACGGCAAGCGGTGTCGTTGTTGGTGGAAATCTATCTCTCATCGTCTCGAGCTTAGGTACACCCCATGAAATAGATACGAAAGACCGGCTTCTGCTCATGGAAGATATTGATGAAGAGCCGTACCGAATTGACCGTATGCTGAACCAATTACTTCAGGCTGGAAAACTAAAGGATGCCGCTGGAATCATTGTTGGAGATTTTCATGAGTGTGAGCCGCAGCGGAAAATATCTTTCTCTCTTGAAGAAGTTATTATTCATTATTTGAAAAAAGCAGGGAAACCTGCCCTTGCCGGCTTTTGTATTGGTCATTGTTCTCCTAATATTGCAATCCCGCTAGGTCTTGAAGCTGAACTTTCCACCGCAGATAAGACGCTCATTTGGAGAGGTCCTGCTGTAACTGAATAAAGGAGGTAAGTCACCCGTGTATATTCAAAATATTGAAGTCATGCGCAAATATACTCCGCTATCTAAACCATTTAAAACGGCCTTGAGAACGGTGACACAAAGCGAATCCGTACTTGTTCGTATAACCGAAGCAGGAGGGAAAGTAGGATGGGGCGAAGCACCTTCTACTGTTGTCATTACAGGAGACAGTTTAGATAGTATTGAGTCAGCCATTGTCCATATGATCAAGCCAGTACTTATCGGAAAAAGCCTTCTTTCCTACGAGCGGCTCATGCAGTCTCTACATGCTGTCATCGTTGGTTCCAGCAGTGCAAAAGCAGCTGTGGATATGGCAATTTATGATTTGGTTGCTCAGCTGTCTGGCCTGCCACTTTATCAATTTTTGGGCGGATATCGCAGCGAAATTGAGACGGATTATACGGTGAGCGTCGGATCGTCCTCTGAAATGGCAGATGAGGCAGTAAAGTGTGTAGATGCAGGATTTAACGTGCTTAAAATCAAGGTGGGAAAAGGCTCTGTAGATGAAGATATTATTCGGATTCAGCAGATACGAGAACGTATAGGCTATGAGATAAAGATCAGATTAGATGCAAATCAAGGTTGGCAAGTGAAGGATGCCATACGTTCAATACGTAAAATGGAAGAGTTGGACCTCGGGATTGAACTGGTTGAACAGCCCGTTCGCGCAGGTGATCTCGCAGGATTGAAAGCCGTAACAGATGCTGTTGACACGCTGATTATGGCAGATGAAAGTGTATTCACCCCCTTACAGGCACTTGAAGTACTTCAGTCAAGAGCAGCAGATCTCATTAACATTAAGTTAATGAAAGCGGGAGGCATCTATAAGGCGCAGCTAATTAACCAAATTGCAGAAGAGTATGGCGTAGAGTGTATGGTAGGTAGCATGATTGAATCACGTATTGCGGTAAGTGCCGCTGCACATTTTGCTGCTAGCAAAAAAAATATTACAAGGTTTGATTTTGATGCGCCTCTACTCATGCAGTCAGATGATGTTATTGGAGGGGTCATCTATGAGGGACGGAAGATGAGTTTCGCCCAAACAACGGGCCTCGGCATAGAAGATGTCATCATGAGAGAGGGAATGGAGGTGAGCTGATGAACGGATCGAGACATGAATCACACCCCTCTGTTTCCATGCTGAAAAAAACAGTAGCAGTTTCCGTTGCTACCATCTGGACTAAGCCCGAGTCACCACGTGAGCTAGACCAGATTATTTTGATAGAGCTGCCCGAGATTGGCAAATGGGCAAAAGAGATGTCTGCTGAGGAAAGACTTGATTTATGTACCGCGAATCGAACACAGACGCAGGTGCTTTTCGGGCAGGAACTATGGGTGGTTCGGGAAATTGACGGCTGGTCGGAAGTACGAATTCCTGATCAGCCAACAAGTAAAAATAGTCTAGGATATCCAGGATGGGTACCCACTTCTCAGTTATCGGAATGGATACCGGTAAACGTAGATAGGATTGTTCAGGTAACAGCACGTAAGACATTACTGACGCGTGACAAAGCAGAGACGGATTCCCCTCTTGAGTTAAGTTATATGACACTTCTCCCCTATGTGAGGGAAGTAGGTGAGGACATTATTGTAGAGACACCCCACGGGGACGGGGCATTACCTTCAAGGGATGTGATGATCGCCCAGACAAGTCAAATGAGTGTTCCTGTAGGTGGGCAAGAAAAAGGGGAACGGATCAAACAAGAGGCTTTAAAGTTCGTCCAGCTACCTTATTTATGGGGTGGCTTATCTGCATATGGATACGACTGTTCCGGCTTTGCCTATAGTATGCATGCATCCCAAGGTATCAGAATTCCGAGGGATGCCTCGGACCAAGCCAAAGCAGGAATAAATATTACAAGAGAAAACTTACGCTCCGGAGATTTGCTTTTTTTCGCTTATGAAGAAGGAAAAGGTCGTGTCCATCACGTAGGTATATATATAGGTGAGGACAGGATGATTCATTCTCCTGATTCCAACAGTTGTATTGAAATAGTGGAACTTAGTTCTTATAAGCTTCAAAAAGAACATTCGGTTTCCAAGAGATTCACTTGAGTCATATGACGGTAAGGAGGAGCTAGGATTAAAGATCATTTCTCGAATGAAGTACAGTTGATGAAACCGCATAAACTTGAAGAATTCGTTCAGTTTGTACTGCAGGAATGTGAAGTGCAGAAGCAAGATGACAGTGTGTCAGATAGCATGCTTTCAACGAAGATCACCAGTGAGTGGAATGATGCACTTCTGAAATCTCGTATTGAATCTTTTACGGAGGAAGGCGCTCCTGAGCATATTCATATTGTATCTAGCGCTTCTGCTGCAGGCCTGCTAAAAGTTTCTTTGTCGAAGGCGGAAGTCCCCCGAAATTATGTTGTGTATTACATTGAGGATTTTTTCTCAATTGGTCCACTAAAGGATTTGATGGAATCCGAAGGCAAAATGAGACGGATGCTCTGGTTAGCGAATCGTCTTGGACATGATTACTATTTATTTCATCGCCATAATGATGTATCTGCGCTGCAACCCGTTTTGGCGGGAATTCCTGCTGATAAAGTCATTACGATCTGGACGGGAAACAATGCTCACGAGCAAATCTTTCTACGGCTCATGTTGTTTGTGCTGCGAGACGTAAAGGCAACAGTAAGGGTTATCAATGCAGTAGAATCTTATCATTCCCTTCAAAATGGAGCTCTTGGAGAAGAATCTTTAACAGAAATGCAAGTAGATTGGCCACTGATGTCATTCGGACAGATGGACTCTGACAAGGTAGTTCTGCTTATTTTACAGTGCAAACCATCTCCACTGTCCGTTGAGGAGAGAAGTAGCTATGCAGAAGAGTGGATTCAGATATCTACACGTGAAGAAAATCTTCGGGTTTGGCTGCAAGGAGAATTACATTATCTGCCGGTAGATGATTATGATGAAAGGATCATGACTGTAGTAAAAGAAATATATAGGGACCGAGATTCTATAGATGATGAACATAAGAAATTGGACTATATAAAAGCAGGATATACCCTAGATATACTGATGAATCGTTATCCTGAGCTGATGAGTGATCTATTTTTTGACTACCGGATCAAAGAGTTGATTGGCGCGAGAAAACTTGATTTCATCGGTCCTCCTACTGCACTGTATCGTTATTACATAAAGCCGTTGTAGGAAACCTTATACGTATAGAGCTCTTCCTAATCGGAATACAATCGTTATATCATCGGAGAAAAAGAGGTGGGTAGCCCTTGACCAATCAGCATGTGCATTTCATGTTTGGAATGTCAGAGCAAGGAATTCTAAAGGCGGCTCTCCATAAGGCGGAGATACGACATGTTCATCAAGTGATTTCATTTAATGATTGGTTTGCATATGGCCCCTTGGAACAGCTTCATCAAGCAGGGGGAGAGAATAAGCGGTTAACTTGGTTATCGGAACGGCTGTCAAATTATGAGCGGTTGTATACTTATAATCCTGATCATCAAACAGGTAGAATTGTTGAGACGATTGAGTCTCTTCCAGATCATACGAACATAAGCATATGGCACGGTGACCATGCACATGATCAGATCGGGGTCAGATTTGTATTATCTCTGATTAAGGATCGAGAGATGAACATTTCATTAGTGAATCCGACTCAGGGTACACCGATAAAGGATGAATTAAATGATCTTGCTGTTCCCAGTTCGTATCCGGTAAGTTTGTCTCAGCTGAAGGTAACTGATTATATCCCTTTTTTACATAAGTTAAATGAGCTAAGGATACTTACTCAAGAAGAAAGATCGGATTTCGTGAAAGAATGGGAGCGTATTTCTACCGATCGTACACTATTTCGCATATGGGAGAACGGTCTCTTCCGTTTATGTACAGATGATGTGCTCGATCAAGACCTTCAACAGGTCATGACAGAACAATCACCGCTCTATCCAGACCAGTATGTTCCAGCATCCAAAGTAGTGAGTGAAGTTCTGCTGAAGAGACCTTCTTATTATCTTCGCAAAGATTTTTTAGAGTATCGCCTTCGATGGCTGATTGAGAATAAACAAATCCTCTTTAAGGGGGCTCCCGGACAACTTCATCGGTATAGTGTAAAAAACAGTACTGATGAAGTGATATAACTCGGTCAGCAGCATATACTTGTACAAATCCATGCTCAGTGGACGAGGAGGATGTGAAATGGAGTGTAGAACGGGTTGTGGTGCTTGTTGTATCGTTATATCCATCTCCTCACCTATTCCGGGCATGCCTGACGGAAAGCCGGCAGGAGTGAAGTGTGTGCAGCTGACGGAAGATCACCGTTGTAAGTTATATGGACTTCCTGTCAGGCCTAAAGTATGCGGCAATCTACAGCCAGAACGAGATATGTGCGGAGATAGCAATGAATATGCGTTCCGAATATTAAAAGAATGGGAACGCTCAACCTCCCCTCATTGAAGTATAAACTTTAGGTACACCCTATCGATCAGAAGAAAAAACCAAGATGAGTACATACTCATCTTGGTTTTTTCTGTTCAGTCAAGAGAGAAGTTGGATTAGCAGAGCGTTTTCTTATGTAGCAAGAACTAATACTTGTTTATTTACATACACATAATGTATCTGTTATACTACAAATATAACAGACAAACATAAAGTGTGGAGGTGTTAACAAAGTATGATTATTGAACTTGATATGCAATCCGAATTACCTATTTATACTCAGCTGACGAATCAGATTATCGAGGGCATTGCAAGTGGGGCCCTTGCGCCAGGAGAGGCGTTACCATCAGTACGTAGCCTTGCTTCGGACATTGGTATCAATTTGCATACAGTGAATAAAGCGTATCAACTTCTAAAACAGGAGGACTATATTCACATTCATCGTCAGAAGGGTGTAGTCGTTAATCCGAATGGGATGCCGGCTGCAGATCAGGAATTTACTAACAAACAATGTTCACAGATCAGGCCGCTAATTGCGGAAGGCATTTTGAGAGGTGTTACGCTTCAAGAAATGAAAGATATGATGGAGCAAATTTATGATGAAATCAAACCCATGTAACTTGCTAGTTAACCAAAAATAAAAGGAGAGATGTTTATGTCGTGGATCCATTTTGTAATGCTACTCACTTTATTTTTGCCGATGGCTGTCCTTACTTCTCTGGTTCCTTTCTTTACGAGACAGACGGAGAGTTTTGGGGTTACCGTAAGTGAGGAGGTATTCCACAGCGCTGCGCTGAAAAAGATGCGTAAATTATACGCTACTATTAATTTTTTAATTCAGACCGTTGTTCTCATCATCGCAATGATGATGACAATAAAAAGTTCGGATTCGGCGAATGAGTCGGCCATTTGGATTACTGCATATGTGGTTATTACGGTTGTATTCCAGTTCCTCACTCTATTTTATTTCCACAAAAAAATGAAAAAGTACAAAGCAGAGCATCTTGCGGACATGAAAATTCCTCAGGTGAAGCTAACCATTGATATGAACTTTCGTAAACAAAGGCTTGTTCTCTCTAAAAAGTGGTATTTGATTCACCTCGTGATTATTTTAGGGACTTTTCTCTTTACTCTGTTCAACTATGACCTGTTCCCTGAACATATTGTGATGCAATATGATTTGCAAGGCAATCCAACGACAATTAAGGATAAGACGATCGGTACCGTGTTTATGCCTGTCGTTATGCAGATCATGATGACCTTGCTCTTTCTGTTTATTAATACGATCATTTATCGCAGCAAACAACAGGTGGACACGGAGCATACAGAGGTGTCGCTGGAGAAAAACCGGATTTTTCGGATGCGTAATTCTATGTTTAACTTGTTTACATCGCTTATGCTCATCTTGCTATTCAGCTTCATGCAGTTCCAGATGTTATATCCCGTGGACCCAGGAATACTAGCCGTAGTCGTTATATCGGTAGTTGTCTTAATCTTAGTCGGCGTAGGTATTCTGTATGTCACGACAGGTCAAGGCGGTAGCAGGGTGAAATCTCCTGTAGCACATTCTTCTAGACCACCGCGTGATGATGATGACAATTGGAAGCTTGGGATGTTTTATTTTAATCCTGCTGATCCTTCCTTGTTTGTAGAAAAAAGAATGGGATACGGCTGGACCATTAATCATGCAAGACCACTTGCTTGGATTATATTTGGCGGTGTGATTGGCTCCATCATCCTTGTTAGTATCTTGTTAACATAAAACCGAGACATATGTATCCTCAATTGTTTACTCCATTTCAAATTCCAAGAATCCGTACAAACGAAAAAGTTTGTGCGGATTTTTTATGTATGCAACTCTTTTCCTCATTAGAATTTGCTTATTTTGTTATCTATCTAACATGTAACTACTAACATATCTTAATATTTTCCCCCTCAATCATCAGATCGTTCTCTAGACAGAGGATAATACATTTACTTACAATTAATGAATATTATGGTCGTATTTTGGTTTTCATGAAGATGATTTTATTTCTGGAGGGAGGGAATGGAACATGAGTAATGCCATAGAAGTCCGTCATTTGCAAAAAGAATTTGAATATTACAAAAAAGAAATTGGAATGAGGAAATCTCTCCAAAACTTGTTTTTTCGGCAGAAACTTGTGAAAAAAGCCGTTAATGATGTGTCATTTTCCATTGAGGAAGGTGAAATGGTTGGATTTCTCGGACCTAATGGAGCAGGCAAGACGACTACACTCAAAATGTTATCAGGTATTTTGTATCCAACCTCAGGAACCGTAAATATTTTTGGATATACCCCCTGGGAACGCAAAAAGCAATTCAAACAAATATTTTCCATAGTTATGGGTCAGAAAAGCCAGTTATGGCCTGATTTGCCGGCTGGAGAATCTATATTTCTGAATAAATGTATTTATCAGGTGCCTGATGAAAGTTATCAAAGAACACTCGAAGAACTGTCGGAGTTGCTTGATGTGAAAGAACTTCTAGGTGTGCAGGTGCGTAGACTTTCCTTGGGAGAGCGAATGAAGATGGAACTCATCGCTTCTTTGATTCACAGACCGAAGCTGATGTTTCTCGATGAGCCAACAATTGGGCTAGATATGATGTCGCAAAGATCAGTCCGTAATTTTCTGAAATATTATAACGAGCAATACCACGCTACTGTCATATTAACGAGCCATTATATGAAGGATATTGAGGATCTCTGCTCAAGGGTCATCTTGATTAACGCAGGCTCAATTTTATACGATGGGGAACTGAAAAAAGTAAATACATATAAAGATGAACGAAAGTTAATTACGTTGTATTTTTCGGAACCAATTTCAACGGAACTACTAAGAGCATTTGGTGAGGTCAAGGAGACGGATGGCTCCTATTCTGTCATCGAGGTGGGCAAAGAAGAAGTGAGAATCTGCTTGCAGTACTTGTTGGACAAGTTCCCTGTTGTGGATTTTACGGTAGAAGATCCGAAGATTGAAGATGGCATTGTCGGACTTTATAGTGGTAGCGCATGATTAGGAATAAATATGTGGTCTCCTTTCGAATTGGTTTCCAAAGCTCACTGGAGTATCGGTTTAATTTTTTTCTATCTCTGCTAAGTGCGTTCTTCCCGATGATTGTACAATATTATATTTGGACAGCGGTATATGCTAGTTCTGGTGAGAATGTCGTATTCGGGTATTCTTATCAAGAAATTATCATGTATACCATTCTAGCCGCGGTGGTATCTAAGCTTGTCATTACCAATATTGAATACTCTATTGCCGAAGATATTAAAAGCGGAGGATTGAACAAATATATCATCCAACCGATCTATTATTTTGGTTATCGAATCAGCTCATATATTGGACAGCGCCTAATTTACTTTATCATCTCCATTTTGCTCATTGTTAGTTTAACCTTCGCACTGAATAATTTCTATCAACTTCAAATGATGGATGAACGTATGATTCTCTTTTTCTTTACTCTCTTCTTAGCGATTATCCTTAGTTTTCTAATTTCGTATGCGGTTTGTGCAGTTGCCTTCTGGTTATCTGAAATTTCGTATTTCTTCGTAGTTACGAGTCTTCTGATTAATATTATGAGCGGTGGAATGTTCCCACTCGAGATTTTCGGAGAACGTGTGCAGCTTATATTTCGATTTATGCCTTTCTATTATCTCATTTACTTTCCTGTCAATTTATTGAATGGCAGAATATCTGGATTAGACATGTGGCAGGGAATGATTGGGCAAGGAGTGTGGGTTGTTCTTATGCTGCTGATTTGCCATCTTGTTTGGAAACTCGGAATGAAAAGATATCTAGGATTAGGAGGCTAATTGTTGAACCTTGTATTCGAAGTAAGACGGCATATGTATATTCTCGCGTTGTTCATAAAAAACTCGGTCATTTCACAGATGGAATACCGCATTAATTTTATTACCGGAATATTCGTAGAGACAGCTTTTCTCATGGCTAAACTTCTGTATGTTGTCGTCGTCTATAAAACGAATGTTCATATTGATGGTATGACACCAGATACGATCTTAATGTTTATGGGGACACATATTTTGCTAACAGGAATTTTCATGGGATTGTTCTATAACAACTTTCAACGATTAACCGAATATGTCCGAAGTGGGATGCTTGATCTATTGATGGTTAAGCCTATATCGCTCCAATTTCTCATCTCAGTAAGGTATATCGAGGTGGGAATGCCGATTCCGAACATCATTGCTGGAGCAGTTATGGTTGCAGCCGGTTGGAGTGCTTCGGAAATCCCGTTCACTTTTTTGAATGTAACGTTATTTATCGGTTTTTTAATTGCAGGTTTGATCATGACCTACTGTATTATGATCATTCCTTCGCTATTGTCATTCTGGTTTGTGAATACAACAGCTGCCAGTGAGATCTCATATTCCGTATGGGATGCAAACAACATGCCTTACATGATCTATAACAAATGGATACAGCGAATAGGTATCTTTATTATTCCTGTGTTTATCATTACGAATTTCGCCCCTTTACTTGTACTCCATAAACTAACGGCAGTTGAAATCATGTGGGGTATTCTTTCACCCATTTTATTTTTCATACTGATTCGTCTTCTTTGGAAGCGTGCGCTAAAGATCTATACCAGTTCAAATTTATGATGTGAATGAGAATAGGAGGGGGCAGGAACATGAATGATCACCATATTTACTTTGAACCTTTTCGCAAGACGAGACCAGAGCGCGTCTTATGGCAGGCGAACTTCAATGAAGATCAACACTGGAATGAGGTGAGCCTATTCCCCTCGTTTGTGAATCCGCACCAGCAGACGTTAATTGAACAGCAAGAACAGCAAATGTTATGGATTGCAGAACCACAAGACATTGTCTGGCTGCAGCATCCTCCTGAACCGAGTTTTTTAAAGTATGTGCAGAGCTGCCTTGGCAGGCTTCCACAAATTTGTGTGACAACAGATGCTAGGAAGGTAGCAGAATGTACAGCTAGTTGGTTACCAGAAACGTTTACTTTTATGCCCTTTATTTTAACCCTAGAAAATATTGAACTTGCCAAAAAGTATGAATGGGACTTGATCGATTCGGATGCGGATGTAGTGAAACACATAAATAGTAAATATGTTACTAGAAGGCTTGCTGAAGAAAACAAGTTTTGCGTGACGCAAGGTTGGTTTTGTAGTAATCCGCAAGAGCTAGAGAGAGCGTACAGTGAAATTCATGCATCCGGATATTCGAAAGCGGTATTGAAACAAGCATATGGTTCCTCCGGTAAGGGACTAACGATAATTGAGAATGAACTCAAATTCAATCAATTGTTGGCCTACATCCGTAAACGGAGAACTTCCTTTGAGTTGCTCTTGGAATCCTGGCATCCAACCAAGCAATCGTTAAACGCTCAGCTATGGATTGGTCCTTATTCCGCAGATTTGCTTGCGATTACAGAACAGAAAATTAATGAATACGGAGTATATATTGGCACGAACTATACCCCTTCTTATGATTCTGCTGTTGTGGAACATTACAAGATCGAAATTCTACGACTTGGGGCTGTACTGAGGGAACTTGGTTATCAGGGAATTGCGGGAGTTGACTCCATTCTTGATGCGAAGAACGATCTCTATCCCGTTATTGAAATTAACGGCCGTTTTACGCAGGTTACCTACATGCTGCCGCTGATTGAGTCGCTACTGCCACTTTATAAATATGTGGAAAGTCGTTATATCCGTTTTGAGACAAAGGGTTCACTCCAATTTGACGAGTTGAAATCCAGACTCGAGACCGACCTTCAGCCTGATGAGGAACATCAATTCACCATCTATACTTTTGCTTCTTGTCATCAACCAGATCATCATCTATATCGTATCTTTGTTCTTTTCTACGGAAATCAAGCTACCAAATTAAACGATATGCTGCATAAGTTTGAGCAGTTTACTCTGTTGCAAACATCCTCTTAAATCCTACAAGGAGGGATTGATACTTGTCAGAGACGATAACAATTCTTAGCGCAGGAAATTCATTAGGTGTGTATATACCAGCAAAGCTACTGCAGATTCAATTTCGGGATCAAGGGCTACCAGCAGATATTTTTATGTTGGAACATTTGTACGATCAAGAGACAAGGGAGAAAATTCCGAGTTACCGAAAGGCTTTTCATGACAACTTCAAAGTTGCCAAGATGGGATATAAATTAGCTAAAGATACTCGGAGCAGCCTAGGCGAGGATAGCGTAAATGTACTTCTACAACAATGGAAGCAGAACGGTAGAAGAACATTTCTCGCATTAACTGGATTTTGGATTCCCGTGTTGGAGCGATACCGAGATATGATGCCTTTCGCTGAATTGGACATTCGACTCATTCGTCTTGACGCAAGCGACACGCCGTCCTTTAGTGTCTACGGGGAGAGATGTAACCAGTTTGACAACATATGGTTGTATCCAGCTGGTGAGAACAAGATTAAGCAAACGATTGTCGTTAGCGAGGAAGAACCTGTCCCTTTTCAGAGAAGGGATAAACGACTTTTGATACACGGCGGTGGTTGGGGAATTGGTACATATAAGAGCAAAATTGCCGAACTTACGATGAACCATATCCCACTGAATATCATTGCCTACTATGACGAGGATATCTCATTTGAGACACTTGATCGTATTTCTCATCATTATTATATGATGGATCCAACATGGAACCCGTGGCAACGTAATAACGATAATGAATTTGATTTTCCTCCGTTTGCACAAATTCGTGGTAAGGGTGACACCTTAAGGTTTGAGAATGAAGGCAAATATTCAAAGGTATTTGATTTGATAAGGAATAGTATTGGGATTATTAGCAAGGCAGGGGGAGCAACTTTACTCGATTCATTGTCTTCTGCTACTCCATTAATTTTTCTTGAACCTTTCGGAGATCATGAACGAGCAAACGCAGAATTATGGGAAGAACTCGGTCTTGGAATAAACTACGATACTTGGAAAGAACAAAATTATGCTATGCATGTACTTGAAGATCTTCACCGTAACTTATGTAATACGAAGCATCATGTAGTTAATTTAATAGATGATATTACATGGGGGAGGTGATGCATGCGAAGTACAGGTAGCGTGTAGTGAAATACATGTGGACATGCAGGGTGCAGATTCATAGACGAGCGTTTTCTTATTGCATGCATAAATAAAAGGAGGAATAAACAATGATTCAAACCGTTATGACTATTTTATGTGAGATTAAGGGATCACCGGAACTGATGTCAACGTTAACTCCTCAAGCAAATATAATTGAAGATATTGGTTTGGATTCTTTGCAAATGATCAATTTTGTTCTGGCAATTGAAGATGCCTTTGATATGGAAATTGCTTTTGAGACATTTGACTATGAACATATGTGTTCTATAGAGACTTTTGTTTCTTTCCTGGAGAGGGAGAAGGCGGCTGTCTAAAGAAAGCGCTAAGACACGATGGAACGTGCTTCACTTATATTCATTATGGAGAGGGGAACCAAAATGCAACCGAAAACACTAACAAAGTTCGACCGAAACACTTTTGAAAATGTGAAGCGTACAATCCAAAACATGTCAAAGGCAAGTAGAGCTCAAAAGCAGGACCCCACGTTTGCATTGGATCTTCCTGACGATATTGGTATTAAACTAAACAATGGTTGTAATTTACGATGTAAGCACTGCTTTGAATGGGCAAATGATGGGTTTCATCACGATATGGCCAAAGAAACAAAAAATCAGGAAATCGAGTTTTCTATGCTCGAAAGCATTCTTGAACAAACTCGTGAGCGAAAATCAAGATTGTTTTTATGGGGTGGAGAACCGTTATTTTACAGTAAGTTTAAAGAGTTAGCGGATTTACTGTACCGGGATCCTCGGAATACAACCATTTGCACGAATGCACTCCTTATCGAGAAAAATCTCGATTCTATTCTGAAAATATCAGAAGACATGACACTTCTCATCAGCTTGGATGGTTTTGAAGAAGAAAATGATGCGATTCGGGGAAAAGGAACATTTAAGAAAGTAGTGCACATGATTAACATGCTGCTTGAATTGCAACGGACAGGTGAATACAAAGGAAGAATTTCGATCAGTCTCACCATCAGTGATTCCATGGTTACTAAACTATACGACTTTATGGCTTATTTTGAAGATTTGGGCGTAGATACTGTATATTTCGTATTTCCGTGGTACATCCCAGAAGATATTGCCACTAAGATGGACGATTACTACGAAGAACATTTCCACTGGCTCGAAGCAATACAGCAGCAACAGCGTTATAGCTGGCACTCATTTTCATTCCGAGTATCGCCACAGAATATAGAACCATTAAAAGCAGAGATGCAGCGGATCAACGAGCGAGTATGGAAGAATAGAATTCGTTTCCAACCTGCCCTTGAACAAGATGAAGTAGAAGCGTTTGTTCTTGGTTCTGAAAAACCTGCGATGGAACGGGGACAATGTCTATCCATTGCCAATCGGCTTGATGTGATGCCCGATGGGAAAGTGAATCCGTGTAAGTTTTTCCCTGAGTTTACCTTAGGTGATCTAAATGAAGCAGAGCTCACGGAAGTATTTCATAGTGAGAATTTTCAGAAACATCGGGAAACACTTGGAGAGGGATTAACGCCCATCTGTTCAAGATGCGTTCTGTTGTATAACTATGGGCGTTAACCAATGTTCACTTAGATCGTGATGAACTAGAGGTCAAAGTAGGAATAGATAAGATCGGAGCAAAGTTGTCACTTGTTAATGTTTGAAAGCATTCCATTTCTAGATGCTTTAGCTCTGTACATAATGGTGACAGCTTGCTCCGGTTAATCTTGCCGCTTATGGCGGCCTTCGTAAAAGCATCTTTCATTCTTTTGGCTATTTGACCGCATCGATCTAAACTCGCTACGAGTTCTTCGGAGACACCGGTGTATTCTAAGAAACGGCTAAACAGATACCGAGAACCGGATACTAGTGATAAAGCATGCTCAAGCCTTTCATAGAATGCGTGTGGATCATTAGGTTCTTGTTCAATTAAGTATTGAATGTGATCGTAAAACTGAAAGTCATCAACCAAATTTTGACGCCACACCGTAAATTTATTGGTGATAGATTCTATGATTGTCTGTTCATCTATGCCAGAAAGACGAACGAAGGTTAATAGGTGAGTCCACTCCGGGTCGCCCTTGAAAATCGCATTCTTAATGATGCTACTATCTACGTAATCGCAATACTCAGGAAAGTTATCTTGCAGCAGGTATAAGGTTTTGTCTTCATTCATTTGATAATCTTTAATCAATACAGAATGCAGGGAACCTTTGACGAGATAATCTCGGCCATAGACCCAGTGAGGAAGATAATCAAGATTACCCCAAATATAAATAAATTGATTATTTATCAGTCTTTCTTTCAGTAATAAATCTAATTCGTCTTCCGAGAGTATAGGTATAATTAATTCTTCCATATGCACATTCAAAAGTTCTAAATCCTCTCGAGTGATGGAATATCCATCATATGACCAGCGACTCTGATCCTGAACGAACAGATGATCATAAAATAAATTGGTACTTTCATATGCATTATAGAACAGCAGCTCTACAGGCAGTTTTTTTTCATGTAAGAGGAGAAGGAGCTGGATTTTTCGACATTCGTAAAAGTAGGAGATATAAGAGAGAAGATCTGACATTTAAATCACCTCTTTTTTACATAATTGGTATAAATT
>NZ_JAGXCY010000015.1 GCF_018310695.1 Paenibacillus sp. Marseille-Q4541 | reverse complement strand
GCGTAAATTAATAAAAATAAGTATAATACAAAAATGCGTTATTAATAATGAATGTTAATAATACTTACAAGAGATCGTTAAAAGGGGCAATTCTATTTAACGAATAAACATCATGATGGAGGTTTGAGATGCAAGACATTTTACAAAAAGGAATCAGTCTGATTAACGATGTGCTCTGGTCTTACGTTTTAATCATCTTATTGGTTGGGATCGGGCTCTATTTTACTTGGAAATCAGGCTTTATGCAGTTTACTTATTTAAAGGACATGTTCCGCGAGCTTAAAGGCTCGAACAAGAAAAAGAAAGGCGAAATTACTGCCTTCCAAGCTTTCTGTATCAGTATGGCTGCCCGTGTAGGAACGGGTAACATTACAGGGATTGCCTTAGCGATTGGTATAGGGGGACCGGGCGCCGTTTTCTGGATGTGGGTTATCGCTATTATCGGATCTGCTTCCAGTTTTGTAGAAAGTACGCTCGCTCAAATTTATAAAATCAAGGACAAACAAGGATTCCGTGGCGGACCTGCTTATTATATGGAGCAAGGGCTAAAGAAACGCTGGATGGGAATATTGTTTGCTGTCTTGATTACCATCTCCTTTGGACTCGTATTTAATGCAGTACAAGCGAACACAGTAGCAACTGCATTTAAAAACTCCTTTGGTGTAGAGCCGTTATGGCTCGGTATCGCCATGGTTGTGGCTTTTGGGATTATTATTTTCGGTGGTATCAAAAGAATTGCTAAAATTTCAGAATATATCGTAGTATTTATGGCCGTTATCTATATTGGTATTGCTCTGATTGTGGTACTTATGAACATTACAGAAGTTCCTGCGATGTTTGCAACCATCATTAAACACGCATTTGGAATTGAACAATTTGCTGGAGGTACTCTGGGCGCCGCTCTGATGCAAGGGGTTAAACGTGGATTGTTCTCCAATGAAGCAGGTATGGGTAGTGCACCGAATGCGGCTGCGACGGCAACGACAACACACCCTGCTAAACAAGGATTAATTCAAGCATTAGCCGTTTTAATTGACACCCTTATTATTTGTACAAGTACAGCATTCCTCGTATTACTTTCAGGTGCGTACACAGATCCTTCCGTCAATACAGAAGGCATTGTGCTTACGCAAACGGCACTGAGCATACACTTTGGTGACTGGGCTTCAGGACTACTTGCTCTTATGATTTTCTTGTTTGCATTTAGTACTCTAATTGGTAACTACTACTATGGCGAAACAAACATTGAATTCATTAAGTCAAACAAGACAATGCTTGTGATTTACCGTATTGCCGTTCTTGCCATGATCATGTTTGGGTCCATAGCAAGTGTACAGCTAGTATGGGATATGGCCGACTTGTTTATGGGCTTCATGGTCATCGTCAACTTGGTTGCCATTGGACTTTTGTCGAAGACAGCCTTTGCTGCACTGAAGGATTATTCTAAGCAAAGAAAAGAAGGGAAAGATCCGGTATTCTACAAAGATTCCATTCCAGGAATTGAAGATGTGGAAGGCTGGGAGAATTCACCCAAATTGAAACCTTAATATGGATAGCCTCTACTTATGGTAGGGGCTATTTTTTTTTGATTACTTCCCGTTGTATGAAGTATAATGAAACAAATATCCATAATTTTCTATTGATGTTTATATTATAAGGTACTGTTATACAGATATTAGAAGGTGAGGGATTGTGGTTGTATCAACTTAAAAAGTTAGTGCAAGAAATGGATGACCAGGATGTCAGACAGGGGCTATTGGCATTCTTGTATACTGTTAAGGAGTATAAAGAAGAGGGAAAACATTCGGATTCTTTTATGACGGAGATCGTTCAATTGTATAAAGAACTAACCATCACTCCAGAGGAAACAGCGAAACGAAGATTGGTTCCGAATCAGAATACCGATACGGTTCATATCGTGTTTGGTGAGTCTACAGCAGGAAGTGTAAGGCAGGTTATTAAACAGTTAGGATTACAGGAGTCTGATGGGATTATCTGTTTCCCTGATTTATTTTCGGTGGGACCTATATGGAAACTTCATGAACCAGAGGGAAGACTATATCGTAAAGAATGGATTAGAAATCACCTCGATCCCGAATATACGGATGATAATTACGCTTTTACAGGAGAATTAAATCCTATTGAAATGGTACAGCAGATACCAGAACAAGCTCAAATTGTAATCTGGGGTGGCAATTCTGCTCATGAAAGAATAGGTTCTCGGTACGTTCAATATTTATTAAGAGAGTATAGAAATCAAATGATCGAAATAAATGCTGTTGATATATGTGAAAGAAAGTACAATATAGCGGATGACCAAAAGTACTTTCATACTGGAGAAATTGCAATCGATAAACTTATTGAAGTGTTTCTTGAAATCAAACGAATCCCACCACTAACAAACGTAGAAAGAGATAATTATGAACAAGAATGGATGATCTATGCGGGGACAAAGCAGGTGCTTAGATTATGGATGGATGGGGAAATAAATACGGTAGAACAAAATCATTTAGATGAATATCTTCTTCACACCGTTTATAAATTACAGAGTCGTTCCAATCCAGAAGCATTTCTGAAAGCAGCTCGGATCATCGGGGAAGCAATAGGTTATTTTGATGAGTATATCGGTGATTCCTTTTTTGAGTACAGATTACGCAGCTTAATCTATGAGGGGAAACTCGAAATCTGCGGAATACCAAAAGCAATGAGGTATTATTCAGTTCGCATAAAATTATAGAAAGACAGGTGGGCTTCATGGGAAAGGTTGTGCTTGCAGGGGGGACTGGTTTTATTGGACAGTTCTTTGAGAAGGAGTTTAAGAAACGGGGAGATACAGTATATATTATATCCAGGCGAGCAGGTCATATCTCCTGGGAAGATCATAAAGGGATTAGAGAAGCACTAGAGGGAGCAGAGCTGCTCATTAATCTTGCAGGTAAGTCAGTTAATTGTCGTTATAACGAGAGCAATAGGCGAGAAATTATGGAGTCCCGCAAACGGACAACGACCATCTTGGGAGAGGCTCTGCAGGCTTGTACTGAACCGCCTAAGCTATGGATTAATTCAAGTACTGCGACGATCTACAGACATGCAGAAGATCGGCCAATGACCGAAGTAACAGGAGAGATCGGAACAGGATTTTCTGTGGATGTAGCAAAAGCATGGGAAGAAGTTTTTTTCTCCTTTTCCCCAGAAAGGACTCGCCAAGTTGCACTACGAATTGCAATCGTACTTGGAAAAGAGGGTGGTGTGATGACCCCTTATCTCTATTTAACTCGCTTCGGGCTCGGAGGCAAGCAAGGACTGGGAACGCAGAAATTCAGCTTTATTCATGTGGAAGACTTATTCCGGATTGTACTGTTTATACAGCAGCGAGAGGACCTGAGCGGCGTGTTTAATGCTTCCGCACCGTATCCTGTATCCAATGAAAAGCTAATGAAAGAAATGCGTAGAAACATGCACGTTCCGGCAGGGATTCCTGCTCCGAAGTGGATGCTGGAGATGGGCGCCATGTTGATTCGAACAGAAACGGAACTGATATTAAAAAGTAGGTGGGTTGAACCCGAAAGGTTACTGCAAGAAGGCTTTGATTTTCATTATCCGACCATCGAGGACACGCTAGGAGCAATTCTGGAGTAAAGTTGATAACAGATGACCAATCTTTACCTTAAAGGGGCTTACGGAAGAGAATATCGATTCTGTGGTTATTTTCTTCCGTGTATAAGACTCTATACGTGTATACAAAACCCGTGGAATTCACTTATTTATAAATTCAATAACATTTAAACTACTGTTTACTTGGATTAACATTTGTTCTGCCATATAGCTTGCTGAATATTTAAAACCAGTCTCTGCCCAGTACATAATCACACCTACACAGGCTGACATGCGGTAGCTTAGCATAATTTCATAATCCATAGAAATTCCGGCGACGTCCATCTCAATGTGCATTTCTTTTCGCATCGAATTTCTAAGCAGATTATAGATAGCGTTACCAAGCTGGTTATTCACTGAAAGAAGGGCAAGGAATTTATTTTTATTTTGCTCGATATGTTCGAATAATCGTAAAGTGGATGGATAGATTTGATTCGCTTGTACCCGTTCCATTCCTTGATAAGGTTCTAATAAAGCTTGTGAAACGCCAAGTAAAAATTGTTCCTCAATTTCCTTAAGTAGCTCCTCTTTTCCTACATAATGATTATAAAAAGTTCCCCGATTGTAATCTGCCCTTGTCGCGATATCCATAATGGTAACTGCTTCGTAACCTTTCTCAAGAACGAGTTCTATGAATGCTGTCTGTAAGGCTTGCCTTGTTCTTTTTGTTCTTCTGTCATTCTGATCTAGCATGATATGAATGCTCCTGCCTCTCCTCAATGATGTTCTTGTCATTATAACATCCGAATCTTATTGTTCCAAAAAAGGGGTCCTATATGAGTTAACATTATTGTTGTTAATGTCCAAGATCAGTTACAAATTCAACATTCTTATAATGTCTGTTCAATAGATGACATTTCAATGAATAGTGATTATTGTTCTAGACAAGAAGTGGGTGTATGATGAAGTAGAAATATAAGTTAGTTACTATATTTTAGTTATAATAATTGAAAAAGGGAGCGATATATAATGACTCAATCTCAAACGAAAACAGCGATCATCACAGGTGCAGCTGGAGGAATCGGTAAAGAACTTGCACGTCGTTTCGCAGAGCGTAAAGTGAATCTTGTGTTAGTCGATCTAAAAGAAGAACAAATTCAATCAGTGATTCAAGATCTGGGACTTAATGAAACCAATTCGCTTGCCGTAGCAGCTGATGTCTCGAAAGAAGAAGATGTACAAAACTATGTCAATAAAGCAATCGAGAAATTCGGTACAATCGATTATTTTGCTAACAATGCAGGGATTGAAGGTCCGATGGCACCCATCGAAGAGCAAAGTGTAAAAGCACTTGATATGGTGTATAACGTTAACGTTCGTGGCGTCTTCCTTGGATTGCACTATGTGATCCCTGTGATGAAGAAACAGAACTCTGGAGCAATTCTGAATACGTCTTCGCTTGCAGGACTCATGGGTGGACCAGGAATGGCTCCATACATTATGTCCAAGCATGCGGTTATCGGTCTTACTAGAGTAGCTGCCAATGAACTGGCTTCCTTCGGAATTCGTGTGAATGCCGTTCTGCCAGGAACAATTGCAACACGTATGATGGAACAAATTGAAGCGAATTCGGGTCAAGCAGAAGAATACAAAGCAGCGAATGAAGCAGCGACTCCGCTCGGACGATACGGTAAACCAGAAGAGGTAGCAGCGGTTATGAACTTCTTGCTTTCTGACGAAGCCTCTTTTGTAACTGGATCACTCTATACCGTTGATGGTGGTATGATGGGGCAATAAGCGTATTTCGATACGACTGTAAACTTAGAGATAAAATAGGAAGAGAGGGGATCGAAACTTAGGTTTCGGACCTCTCTTTTTTTATATTTAAAAAGAAGAATCAACAAAGGGCATGGGTGGTACCTTTCGTCATTTATTTTGTTATGTCTAATTATGTTCGTTGATTAGTCTGTTTTTAGAATGAAATGAGTCGAAAACCTACAAGAAACGTGTTCATTTTCTCTATAATTCAGCGACTTTATAAAACTGCGCTTAACAACGACATTTCGTGTAAAAATACATCTTTCTTATCTCTTAAAAACTGCGTATAATATAAATTATACGCAGTATCTATTTAAATCCGATTTGTTTTCGAGAGTCGAGTACTTACTCGAGTTCGTTGACGGAGATCGACACTAATTTTCGCTTAATCTATCTAATCTTGAAGAATCGTGGGTGAGGATGTTGAATGATGAAATTCTAGAAACCTATGCTGAAGAATTGGAAGCTTTTGATATCTGGTTGAAAGATGCTGGATACACAGGGTACACCATTAAATCATATAAAAGTGATGTGTTTGAATTTTTATCTTCCCTAAGTGGGAAGTCGCTCGATAAAGTGAAGAAGCTACATATCCTTTCTTTTCTATCGCGAGCTCGGGATCGGGGGATTAGTGATGCAACCCGGAATCGTAAACACGCTTCCGTTCATTGTTTTTTTAAAGCGCTGATCGAGCTTGAACTGCTTGAAGTGAATCCTGCAGCAGGCATTAAGAAATCGAGAACAGAGAAAAACAAAGCTCCTGTATTTCTAGACGAAGCAGATCTTCCAAAATTCATGAAATCAGTAGAAGGAAAGTACCGTCAACGTAACTTGGCCATTTTCCTGCTCATGGGGTATATGGGACTTCGGGTGGGAGAAGTACATTCTCTGAATTTAGGAGACTATAATGCGCAGCGAAGTACGATCGATGTATTCGGTAAGGGGAGAAAGTGGCGTACATTACCTGTACCCATTGCAGTAAAGGAAGTGCTTGATGAAGTGCTTTTGGAAAGAATTGAACCGCGTAAATCCAAAGAGGAAGCTTTCTTCATCTCTCAGCAAGGAAGACGATTATCCATTCGTACAATCCAGCTCATCGCGGCAGAGACGTTTGATCGTTTTCAGGATAATGAAGCTGTTTCCCGCAAAAAGGCATACTCGAGTCACAAACTGCGGCATTCCTTTGCAACGATGATGCTGCGTAAAGGAGCCGACCTGCGGACGGTACAAGAGCTCTTAGGGCATTCATCGATTGAAACGACAACCGTATACACTCACGTAACCAATCGGGAGAAGGAACAAGCGATGGCTATGCTTGAGATTGATATATCGTAAAAAATGTAAGTAGCGGACTTCTGTTGTTAAACATGAATATAGTTAACATAATATTTATTATGTAATAATTGATCGATAGAAGATTTCTAGGCTTTTTGTTTGATTGATATCCATACTTGAATCATTTAGAATATAGAAATTGATTGTATTGTATTTTTCACTAACTTTAAGGGGACGACTGTAACAATGCAGGAAAAGGAAAAGGCCGGTTATAAATCTATTGCTTTAGATATAGCCCAGAGGATCGTGAGTGGGGAATTTAAAGCGCAAAGTAAGCTATCAGGACGTTCTTTGCTCGCAGGTCAATATCATGTTTCTCCGGAAACGATACGAAAGGCAATTGGCTTATTAAAGGAAGAAAATATTGTGTCTGTATCCCAAGGGAAAGAGATTATTGTTCTATCCGAAGAGAAAGCACATGAGTATATTACAAAGTATAATTACCTAAAATCTGCTTATACGCTTCAACAGGATCTGCAAACCCTTTTAGAAGAGAAAAAGAAGATTGACACGCGATTTGAAACGCTTCTTCATGAGATTATCGAAGCCTCCGATCGGCTGCAGAATTTAAAGCCTTATCGTCCGGTGGAAATTAAGATAAAAGAAGATTCACATATTGTAGGGAATACGATTGGGAACCTTTTATTTTGGCAAAATACAGGCGCAACGATCATCGCCCTTCGCAGGGGGACAGACGTATCTATCTCTCCAGGTCCTCATGTTGTGCTGCGTGAGAATGACGTGTTAATCGCAGTGGGTGATGAAAAAATGTACGAAAGAACGGATCGTTTTATTAATCAAAAAGTGTAAAATCGTTCGGAAAACGCAAGCTGATCAGATCATTATCTGATCAGCTTTTTTTGTATACAATTCGGAGTAAAAACAAATCAGGAAAAATAATACATACAACTTTATTTAGTTATATAGGTTGTTAGTGCTGAATAACTATGTTATCGTAATGAAGTGACGAATGTACTTTCTTTTCTATATTTACTCACAACTAAATTTCATCATGCACAGTGGCAGGGGGTAGGAGAAACACATGCTTAAATTTGAGAATGTCAGCAAGAAGTATCCGAACGGCTATGAAGCAGTGAAAAACATCAGTTTTGAAATTGGTGAAGGAGAGATCCTTGTCCTCATTGGCCCAAGTGGATGCGGGAAAACCACTACTATGAAAATGATCAACCGTCTGGTTCCTCATACCGGTGGAAAGATCTATGTAGGTGGGAAGGATATTTCGAAAGAGAATCCAGTCACATTACGGAAAAATATGGGGTATGTCATACAACAAGCAGGTTTGTTCCCGCATTATACAATTGAAGATAATGTAGGTCTCATCCCTGAACTAAAGAAATGGGATCCTGAAAAGAAGAGATCGCGCGTGACTGAAATGCTTCGTCTCGTTGGTCTTGCTCCAGAGGCATTTGCAAAACGCTATCCAAAACAATTGTCAGGCGGACAGCAGCAACGTGTAGGTGTAGCTAGGGCACTTGCAGCCGATCCAGAGATTATTTTAATGGACGAACCTTTTGGTGCGCTCGACCCCATCACACGTGAACAACTACAAGATGAATTACTTCGACTACAGCAGAATCTTAAAAAGACGATCGTATTCGTTACTCATGACATGGAAGAAGCACTTAAACTCGGTGATAAGATAGCCATTCTAAAAGACGGTGAACTGGTACAAATTGATACCCCGGATCAGATTCTAAGTAACCCGGCAAATGAATTTGTAGAAGGATTTATTGGTAAAAACCGTATTTATCAAAATCCAGAATATATCCCAATTACCGATGTTATGCGTGAGAATCCTTCCACTTCCATAGCAGAACGAAGTCCAGCAAAAGCCATGACTTTCATGAGACAACGCAAGACCGACACTTTGTTGGTAAGTGATAGGGAAGGTAAATTACTCGGAATTGTATCCGCTTATGATTTGTCTAGCCAGACAACAGCATCAAATATCGGAGAAATTATGCACCCCGTATCGTTTGTGCTTGAAGATTCGGCTACGGCGAGAGATGCACTGGCTTTAATCAATGAAGCGCCCTATGGAATCATTCCTGTTGTAACGCAAAACGGGGTTATCACAGGAGTTGTTACTCGAAGCAGTCTACTGACCGCTTTTGCTTCTCAGTGGAGTAACGAGAAGGAGGAGTTGTCATGAGAGATCAATCTATTTTCCAGCAGTTCATTTACCAATTCAATATGAGAAAAGATGATTTTGTGAACTCGCTCTTTGTTCATATTGAGTTGGTAGTCATCTCTATGCTTATTGCTGTAGCGGTAGGGATTACACTTGGGATTATCATATCTCGATTTAAAGTTCTAAAAGGGATCACGCTTGGAACAGCTGGAATATTACAAACGATTCCGAGTCTCGCAATGCTGGGCTTTATGATTCCTTTTTTCGGAATTGGAATGAATACAGCCATTGTTGCCTTATTTTTATATTCTTTATTGCCTATTATTCGAAATACGTACACCGGGATTACGGACGTTGATCCTGCAATTATTGAAGCTGCGAGAGGTATGGGGATGACCGATCGTCAAATTCTGTTCCGTGTTCAACTTCCCTTAGCACTTAGTGTGATGATGGCGGGCATTCGCACGGCGGCGGTCATTAATGTAGGTACAGCAACACTTGCCGCTTTTGTAGGTGCTGGCGGTTTAGGAGAGTTTATTTTCCTCGGAATTCAGCGGAACCTCGATGCACTGACCTTGCTCGGAGCCATCCCAGCAGCACTTCTCGCACTACTTATTGACTACTTGCTTGGTCTGCTTGAGAAAGCAACTACACCCAAAGGATTGAAAGTATAACGAAACGATTCGTCTGATGCAGTCTACTTAGGTCGGAAAGAAACTAGTTAACTAATAGGAGGACTTGACTATTGAAGAAATTAAAATTAGGTGCAGGATTAGCCATGGTACTAGCTACAACATTACTTCTTGGGGCTTGCATGAGTTCGAATAATCAAGCTAAAGACGGAGACACGATAACGGTGGGTTCTAAGAACTTCACAGAAAATGTAGTTCTTGCTCATATGCTCGCGCTGCTGATAGAGGATAAAACAGATATCAAAGTGAATCGTCAGATAAATCTAGGGGGCTCTAACGTTGTATGGTCTGCTCTTAAAAATAACGAAATTCAGCTCTACCCGGAGTATACCGGAACAATTGTAGCGAACTACTATCAACAGGAAACAGGATCATCAGAAGACACTCTGGCTAAGAGTCGCGAGCTGGTTGAAGGAGATCAGCTGAAATTCCTTGAGCCATACGGAATCAACAACACGTACACTCTTGCCGTAACGAAGGAGACAGCAGATAAACATAATCTCAAAACCTTTAGTGATCTGGCAAAAGTATCAAAAGATATGGTACTAGGTGTTGAGTTTGAATTTCTAGATCGAGATGATGGTTACCCAGGTATCCAAAACCTATATGGAATGGACTTTAAGGAGAAAAAAGGGATGGATCATGGAATCATGTACCGCTCTATTGAAGCAGGAGAAACGGATGTAACGAATGCTTATGCGACAGATGCACAGATTCAAGTTCATGATCTTGTTATTTTGCAAGATGACAAAGAATTTTTCCCTCCATATGATGCTTCCACCCTTATTCGCCAAGATACACTAGAACAGTATCCTGAGCTTGAAGAGGTACTAAATCAGCTCAGTGGGGTTTTGAAGGAAGAAGATATGCAGAAATTAAACGCACAAGTTGATGTTGATGCTCTCCTAGAAGAGGATGTAGCACGGAATTACCTCGTGGAAAAGGGACTCATAGATGGTTAATATTCTTTTATTATGATAAATGTGAAGAAAAGGGCTGCCTAATAGGCAGCCCTTTTTCATAGGATACTGAAAATGATAGGACTAATTTAGTTTACATAATATTAAATACGTTAACTAACTATATAGGATTAACATAATTACATAAAAAACAGCGCATAGGAAAAAGTTTCATATCACCTGTACCTATACGCAGATACGGATTAATTAAGCCATTTAAAAATATCATCTTGGGCAACAGTCGCCACACTATAGAGCATAAGCATATCATCAAACTGATGTTCAGCAAGATATTGATCTACGTCCATTCGGAAGAATCTCATATCGATCATATGAACGGTGGAGTAATGCTGGGCAAGGAAAGGGACCATTGCATTGGCATAAGAGTCTTTAAACACGACAATACTGCGGTCCTTTCGCTCATCCTCATAAGGAACGGTTATCGTAACAAGCGGGAAATTCCCTCCGAAGAAAACCTTATACTTATCCCTCTCATTCAGCGCATTCATGTCATAGAAAGACCGCTCGCACTTCTCTTGCCCTTGTATACATACCTCATATTCAGGAAGGGGTGTCTCAAGCAGTTCTAGTGCATCAGGAGTGATGCTACGCTGATTCGCTTTAGTATAAAAGGTTCCATAGAATGAATCGCTTATCTCATTCTTCTTCAGCTTTTCTTCAGGAATAGGAGGGAGCCCGATTGATTCAGCAAATGTCTTATACCCATAATATGCTCCGTGAGTTGTCCAGTGATGATCGGTACGATAATAGATTTGTTCAGCAGTTTTCTTTTGATTCAGTACATTTCTAATATCCACCGGAGATATAACTTCACTTAGCTCACTGAAAATTCGATCCATCAGAGGTGACTGTGGTTCATCCGTTGACGCAGCATATGACGGTAAATACTCACCGTTCAGTGTTTGCGAATTGGGTACGAGCAGAAGAGAGAATGAATCCATAGTGTTTTGATGGCGTTTAGCAAAACGTGCAATCTGTTGTATATTCTTCTCTAGTTGCTCCCCGTTATATGTAAACCGTTCAAACAGATAGTCTGAGTTTCCAAAAAAAACATTATTATTCTCGGCTTTGCCAGAGAAGCGTTCCATGTCTGATTTTAGTCCAACCCAGTTATCCCGGTTCACGAACTGATCAACTAGATAGTCGTCTAGCTGATCCGCATAGCGTCCACTCCATACTTTATCCCAGGAAAAGGTGGGAAACGTAGCTAAAACCCGATTCTCAAATTCGGATAAAGTTCGGTCCGGCTGCAACGTACTCCAGATGCCAAAGCCGCTAATAAACAGAAGAAAACCGCTTGTCACGATGATTGCTCTTTTATTGTTCACAGTATTCACCTCCTAGAAACGGAAATACAGAAATGGGTTATATGAATCATCAATAATGTAAGCTGTAGATGCAATAAGAAGTATCGTTAACACAATGACTTCCAGAATGGCCATTACTGTGGAATTCATTCGGGAGTATAATTTTGCAGCAAGTCTCGCAGCCACGGGTGTAGAAGCAAACGCTAGGAGCAGCAGCAACATTCCATACGTTTTCAAATAATACAGGTTTGTTCCGTTTATCCCTTCCGTTTGTATAAATCCGAACATAACACCTAGATAATGCTGGAGTGCACTCATATCTTCTATTGCAAAGAGAGTCCAACCTATGAGCAAAGCAAACATCAAGTACAGATGTCGAAAGGGACGCCAAACCTTTTCCAGCCACTTACCAAACCATAGTTTCTCCAAGGCAATCAATAATCCAAAATAGAGACCCCACAGTACAAAATTCCAACTTGCTCCATGCCATAATCCGGTTAAAAACCAAACGATAAACAGGTTCAAGAGCAGTCTGAGTTGACCAACTCGGCTCCCCCCAAGTGGAAAATATACATAATCCCGAAACCAGGAACCCAGCGTAATATGCCATCTTCGCCAGAATTCAGATGCGCTTTTCGAGATATAAGGATAGTGGAAATTCTCAGGAAAATCAAAACCAAGCATTCTACCAAGTCCAATGGCCATGTCTGAATAACCGCTGAAGTCAAAATAAATCTGGAAGGCAAAAGCCAAAATCCCGATCCAAGCACCGGTTATTGTCAGCTCACTGCTGCCTGCTAACGTTACATCCCACAGCATGCCAATGTTATTTGCCAGCAGTACTTTTTTTGCAAGGCCAATAATAAATCGACGAACTCCACTTGCAAAAAGATCCATAGTTACTTTGCGGCTGACCAGCTGCTTATCAATATCGTCATAGCGAACAATAGGTCCTGCTACGAGCTGCGGAAACATCGATACAAACGCGGCAAAGCCTACAAAACTTCGTTGAGCACGAACACTTCTGCGATAGACATCAATCATATATGACATCGTCTGGAATGTATAAAAAGAAATGCCGATCGGCAGCGGGAGATCAAGTACCGCAAAGCATGTGCCCAATAGCCCATTTAGGGAATTGATTAGAAATTCAGCATACTTGAAAAAACACAGTACACCGATGTTCACAATCAGCGAAAAAACGAGAATCAATCGGCGTATTTTTTCACGGTGATCATAACGTTCCATAAGGAGCCCATTGAGATAATCCACTACAGAAGAAAACAGAAGGAGAAGGATATATATGGGTTCTCCCCAAGCGTAAAAGAACAAACTAATAAGAAGAAGCGCCGCATTCTTCCAACGCTGCGGCGCTACATAATAAAGCAGTAAAGCTATGGGTAAAAAGTAAAACAAAAAGGCAACGGAGCTAAAAACCATGGCTATCTCCTCCAGTCATTCCTCGTGCCCTTCATTTATTTGCTTTCTGGAGTCAGCATACTTACGAATGTTTGCTCTAGTTTTTCAGGCTCATCTGCAATAATGAGGATCAGATAGTTACCTTGCTGCTTAATAATGTGATTTTGCACCTTCTCATATTGATCCGGAAGATAGGTACTCCAAATTTGTTCTTGGTTGGATACTTCTTTTTCCAGGGCTGATTTCAATTCCTCAACTTTTGATTCATCTGCTGCTTTGAGTATAATAATTTCGTCTGCACGAACACTAATCATTGCTTTAAAATATTGTCCTTCTTCAATAGATGCGGGGTCAATGTTCAAATTTTCTGCTATCTCTGTGTTCTCCTTAATGTTTTCTGAGATAAATTGTTGACTATTAAACTCCGCTTGCTTTACAACACCATCCATTAACTCACTTACGGGAACGTTAACGGTTTCCACTTTCTTCGATCCACATCCAGCGATGACCAGAGTAAATGTCATCAACATCAAAATCATTTTCTTCATTCTTCAACAATCCTTTCATTTCTCATGATGTAAAATTCGCAACGTCAACATAGACGAATTTATCGTAAATAAAGTTCCCTTTTACTCATTTTTATTTTTTAAATTCTTCATTTTTAGTGTCAAAATCACAAGCGAACGAGAGAAAGAAAGCTACGATGAGATTTTGCAACTCCGATCCACAAATTGTGAACAAATTCGACTACCGTTATATTCTTTACACTTTCGAGCCACTTTACCACGAGAAGGCTGAGGGAGTATGATTCTTCTGCTAAGGGGATATTAAACGAAATTCAGATGATTTGGGACATTGAATTACGCAACATGAAGAAGATACGGAGTAAAGAGGAGATCACTATGGTTAGCAGAATTAAACGATTACTCATTGGGCGTCCAATGAAAAACAGCGAATTAGAAGGAGAGAAGCTAAGTAAACTTAAGGCACTCGCTGTACTTTCTTCCGATGCGTTATCGTCAGTAGCGTATGGTACAGAACAAATTTTGATCGTCTTGATGGCAGTTGGCGTTGCAGCCGCATGGTATTCCATTCCTATTTCGCTTGCTGTACTCGGGTTATTGGTCATTCTAATATTTTCATACAGACAAACGATTTATGCTTATCCAACAGGTGGTGGCGCGTATATTGTAGCCAAGGATAATATCGGAGTATCGAGCGGTCTTCTCGCAGGGGGATCCCTGCTCGTGGATTATATCCTGACCGTTGCAGTTAGTTCTTCTGCAGGAACGGACGCCATCACATCTGCTTTTCCAGTATTGCATGATTACCGGGTTGTTATTGCACTTATCATGATTGTACTGTTAACGATTCTGAATCTAAGAGGGATTACGGAGTCTGCATCTGTCCTTGCGTTGCCGGTTTATTTATTTGTTATAGCTATTGTTGTACTAATCGTCACTGGATTTATTAAATACGCGATGGGTGGCGCTCAGCCAGTAGTTCCCGTAGAGTGGGGGACAGCAGCTAATAATGTCAGTCTTTTTCTTTTGCTAAAAGCATTCAGCTCTGGTTGTTCCGCACTAACAGGAGTAGAGGCGGTATCTAACGCCATTCCAAACTTCAGGGCTCCAGCAGAAAAAAACGCTGCAAAAACATTAATTATGATGGGTTCTATTCTTGGATTTATGTTTCTCGGGATCAGTTTACTTGCATATTGGTATGGGATTACACCAAGTGAAAAAGAAACCGTTGTCTCCCAAATTGCCAATTCTGTATTTGGCAGAGGTACGATCTATTACATCATTCAAGGGGTTACAGCACTGATTCTATTCCTTGCAGCAAATACTGCTTATTCTGCATTCCCGCTTCTAGCCTTTATGCTAGCAAAAGATAAATTTATGCCGCATATGTTTCTCGTACGAGGGGATCGCTTAGGCTATTCCAATGGAATTATCTTTCTAGGTATTCTATCTGCCATTCTTGTTATTGCATTTCACGGCAATACAGAAGGTTTGATACCACTGTATGCGGTCGGGGTATTTATCCCTTTTACATTGTCGCAACTAGGCATGATGATTCGCTGGATCAAACTGAAGCCATCGGGCTGGCAATTTAAGCTTCTGATTAACACCATTGGGATGCTGACGACACTCAGCATTACGCTTATCTTTATTTTCACGAAGTTCAGTCAAGTGTGGTCGATATTCATTTTCTTACCGCTAGTTATTTGGGTCTTCATGCGCATTCATCGCCATTATAATCAAGTAGCTGATCAGCTTCGAATTAATATTCAGGAAGACAAAATTCAAGTGAAAGGCAGCACGGTTGTTGTTCCGATTGGAGGAGTTACGAGTGTCGTTCGTAATTCGTTAAGTTACGCCAAGTCGTTAACAGATAATGTGGTAGCAGTATACGTCGGATTTGATGATGAAAGCATTCGTAAGATGGAGGAGAAATGGGAGGATTGGAATCCGGGTGTAAGGTTGATTACTTTAAAATCCAGTTACCGAAGTATTGTGAAACCTCTCATTAAATTTATTGATACGGTGGAATGGAAAAAAACAGAGACGGATCACATTACGATCTTGATACCTCAGTTTATTACCAAACATTGGTGGCAGTATGTACTTCATAATCAGACCAGTCTACTGCTTCGTGCGTATCTGTTCCGCCATAAGGATGTTGTCATCTCAACCGTCACTTATCACCTTGAAAAATAAAATTACTTATCAAACAAAGCCTTCTCATTTTGAGACGGCTTTGTTTGATTTCTTGAACCTATTAATGAAGAAAAATCTAGATTACCCACTAGATAGCCACACTTCTATTAAGATTCAAAAGTTTGAATACTTAATTGAATTTGTGTAGTATGTCACTTAAGAATTGTACCTTGGTGAATAAAATGAAGGAGGGATGGATTGATGCGTGCTAGTGTACTCGATCAAACTCCTCTTAAGCGAAAAGGAACTCCAGAACTTGCTTTCCAGGAAACGATAGAGCTTGCCAAATATGCAGATAACCTTGGACTCTACCGATATTGGGTGTCAGAGCATCACAGTACAGATGCCATGGGAGGCTCTTCTCCCGAAGTGCTACTTGGTTATCTTGCGGCAATAACGAATCAAATTCGCATTGGTTCCGGGGGAGTCATGCTTCCGAACTATAGTCCATATAAAGTTGCTGAAAATTTCAAAGTTCTCTCTGCATTAGCACCTGGCCGTGTGGATCTGGGTGTAGGCAGGGCAACTGGAGGTACGCCTGCTTCTACTCAAGCGCTTCAGGGCAAGAGGAAGTCAGAGCCAGACACTTTTCAAGATCAATTAAAGGAACTCCAAGAATATATGAGTAGAACATTACCTGCTAATCATCCCTTACGAGGGCTAATGACTACACCGAGAGTTAGTAATCCTCCGGAATTATGGATGCTTGGAACAGGTTTATCAAGTGCAAATATTGCGGCAAGCATGGGATTGCAATATGCCTTTGCTTATTTCTCTCCAGGCCAGGAAGAGAAAGCTGCAGAGGCAATACATCGGTATCGTGGAGAGTTTCGTTCGTCAGAAGTAATTCGTAATCCATATGCGCTCATCGCTCACCGTGTCATCGCGGCAGCAACGGATGAAGAAGCCTGGGCAATCGCCGGGACATCCATCGGATTTACATTTTACTTGCAACGCGGGCGGGTGCTACGTATGGAGTCACCTAAGGTAATCGATGAGAAATTGCTCACCTTACAGGAGCAGGAAATGTTAGATCAGATCAAACGGAGCCATATTATAGGTTCTAAAGAGACCATTCAGAATCAAATTTATCAACTACGTGAAAAGATTCATTTTGACGAAATTATGGCTTTGTCATTCATATACGATCTGAATCAAAGAAAAGAATCCTTACGAATATTTAGAGATGCAGTTAAAGAATTAAATATCTAATTTTGAAAGTCATCGAATTGATGGAGGTATTCTGGGTAAACTGGATAAAGATGTCGTTCCTAATCCCGGCCTGCCTAATATGGATTTGTGTCGATTCGATTATGAAGATTAAATGTGCTACTCTGTAGATAGCATGTCATTATATAAGTAACTAGAGGTGGATTTGTCCTTGAAACAAACGAAAAACAAAAAAAATGTGCTCACTTTTGAAAAAGAAAACAATGAACTTGAAGTACCGATTAAAGCAACGGGGTCGTTAAATTGGGTCGGTTCTTTTCACTTGTTTAAGGTGTATCGCAAAGTAAAACCAACACGAATGATTGCACCAACGCTCATAATTCTGTACTTTATCTTTGCACAGATTATCATTATGTTCTTCTCCATCCTGGTGTCCACTTCGTTCTTGCCTGCGTTCCTTGTAGGATTTGCACTCTGGGCATTGCTGAACAAATATTTGATATGGGTGTTAAAAGAAACGACAGTTAGAACGATGATAAAAGAAGGATATACTCCTCTTGAAAAAGAAGACAAGCAGTATGTAGACGCTTTGTATCTATAATCTGCTCGTTCATAGATGTACTTCTAAAAAACCGTATATTACGGTTTTTTTGTTTTTATTATCCAACTTATCTAAAATAACCCAACCCCCTTTTTTTATAGTAAAATAGTGAGAGCTGCTAGATTAGTAGTTTATCGTCTAACTATTATAGAAGAATGGGGAAAACAGATGAAACCATGGGGAAAAATGCTATTAAGCTGCGCCATATTATTAGGAGGAACCGTGGGAGGTACTAGTCTTCCATCAACTTATGCAGCAGTCAAACAAGTACAGATTGTACTGGATGGGTATCCACTTCCTTTTCCGGTAGAGCCTGTAGTGGTTAGTGGAACGACGATGGTTCCTTTTCGAGCCATTTCTGAGGCACTCGGTATTGAGGTACAGTGGAATCAGAAGTTGAAGAAAATTACTGCGACTAAACAGACGGATCAAGGGAGTAAGACCGTTGAACTAACGATGGGAAACAAAACAGCGAAGGTGAATGGTCAAAACATTGCGCTTACCCTTGCGCCGCGAACGATCAGTAGTACGACGATGATTCCACTTAGCTTTTTTAGCCAGCAGTTTGGAGCCCAAGTGGGCTGGAATCAAGCATCCAAAACGGTATCCATCACGTCTCCAAGAGAAGAAATGTATACGCTTGGATTTTATGCGCTTCGTTCCTATGATGAAATAAAGTACCTTCCAAGTTTAGATTCCGCTGCTTTTGGCTGGGGACGAATAGATCGTCAAGGGAATTTCACCACAACAGGGGATGAATACAAATGGCCGGCTCCGGCAGGAGAAGTAACTGGAGAACGAATTATAGAAGATGCAGCTCTCCTTGGAGTGTCTCCGTCATTCATGGTATATGCCCTTGATGGGCAGAGGGAGCTTACGAAGAATTTAGAGGATAAACAGCTTCAAGCAAAGACAATCGATGGTATTGTCACAACCGCAGTTGAGAAAGGATTTAAAGGAATTACACTAGATTTCGAAGGACTTGGACTTACCGGAGATTTCTCCAAAGTAAAAAGTGATTACAATGCTTTCATCAAAGCCATTGCTACACGTGCTCATACTGAAGGACTAACCCTAACCGTTGTTTTACATCCGATAAATAGCTCTTATAAAGGATACGATTATAAAACCTTGGGTAACCTTGCTGATGAACTTGTCATTATGGCCTATGCTTTTGAAGATGAAAACGGCCCAGAGCCCATTGCTAAAGTAGATGAAGCGATTCGTCTTGCGCTTAAGGAGACAAGTAAAGACAAGTTACTCCTTGGTATTTCCAGAGGGAGTGAAGACGCAGCCAGTATTAACAGCAAGATAGGTCTTGCTAAGCGTTATGATCTTAAAGGAATCGCGTTGTGGCGATTAGGCATTATCGGACCTGCTGCTTGGACTGAGATGAACAAAACCATTGTGCTAGACGAACCGAATTTATAAATAAAATGAAAGGTACACGCCTCCTAGTAGATCGGTGAGTGTGTACCTTTTTTCGCGACAAAAGGACAGACTGTTTATATTTGTAAATTATATTTCCTGATTTTCACTGCCTATTTCAAAAAAAATCCGATATAATATGGGAACAAAACGATAAGGAAGAGGGATGAAGAATGGGCTTTTTTGATGGTTTATTAGGTAATGCTTCACAGGTTAATTTAGTTGAGATACAGAAGGAGTTCGCTCCATTGCTTGCTCCAAGTGAACAGATCGAACGTGCATACAAACTTGTAAGAGATATGTTTATTTTCACGAACAAACGACTCATTATTGTGGATAAACAAGGAATAACAGGCAAGAAAGTAGAGTATCACTCTATTCCCTATAAAAGTATCTCACATTATTCTATTGAGACAGCGGGACACCTCGACATGGAAGCAGAACTTAAAATTTATATCTCCAGTAGCACGGTGCCGATTCAGAAAAACTTTAATAAAAGTACGAATATTTACGAAGTACAAAGTGTGTTGTCCCATTATATTTTGAATTAAGAAGAGTTCAATAATTTACATCTAGAACAGTCAGCAGAGGTCGATTCATATTGATTGAAATATTGAATGGTACTACATTAGTCACTGGTATCTTATTACTTGTTTGTGTGGTAGCCATCATTTGCTTATGGATGATTAGAGGCACGATGAAATTATATCGAAGAGTAACGCAAGGCAGACAAGCGCTGTTCTATGTAAATCGAGATCAGCGGGAAGAAGTTATGGGAAGTTACTGGATAGATCTTGTGTTGCTAGGCATAGGGCTGATATCTTTTCTCATTCTGTCTATTGTTATTCTCTTTGTAAATGTGTTTCCTGGACTCGAAGATCTAGCGTACCAAGTAACTGATACAGGTACCCTAGGATACCAAGAGATCATCTACTATATATTCCATGGACAAAGTCAAGAACTTAAGTGGAACCATTATGTAGGACTCGGATTTTTCTTGATAAGTGTGCTCTTCCTCATCATTAACATCCTCATCATTCCGATTGTGAAGCTGATCCATAGATGGAGAAGAGAGCGAGCTTACCTAAGTGGAAAAGGGATTCGGATGTTAGGACAAGAGAACGAAGAAGATTCTCGGATAGTACGGTTTTTCGCTTTATTAATTTTATCTGGTTTTTTTGGTAATCTAGGTCGATTATTTCGAGATTGGTACTTACTTTAGAAGAAACAGATGATTGACACTCAACTTAGTACAGACAGATAAGGAAGCATGGATATGGAACAAGAAGTAGGAACAGGATATGTTGTAACGCTCCGGAGGATCCTTAGCGGGGATCTGAGTGAAATCATGTGGAATGATTATGTCGCTCTGGCTTTATATTTGCTGAGCATCATCTGGCTATTGCATTCCCTTTATGTTGATATGAAACGATATCTCAAACGAAGCAAGAAAAAACGTGAAGGGATGAGCGAGATAGACATCGCTTTAACAAGATGGGAGCATCATTCAAGTAGGCGCTTAAAGGGTTATATAGATCCTGGAATCGTACTCATTATAGCCGGGTTGTTTAGATCCTGGTATACCCTATTTTAACCTGTGTGTAAAAGCGAATTGACCTAATCTGTGATTCATTGTAATTTGTTGTTAGTAAATATACATATGAATGCAATGATGGGATTCATACGATAATGTTGCGGGACAAAGTCATAGTACTTCATTAAAAGTCGCTAAATTAGCGGCTTTTCTTTGTTTTAACGGCACAAGTTCTTGTATCGTTTACTCCGCAACTTCGAAAGGTTCAATTCACTTGTCATTTTGCCATGAGGATACTTGCAGGGATATAGTTAACCTCGAGGATATTGAACCTGTTACTGCTGATATTTCAATCGTTTCGCGAGTACTTTCAAGCAAATAATTTTCACGAAAGCAGGAAAGTACAGGAACCTTGTGTAATAAATATGCAATCTTTCCTTTTTAGGAGGTCGTGAAATGGCGTTTCCGACACATATTGTATCGGCAGGCGGAATTGTAGAAGATGGAAATGGAAATATTCTATTAGTAAAAGCCCATGACGATGGTTGGGTGTATCCTGGTGGGATAACTGAAGTCGGAGAAAACCTGATTGATGGCGTGATTCGTGAAATTAAAGAGGAAAGTGGAATAGACGCCACGGTTAGCCATGTAATTAGTGTTGTTTCGAATACAGCGATCCATAAATGGTATGACGGTGTGACTGATGTTCCTACGAAGGTCATGTTTGATTTCGTATGCAAAGCTGTAGGTGGAGAGTTAGCTACTTCGGATGAAACGAGCGAGTGCAGGTGGGTTCCAAAGGAACATGTTCTGGATTTGATTACTTTACCTGCAATCCGCATGCGTTATGAAGCTTATTTAAACTTTAACGGCTCTGTGAATTATATGGAGTATATCACTGCAACAACGTCAGAATGCAGCATTAAGCTTCAAAGGCATGTCTAGTTGTACGAGGGTCTCTATAGGTGTCGCGGGACAAAAATATAGTCCTATTAGAAGTCGCTTAGTTAGCGGCTTTTTTTGTTTGTTCTGCCAAATCTCACCCCAAATTCCGGAGCTCGAACTCACGTCTGTATTGAGCGGGGCTAACACCAACAAACTGCTTGAACACCGTGGAAAAATGACTTGAGCTACAATAACCTAAGACGTGAGAAATCTCTGAAATGTTCATACTGGTAATTTCTAAGTATTCCTTCCCTAGCTCCGTCTTTACCCCCTGAAAATATCGATTAGGCGAAGTTCCGACTTCCTTATTGAATATATAGAACAATGTACGTATCGGGATATTCAAATAGCGGGAGAGTGATTGAACAGAGAAATTCATGATGTTTTCCTTCATATATTCCAGGCTTTTATTAATGACGGTTATATTAAAAGAATTCACGCCATTCTCCAGCGTGCTCGCGAGAATAGAGTAGAAGAGGTAGAAGTAAGCAGAGGCAAGTTGCTGCCGATCTTCTTTTAGACTTAGAAGGATTTGATCGCACAGATCGAAATAGTCCATTTTGAACGGTGTGTGGTATACATAGTTGGGGGTTAATAAGAACGGCTCTGTCTTAAACTCAAACAACCAGAAGTTCCATTGGTCGCCTGAGCATTGGTAGGCCAGTGATTTGGTGGCGTTTGCAAAAATAAGGCTGTTAGATTGAACGAGAAACTCTTGTCCATCCACCTGAATACTACCTTCACCATCAAGTGTGTAAAACAATATGTATTTATTGCTTTCAATGATTCGATGATTGATGTCATAGTCAGGCAATGTGTAAAGTTTATAAACGGTTTTCACACTCATCGGATAGGTTTCGATCCAGTCATTCACGGAATAAAAATCGAAATACATAGATTTACTCCTCTCGTTTTTTTCATAGATTTGTTCTTATAGCCCATACTTTCGCGAATACTATATCACGGGTTATATGCAAAAACTGTCGATTCATCTCCACTATATCAACAAATACAGAGAGCTGGACGTGGGTGAATGATTGCATTTTTATGTGATTGTTGCATTATTATTGATTTACAGAAAAGTCCTATGCCCATAACATACTTAGGTATAAATAATCTATTTAACTATATAAAGGAGGTCGACACAGTACATATGGTTCAACTCAACATTAGAATGGAGTGTTCATGATGTCGCGTAAGACTCGTTCTCTTTCCACACGGAAATCCCCTTTGTTGACTATTATGGGATTCATACTTTCTTTAGCGGCGGTCGTTATGCTGGTTGGTTTTCTTAATCAATCTGATGAGGAAAGGCAGCAGCCTGGCATCACAGAACAGATCTTTTCTTACTCTGGTTTTACCCGTGTAATCGAACAGGAGGAAGTTAAATTCTATCACCAATTAGCGAAACGTGAAGTAGATGATATCGATAATAGCGACCTATTGGACCAGAGAACGAAAGCGATAGCCCAGAGCGTCAGCGCACAGTTTTATTTAGGGAATAAACTAGGGTTGTACGGACCTTATTCTTTGACACATTTGCAGGAACAGATGAAGATTGAGAACGCCCAGCGGAAAGTGGATAAGAAGAATGGTAAAGCGATATATGGTCCAGAACAATTCGATATTTATAGTTATTATCAATACGTTGCTAGTAATCTGGAAGTGAAAATCATTGACTATCTAGCTGCAAATGCGGATAAGCCTCTGTTAACAAAGTCGCGTGCTTATTTTGAAGAGAACATCGCGCTGTACAATCACGCAGATCAGATCGTCTATTCAATTACAGACAATGGAAGTGCGGAAGAGCATACGATCGATTGGAGTCAGTTAAAGTCGCTTGATAATGCGGACGCGGAACTAGCGGATATTCTGAGGTCAGGTGAAGCGGGTCAGGAATTTTCTTATACATTTGGTAATTTGCAAAGAACAGGAAAGATTATTTCTCGAACCGATGTGAAAACAGATTTTACACAGCAAAAGATTGCAATCACCAGTGATTTCTTGAAAAGTGGCTACTATAAACAATTGCTGCAGCAATTAAGTGACAATAACCCTGTTACATTTGCGGAGAATTGAGATGAAGTTGGCGTACTCTCAATATTTTGGATAGCGTTTACAATCATTGCTAGATTTTATAGTAGAAGGGTCTGAAGTGGATGAAAATGAAAAGAAGATATGACTTTTTCAAACGAAGTTTGGCTATGTCTCTTGTGTTTACACTATTCGTTTCTTTGTTTCCACAAAACTCACTTTATGCGGCATCTAGCGTCACCTTAGAAGAGATGAATTTGCTTAAGAATTCCAGCTTTGAAGATGCGGACTTGATTCCCAATGACGGCTCCGTAAAAGAGGCATTTAACAATTGGTATGCATACCGTGGCCCAGTAAAGGTAGAAGGTGCAGGGAATGCTCATGATGGAAATTATGCTGTCAAAAGTGCAACCGCTGGCGGTTCTCTGGAGCAGGATGTGAAAGGATTGCAACCAGGGCTAACCTACGAATACACCGTATGGGTGAAGGCCGATGATGCATCTAAAGGTTCCATGCAGATAGGTGTTAAAAATCACGGTAGCGGACAGCTTACGGTTAAGGCGACAAAAAATGACTGGACCCAGTATTCGATAGAGTTCACGCCTATTGGCACTGATCGTGCACGTCTATTCGCATGGCTTGAATCCAATCAGGCAGGAAACAACTTTTATATCGACAATGCTAAATTGACAGTTAAGAGTGATCTCAAGCAGGTAAGCGCTCAGAATGGGACCATAACGTCTGTATTCAATGCAACTGCTCCTGCCCCCTCTGCAAAAGATTTTGAAGTCTCATACTCTTCTTCAATTAACCCGGATGTGACTTCACCATTGTTGATTACCGGGTCGAGTGTAAGTGACGATAAAACAACCTTTACAATGAATTTTGATCCGATTGAGGCCGGGCCCGTAGACCAGACAATTACGATGTATGTGACGTATCAAACGAATACGACCCTGACACTTGATTTCCCTATTGCTGCTTCAGGGGAGGAAGTGATAACGGCGAAGGTAAAGAGCTTATCCGCTTCTAACGGTACGCTTACAGCCCTATTGGATCGGAAGCCATCCGTTGCTCCTGTGACGTCCGATTTTACCTTTAAATACAAAATAAACGAAGGTGAGTTCAAAACGTTAAATACGAAAGACTTCGCCTACGACAGTGATAATCTTCAAGCTACCTTTAACTTCAATCGTCTGCCTTCGAACTCATCAGAGCAGACAATTACGATTGAGGCAATCTATCAAGGGGAAAAGACTCCAGCTAGTTTTACCATTGGTGTAGCGGAAGGCGTGAGTTACTATGTCGCGAATTCAGGCTCTGACAACAACGATGGACGTAGTCCTGACAAAGCGTTCCTGACAATCGACAAGCTGAATACGATTGATTTTATGCCAGGCGACCATATCTACTTTAAGAAAGGTGATCGATTTAAGGGGGCTTTTAAGCCTAAAGGTTCAGGTGTAGATGGTTATCCGATAATAGTTGCAAGCTACGGTGAAGAGGATGGTGAGCGGCCAATACTTGAGCCAAGCGACAAGAACTGGTCAGCTACATTAATGAGTGCTGAGTTCAGCACAACCGTTACGGTTAACAATGTTATCTCATTCTATAATCAGTCCTATTGGGAAGTACGCGATCTGGAGCTGTCTGGACCAAACCATAAGCCAGATTCTCAGGTGTATCATAGAGGGATCAACATTACGGGGGAGGACGCAGGAGATCTGAATCATTTTTACTTTGACAACCTCGTTATTCATGGATTCCATGGGCCGGATACGAACCAGGGTAAATCGTCCGGAGGGATCCTGATGGAGGTACAGGCAAAGCCGAATACTCCAGCTTCAGAGCATATTCCTACTTCAATTAATGATATTCGTATTACGAACAGTGAGCTTTACGATTTAGGGCGTTCAGGTGTAAATTTTGTATCGGTGTGGGCGCGCAGAGCGGAAACTACGGATACGAAATGGGGGCCATATCCAAGCAACCATGCTCCGGGAAGAGCAGGGTACGCATGGAAGCCATATGAAGACTTCTATTTAGCTAACAATCTCATTTACGATATCGATGGTGATGGCGCTATTATAGATAACAATAAAGATGCTGTCATAGAAAATAACCTAGTATATCGTGCTGCTTCCAGCGGCTCCTATGCTGTAGGCCTGTTCAACTGGAATTCGGACAATACGACTTTCCAGTTCAATGAGGTATACGATACCAAACGAGCAGGCGATGGGCAGGGTATTGAAATCGATGCGCTGAATGATGGCACTTTAGTACAGTACAATTATGTGCACGATAACGCGGGCGGTACGTTTATGTGGTGCAATACGCCTGGATTGTACGGATTTAATGGCATATTCCGCTACAATATCAGTCAGAATGATGATACCGAGCACGGAGTAATCGATTGGCGAACAGGAACCTTTGGTGCCATGGCTTATAATAATACAGTTTACATGAAGGCGGATGGCTACAAGAAATTTATGTACGGCAGTGGTGGTAACTCTGATGCTAAATTCTATAATAATATTTTTTACTATCCTGGGGATACACCGCATGAAGAAGCTAACTTTAGTGAACATAATATTGATTGGCAAAACAATCTGTTTTATAACTTCAAGAACACACCTTCCAATGATAGAGCAGTGATTACAGCAGATCCATTGTTCGTTGACCCCGGCACGGGAGGCACAGGAGAAGGTCGTCCAGTTGATACTTCAAGCTTGACCGGGTACCAGTTGCAATCTGGTTCCCCAGCTGTAAACGCTGGAAAACCGATCAAGGATAACGGAGGCAGAGACTATTTCGGCAATTCAGTTACAGGAATTCCTGATATTGGTGCTTTTGAGTCGGGTACAGTCTCCTTTAATGTAGATTCTCCCGTGTATACTGTAAATCAAGACCTCAAGACCATTTCGATTCTCGACAGCGAGTCACTGACCGTGGATACAATTATTTCGAATCTCGTCTATGACGAAGGTGTTAACTTGAAAGTATACCGCGGAACGGAAGAGATTACTGGAACGGAAGAAATCCATACGAATGATATCTTAAAGCTTAAGAAAGAAGAGACTGAAAAGAGTTATACCCTCTTGATCGTTCATGATCCAGAGCTATTATCAATAAGTTCAAAGGTATATACCGTAAATATTGCTGGCAAAACAATCGGTGTACCGCAAGATCAGACAATAACGGTAGATAAGTTGCTTGATAATCTCATCTATAGTCCTGGAGTTAAGGTTAGCGTGTTCCATGGGACGCAAGAGATTAGAGGTACAGACACCGTTGTCGTTGGGGATATGATTAAACTTGCTAAGGGTAACTATACCGCTGTTTATATCATTACAGGACCACATCATGCAGGCTCAAGCGATCGGGATATTTCAGTTACACAGTATACCGCTACAGCAGGTAGTGTGGAGGCTAACGGTGGTGCGAATGAAGGGCCTGCTAGACTAGTTCTGGACAACAATCCAAATACGGTATGGCATTCATTGTGGAAGGGCGATGTACGCGAGAACCTCTATATTACTCTTACATTATCTGATAAGCCTTACATGGTTGATGGACTACGTTATATGCCGCGTACAGGTGGCGGAGCTAACGGTATCATCCAAAAATATAAAATTCAGTACAGCACAAACGGTACCGAGTTCGTTGATGTGCCAGGTGGAACAGGGAATTGGAGTATGACAGGTTGGCAGGATGTTCAATTCGCTCCTGTTGCTGCGAAGGCAATCCGCCTTTACGGGGTTGAAACCCTAAGCGCTGAAAGTGGGAAACTATTCGCCTCTGCTGCAGAAATTCGTCTTACGGGCTATGAGAGAGCAGACAGCGACACCACACCTCCTGCTGCACCTACGGGAGTTACCATCGATGAAAATGGTGTTACGCAGAACTCAGTAATCGTACGCTGGACGGCTCCTGCAGATGATGATGTTCTTGGCTATAAAGTATACGTAAATGATGGTAACAGCGACAAGATCACCTATGTTAACGGCACGGGTACAACGTTCTTAATGGTTCAGGATCTTATGGCCGGCACCTCTTATACGGTAACTGTCACAGCGATCGATAAATCGGGGAATGAATCTGCGAAGAGTGATTCAGTAAGTATTGACATCACAGATCAGACTCTACCAACAGCACCTATGAATCTTAAGGCTTCTGATGTGAAAGATACAACGGCCATGATAACTTGGGATGCATCCACTAGTAATGTGGACATTACAGGCTATGAGGTGTATTTGAACAACAGCTTACTTGATACGATTAATTCCAAGAGCTATAACCTAAGTGGATTGACGGCTAATACCAGCTATACTATTAAAGTCAGAGCGGTTAACAGTAATGGCATCAAATCTGGATTCAGCTCGATTGTGGTCACAACCAAAGACACAATCACACTAGAGCCAGATACACCAACAACGACACTATCTTCTGTTAAAAGCGTTCAATCCGGTAAGGAGTTTGCCGTTCAATTGGGATTAAACAGTGTGATACAAAGTGTTTACGCAGTCGACATCAGGATGGAATATGACCCGAGCTTGTTCGAATTCATAGACGCTAAGCCGGTGAAAGATGGTGTAAGTCTTGTAGAGATTGTAAAGGATACACCAGGCAAGCTACGGTTTATTATGGCGAGTATAGGAGCGGACAATGCCATAACTTCGGATGTGCAACTGCTGGATCTGACATTTAAAGCAACAACTGTGGAGAAACCAATTACGGCAACTATATCCGTGACCGATACAACAATGGGGAATGATATAGGAGAAGAAACCACGGCTGCCCCGTCTTCAATCAATATTGAGATTACGTCAGAGACATCACCTCCGGGAATCCCGGGAGATGTTAACAATGACGATAAGGTGAGTATCGGAGATCTTGCTATTATCGCGGCCAATTACGGCAAAACTTCCGAGAGCATGGATTGGGAACAAATCAAGCACTTGGACTTTAATGGCGATGGCAAGATTGATATCGTAGACCTTGGATTTGTTGCTAGTAAAATGGTGGAGTAAGACTCAAGAAAGATGAACTCTTGCTGAGATATTACGATGACTGAAAATAATGCAATATACGTTAAAAGAGCCCCGTGATCAAGCGAAGGCCACCATTTGTACAATCTGGGTGGTAACGCGGTTGTTCAATCGTCCCTATGTCTACAATAGACATAGGGACTTTTTTTATTACCGTGATAATGATATTTCGTTATAAGTGGCGCGATGCTATGTTCTCGATTTCATACTAGTTTCACATAAGTATGTTAATTTCATGGATATACTAAAAATAAGTAGATTAATAACGATATGGGAGTAAATTTGAAATGAGACTAGAAAAACAAGCCAGGTCCCTGTCCTGAGGCTGACAGCGATGAGTGATGAATATACATAGATTATGAGCTTTGATCAGCAAGCGGATGACTATATCACCAAGCCATTTTCGATTGTTGTTCTTCATAAGCATGTCGAAGCTCTACTTCGTAGAAGTTCGGGTTCGGATGTACAATTATAAAAGATTTTACTCTACTAAAGCCATTTATTTATTGTATCGTGTTCTTTATTATTCAAGTATGTATTTCAACAATTCTTATGAAGCAATATAAATATGGACCATTTGAGTTTGTGTGGAGAAAGTTGGTGTTTGGGAGTAAATCAAAAGGCATGTAATGTAAACCTAATTTCACAAGAACAAAAGTAAGAATAAATATTGGGAGACATCAACATTGTCCTATGAAAAGTCGCTAATTAGCGGCTTTTTTTGTTTTAACGGTACAAGTTCTTATCCCAAGCTAAGGTCTAAAAACCTATACGATACATATTAGGCATGATAAAAAATTCAATATAGGTATTAGAAATTTTTCGCACTTAAAACTACCATAAGAATATAGCGAGGTAGCCTGTTGGCGACAGACCTCAGTGCATGGATTATTTAATAGTTGAAGATCCATAACGCATTGTATCGTGTGCTTTTGAATGGAATGACATTACACAAATTTCTGGCTTAATAAAAAACTCGGTTAGGAAAGGAGAAAGTTATGAAGAAAAGAATTTTAGGAATCAACGGTTTGGAAACGTCTGAACTTGGATTTGGATGTATGGGGTTAAACTACCACCGGGGACCAGCAAAAGACCGTGGTGAAATGATTTCAGTTGTACACTCCGCTATTGATTCTGGCATCACGATGTTTGATACAGCGGAAGTATATGGGCCTTACACAAATGAGGAGCTTGTTGGTGAGGCGCTCGCAGGGCATAGGAATAAGGTACAGATTGCAACGAAAGGCGGTTTTAAGATCAATGGCTTAACAAATGAACTTGACAGCCGGCCAGAATCAATTATCCGTTCGGTTGAAGGGTCTTTAAAAAGATTACAAACAGATTATATCGATTTATACTACATCCATCGTGTAGATCCAAAGGTTCCAATTGAAGAAGTGGCGTTGACCATGCAACAGTTGAAAAAAGACGGAAAGATCCTCCATTGGGGGTTGTCAGAGGCTAGCGCTGAAACGATTCGCCGTGCGCATTACGTTGAACCATTGACGGCAGTGGAGAGTGAATACTCGATTTGGTGGCGGGAGATCGAAAAAGACATTTTTCCTGTACTGGATGAATTGGGAATTGGTTTGGTAGCTTATAGTCCCCTTGGTCGTGGATTTCTTACCGGGAAATTAGACAAGAATGCTTCATTCACCGAGAACGACAACAGGGGCGAGCTTCCGCGGTTTACTAAGGAAGCGATGGAAGCGAATCAGGTGATTATCGATTATTTGAATAAACTGGCCGAGTTGAAAAATGTAACCACAGCGCAAATCGCACTAGCATGGATTCTTGCTCAGAAACCCTCTATTGTACCCATTCCAGGGACAACAAATTTCAATCGAATCTCAGAAAATGTTGCAGCAACTGAAATCGTCTTCACCGAAAGGGAGATGAAGGTAATCAATGATGAGATTGGCAAGATCCAAATTGTTGGTGACCGCTATCCAGAAGCTGAGAAGAGAAGGACAGGCAAATAAGAGATGATGTAACGGCTTCTCTCCGATTGATGGGCATCCATGGATAATTGATGAAGAGTTAATTTGACCTAGGGATTCACTCTCCACCAATAGATTACATTTTTTGTTAACTCAGAGACGCTATCCCGATAATTCGGATAGCGTCTCTTTTTAACCTTATTAATTCACTTTCACCAATTTCCAGAGCTGATTAGACGAACCGCGCCCAGTGTATTGGATAATCGAAGCTGAATTGGAAGTAGATTCACCTTTAACATCAAGTACTTTATCGCTATTGATATTCACAATGTTGTAGTAACCTCCACCTGCGTCAATGAGCTTCCATTCTTGATTGACACCCCGCCATTCCGTATCGTGGTACTGGATGGCCTGCGCTGAGTCTGACGTAGATTCACCTTGAATTTCTAGCATTTTACCGCTATTATGGTTTTTGATTTTATAAATGCCTCTGCCCATATCTACAAATTGCCATTGTTGATTGGTTCCGCCGTTATCTGTGTATTGAATGACACTCGCGCTATCGTCAAGATATGCACCTTTGACATCCATTACTTTCCCGGAATTTTTATTCACAATTTTGTAGTATGCAGATGTATCAACTGCTGCACTGGACGTATGATTTTTAAGGTTTACACCATCGACTACATAAGTCGTTACAGAATAAGCAGGTACTGTATTCTGGAACGACTTGTTGTTCAATGCTACATTGATATTTGCAAAATTTTCCGCCGTTACACCATTGGATGGAGCTACTGTGCGATACGCCGTTACTGACCCGTTAATATCACCGAATTTAGACAGATCATAAGTAACATCGTTTGAAGCGCTGCGATCGTTAACCGTGACGATGACTAGTTTTTGTGAAGCTGCATCATATGCCGCAATTGAATCGCCATCTTCGATATCGATGATTTTATACCCTGGTCGAATGAACTTGCTCCATTGGGCCATAGACCAAAACTTTTGTTTCACATTTGGTGTAAAAGCGTTGTTATTTGCGTCGTTTAGATCGGTTTCAATCATCCCCCACCCGGGAGCAGCATTATCCTCTACAGCTTGCCAATAAACCCAAGCGGAGTTTTTCATATATTTGATGTCCGACACAATAGATCTTGACATTTCGATCCCGTTCGCTTCGCCATCGCCGTGCTCGGACATCCAAATCGGTTTGTTACCCGCAGCATAGAAAACTTGTTTTCGTTCTGTATCATTCCCGTAATACGTATGGACATTATACTGACTTATCATAGACTTCGTTATATCTGTATAGGCATTGATCGTGTCTCTAGCTAGAAAAACGGCGTTCGAATCCGCGGAGCTTTGGGTTGTTGGCAGCCCTTTTTGTACTAATGCATCATGCACGTGTTGGATAATCGTTCCTCTGCTGTACTGCGAGTAGAAGGCTCCCTCTTGACGATTGCTGTACACCCAGAACCCGTCTGGTTCGTTGATCGGAGAAAGGGTTCTGAATGTAATCCCCTCATTGTCCTTAAAATGTTTAACTACTGTAGTCAAATAATCCGCGAAATCATCGAACATATCGCTTTTCAGGTTATCCGTCAATGGTACTAATGGGCCTGTTACACTGCCGCTATTCGTCATCCACCAAGGAGGCGAGTTTGCAAAGGCTTCGGCAATAAATTCTTGTGGTTGATTTCTTTCTTTGGCGGCTTGCAGTACCCAACGTTGATTCGCATCGCTGCTCCAGTCATAGTCAGCAGTAGGGCTTGCCTTAAATCCTGGCACGGCTGCTCGAAGTTCCAAAAAATGATGCTTCGGATTTTCACCGCCACCGATATTATAACGAACAATATTAAAACCTAAACCTTGGTTCACATCAAATAATTGATCTGCATACCAGTTGCGTGTTGCATCCTCGGCGCCTCCGATCCGGTTCGCAAACCAAGCTAATGAAGTGCCCCAGCCTTCCCAGGTTTGATACTGCTTATCCGGATTTACGACGGCAGTATAAGAAGAAGCGTTTGCAGTTCCTTGGAGAAATGGTGTACAAAGTGAAAAAATCAGTGCAGAAACAGTTACCATTGCAGTAAATCTTCGTTTAATCAACTGCTTTCCCATGTCATTCATCCTCCAATCTTGTATTTTATATTTTGATGTCTTTAACCCGGATGCAATATTATTCATATCATGGTCAATCAAATCCAGTATAGTGAACTATTTAAACTTTAGTGAAAAATTGAAATGTTTAAGACCACACGCTTCTAAAAATAGATAAATAATATAGGCTTTTCTTTTCTTTTATCCTCGAAAAAGTTAGTCTAGAATACTTTGAAGATTCAGAGCCACCGAAAAAAACTGTATCTTGCTCTTACCGGTTAAGGTAATGCTCTCCCAGCCATTTAAGAGGAGTACAGCATTTGCTACTGTTCCAGCTTCTCCAGCCAAAATACAAAGGTGGTTACCAGTTTGTTCAGACAAGTAACCACCTTTGTACTTTGATTATATTTATATTTCTCAACCAATGATTCACAGGTTCGTGTGGAGCCAGTCGAAAATGGTCTGATGAAGCAGACGCATTGCACCCATATGGCAGTGCTCGCCGGCACCATCAGCGTTCCGCATCACGACATGCTTGTGCGGAGCTTTTAGCTCGGACGCAAGCTTACTTGCCTGCCCTTTGAACACAAGGTCGTTTTCTCCCTCAAGAATAAGAGTGCGGGATTTGATTTTGTGCATGTCTTCGGTGGTGAGAGAAAATTGCTCGCTCTTACGGATGTATTCTGGTTCGTTCGAAGTACCAAATACCCACACACCATTCTGCAGCGCCCAGCGTGCGTAGGTGTCATGTTTCTTGATCCATTCAAGTACGGGTATCGCCTGCTCATCGTATCCGGCTTTGATCCACTCAACTAGGAATTCCGGAAGTGGAGGATACGTCGCGAAAAAGCTCGTCATACCGTCGTCGAGCACGATAGCTGCCGGACGATGATCAAAGGCCGCAGTTCGAGCGCAGAGATATCCGCCCATACTATACCCAAACAGCACAATTTTGGACATATCGACCTCAGGACGTGTCTCAGCGTAATCCATGACAGGCCCGAGCACTGCTTCCCAGTCCGGACGGAAGGGAACTTTTTTCTCGCGGATCATGCGACCCGTACCGGGGCCGTCATACAAAATCACGTTGAAACCGCGCCGCAACGCGGATGCGCCAATGACGTAGTAGCCTTCCTCTGTCGTCGAGTCAAATCCATTGGTGTAAATAAGAGTCGGCCGGGGTTTGCCGCTATCGTCCACGAGAAGCAGGTATCCGGGGAGCTTATCTTTGCCGTATGGGATGGAGATCTCCTCGAAGGGGCCATCCAGTAGTTTGCCCGCTTTCACAAACGCCTCGCGAGAAAGACCGAACAGCTCGAGAACGTGCGGATCGTTTAGGGGATCCTTACGACGATAAAATTCAGCGCTGCGATAGTAGGCTGAAGCGCGCAAGAACGCCTCCCGAGCACTGATCTTGTCTCCATACTCGATAGAATATTTGCCGCGTTGATAAATACGGTCTGCGCTAGCTTTCCACTCCCTCATCCATGCTTCTTCATCACCCTCCGGGATTGCAGCAGCGGTCAAGAACACTTCGTTGAGATCGGCGCCATTGTCAACAGCGAATCCAGCTGCACGCAACGTTTCGAAATTAAATGATTTATCTTTGAAAAAAAAATCCATGACACGAAGTCTCTTTTGACTTGTTGTTGAAAGAGGCAGCTGTGTATCAATTTCCTTTTTGGCGGATGGTGTATACATCGGAGCATTTTCTCGGGCAGCATACACTGGAGATATTGCAGATGGTGCATACATAGGAGTGTTTACTGGGCCTGTATATGCTGGGGATACTGAATATGGTGCATACATTTGAAGGGTTGGCTTCATAAAACTAACTGGGTATTTATAACACCAACAGTGCTTTACATATTGTTCGTACACGTTCTCCTCCTACTTTCCAAAAAATTCTCAGGTAACTTCATTAAAGAATAGGTTAATATCATGCACAGTCTACAGTATGGGAATTAGGATAGGAAAGTGTTAAGTGCTTGAATCAGTCGGACAAGTTAACGATAGATCAATTGCATTAATTCTGCCATTATGTTTCCAATCCTATTTGATAGGTTTAGGAAAGTAAATGCTCATCTTGTGATTTAGAATAATCCTAGTAAGCAACTTTGACCAGAAAAGATGAGGTGTCGATAATGGGAGTTATACCTTATAACATTACAACAGCAGATAAAGAGAAGTTTAATCAAGACGGTTATTGGATCAGTCCGAAATTGCTAGATGACGAGACAATTGAGCGTCTTCGAGGCGCGCATGAGCGCATTTGGAAGAAAGATTACGATGGGGCTGGTCTGCCTCTTCATGATTTCAAGCTTTCTGACAATCCATATGCTCTTCGTAAATTCGATAATGGCTGGTGGGTTAACGATGAAGTTCATCGTGTCGTCACCGATCCGAATTTAGGTCAAATGGCTGCGAATCTGCTGAATGAGGATGAAATTCGTCTTTGGCATGATCAAGTAATCTACAAGCCGGGTACTTCAGGACAAGAAACTAAGCTAGGAAATGTAGGCTGGCATCAGGATTACGCTTTTTGGCGCGCAAGCAGTACATCGAATATGGTAACCGTTTGGATTGCATTGCAGGACACGGATCTGAATAACGGCGGTATGATGACCATCTTGGGATCACATAAGTGGGGCGCTGTCGAGGGAAGTGATACTTTCTTCGAACAGGATATGGAAAAGCTGAAGCAGCGTTTTGCAACGCGTGATTGGGTAGAGGAGCCTTGTATTCTAAAAGCTGGTCAAGCGAGTTTCCACCATGCCCTTACATTCCATGGCTCGTCAACGAATTTCACAGATCAGCCTCGGTTATCAGTTGTCGCTCATTTAATGCCTGGAGATACATCCTACATAGAGGGCAATGCTCGGCACGATAATGTTCGATTGCTCGGGCCACGTCCGCAATTCGGTCAGAAGTTTGATAATGAGTTCTTTCCTTTACTGTATTCCAATAAACAGTGAGAGACTTAACTACGGAATAGAGGGATTATAATATGACAATAAGCAAGCCCCCACAATTAGGAAACACGACACGCAGATATGATCTTGTTCCAGGCTGGGCAAAGCTCCCTGATCACTTAGAGTTTGGCTATACACATGGAATTGTCGTAGATCAACTGGATAACGTCTATGTTTTTCATACAGGCAAGCCCTCAATTTTTAAATTTGATGAGTCCGGGGAATTTAAAACGGCTTGGGGCGAGGAGTTCGAGGGTGGCGCTCACGGATGTTATCTTCATAAGGAACAAAATAATGAATACCTCTTTCTTACAGACACCGCTCGCGGTAAAGTTGTAAAAACGGATCTAAACGGGAAGCACTTGTTGACATTGGGAACACCGGAACGTCCGGATATTTACAACGAAGAGCTTAAATATATCCCAACAGATGTAGCCGTTTCGGCAAATGGTGATATTTATGTATCCGATGGCTATGGACAAAGCTGGATTCATCACTATACGGCTGCAGGGGATTATATCCGTTCCTGGGGTGGAAAAGGTACAGAATTGGGACAATTAAACTGTCCACATGGCATTTCCATAGATATACGTAGTGGTATAGAAGAGGTTTATGTAGCCGATCGCGGCAATCATCGAATTCAAGTCTTTACCTTAGAGGGAAATTTCAAAAGAGTCATCGTTGATGACATGGATCAGCCTTGCAGCTTTTATTTCCATGGAGAGGATCTCTTCTTCCCAGACTTAAATAGTAGGGTTACGATTTTCGATAAAAATGATCGATTGATCTGTCATTTAGGTGAAGATCAACAGGCTTACAAACAGACCGGCTGGCCAAATTTACCTAAGTCCTACTACAATGACAATAAATTTAGCTCACCTCATGGAGTTTGTGTCGATTCAAAGGGTTCAGTTTATGTTTCTGAATGGATTATCGATGGACGTGTAACAAAGCTTACATTGGCGTAATGATAACTGCGGATGATCGCTTCATAAAAGAAGGATGCCCGTCCTACAGTAACGACATGTGCATAGCGTTTTAACAGTAGGTGGGACGAGTTCGTAAAGGCTACTCTTGTGAGTAGTCTTTTTTGCTTAGTTATCCCCTAATTTATGGAAATGTGATAGACTTAATAGTAAAACATTACAGGGGGAGAGAGTAGGATGTCGGACCATGATGAACTAGCGGAGCAAAGACGCAAAAATTTAAAGCTCATTCATTTCAGCAATGAGGATCAATCGCTTGTTGAGTCGGAGAAACCAAAAGAGACGTTTGCCGACGTCGGTGGCCTGGAAGAGGTTAAGAAAAAAATCAGAATGAATTTCATATTGCCGCTGATGCAGCCGGAAGTGTTTGCCGCATACGGCAAACACGCTGGAGGAAGCTTGCTGATGTTCGGGCCTCCCGGATGCGGCAAAACGTTTTTAGCGCGTGCAGTAGCAGGCGAGATTGATGCTAATTTTTTACATATTGAGCTTCAGTCCATTCTTTCCATGTATGCTGGCCAGAGCGAGCATAACTTACACGATATATTCGAAAAAGCGCGGGAAAGCAAGCCGTGCGTTATTTTCATTGATGAAATCGACGCGCTGGGAGGAAGCCGTCATCAAATGCGCCAGCATCATGACCGCATGCTCGTTAACCAATTATTGTTGGAGCTTGACGGTCTGCAGGCGGAGAACGATAACGTGTTTGTCATCGGTGCAACCAATACGCCTTGGTATCTTGATTCCGCTTTGAGACGTCCTGGGCGATTTAATCATCTTGTTTTTGTACCGCCGCCTGAAGAGGCTGAGCGACAAACAATCCTAGAACTGAAGCTTTCCGGCAAACCGCTGGGTTCGCTAAACCTGTCCAAAATTGCCGCGGAGACGAAGCTTTATTCCGGAGCCGATTTGGAGCAGCTAGTCAAAGATGCCGTGGAATCAGCGATGGAGCGAACATTTGAGAAGGGTGAGATCCAGCCCATTACTCAGGATGATTTAAAGAGATCGGCAAAAGGCCGGAAGGCAACGACGCTGGATTGGTTTGCTACAGCAAAGAATTATGCGACATTCAGTGATGTAAACCGTGATTACCAAATCGTGTTGGATTACATTAAGAAACATGGCGTAAAGTCATAGTGATATCAGGGGGGCAGAGCAGGTGGAGAACGTACATGATTACGCCGCTTATGCGAAGGCGCAGCAGCTAATAGAATGGAGGCGGTATAAAGAAGCATTGAAGGAAGCTGAGCAGCAGCTACTAAGCCAAGAGCCGGAGGACCCGGATGTCTTTGCACTGATCTCGCATATTCATCTCTTAATGGACGAATATGATAAGGCACTGCATTGGTCGAACCAGGCGCTTAGCCGGGAGCCGGAGCAGGATCTAGCTTGGTTCGTGCGGGTCAGCGTTTACTACGAGACGAATAAGGATCGGGCTTGCGAAGAAGCTCTGCAGGAAGCCTTACGAATAGATCCCTACGAGCCTCATTATTATTTTTTACAAGCACATTTGTTTAACAAGCTGGGCAGGCATAACAAAGCGAAGACAGCACTTTCGCATGCACTTGAACTGCGTCCAGAATCTCCGCTTTATTTGGCTTTGTTAAGCTATACAGAAGCATTGCTCAAAAACTTTGAGGATTCTGAGAGACTGGAAAAACTCGCCCTCAAATATAATACGGAATCTTCTCAAGTATTTTTGTATCTCGGCTGGGCGACTGGTGAACGAGGAGAGTACAAGCTGAAGGAGGCTTATATGAGGAATGCCGTTCGTTTAAATCCGGACGGCAAACAGTACCAGGATGAATTTTTAGAGGCGCTTCAGCATAACGAAATGCTATTCAAAATATTTTTATGGCCAGGCAAATTTGTGCGGAAAATGAAGACTTGGCAGCTGTTACTCACCTGGGTTGTGGCAGTACTATTGTTTAGGCCGTTGTTAATCCTGTTTATCGTGTTGTATTTGCTCTCGCACTGGGTAACCAAAGCCATTGTGCATGTCAAAGTATTTGGCTGGGGACGCAGAGGAGTATAAGCTTTTGCCCGAAAAGAAGAAAAAAGAGTTCAACTAGAGCAAGATTGGCTATAGTTAAAAGCTATAGCAAGTGATAGATTTTATGCATTATTTGCTTCCTATTTTATTGTGCTATACTTTTCTGTACATTAAAGCTCAAGGAGAGACATCTATGATACCATTTCATCATGATCATGTAGGCAGCTTATTGCGCCCTACAAATCTAATACAGGCACGTGAACAATATAAATCCGGCGCAATCACGTTTGAACAGTTAACCTCCGTAGAAAATGAAGAGATTATCCGCATTATTGACAAGCAAAAGAAAAATGGCGTATTGGGCGTTACTGACGGTGAATTCCGCAGAAGCTGGTGGCATTTTGATTTTTTAGGTGGACTTGATGGCGTATCGTATTATGAAAAAGAGAACGGACTTAATTTTCATAAAATGGAGACTCGTAAGGAAGGCATTCGGATTACCGGCAAAATTGATTTTTCTTCCCATCCGTTTATAGAGCATTTTCATTTTCTTAAAGAGCATGCAGGTGATGCGGTTGCGAAGCAAACGATTCCAAGTCCCAATATGCTCGTCTATCGAGTGGATCATAATGAAGAGATTTATCAGGATCGAGAAACATTCCTTAAAGATACAATTGCAGCTTACCAAAAAGCAATTCAAGCATTCTATGATGCAGGTTGTAGGTACTTACAATTAGATGATACAGCTTGGGCGGATTTGTTCTCGGAAGAAGGTCATAACAAGCTGCGTGCCAAAGATTTGGATCCAGCCGAGGAAATGAAGGTAATGCAGTACATGATTAATGAATCGATTGCCCATAAACCAGAAGATTTAGTCATAACCATGCACATTTGCCGTGGTAATTATAAATCTAATTTCTTCGCAAGCGGGGGATATGATTACGCTTCTGAAACGATTTTTGGTGGTTTACATGTAGATGGGTTGTTCCTGGAATTCGATGATGAACGATCAGGAGGTTTTGAGCCTTTAAAATATGTAAATCGCAAAAATTTAAAAATTGTATTAGGATTAATAACATCGAAATCCGGTGAATTGGAAGATAAAGAAAAGATTAAAGCCCGCATAGCAGAAGCAGCTCCCTATGTACCGCTTGAACAGCTATGCTTAAGTCCGCAATGTGGCTTTTCATCTACGGAGGAAGGCAATATTCTAACCGAAGAACAGCAATGGCGGAAACTTCGTTTTGTTAAAGAAATTGCAGATGAGGTTTGGAATTAATTTTTCTGTATCTTAAGCTGTACCTAGTTAGGGATGGAATGGATAAGGCTATCGAATATTATACAGGTTAGATGATTTTATTAGGTGAAGGGAGCGAATTTCGCTCCCTTTTTATATGCTTCGTTATAAGGAAATCCTAATGACCTGTAATCTTAGAAAATGAAAGGCAGTTGTGTAAAGGAGATAAAAAATGGATTTAAAGTTCTTTACTCCCGCTCATATAACCCTTCCAAAACGGGCAATAAGGTTTCTACTTTCTCTGTGAGACTATATTCGACTTTTTGGGGAACTTGAGGGTATTTTAACCGTTTTATCATCCCATCTGATTCAGTCATCATTAAAAAATATTAGTTCTTTTCCATTAAAATAGAAGACCCGCACCTCGCGCGGGTCTTATTAATCTTGTAAGTGTAAATAGGCTTTATGGCTGGAGCAGCCACCGGTGTACCTCGGGGAACAGTGGGCTCCACGTGGATTCGTGGTGCGTTCCGCCGGTAACAACATCAAATCGAATGCGGCTCTCCGGGACCCCTGATGCTATTATCGTCTCGCGGGCCAGTGCAACGTGCTCGTAGGCAGTCTGATTAAAGTCAGGATTGTCGGTTTCTAGTTCTCCGATGCTTAGGTAGACGCGCAACCCTGGGGAAAGAACAGACTGCTGGATCAATTGAATGATCGCACCGTTGTCGTGCCACATAACGAAGGAAATCCCACCCACACGGCCAAAACAATCCGGATAGCGAATGGCGGTAAACAGCGAAACATAGGCGCCGAACGAGCTTCCGGCAATTATCGTATGCTCCGGTTCAGGAAGCGTCCGGTAGTGGCTGTCGATATAAGGTTTGAGCGTCTCCGCCAGGAACTCGGCGTACGCCTCTCCTTTGCCACCGAAGCCATATTCTGCGTTAATTGTGAAGTTATATTCATTGTTGCGTTCGTCGCCTCCATGATCAATAGCGACCACAATTGCCTCAAGCGCGGGATCCTCTAGCGTCATCTGCTCCAACGTTTCGTCGACGCCCCACTCAGTTCCCCAGGACGTCGCTTGATTGAATACATTCTGTCCATCATGCATATAGAAGACCGGGTAGCTCCGATCCCCTTTGTTATAGCTCCTCGGCAAATAAATCCAAACTCTACGCTCCGTCTGCAGCTTCGGGATCGGGAATGCGTCGATAATCCAGACATCGCCAGTAATGGTGTGAGTGGCCTCGTCTGTAAGAACTTCTCTCCAAGGCAAAGGAACGCTAATCGTCATGAGTGACTCTCCTAGTAAATGTATTTACTAGAATCTTAACGTCCGGTCCGTCTGAATGCAATGGACTTTGGTTTGATGGTTGATGGTCAGCGTCGTACAATACTTATCCAATTAGAATGCAGACATTACTTCAAAAATACTGTTCTATGCAATATAGCATTGTTATCGAACGCAGAAAAACTTTGCTTGCTACGTTATTCAAAACTAGGAGTAATTGAAAATAATTACGTGTAGAATTGACACATAACCGTCCAAGGTGTATATAGTATATATATACACTATTATGTTAAGAGGTGAGCGAACATCAAAATTATAATTACCAATGCATCAAGCGATCCGATTTACGTGCAAATTATGAACCAAATTAGACAGAGCATCCTAAGTGGAGAACTGAGTGCAGGAGATAGCCTTCCCTCAATTAGACAGCTTGCTAAGGACTTGCAGGTTAGTGTAATAACAACCAAGCGAGCTTATGAAGAGCTTGAAAAGGAGAAGCTAATCGACTCCGTTGTTGGTAAGGGATGTTTCGTATCTGGTGCAAATAAAGATTTCATTCGGGAGCAGCGCATGAAGCGACTTGAAGGAAAAATGATTGAGATTATTCAAGAAAGTAAGGAATTAAGCATGAGTCATCAAGATTTAATAGATCATCTGACTTTGCTATTTGAGGAGGAACAAACACAGTGAATGTAATAGAATTAAGTAATCTTTCAAAGACTTACCCTCAATTTACTGTCGATAATGTTTCCTTAGAGGTAAAAAGGGGGTATATTACCGGGATTATAGGTCCAAATGGAGTTGGGAAAAGCACCTTGATTAAGATGATGCTTGGCATGATTCGACCAGATTCCGGGAATGTAAAGATATTCGGTCTTGAAATGCCAAATCATGAAGTTGAAATTAAGCAACGTGTAGGTATTGTATCGGATGATTGCTTCTATTATGAGCATCTTACGATTGGGGATACGAAGAAGATGATCGCACCATTCTATAAGAAATGGAACGATCAAAAGTTTAACAGCTATCTTGATCAATTTGAATTGTCTCCCAAGAAGAAGATTGAGGACTTATCCAAGGGTATGAAAATTAAATTTTCTCTTGCTTTAGCTTTATCACATGAAGCGGAGTTACTTATTATGGATGAGCCGACTTCTGGACTGGATCCGGTATTCAGGAGGGAACTGTTGTATTTGCTTGCAGATATGATGCAGGATGAGCAAAATTCAATTATCTTCTCCACGCATATCGTGACGGATCTGGATCGTATTGCTGATTACATTACTTTCATCAATCGCGGAAAAATTGTATTCAATGATACAAGAGAAAATATATTTGAACGATATACAATCGTAAAGGGTGATTTACAGCTACTTGATTCGGATATACGAAATGAATTTATCGGGATTCGAGAGACACCACTTGGTTTTGAGGGATTAGTAGATACAAGCGACCAGGTGACTCAATTATTTGGGGATTATGCTCTTTTAGAAAAACCAACTCTAGAGGACATCATGTATTTTACTACAAAGGGAGGACGAATGAATGCTTAACTTGCTTAGGAAAGATTTCATCGTTTTAAAAAGCTCCCTAAGGACGATCCTACTTTATCTCGTTGTATTCAGTGTCACTTTTATCCCCAAAAGTGAAATGTCTATTTATTTTGTAGGTATCTATACGGCTTTTGGCTCAATACTCCTCGCAACGATGACCGATATTAAAAACTATAACCATAATTTTTTGGTAACGCTGCCGATTAGCCGTGGACATATTGTGCTGGCCAAATACATTACCACCATCTTATATACCCTTTTCGGAGTTCTTACGTCTTACGGAATTCACTGGCTTGTTGAGCTTATGTTCCCACAGCTAAATAAGCCGGAATATGGGATCATGGATATCCTAATTTCAATAGGACTACTACTTGTATTAATTTCAATCTACATGCCTCTTTTTTATGCGTTTAGTAAAAAAGGAGCCGGTATTATTAATGCAGTATTTATGATCTCCATTATAATTCTCGCACAACCTGTAGCGATCTTCTTAGATATGATGAGCAAGAAAGAGGTGAACGGAGATCAAACTTTATTTCTTGTTTTAATGGGTATTTTTTTGGTATTTGTGGCTTCTTATTACTTAACCAAATACCTGTTTACCAGAAAGGATTTATAGGCCTTATTTGTTTCTGAGGGCAATGTACAGTTTCTAGTAAAATTAAAAAGGATTGGGGGAATAAAATGCCAGTAGGAAATGGAAAACCATCCTGTCTATTGAGCAGAACTCTTATTGCTTGGTATATGCATTTATGTATTTTTGCACTTGCACAGCTATTATTTTTTGTCTTTGATGATTACGATACATGGCATGCCTTTAAACTTAACCCTATGGGTGAGTGGATTTTATTTAACCTAAACTCATTTTTAGATTTCGTCTTAATTCACAAAAGCAACCAATTGAATGGAGTAACTCTCTTATGGGGAATTCTAGTATTAATACATGGAGCCCACTCAATTTCATACGTACTTATATCCAAGAGGAGAGAAAGTTATAAAGGATAAGAGAAACGATAGTTGAATGGAGTCGATCAGTCATGATCGACTGCTTTTTCTATCGAATAAATGGCGAAATTATTCAGATAACCTAAACTATCTAAGCTAACGGCAGGGTGGCTGAAAATCAAACACGCTGAACCATACATAAGTGACGGCAAAAATAAATAAAAAGCCTTAACCCTGATATATAGGGTTAAGGCTTTTTATTTATTAAGCTAGTCTCATCTTAAAATCCTGATAGCCAAACTCGCGCACGATTCGGCAATTACCGTCTTTCTCCTGAACGGCGATCGCTGGCAGCGGCATTCCGTTGAAGGTGTTAGTTTTGACCATGGAGTAAATCGCCATGTCTTCGAACACCAATCTGTCACCGATCTTCAGGGGCTGATCGAAGGAATAGTCTCCGATGACATCGCCAGTAAGGCATGTCGGACCCCCAAGCCGATAGGTGAATGACTTCTCCCCGGCTTCGCCCGAACCAACAAGTGGCGGACGATACGGCATTTCTAGAACATCCGGCATATGACAGGTTGCCGACGTGTCCACAATCGCAATCTCGATGCCGTTCTTATGGATATCCAGTACGGAGGTGACCATATAGCCCGCATTGAGCGCGATGGCTTCTCCGGGTTCAAGGTAGACTTCCAAGCCGTATTTATCCTGCATTCGCGAAATGCAAGCTTCGAGTCTTGGAATATCATAGTCGTCTCTTGTGATATGGTGACCGCCACCGAAATTGATCCATTCCATCTGCGGCAACCATGGGCCGAACTTTTCTTCGACTGCATTCAGCGTGGTCTCTAAATCGTCCGAGTTCTGTTGACAAAGGGTATGGAAGTGCAGTCCCGTAACGCCTTCCAGTAGTTCCGTCTCGAAATCCTCCCGTTTCACACCGAATCTGGACCCAGGTGAGCAGGGATCATAGATTTCATGTCCTACTTGCGTTGAACATTCCGGGTTGATGCGAAGGCCTATCTTATTGCCGGCTTTAATGGCTTTCCCTTTAAACTTTTCCAGCTGGGAGAAGGAATTAAAGATGATATGGTCGCAAATGGAAACAATCTCGTCGATTTCATCTTCACGATAGGCAGGGGCAAAGACGTGATTTTCTTTACCCATTTCTTCGTGACCCAGCCGTGCTTCGAATAAACCACTCGCTGTCGTGCCGCTCAAGTATTGTCCGATAAGGGGATACATGGCGGTCATGGAAAAAGCTTTTTGTGCCAGTACAATCTTGGCTCCCGTACGCTGCATGACGCCATTCAGAATTTTCAGGTTTTTTTCGATGAGCGCTTCATCGACTACAAAACAAGGTGTCGGCAATTCCTCAAACCGCATATTAGCGAACGACCTCCGTCTGTTTTGCTTCCTCAGGCAATGCGTCAACCAGCACCGGATTGAAGTCTTCTACCCATGGAAGTCCCCATTTGTTTAGCTCTTCCATGAATGGATCCGGATCGAACTCTTCGATATTGAATACGCCCGGTTTATTCCATTTGCCGGTCATGACCATTGCCGCGCCGATCATGGCAGGCACGCCGGTTGTATAGGAGATGGCTTGGGAGCCCACTTCTTTATAACACTCTTGATGGTCGCACACATTGTAGACATAGTAAGTCTTATCTTGGCCGTCTTTTTTCCCTTTGAAGATACAGCCGATGTTCGTCTTGCCCACCGTACGTGGTCCGAGGGAAGCAGGGTCCGGGAGCACAGCCTTTAGGAATTGAAGCGGAATGATTTGTTTTCCTTCAAATTCGATCGGTTCGATGGAGGTCATTCCTACGTTTTCAAGTGCTTTTAAGTGCATGATGTAGCTTTGACCGAAAGTCATGAAGAAACGGATACGTTTCAGTCCAGGCATGTTTTGCGCAAGGGATTCAAGCTCTTCATGATACAGAAGGTACATGTCCTTTTGGCCGACTTCAGCGAAGTTATACTCACGTTTGATTTCCATCGGTTTCGTTTCGATCCATTGTCCGTTTTCCCAGTAGCGTCCATTAGCGGACACTTCGCGGATATTGATTTCCGGGTTGAAGTTGGTTGCGAAAGGATAGCCGTGATCCCCGCCGTTGCAATCCAGAATGTCGATATATTCAATTTCGTCAAAATAGTGTTTCAGCGCATAGGCGGAAAATACACCCGTTACGCCTGGGTCAAATCCGCTTCCCAAAAGAGCTGTGATTCCAGCTTTTTCAAAACGTTCGCGGTAATCCCATTGCCATTTGTATTCGAATTTCGCCGTATCTTCCGGCTCATAGTTAGCTGTATCCATGTAGTTCGTTTTGGTGGCCAGGCAAGCATCCATGATCGTCAAATCTTGGTAAGGCAGAGCCAGGTTCATGACGATATCCGGTTTGACTTCGTTAATCAGAGCAATCAACTCGTCTACGTTGTCTGCATCGACCTGTGCGGTCGTAATTTTGGTTTTGCCACCGTCCAATTTTGCTTTTAGCTCATCGCATTTGGACTTCGTACGGCTAGCGATGCAGATTTCTTCGAATACCTCGCTGTTTTGAACGCATTTGTGAATTGATACAGAAGCTACGCCGCCGGCGCCAATGATTAGTGCTTTTCCCATTTTTCAATCTCCTATTCCAAATTAATTTTTTTTATGTAAAACGGCAACAAAAAAAGCAAGCGAAACACGCACCATGCGCATCACACTTGCTTCCATATAGTCAAATAATAAGAAAGTTCCAATAAACATGACGGGACAAACCACTTGCGTGATCGTCAGTCAATCATAAAACTCATCGTTTCATGGAAAGGCTCTTAATATTCAAATATACGATGTTAGGATCAGAGTCTATATAGCAAATAATTACTTTTACCACTCTTATTGACCGTTTCACAAGTTGTGTGCATATGCACTGGTTGTAAAGTAACCAACTTATAAAATTTGAGCTTTTAACTCAATCAATAAGGCAACGAAAGTTGCCAATCGGCATTTGACCCGGCTGTCCGTATGGCCTTGACTTCCTTAAGGAAGTGGTCAAAGATTATCTGCTTGGAAAGATCCTAAATAGGAGTTGAATATTCGCTTTCCAAAATCATGCTTCTTCATAGTAGCAGGCTTGGGATTATTGAGCAAGAAAAATTTTTATATAAACGTATATTTTTTCACTGATATTTCCGTTAAGCAGCAGTCTACCACAAATAACGACTAAAAATTTTGCGAATGTGATGAGGTGGTTAGTATATCTAACGGTTAACAAAATGGCAAGTTACTCTCCAAGGAAGGGAATGGGCTACAATTCCTTGTTTAATATAAAAGTTAGCGGCGATCCAATAATCAACGAACAGTATATCGTGACCAATTCAAATACGTTTAACAACGAAATAACGTCCTAATTGTTACAATTTCTTGTCCAGGTCGAGGATAAGAAGTTGGTACGATTGCTGATTTGATGGATATCTAATTTTGATTGGCTAGGTACTAAACTAGCGTGAAGGATAGCGCAATAAATAATTTGAATATATTTACATTATAGAACATGCGTTCTATAATGGTTTAAGTTATATTATATTCATTTAAACATAAGAGAAAGTACGTTGGAGGTAAATATGTTTTTTGAATTGACTTATCAAGTTCGTGTTGCTGATTTTAGTGAAGGACAAAAGTGGTACGAAACTCTTCTCGATAGGGTACCTGATTTTGTCCCCCATGAAGGATTTGTAGAATGGGAAATTATACCTGGATTCTGGCTGCAAGTAGCTGAAGGAGATACAACCATGGGGAGTGGACCACTTCGTTTAGCAGTTGAAGATATCATTCGGGAGAAGAATAGAATGATAAAAGAATTGAACATTGAAAACTTTGAAATACATTCACGAGATGAAGTGCCAGTGAAATGGGGGACATTTAGTGACCCATGGGGAAACAGAGTGGGCTTTTATGAATACCACAATAAAGAGGAAGAAGAAGAGCGAATTAAGACACTATTAATCAAAGAAAAGATTTGATGTATTGAAAGACTAGAGTTATTGGGTTCTGCATAAATTAAACGTTAATTTATTGTGAAAGGAACATAATTTATGGAGGTAATTTAATGTATAAACCATTTGAAGGAAATACATTGAAGACGGTATGCTCGGTATATGTACCAGTACGCAATCCTGTAAAATCGGCTGATTGGTGGGAACGGAACTTCGGATTGGAGTACGCAGTACCATATAACTCCGCTGAAGCGCAAGTCATTTTAAAGTTGTCCGATGGACAGTGGCTTCACTTGGTCGAAACAAAGGGTGAATTCAACAATCAATTTCCAAATGAGTCCGGGTATGAGATGTTTCGAATTACTTTCGAAGTTAGGCGGATTGAAGAACTTCATGACCACCTGCGTGCTAATGGCGTTATAATCGAGAAGCTTGAGGATCGCGGGAGCTGTGGCATCAACTTTGTTTTTTATGATCTGGACGGCAATAAATTCGATGTAAACGAAGTGGTTCACGCACATCGAACTCCGGAAGAGACAAAGCAAGCAAAGGCAAGATTATTCAATAGTTGATTCCGTTTTTATTATTTCTCCTCATTTTCTAATACTTCTTCACTGGTTTTTTCTTAACTATTTTCATCGTCAGAACATTCTTTAGCATTTCTTTTGGCTGCTCATTATTATCCTTTGTAATAATGGTAGATGTTGGGGTACCGGCGTCTGTAGAGCAGTCTGACTCTTATCTATGCAGTAAGGGCCCTCCAATAAAAATATAACAGCTAATTTCCTTCCTTTAACACCTAGGAATTTTATACTTCCTTTGATCCCCCCCCAATAATAGCTAAAGGCATTCCAATAAGAGATCGATTAATAGTCGATTACACAGTTAGCAAGGCGGGCACTATTTCTTAATGGTTGATGAGGTAAGACGTGGAAAGGTCTTACGATCAAAAACTTGAGGTTATTGGACGAACTGGATATTAAGCTAACCGGAAGGTTAATTCCAATTTGTGGTTTATTTCATTTAATGACATTTTCTAAGCGGAGGTGCTTATGAATCCTGCTTTTAATACCTACATCCAATCAATGGCCGGTAGGGACGTGACTGTCATCGGCGCCGGCGTCAGTAACGCACCCCTGATCCGCATGCTGTTCTCGGTCGGGGCACGCGTCACAGTGCGCGATCGCAACCAGGCCCTGCCCCGAAAGGAGTGGGATGATCTGGGGATTAGGTTGCACCTAGGGGAGAATTACCTGGATCGCGTTGGGGGAGACATCGTATTCCGTACTCCGGGCATGCGCCCAGACCATCCGGCGCTGGACTCAGCCCGCGCGGGCGGCAGCCGTGTGACCAGTGAGATGGAGGAGTTCTTCGCACTGTGTCCATGTCCCATTTTCGGCGTTACCGGCTCGGATGGTAAGACCACCACCACGTCGCTGATTGCAGAAATGCTGGCTGACGGGGGGCGTACAGTACATCTGGGCGGCAACATTGGCACGCCACTGCTGACGCGCGTGGGTGTAATGTCACCACTGGATGCGTGCGCGGTTGAGCTGTCCAGTTTTCAGCTGATGGACATGACACGCTCTCCCCATGTAGCGGTGATAACCAACCTCTCGCCTAATCACCTCGACTGGCACCGCGACATGGATGAATATACCGCCGCCAAGCGTCGCCTGTTGGATTTTCAGACTGCTGACGATTTTGCCGTCTTAAACGGAGATAATCCGGCAACTGCTGCACTGCGCGGACGGGGGCGGACCAAGTATTTCGGCGGGCATACTGTCCACGATGGGGTAATCGATGGTCTGCTACCTATCAGTGACATTCGTTTGCCGGGTTGGTACAACGTAGAAAACGTTATGGCTGCCATGAGTGCTGTACAGGGGACCGTGTCGGATGCGGCAATACTGGAGACGGTTCGCAACTTTGTGGGCGTGGAGCACCGAAACCAGTGGGTGGCAACTGTGAGCGGTGTCCATTATTACAACAATTCAATCGGTTCCAGCCCCGCCCGCACCGTCGCCACGCTGCACGCTCATGAGGGCCGAGTGTTGCTGATCGCCGGCGGGCGAGATAAGAAAGTACCGTTTGACGAGATGGCTAGGCTACTACCTGATCATGTTAAGGTGATGCTGTTGATCGGCGAAGCGGCCACTCAAATCGAGGCTGCGGCACGTAGAGTGACGGGCTGTCCGCCTATTATCCACTGCGAAGGCCTGGCCGAGGCAGTTGCGCAGGCGCACAAGCTGGCCGCACCGGGCGACACTGTGCTGCTGAGTCCTGCATGCACAGCGTTTGACCAGTACCGTAACTTTGAAGAGCGCGGGTGTCACTTTGTAGAACTGGTCGAGGCGTTGCACCGGTCAGAGGGAAAAGATTAAACAAGACATAGGTGGTCTTTCTGGGAGTCCTGTTTGCCCTGATGTATTTTATTTATAGATTGTTCTCAAAAGGAACCGATCGAATAATGATTCATTAAGCTAACGGGCAGGATTATTGAATTATTTATGTTTTGATACTACGTGAGGTGTGAAGATGGGTAACTATACTATTTATAAAACTGAAAAAGGCAAGAAAAAAATTCAAGACCTTTACGAATCCTACTTAGAGTCTATTAATTTCGAATTTCAAAGAGAATACGTAGAAACGCGTTTTGGTAAAACTCATATGTTAGTTGCGGGTCCGAGCAAAGGAAAGCCCATTTTTATATTTCAGGGAGGCAATTGCATAAATCCGATGACGTTGTCTTGGTTTTCCACATTAATTAAAGATTATCGAATATATGCCCCTGACACAATAGGACATCCTGGTTATAGTGCTGAAACAAGAGTATCTGGTAAAGATGCAAGCTTTCCATTATGGGTGTCTGATCTGATGGAACATTATAAGATTCAGAAAAGTGCCTTTATCGGACCGTCTTATGGTGGGGGTATAATTTTAAGGTTGGCAACGTTCTTGCCAGAGAAAATTGCGTGTTCTGTATTGGTATCACCATCTGGGTTGAAATTAGGTTCTAAAATCAAAATGATACAAAAAATCTTAGTTCCAATGCTACTCTTTCAAATGAACTCATCACAAAAACAATTACAAAATATTGCAGATTCAATGTCTTCAAATTCCATGAAAGAAATTGATAAAAATATCATTGGAGAGATATTTAAGCATGTGAAGCTAGAGCAGGATATGCCTAAGCTAACCGAAAAGAATGAATTATTTAGCTATCACGCTCCAACACTGGTTTTAGCGGGAAAAGAGGATATTTTCTTTCCAGAAAGTAGGGTTATTTTAACTGCAAAGGAAATCATTTCAAACATAGAAACAATAACATATGATATGGGGCATTTTCCATCTGAAGAAATATTAATAAGAATTAATGACGACATTAAACGATTTTTAGATAACAATTATCAACTTTGAATTGGATTAATGGAAACTTCGTTGGGACTAAACTAACGGAGAACGAAAGTTTATCATGAAGAACAAGTAAGCAGCCGCTCAAACGACCGACTGCTTTTTCTTTAAGCTAACGGGCATATTAGTTCAATGATATAGTGTAATTTTAATGTTAAGGTAGTTTATTGATTTGAAGGAGGATTACATGAACTACATATGGTTTAATTACGAAACGCCTATCTCAGAATTAAAACAGAGTTTGCTCGCGCAGATTTAGCAGTTTTATTAAATAACAATCTATCCAAAGATCCTTACTATCCATTCGTCAGGTTCTTTTAAACGATAGTTCTTTCCTTCTACATCCATGAATGTCGATGAATGTCGATATATATTATAATGACAAATTTTGTCGTATGTATTTTGTCATGTTATGATTCTTTTGCATGTTCATTGAGAGGAAGGTTTAATGAATGAAAAACAAAGTTATGAAGATTATTGGTGCAACTGCATTGTCTATTTCACTTATTACTGGAGTTTCGAGTGTTGTTTTAGCGAATAATGTCAATGTAAAATCCGAAGAAGGAAATGAACTCATTGAAATTAGTCCTTATTCACTCAAAGATATACTAAATTGGGATTTAAAGCGTGATAAAGTGGACCCTGTAGAAGATTATTTTGTAACAATTGGATATCCACATATTAAACTTGATGCAAAAAATACAGGAGCACACTCTTTTAGAGTCGAATTAATGCACCAAAGTAAGAAAACGGTTATTTTTAATGCAATCGTTGAACCAGGTGAAACAGTAGAACTTGTAAATAATGATAGTATGCCACTTGTTCCTTCAGGCCCTTATATAGTAACTATTTACGGTGGATCAGGTCTACCCAAAGGAAAAGTTGTTCTAATAAGTTCTAACACTCGTTGGCCTTAAAAAAGAGGGACAACAGAAGCGATATGATCTTGAAATTCAGATAAAACAATAGTGGTGGGAGCATAAATCAAATGAAATACATATATAAAAGTCGAGGACAAGCACATAGTCCTATTGAAAGTCGCTATTATAGCGACTTTTTTTGTTTTACGGTACAAGTTCTTCTCCCGAGTCGAGGACAAGAATTTGTACCGTTAGCCGCTGAAATTGTCCAATGACATAAACTGTTCTGAACTGGAGGGGAAGGGGAATTCCAATGATGACATATAATCTTCCTTCCCTTGATTCTGGAACAAGTACATATCCACTCTTCTTTACAAACCGTTGGTTTAGTAATTTTGTAAATATCGATGGTTGCACACCGTCAGCTTTTCACATTGCAAATTATTAAGTCTCACTAGCTGTTAAGTCATTCTCCGTATAATCGATACACAATATACAATCTACAAGTCTAAGATTACTATGCACTGGAAAACTTATGTTAATATCGGAACCTGTTTTATAAATTCAATGGTCTCGATTTTCTTTCTCAATGCTCATTTGCAAAAATAATATGTTATGATGCATCTGCTTAAAGGTTTAAACATTTGAACCAAGGAGTCATATTGATGAAGAATACTCTAAATCTGGATATATTAGCTCAAGAATTTGAGGAATGTCAGGAAGTGTTGGCTGCAATTGGGGATAAAACAAGGCAATCCATTATCATTACATTAATAAGTGCTGGTTGTGAAGGCATGAGAGTAGGAGAAATAACAAAGAAAACACATCTCTCTCGTCCAGCTGTTTCTCATCATTTAAAGATCCTAAAAGACGCGAAAGTAGTGAATCTTACTCGTCAAGGAACAATGAATTATTACTTTTTAGATCCAACCCAAAGTACCATTCATTTAATTAAAAGTTTGACAGAACATATTGAAGAATACATGACAGACTATTGGGATGTTCCAAACAAAACCTGATCCAATAGAAGTTGGATAAAAACCGGGAAATTGTATTATAAAATTCACTAAAAATATCTGACCAACTAACCACAATAAAATCGTTCTTTATAAGGCAACAATGTGTGAAACTTTAGTTACTAATCCCATTTTAAAACTCTAAAAGAGAAGTGCTTAGAGAGTTGATTCATATCCAACAGAATTGCGTATAGGTAAAACCACGGGTTATGAACATACATTTTTAGGAGGCATAGGAATTGAAAGCAATGGTTATTGATAGGTATGGGAGTGTCCCAATGCGCTTAGCAGACATGCCCATTCCTGAAATTAATGAATATGAGGTGCTCGCAGAAATTCATGCAGCTAGTGTAAATCCCATTGATTTTAAGATACGCGATGGGAAAGTGAAAATGTTAGTTAAATATAAAATGCCTCTTATCCTTGGTAATGACTTTTCTGGTGTCGTGGCTAAGGTTGGAGCAAAAGTAACTCGTTTTAAGGTTGGGGATGAAATATATGCACGTCCACGGAAGAGTAACATTGGTACGTTTGCGGAATATATCTCAATTCATGAAAATGACATCGCCTTAAAACCTAAAAATTTGAGTTTTGAGGAAGCAGCTTCAATTCCACTGGTTGGGTTAACCTCATATCAAGCCTTACATGAAATAATGCAATTACAAAAAGGACAAAAGATTTTGATTCAAGCTGGGGCTGGTGGTGTTGGCACCTTTGCTATTCAATTGGCAAAATTAATGGGTGCGACTGTTGCAACAACTACCAGTGAAACTAGTACGAATTTAGTAAAATCTCTTGGTGCAGATGAAATTATTAATTACAAGATAGAAAAATTTGAAGATCGATTGAAAAATTATGACGCTGTATTTGATACACTTGGGGACAAGATACTTGAAAAATCATTCGAAGTAATAAAACCCGGAGGAAAAATTGTTTCAATATCGGGATTACCGAATGCTCATTTTGCTAAAGAATATGGCTCAGGTTTTTTTAAAACAATGCTGTTTTCAATAGCAAGTAATAAACTAACTGCACTTGAAAAAAAACATAATGTTCAATATACATTTTTGTTTATGAAGCCAAGTGGAGATCAATTACGTATCATAACCAACTTTATTGAGTCTGGTAAAATCAAGCCTGTAATTGACAGGGTTTTTTCTTTTAAAGATGCTCAGAAGGCAATAGAATATTCAGAGTCGGGAAGGGCTAAAGGAAAAATAATTATAAAAGTCAGATAGTTATTAATGAGTATAAACATTTCATTTCTTGGTCCAATGGGGACAAGAACATACTCCAAAAAAAGTCGCTAATTTAGCGGCTTTTTTTGTTTAAGGAATTAAGTTCGATTTCTTTATAGTCTATTATGAGAAAAGATGATAATTGAATAGAAGCAAGAGCAGCTGTTAAAACCGAGTTTTAGCGTACAAACGCGAGAACGGCCGTCTCTGTTGCATATGCATGATTTTTTTAAAAGGTTACCATAATACCAGAAGGACAAATATGGAATATGGAATCTTTTGGGGAAGGAGGCGAATGCAATTTGAAATGGTTATCGATCATGGGTCTGTTTGGACTACTCATGATGCAGGCGAACCCGGCGGATCTGCTGACGGTCACCCAAGATGGAAACTCGCTGAGTACGATTGATCGAAGCGAATATAATCTTGGGGTGTTTCCGCTCCTGAACATGGATACCTACGACCAGTGGGCGGATCAACTAGATCGAATAAGCATGAAAAAGGCAGAAAACGCGCGAATCGCGCCGGATGGCCAGATTGTGGAGGGTCGCAACGGATATCGCTTAGATCGGCGGAAAATGATGATATTATTCTACGACTATTACTATGGAAAAGGAGCGGCGACGATCGAGGTGCCGACTTACAAGCTATATCCCAAAGTAGATGCTGAAGTGCTGTCTTCGATCCGAACGAAGCCGATCGGGTATTACGTTACTTATTTTAATTCTAATAACACAAACCGGTCGCACAACATTGACTTGGCCGCCAAGGCAATTGACAGCGCAGTGGTTTTTCCCGGAGAGTCATTTTCATTCAACGAGGTTGTCGGCATGAGAACTGTCGATAAAGGCTATAAACGAGCGGGCGTCATCGTCAGGGGCGAGCTTTCCGAGGGAGTGGGAGGCGGCATATGCCAAGTATCCTCCACTTTGTTCAATGCGATTGACAGAGCAGGGCTACAGATCGTGAAGCGGTATTCCCACAGCCGGAACGTGCCTTACGTTTTGACTGGGCGGGATGCAACCGTCAGCTGGGGCGGACCGGATTTTGTGTTCCAGAATGTCTATAATCAGCCGATCCTGATTCGGGCTTACAGCAGCGGCGGTCGAATCGCCGTTTCTGTTTATTCCTCAGATCTTATCGAATATCAGCCGCGACACGTACCAAGCATGTCCAAGCAGATTCCTGAAGAGACCGTAGATCGACGGGAGACCTCCGTTAACGGAGAATAATAGAACTCCTTTTATGAGGGATATTTTACAATATCAATTACCGGTGCTGAAGCAAAGAGGAACGTTGAAAATCTTTCTACAAGCGGTCTGTATCTTCAAAATAGCCAAATTACACCAAATACTATTGACAATGCAGTCACACTAGAACTTTACTTATGTAATGTAGGGTCAAAAGAAGACGATGTGGAACTTTATTCAAGAACAATACCGCCGGGGCTGCTTATTATTATTTGGTCGACTATAAAATTATTACAGGCGAAAATTAACCCATTAGTTTCCATGATATGAGGAGGATTAGTATGAATATTGAAAATCAGGAGTTGTCACCCGAACAACGTGAAGAAATACTCGGAACATTGAAAACCCGTTTTGAGAAAAACATAGATCGCCATGAAGGAATTGAATGGGCGGCAGTAAAAGCAAAACTGGAACTTAATGCTGGAAAACTGTGGTCGCTTTATGAAATGGAAAGAACCGGTGGGGAACCGGATGTTATTTTTTATGATAAAGAGGCGGGCGAATACATTTTTTATGATTGTTCAGCAGAAAGTCCTAAAGGCCGCAGAAGTGTTTGTTACGATCGGAAAGCGTTGGAGTCAAGGAAACAACACAAACCGCAAAACAGCGCTATGGATATGGCCGCTGACATGGGGATTGAGATTTTGACTGAAGGACAATACCAGGAGCTACAAAGACTTGGGAATTTCGATACCAAAACATCGAGCTGGGTGAAAACTCCTGACAATATTAGACAACTCGGTGGTGCTATCTTTTGTGATCGTCGCTACGACACTGTCTTTGTGTACCACAATGGAGCAGATTCTTACTATGGTGCCAGGGGTTTCCGTGGCTTACTAAGAGTCTGAATTGGTAAACCATGAATTTAGAACTTATTCGTAGTCTGTAAGACGACAAAAACATAATCTCATTAGAAGTCGCCTATATGGTAGCTTTTTTATTTTAGGGATCAAGTTCTTGTCACAAGCTGAGGACAAGAACATGGTCCTATTACCGATTAGACTTATATCTAATTTATAATTTCTTGCTTATTAAGCTAACGGGCAGATTAGTTTAAGGGATGATAGAATAAAGGGAATCACGATAAAAGGAGGACTGACATGTTGCCTTTTCCAGCTGAAACTAGTCGCAAAGAAAAATTGGATTTTATAAATGAGATAAAGAACAAGTTACTAGATAAATACGATGAGGACATTGAGGCAATCGGTATCTATGGTTCAGTTGCTCAAGAAAAAGAGGGGCCTTATTCAGATATAGAATTGCACGTAATTAGTAGAGATGGATCGAGTATGCCTAGCCGTGAATTAATTTGTCATCCGTTTAAATTAGAGATTTCTACAAAGCAGAAATCAGAATGGTTAGATCAAGCAAGCACGGTGGACGATGGATGGGCGATTAAAATGGGTAGTTTCATACATATTACCTCCTTGTATGATCCAAATGGAATATTTAATAAGGCGAAAGAGGTTTCACTCTCAGTACCCGAAGAAGCATTTAGAGAAGTAATAGCAGAATTTATGGTTTGGGAACCGTACGAAACTATGGGCAAGATTCGAAATGCCCGAATTTCCAATAACCTCTCTTATCTGCCTCGTGCAGTTTTTGATTTCACATGGCAAATTGCAAAATTGATTGGATTGTTGAATAAACAATATTACACTAGTAGATCCGTGACACTGGAAGAATCCATAGAAAAACCAATCAAGCCAGAAGGATATGCTGAGTTAGCAAAAAAAGTAATAAGTGGTGAGCTGTCTGACAAGGAAGAACTTTATCTACTTTGTGAAAACTTGTGGTTTGGTTTGAATAATTTGCTTGAAGAACTAGGAATTGAATACCGAAGCGATATTTTAGAACTTTGAAAGTGTATTATAAAAATTACCTAAAGCATAGAACTATCGGAAAACGATATCTCAATAAACAAGAAGAGACGGCAAACCAGTATGAATGGTGCCGTCTTTTCAACTGATCGGAATTTATGCCTCAGTGAAATGCGATGTTTACAATGAGCAATCCAATTGCTTCAAAAGCTGAAGTGTATTGGGGTCCCACCTACAAAACGCGAATTTCGTACGCTAAGGAAATCGGTTATAAAAAAAGAAACTGGTACTCTTAAATAATTTATTTCCATTACTTGTTGTTTGGAGTAGAATTAAAAACATTCATTACTACCTTTGTTGCCTGTGCAATGAGTTGATCATTATAAGTTGCATCCTGTTTATCGCGACTGGATAGTATTGCAAGAACGATTGGTTCTCTGTTAGAAGGCCAAATAATTTCAATGTCATTGCGTGTTCTGTAACCTCCCCCGCCAGTTTTATCACCAACTTCCCACCCTGTGGGAACTCCTGCACGTATTAAATTATCTCCAGTTGTATTTCTCTTCAACCAATCAACTAGCATAGTTTGTTTTTCATGTGACAACTTCGTAGAGAACATAATCGTTTAGGATTTAACATACAATTATGCTTATTAAGATATCTTGGATGTGAATTTCACTTCATTATTTTGTCGGAGGACAAGAACTTGTACCCTTTGCAATAAAGGACAAGAAGATGGTCCTATTACCGGTTAGACCAATATCTAATTATTTTTCAACAGCTATTTCATGAAGCTAACGGGCAGGATAGTATAATAATGGCTGATTTCTCCAAATGACGTTAGAATGGTTATAGGCCAATACTAGAGGAGGAAATCCATGCTTGATATTAATCAAATTAAAGAGCTTATTCCCCATAGATTTCCCTTTCTTTTGGTCGATAGAATCTTAGAAATTGTTGAGGGAAAGAAAGCCGTTGGAATCAAAAATGTGACTTTCAATGAACCATATTTCCTTGGTCACTTTCCCGGTTATCCTGTCATGCCTGGAGTCTTGATTGTAGAAGCACTGGCACAGGTGGGTGGTATCGCTATGTCCAACGTAGAGAGCAATAACCATAAGATAGGGTTACTGACTGGTATTGATAATTGTCGGTTCAAAAAGCAAGTAAAACCTGGGGATCAACTCCATCTTGAATTCGAAGTGACCCGAACCAAGGGACAGATTGTCAAAAGAACAGGCATCGCAATGGTAAACAATGAATTGGTTTGTGAAGCAGAAATAATGTTTGCATTTAATTCTATTGAGGCATTCAACTAGCCGGTAACGTCAGTTCAATAATAACAAGTAAGCAGCCGCTCAAACGACCGGTTGCTTTTTCTTTAAGCTAACGGGCAGGTTAATTGAACAAATGAATGGGAGGATTTTTTTAGAGGGAGAGATGGTTTTGAAAGAGAATAAACAAGCTTTGTACTTCAATATGATTTTGGGTACAATTGGAAACATACTTATTGCTTTAGTTACAATGAGGTATCTGGTTAAAGAATATGATGTTATAGGATACGCAATTACACTTTTTGGTTTTGTATTAACTACTAGTTATATCAGTTACTTAGAAAAAAAAGCAGGAATAAGTAAAAAATTCACTTGGATTAGAACTATTATTGCAACGTTAAGTTTACTTATTTCTGCTTTATATTTCTTTTATTACTAGTTATTTCTGATTGAACTAACGAGAAACGTTAGTTGAAGGCAGCCGCTCAGATTGGTCTGCTACCTTAATTAAACTAACGGATAACAGTAAGTTCAAGTAATCGATGAGACGAAGAGGGGGAAACCGAAATGAAGACGATCAAGTGCATGATGGACCACCTGTACTGGGCGGACGGACGCATCTTGGACGCGCTCGAGGAGAGTGAGACGAAGAACAAGGACCTTCTGAAGCTGGTTCGGCACGTCGCGGTAGCGGAACGAGTCTGGCTTTCCCGATTGCAGGGCAAGGGCAGCGCGCAATATTCTTTGTGGGAGGAAGCGGAAGACCTGACGGCGATCCGGACAATGTTCGAAGAAAACGCCCAGCAATATCGCGTCTATATCGAAGGGTTCGAGGAATCCGAGTTGGACGAGATGATCGACTATACGAACCAGAGCGGGGTTCCGTTCCGAACGTCCGTCCGGGACATCCTGTTACAGGTCCTCTTACATGGGCAATATCACCGGGGACAGATCAACCGAGCACTTCGGATCGAATCGTCAGAGCCTGTCCAAGTCGATTACATCACGTTCGCGAGGCTCTAACGGGGCCTAATAATCACCATTACTAGGAATGGGATTGGCATTGAACTAACGGGAAACAGTAGTTGAATAACACAAGTAGCAGCTGGTCAATGCGATCGGCTGCTTTTTTCATTAAGCTAACGGGCAGGTTAGTTTATCTATTTCATTGAATTACAATAAATGTATATTGATCTGTATAATAACACTAATGGTCTTATAAGAGGTGAGCAGATAATAAACCTTTGTAGCGAAGACAAGGAAAAGATTAATGACGTTGCAAATCTATTACTTAAAGGTTTTAAAGAAGCTTGGAATAACATGGAGGAGTGTTTACATGAAGTGGAAGAAACGCTGCAAGAAGACCGAATAAGTAGAGTAGCCGTATCTACTGACGGAAAGGTGCTGATATATGACTTTGAAAATTGGAAGAGGTATTAATAGTGTTAAAAAGCGTTATTCTAAGTTGAACAAAATCAAATTTGGCTGAAAATGAATCTAAAAAATTCCCTGAACCAAATTACCTTTTTCTGTGATTTCAATCTACACTTGTTATACTTTATAACTAAAGAAGTTAATTCACTCTTGATTTGGTGATTCGGAGGTGAATTATGAATAATATGATAAAACCTTTACTGATTGTTCTATTAAGTGTATTCTCTATTATTGGATGTAGCGAAGATACCAAAATCTGGAATGGTCAAAGTGAAAATTGGAATGCTACTTTTCAAGGTGATGGAGTATTTACAATAAGATATATAGGTGATGAAGTGAGCGTCGAGAATATTTCATTTCTATTCAATACTGATACGGGTCTAAAAGCAGATGGTAATTTTGAAGATTTGGGATCAAGAAATTTAATTAAAGCCCAAGTAGTTACAGATAATGTTATTAGTAATGGGCCTATACTTCTAACAATTGAATGGAACAATAAAAAAGAGGAACTGACTTTAGAGTGAGGCATTAAAATAAAAACAACCCTAGCCATAGTTAGGATAGGGTTGTTTTGTATATTTTGAGCTAATCCTTTTCAACTAAGCTCTACGAACACTAGCTTCAAACTAGCTATAATTCCTTGATGCCCTTAGATTACGATAAATATGAAGAAGCTGGTGAAGAATTGTGGAATGCTCTATTAATAATGGTTCCGAGAGAATACATAAATAATTTCAAGAATAGCGCAAGTCGAATCACATTCACATAGCTGCTGCTATTAGTTCTACGTATCTTCACTTTAAACTAAAATATGCCGATATTTTCTCTGTACCACAAAGTAGTAATTTATAAATAATATATCACTTCAAGTGTGGAGGATTTTCATGGAGAACTTTGCAGTAATTTTGATTTTTCTATCTTTACTAGGAATGTCTTTAGCTCTTACTGGGATGATCAAGGGAAGTATAAAGTTCCTGCGTGTAAAAGGAAGAAGAAATAGTTTTATTGTTTTGATTGCAAGTTTTGTCTTACTTTTAATCGGGGTGTCCTCATTACCAGCAGAGAGCAGTCAGACAGAGGGTACCTCAACATCTACATTGGAGATAGTTATGGCTTTGAGTATAGGTATAATAATGTTTATTGTATTTTTGTTACCAGTTTACTTTATTGTTTCTTATCTTGTTAAATGGCATAAAAAGTCTATGAATTCGCCACGTATGCAAGCATTCGAAAAGCAGAGAGCAGAAATTCGACGTTTTCAACAGTTTGAAAGAATTCGGATTAAGAATGATAGGAGGGAATGGGAGCGTAGGGAGCGGAAGCGAGCCAAGAAGCAAACACCGCCACCTACTCCGGTACATTATCACGAACATCATGATCATGACCATCATTACCATGATCACGACCCTTATGATGACTCTTCCTCAAATAATGACTCTGGAAATGATAGAAGCTAATATTAATTCAGAAAGTATAAACACTTAAAGACCACATACATTGTGGTCTTTTTGGGCTGTTCTGTTCTAATTACTTGGAGTTATTCTAAAACGAGCTGGAGGAGGGAGATCAAAGCGTTTAAAGACTTGATACATATAGTAGTGGCTAGAAAAACCGCAAGCAGCGGCAATAGCTTCAATGCTCAGAGTAGAATGACTCAGCAAGTGTTTAGCTTGCAAGACCTTGTAAAGTAATAGTTTTTCATGAAAGGTGCAGTCAAAATGTTTTTTCATAATCCGATTAATCTGTTTAGGGCTAAGGAAGATCAGCTTAGACAAATCATCTATCGTAGGAGAAAGGTGATAGTTGTTTTCTATAAAATTAATAATACGGGACACACGCACATCACTTTGCGGATTTGATACATGAGACTGATCGAGTGTGGTGATTACTGAACGAAACAAACTTATCACTAACAGGAATAATAGTGGTTGAATTTGCAAGGAAAACCCCGGAAGCTTAAGCGACGTTTCTTTAATTATAGAATCAAATAACCCCATAGCTCCATAGTTATCTTGGAAAGTGCGAGGGTAGGTAGCGGAGAGAACATTGATGAAAAATTCTGTATCTTCGGATGAAAGAAAGTAAGTGGAATCCGGTGTATCCGATAAACGAATTTTACATTGCAAACAGTACTCCACCAATGGATCTTCAGGATCAGATACCTGCTGATGTGTTACATAAGGTCCCGTGATATAAAAATCTCCTTCTTGAAAAGGAAGGGTTGACCCTTCGATCGAAACTGTGCCTTTCCCCGATTTAATCATATGAAATTCAAAGTATGTATGAAAGTGAGCTTCTTTTTCCCAATGCGGTCCAGCATCCAAAACGGCGGCATCCAGCACTTTGATCTGAAGTCCACTAAGGCTAATGGTGAAATTTTTAGCAGTCAGATAACTTATGATTTTCTCCATCAGTGTCCCTCTCTATGTCGTTATTTCTCAATCGAATGTCCAGTAGGCTTAAAGACTCTTCAATCAAGCTATTGTACACTATATTCTACGAAACCCCCAAAGTGTAACTGCTCATAAAATCAAGACAGCCCATTCGAAATTTAGAATAACATCATAGGAGGAACAAGCTATGCTAGAGAAATTAACCTATCGATTAAAAAATAAAAAGCTGACGTATCAAGAAGACCGTGTTATGACACAAATGAAGTATGCCACCCTTTTGTCGGCAAGAAGAGAGGGTGCATTTGATGATCTTATTGAATCAGTAGAGAAGGATTTGGTAGAGGGGTTTGACGTACACGGGGCGATCACCAATGATTTAGTCCGAGAGATGGAGCAAAAGCTCATGCCGCTTCAAAAAGAAGCCAAGCAGTTTGAAATGCTATGTGTGTCTCATGCACATATTGATATGAATTGGCAGTGGGGCTGGGATGAAACCGTTGGTGTTACTTTGGATACATTTAGAACGATGTTACAAATCATGAGAGAGTATGAAGACTTTACGTTTTCACAAGATCAAGGTTCGCTCTATGAAATTGTAGAAACCTATGATACGGAAATGTTAGAAGAGATTAAACAGAGAGTGACAGAAGGCAGGTGGGAGGTTACAGCATCTACTTGGGTTGAGGCAGATAAAAATATGCCAAGTGGAGAGAGTCAAACGAGACAATTGTTATATACGAAAAAATACTTATCTCAACTGTTTAATCAGCCTTTAGATTCATACAATATTGATTTCGAGCCAGATACATTTGGACATAGCATCAATACCCCGGAGATTCTTACAAGAGCCGGCGTGAAGTATTACTACCATTGTAGAGGGCGCAAAGAAGGTCCCACACTGTATAGATGGAGAAGTCCTTCAGGAGCTGAAATCATCGTCAACTGGGAACCACAATTTTATAATGCATCGATTCAATCCGACATGTGTCTTTGTGTACCAGAATTAGCGGATCAAACTCATATTCCTTATGTATTAAAAGTCTATGGGGTTGGAGACCATGGGGGCGGACCAACAAGAAGGGATATCGAAAGAATTAAAGATGTATCCAAGTGGCCAATCTATCCTAAAGTGAGATTTTCAACCTATAGAGAATACTTTGCAATCGTTGAAAATTATAAAGATCAACTGCCTATTGAATATCAAGAACAGAATTTCATCTGTGATGGTTGCTATAGTTCTCAAAGCCGTATTAAAAAAGGAAATAAAGCTTCTGAAAATAGTTTGTACGAAGCAGAGCTCTTTAGTACATGGGCAGCTTTAACCCAAGGGGCGCGTTATCCAAAGCAAAGTTTTGAAAATGCTTGGAGAGACGTTTTATTTAATCAATTCCATGATATCTTAACAGGTTCAGGGGTAGATGCCACAAGAGATTATGCTTTAGGCCTTTATCAAGAGGTTGCAGCGACAGCAAACACTAGCCAAAAAATTGCCCTTCAAAAGATAGCTCAGCAGATCCATACGGCGGACCTTGTCGTAAGTGAGGAGGAGGATGAGCTTGGCTTGGCTTACGGTGCAGGTGCAGGATCTGCACAGTATGAAAACGGCACAGGCAAGAACCGAGTTTATCATGTGTTTAATCCAACGATGCAGGCCCGCCAAGAAGTCATTGAATTGATGATTTGGGAATGGCCCTATGACCACGAGCGTATGCTGTTTACCAATGAAAAAGGCGAAGTCATAACATACCAGGTTTTAGAAAAAGATTTTAATCACTATTGGGGACACAATTATTTAAAAGTGGCATTAGAAGTGGATGTTCCCGCATGTGGCTATGCAACATACATATTAACGGAACAAGCTCTTGATCACGTTAAAGTAAGTTATTGGCATGAAAAACGTATCCAAAATGAACCATGCTACACGCTTGAAAATGAGAAGATTAAAGTTGTATTTAATAGCTTAGACGGATCGATTGACTCCATGATTGATAAAGTCACAGGGAAAGAAATGATAGATACTACGAGAAAATCAGGGGTATTTAGATTAGTTGATGAGGCAGACCATAAAGAGATTACAGATGAGGGGACGGGTATGTCTTCCTGGTTTGTTGGACGCTATAAAAACATCCAATGGATTCATCAAAATCTCGAAATCACAAGTGAAACAGGTACATTAAGAAGCCATATTGCTTATGAGTTAAGTTTTAGAAATTCAAAGCTTAAAGTTAGAGTTTCATTAGATAGAGGTAGTAGTCATCTGGAGTTTAAGGTGGAATGTGATTGGCAAGAGGTGGGACGTGTTGGAAGAGGCGTACCTCAGCTGCAATTCTATATGCCGCTTCGTAATTCATGTGATACGTATCATTATGATGTTCCTTTTGGCAAAGTTATGCGTCAACCACTGGACATTGATCTTCCAGGGAATAACTATATCTATGGAGAAGGTAAGGAAGGATCAGCAGGTGTGATGCTCATGTCCAAAGTAGGTTATGGATTTAGAGGCGTAGACAACAGTCTTACTCTTACCTTACTGAGAGGCTCGTATGATCCGGATCCATGTCCAGAGTATGGAATCAATCATCTCGAATTTGGATTAGGGGTGATGCAATCCAGCAATTCTAAAGAGCTACATGACTATGTCCAAAAATATAACCACTCTATGACAGTAGTTACAGGGTTAAGACAACAAGGAAAACTGAATCCAAGACATACCTTTGTAACATTTGAGTCTCAGTCATCTGTGGTTTCTTGTATAAAAGGAGCAGAAGAAGGAGACCGAACTTTCATCGTGCGATTCTACGAGATGGAAGGGGAAATAGACACAATCACTTTGGTCTGCCCAGGACAAATCAAGCATGCCTATTGGACAGATAGCAATGAACAAAAGGTAGCACGTGAAGAAGAGCTAAGAGTTGAACATACAATATTAAAGATGGTCATCCAGCCTTATCAGATAGGTACAGTAAAAATAGTTCTTGACTAAACAAATATGATTCTGAACAAAGAAGTAGTTTTTAGCCCTGATTAGGCACAACTCCATGCAACATACCTGAGTTTCTCATCGGCACCCGTTGTATCTAAAATTCGAATTGGACAAGAGCGATTACATGGCTGAACTACTATAGCAATTTGAGGTCCAAACGAGGTGTTTATGGTGAAGATACTTTGCCAGAACGCCGGAATCATAGGAGAGCGTCCACAACGGTATGGGCGTTTTTTTCTTTTTCATGGTCAAACATTTGCTCGAACGGGAAACGTTAGTTCTATCTAACTCAGGAGAGCAGCTGGCAAGCGCTAGGCTGCTTTTTTATCGCATGATAAATCCAATAGCCACCTAGTCCTACAATCATGTACTGGAGCAAAACTTCAGGCAAAGAGAAATATATGAGGCTATTCACAATTTGGCGATCCCATCTTTTGAACAATTAGATAATGATACCTGGGATTTCGAGACGATGAAGGGTTTTCAGTTCTCGTATATGTTCGTGGAATTTGTTGTTCAGCAATATGGAATAGATGCTTTAAACAAATTGATCCGTGACCCTCAGGATTTTAATGGGATCGTTCAATGTTCTGAGGTGGAGTTGCATAAGAAAATGGTTGAATATATAAAAAAGTAACCGATACGAGAGTGTATTTAGCCCTGATAATGAATCGGGCTTTTTTTACATTTTTGTCGAGGGGCAAGAACATGTTCCGTTTACCGATTAGAAAAGTATCTAATCATTTCCGACCATTATTCATTAAGCTAACGGGCAGGATAGTTGAATAATACAGAAACGCGCCGGCAACAACTGGGTCCGGTTCTCTCATCAATTTACGAAAAATGAATAGTCTCGCCTTATTATTTCATTAGATTCGGAGAAGTCCTGTTACGAACTAGGTGAATTTAATACCGCGATTCAAACCAAATTTACTATAAATGAAGAAACTTTGTACATTAATCTTGCGTCTCTATACTAAATGCAGTGAATAATACAATTACCAAGGAGGTTAATCCATTTGAAATGGAAATCATTTCTTCTTTCTTTCATTGCTTTATTTTTTGTAGCGTCAACGGTACAAGCAGCCACACCTATATCACTAGTTATTAATGGCAATACAGCTAAAACAGACAGTGCTCCTTTTATTCAGAAAGGCACGACTTATGTTCCGTTGAGAAGTATTGAACAGATCGAAGGAATTATCATAAAAAGTTGGAACAACAAAACTAAAACACTTGTAGTTGCTGACCCTACTCAGCAAATGACGTTTCGTGTAAGTAATCAAAATGAACCAGGATCACCACTAATTAAAAATAATCGAGTAATGGTTCCTATTCGTTTTATCGCTGAAAATTTCAATAGTGATGTAGCTTGGAATTCCACTACAAAAACTGTTCATATAGCAAAGATAAATGACAAGACAAAAGCAGATTTGGGTTCAACGGACTTAACAACAGCCCGCGTTGCTTCGATTAATATTCCGAAAATTTCTACTCTAAAAGAACTTACTCCAGGAGGAAGCAGTGCCGGATCCTTTCAGTTACTTTTCCCTGAAGGACAATCAGACTCATTTTTTACGATAGAAAACGGAATTATCAATTATTACGAGGTTAAATCAAATGCAACTTGGCTTACATGGAGTGGAAAAATGGGCGGAAGTAAAAATATAATTTCGTTTCTACCCAACACTGGCATATCCAGTGAAGTAGGACAACGCCCTAAAACCAATGACCGGTTATTTTTCTATAACATCTCAGCACATTCAGGGCAGTCCCAGTATGGCTACATCTCTACTAATGGAAAAGAGACAATACTTGGAAGCAAAGATATGGATAGCTTAAATGATTTATATCCAATCGAGGTTGAAAACTAAGCAGATTGAATCAATGAGGCAGAATAGAGTTCTATAGCTCTATTCTGCCTCATTGATGTTACGCTGGAATAATGGTTGTCGATAGTGTACAGTTGAATAGCCCTAAAATTAGCACCATTTGGAGTAAGATTTTTATACGTGTACATGTATGTCCTATTGATCTGAATATCTCTAATTCTGTATTAAGCCAACGGGCAGAATAGTTTAGCTATTTCTGATAAAATTAAATTAATATAGATCTGTTCCAGAAGAGGAGAGGTTTATGTTGCTAAAGAAAAACAGCATTGTTATATTTCAATTATCGTAATCTTGATTGCATTGTTAGCATTTTTTCTATAGACAGGTCAAAAAAACTGTATGGAAATGATGAAGAATCCATAAAAAAAGTTATAACTTCTATTAAGGGTTACGAAAATGAATCGATCGAGATATTAAAGATACAAGATTTTTATGATGTAAGGATGGTTGGCTTTTTATCTAATAATAATCCTGCGTATATTCAATTTATTAAAAATCATAAGGGGAATTATGAATGGAGACATATAGAAAAAAGTCCAAATCAACCATTTGCTTCTTACCTAATTCAAGAGTCGAATAATGAAGCTGAATCTTTGTACTTTATGATTGTAACAAATGAAGCTAATAATATTGCTAAAATGCAGTTACGTGTAAACGAACAAGTAGTGGTACAACAGGAGTTTAACGTTAACCAGAAGTCTGTTACTTGGGTCGCCTTACCTAAATCAAAGGATGAAACCTATGCATTTAAATATAAATATTATGATAAGGATGGTAAGATAATTAAGTAGCGAGGCAAAAACGTTTATTCAACTAACGAGAAACGATATTACATAAGAACAAGCAAACAGCCACTCAAACGACCGGCTGTTTTTTCTTTAAGTTAACAGGGCAGTTATCTTCAATAAGTATCTATTCTAAGAGAAAATTCAATGGGAAGGGGAAAACATGAATGATGGATGTTTTATTGGTAGATGATGAGCCGTGGGTACTAGAGGGCTTGCGAACCATGGTCAACTGGGGAAAATACGGTTTTCGAATCTGCGGAGAGGCTGAGAACGGCAATGCCGCGTGGTCCATGATTGAGAGCCTTCAACCGGTTCTGGTGTTTACAGATATTCAGATGCCTTCCTTGAGTGGCCTTGAACTGATTGACCGTTCGATGCAAGTGCTCGCTAAACCACCGCGATTCGTCATATTAAGTGGATACGATAGCTTCGAATATGCGAAAACAGCGTTGGAACAGCGTGTCGATGATTATTTGCTCAAACCAATAGATGAAATTGAGATTGAAACCGTATTGGAACAAATGGGCCGTGAAATTCAGGAAGAGCTTGCTTCAGAAGAATTGCGTCAACGAAAGCGTGCCTTATATGTAAATTGTTTGTTCAACCGATTGCTTCAGGGCGAAGACAGCAGTGAAATGGAAGCGGAAGTGGAAGGAATGCTGCAAATGGAAGGTCACGAGAACATAGCCTGCCTTCTGATTGAAACAGATACCGGCAAAGAGGATCTGCAAGCTCGGATGCACGGTCTTGCTGGGGCCCATTGGTCCGAACCCTTTACGGATGCCGAAGGAAGGATTGGCGTATTCGCCGCTGAAATAGAGGATTCTCTTAAACTGCTTGAAACATTGGGGAGAAGTCTGTTTGAGATGTACTTTGCTCATACGTCAATTATTGTAGCATTCGGACATCATTCAGGCGGAGTAGGAGCTATGAGGTCAGCGTATGAAAAAGCGTTATCCGCGCTAAAATGGAAGCGTTATCATAAAGAGGGAGGTATCGTCCATCATCAGGATTTGCCACAGAATGATGGCCTGTCGGGTGTGAATCAAAAAGCTTTGACGAACCTGATGAAAACAATTCTGTTCGGCGAACAGGACGGGTTGGAAATAAAGGTGCAAGCGCTGCTTACTAAACCAGACTCAGGACTGCCTGTGTCGAATATTGAATACGTCAGGGTTCAATTGCTTGCCCTTGAGATGGGTGTTCTTAAGCAACTGAGGGAGTTGGATGGGGATGTGAACAGCTTTATGCTTCATGTTCAAAATATGTCAGGCGGCATTACCAGAATTGACTCATATCCTGCGTTTCGGGAATATGCACTCAATTTAAGCCTCCAAGCTTTGAAGTCGTTGCAGGAACAGCGAAAAGAAAAGGAATGCAACACGATTTTTCGAGTAGTGCAGTATGTCAATCAGGAGTTCCGGGGGAAGTTGCAGCTTCAGGAGCTTGCACAGAAATTTCATATGAATGCCAATTATTTGGGGCAAGCATTCAAGCAGCAGACCGGCAAGGCATTTCGGGAGTATTTGAATGATAAACGGATTGAAGAGGCGAAGCGGCTATTGCGCCAAAGCCGTTTCAGCATTGCAGATGTAGCAGTGAATTCAGGGTATCACAATGCCGACTATTTTGTAAGTCAGTTCAAGCGAATGACAGGCATGGCTCCTTCTGCATACAGAAAACAACAATGAATCCGACTTAAAAAGTAACGAATGAAGGATGGAGATAGCAAAAATGTTTAGAAAATTCCGATTTCGTAGCATCGTGAACGATATTCCTTTGAACTACAAGTTTATGCTGATATATGTTATAGGGATTTTGCTTCCCATAATAGCGAGCAATTATTTGTTCATGGATCGTATGTCCGTGCTAATCAAGGAACGGGAGGAGCAAAATTTGCAAATATCGCTGGAGCGGGCGAGAAAGGACATCCATACCATGATTGACGGCGGCATTGCTGTCAGTCATGCCTTGATCACAGACAAGCTATTGTCCGAATCCATGGATCGGGTGTACGACGGCCAATTGGATTTCTACAGCACCTTTGATGAACAGCTTCGCCATCGTGTGACCTCTTATATTCCTGTGAACAACCAGATTCAGCGAATCGGCATCTACACCGACAATCCAACCATTGTGTCTGGAGGGGATTATTATTATCTGGACAGTTTGATGCGCTCCAGCACCTGGTTCAAGCAGTGGCAAGCGGCGGGGAAATCTCTGAGTGTACTTGCATATCGTGATCAGGCAGCCAATGATCAGGCTGCGACCTCTTCGTATTTTAGCGTGATTGAAAAAATGGACTATTACAATGCGGACAGCTCTTACCAGAAGCTGGTGCGTATTGATTTTTACCTCAATCGATTTTATGACGTGATCGCCAGAGAAAAGAGTTCATTGGATCTGTATCTGGTTAATTCCCAAGATCAAATCATCGTGTCAGCGGATGACAAGTATCAAGGCGAGGTGAGCAGCAATTATGCGTTGTTCGATATGAGCAAGGCGGCAGACAAAGACCTACATATCGTCCCGATTGGCAATGCAAGTTATGTGAAAGGCTGGAAGCTGATCGGCGTCCCCCAGGAAACGCGTGTCAAACAAGCAATGCTATCCATGCAGCTTTATTTCGGTATGTTAGCCGGGATCATTACTCTGATCACATCGATTTTCATCTATGTCATGCTGCGATCCTACAATTATCGGGTGAAGCGCTTGTCCAGACACATGCAGAAGGTGGGGAACGAGAAATTCCATCTGATCAACATTGACGGTGGGCAAGATGAGATTGGTCATTTGATCCGCAATTTCAATATGATGACCGCTCAGATCCACTCATTGATCAACAATGTGTACAAGCTGGAAATTCAGCAGCGGAGTCAGGAAGCCGAACGGATTCGCGCCGAGCTTAATTTATTGCAAAGCCAAATGAATCCCCATTTTTTATTTAATACCCTGAATGCTCTGCTTGTGGTCAGCACTAAGAACAATTATGTAGATGTCAAGGATATCATTAAGGACCTGTCCAAGCTCCTTCGCCGACTATTGAATTGGAAGGAAGATTTAGTCACCTTGGAAGAGGAAATGAGTTTTACAGTAATGTACTTGGGGATAGAGAAATTCCGTTTTCGGGACAAGTTTGAATATTACATTGACATCAAAGATGAGGCGGGGCAATATAAAATACCAAAAATGAGTATCCAGCAATTGGCAGAGAACGCCTGCAAACATGGCATACAGGCTATTGAGGGGCGTGGCATTGTGAATATTCGAGCTGAAGTCACGAGCGATCACCTTCGCGTAGTTGTATCCGATAATGGTAAGGGCATGGAAAAGGAGCGGCTTCAAGAGGTTCTGTACCATATGCGAAGCAAGGAGGAGAGCGGAGGAAGCAATATTGGCCTGCGCAACGTATATCGACGTCTCGAATTATATTATGACGATAAAGTGAATTTTAGCCTGGTGAGTAGAATGGGAGAAGGGACTGAGGTGTCCTTCGAAATTCCATTGCATCTGCTGGAACGCCAGGCTGAAAAAGGAGGTAGGGACAATGGCGTTTAAAGTGCTGTTGATTGATGATGAACCCTTGGCGCTCGAAGGCTTGCAGTTATGGATACCATGGGAAAGTCTTGGTTTCGAAGTGTGTGGGGCCTGCAGAAACGGTGCGGAAGGGTTGAAACGAATAGATGAGCTGGATCCGGATCTTGTCATGGTCGATATACATATGCCGGTTATGGATGGACTGGAGATGATTGAGGAATGTCGTCGTAGGGGCAACTGGTCAACCAAATTTATTATTCTCACTGGGTACAGCGATTTCAAATATGCGCGAAAGGCACTTAAATTCAGAGTTTCCCGTTATCTGCTCAAACCACTAGATGAGGAACAGGCGGTGTCCGAGATTAGCAGGATGGCTCAGGAACTGATCAAGGAGCAAGAACAGCATTATATTGGGCAGATTGCACAGAGAGAGCAAGAAATTTTAACGATGAAAGAGGCGCTGATGGGTAAAGTGCTATCCGTAGAAGCTGCTCATTTATTGGAATCCCTTTCCCGGTCAGCTGATGACTGGAATGTATGCCTGGTTCAGGTGTCTAGGGATGAGTACGGCCGATGGAGCAGCCTTGCTGCTGAGTTACTGTACGGATGGAATGCCATTTATATGATTCGGTTACGAAATGATCTTGTATCCATCGTATTTGGCGATGTTGCCTCTGCCCGTCAGGAAACGAGAGAAACTGTAAGAAAGCGATTGGAGGCACTGGCTCGCCATCTGGCGGGCTTTCATGCATTTATGGCGATTGGCTCAGCCGAATCCTCCCTTACTCGCATTAGCAATTCCCGAATAACAGCAGAGAAAGCGCTACTGCATGCCTTTTATGATGCGGAAAGGAACGGCATTATGGACTATGACGCGCTCAAGGACCACGCTTTTCAAAGGCTTTACAACCAGATAGAGCTGTCGGAGCGCATACTGGGGGCATTCCAGCTCATTGATCACGCCATCTATCGGTCCGTTGTTGAGTTTATTGAGCAATCCTTTCGGCAGACCCGGGTTCACCCGGATGAAGCTCGGAAATTCGTAATTTATCTTCTTCATGAAATTCGGGCGTATATGGGGGCTCAATTGACGGAGAATTCAGGAGATTCAAACCGTCTGTTCGAAATCCCGAATCTGGATGAAGCCCTTCTGACCTTTGATGATTTGATCGATATGCTGCAAGCGTGCGGCCGAGTCTGCTTCGAACTTTTGCTCAAGGATAACACCTACGAAGCGCACGGTATCGTACAGGATATCAACGATTATATTCATGTGCATTTCCGGGAGGGATTGACCATTAAGATGCTGGCGGAACGGTTCTTTCTGCATCCAGCCTACTTGGGACAACTGCTGATACGAAAAAATCGAATCGGCTTCAATGAACTGCTTCATAATTTGCGGATTGAGGAGGCTTGTCGGCTACTTCAAATGAATCAGTATAAAAATAGCGATGTCTCGGAAAAGGTTGGATACTCCAGTTACCATCATTTTTTAAAGCAGTTTGAGAAACGTATGGACATGTCTCCTAATGAATATAAGAAAAACGTCTAATCAAGTACCCTCAAAGAAGAAAGCACTGCGTATAGGTTATTAAAAGAAAACCTGAGCTTTTCTCGGAAAGACCTATAATTCGAATATAGTTTGCAATGGGAGTTAAATTTATAATGAAATTACAAAATGTAAAGGCTTTCAACATTGCGAGATAATAATTCGGAGGTGCTTTATGGGGGATAGAAAAAAACCGTTTTTCCGTATGGGAGCAACACTGTTGTTATCGCTGAGCGTTGCGTTAGCAGGCTGCTCAGGCGGCAGTGCAAGTGATCCAGACAGCGGCGATGCAAACAGTAAGGGCGGCGAGGTTGGGTCTGACAGTCCGATAGAAATCTCAGTATTCCTGAATGAAGCCGGACAGCAACCAACTGCAGACAACAAAATCTACAAAAAAATCAAAGATGAACTTGGTGTTACTTTCAAATTCGAATTTCTGGCCGGTGACAAAAACCAGAAGCTCGGCGTCATGATTGCCGGTGGAGATTATCCTGACCTGATCTCTGCGGATACCAAGCTGACGGCAGCCGGTTCGGTGATTCCGCTGGAAGACCTGATTGAGGAACACGCACCTAATCTGAAGAAGCATTATGAGAAGTACTGGAATCAGATGAAAGATCCTAATGATGGACATATCTACTATCTACCCAACTACGGTGCATACAACGGTGAAGTGTCCGACACCTATTACAGCGGCCCCGCTTTCTGGATTCAAAAAGCCGTATTGAAAGAATTTGGTTATCCGAAACTAAAAACGCTGGACGAATATTTTGACTTGATCGCGAAATACAAGGAAAAGTATCCAACCATTGACGGGAAGCCAACCATCGGTTTTGAGGTGCTGAACTATGACTGGAAAAACTGGGGTTTGCTGAACGCACCGCAACATTTGATCGGTCATCCGAATGATGGTGGTGTGGTTGTAAATGATGGCAAGGCGGAAATTTTTGCGGACAAGGATTATGCCAAAACGTATTATCAGAAGCTCAATGAAATCAATGCCCAAGGTTTGCTTGACAAGGAAGCATTTGCACAAAACTATGATCAGTACATGGCTAAATTGTCCAGTGGCGCAGTACTCGGTATGTTCGATCAGCACTGGAACTTCGGCAGCGCGGAGGATTCCTTGAGAACGCAAGATAAAATCGAACGAACTTATGTAGGATTTCCGCTTGTATATGACACCAACACGAAAGACTACTATCGTGACCGCGCAGCGCTGAATCTGAACAATGGTTTTGGCATTACCGTAAGTGCCAAAGATCCTGTAAAGATTATCAAAGTGCTTGACAAGCTAATTGAAGAAGATTGGCAAAAAACACTTACTTGGGGTATTGAGGATGAGGACTATTACGTCAATGACGAAGGACGTTTCATGAAAACGCAAGAACAGCGTGACAATGCATCGGATGCAGCCTGGAAGCTTACTAATAAAGCAGATGCTTTCTATGCAACTGCACCGAAGATGGAAGGATACTTCAGTGATGGGAATGCAACTTCGGCAAGCAACCAGCCGGAGGAATATCAAGCCAGTTTGAAGCCGTTTGACAAGGAAATTCTGGATGCTTATGGATTCAACAGCTATGTGGATTTCTTCAGTGATCCACCAGAAAATCCGGTTTATTACCCTGCATGGTCTGTCGATCTGGTAGAAGGATCCCCAGCCAAGATAGCAAGTACAAAGATGAATGAACTGTCTACTAAATATTTACCTAAAGCTATCCTGGCTAATACATCTGGATTTGATGGAGTTTGGAACGAATATGTTTCTGAGATTCAAAAACTGGACGTTAAGGCTTATGAAGATCGCATCAATGAAGTATTGCAGTGGAGAATTGATAACTGGTCTGTGAAATAGAACAATTGCCAACAGGAAGGAAACTATCCTTCCTGTTTTTCTGAAATATATTACTGGACGTCGGTCTGTCATCTTAGAAAATACGTCGACTGACGTTTTTCTTTTCATAATAAAGATGGATAGGGAGCTTGATATTATGGAGGAAATTGTAGTGGGCACCAAGCCGCTCAGCCCAAAGAAAAAACGGAAAAACAAGCGGATATCCTGGGAGATCATTAAAGAACAGAGACAGCTCATATGGATGTCTGTTCCTCTGCTTGTGTATATTATCACTTTTGCTTATGTGCCTGTCTGGGGTTGGACGATGGCTTTTCAGGATTATAAGCCTGCAAGAAGCTTCTCGGATCAAACTTGGGTCGGATTCAAACATTTTCAATTTTTGTTCACTGATGACAACTTTATGCGTGTGCTTCGCAATACGCTCGCCATGAGTATCATCAACCTAATATTAGGCTTTGTAACCGCTATTATTTTGGCTCTTCTTCTTAATGAAATCAAGAAGGTGGTGTGGAAGCGAACGGTGCAGACGATTTCCTATCTGCCCCACTTTTTATCATGGATTATCGTTACCGGCATCGTGGCCACATCGCTTGCTTCCGATGGCATTGTCAACGAAATTTTGATGACACTGAATTTTATAGATCAGCCTATTCTGTGGCTGACTGAAGGCAAGTATTTTTGGGGGATAGTAGCAAGCTCCCATATATGGAAGGAAGTGGGGTGGAACACAATAATTTATTTGGCAGCCATGTCCTCTATTGATCCGGCGTTGTATGAGGCATCCGATATTGATGGAGCTAATCGCTACCAAAAAATGTGGAATATCACTTTGCCGGGAATCAAGCCTACCATTGTCATCCTGCTGATTATGTCGATCGGACATATTCTGGATGCGGGTTTCGAGGTTCAGTATTTGCTTGGCAACGGCTTGGTTGTTGATTGGTCGGAAACGATTGATATCTTCGTGCTCAAATATGGGATTGCACAGGGCAACTATTCGCTCGCTACTGCAGGTGGGATATTCAAGACCGTAGTCAGCATTACCATGTTGCTCATTGCGAATTGGACCGCTAAGCGGCTTGGGGAAGAGAGGCTGTTATAATGATGAAAAAAACACCATTGTCTGGTTCAGGAAAAACAGCGGGAGTTTCTGTACGCCGTTCGGGAATCGGAAACATCGAACCAATCCTGTTTAATACCTTCAATACGATATTTATGATTTTCCTGGTCACTGTGACGTTGTACCCTTTTCTCAATACCATTGTGGTTTCGTTTAATGCAGGGAATGACACCATCCGTGGGGGATTATATTTGTGGCCTCGCGAGTTCACTATGCAGAATTACAAAGCCGTATTTGCTTCAGGCACGATTTATAACGCGTTTTTGATTTCCGTTGCACGTACTGTTCTTTCTACCGTGCTGAATATTTTCTTGACTACCATGCTGGCCTATACGCTGAGCCGGCGAGAATATGTTTTCCGCAAGCTGATTACCACTATTTTTGTGCTCACGATGTATTTCAACGCAGGGCTTATTCCAGGATATTTCCTGATGAAGGAACTCCATTTAATAAATTCGTTCTGGGTATATATCCTACCATCACTTATCAGTGCATTTAACCTCATCGTTATTCGTACCTATATTTATACCATTCCTGAGGCCTTGATCGAATCAGCGAAAATCGATGGTGCGGGAGATTTCAAAATTTTCTGGAAAGTCATTTTTCCGCTGTGCACACCCGTTCTTGCGACCATTGCGCTATTCGTTGCAGTAGGTGCGTGGAACACTTGGTTTGATGCTTTTCTGTACACGTCTTCTCGTCAAGAACTGAGCACACTGCAGTATGAATTGATGAAACTATTGTCCTCCAGCATGAATGCTAACAGTAATCCTTCGGTTGCTAACGGTGTGGGGATGGAGCATGCTACACAGGTGACGCCGATTTCTATACGGGCAGCGATTACGATCGTCGCCTCGGTACCGATTCTGCTAGTTTACCCGTTCATGCAAAAATACTTTGTCGTTGGACTTAATGTAGGGAGTGTGAAGGAATAGAAGCTATTGCTCCAGATTGAAGCGACAGAGAAGGAATACAAATTGGCTTGTTCTTAGGATGGACAGAACTGGTTAAGCTTGGGTTCAGGCTCGGCGGGTGCAATATCTCCGGAGGATTTTGTGCATAAAATGTGCTTCACCGGAGCGGTAGTCGGGCTATATTATGCCACCGGCAACGGACAAGCCGCGCGCCTGCAAGCTTCTGCTGGTCCGAGTATGGGATTTAGATTGCCGGCACTAGCGGCAGAAGCTACAAGTTTGACGGTGTTCAGCAATATAGAGGAGGGAAATCATGGACCTTTTGCGAGCAGAGGCCCCATTGAAGGCATTATATAAGGATGCTTTCCATATTGGAGCAGCAGTGAATCCGAGAACGATCGAAAGCCAGCGTTCATTGCTTGCATATCACTACAACAGCATAACGGCAGAAAATGAAATGAAATTCTCCAGCTTGCATCCGCAGGAGGATCAGTACACGTTCGAGGACGCAGACGTCATAGCTGCATTTGCCAGAGAGCAAGGCATGGCACTGCGCGGCCATACACTAGTCTGGCATAACCAGACACCGGATTGGCTTTTCGAGAATGAAAAAGGCGGTCTGGCGGAGAAGGAGGTATTGTTTGCACGGCTTCGCTCGCACATTCAGACTGTCGTTGGCAGATATAAGGACGTCGTCTATTGCTGGGATGTCGTTAATGAAGTCATATCGGATGATGAGAACGATGATAACTCATTTCTGCGACCTTCCAAATGGATGGATATCGCTGGAGAGTCTTTTATTGCTAAAGCGTTCGAATTCGCTCATGAAGCAGATCCGCAGGCGCTCTTGTTCTATAATGACTACAACGAGTCCAATCCGCATAAGCGGGAGCGTATCTATCGGCTCGTTCGTTCGCTGCTGGATCAAGGCATACCGATTCATGGCGTCGGTTTGCAGGCGCACTGGAACTTGTACGATCCGTCTCTGGACGAAATGCGTTCCGCGATTGAGCGGTATGCGCAGCTGGGCCTGCAAATTCAACTTACCGAACTGGATGTGTCGGTATTCCGCTTTGAAGACAGGCGTAAGGATTTGGTTCGTCCCACGAAGGAAATGTTAGAATTGCAAGACGAGAGATACGAATCCATTTTCCGTCTGCTTCTCAATTATCGTGAACACATCAGCGCTGTGACATTCTGGGGAGCAGCTGATGATTATACTTGGCTGGATGATTTCCCTGTCCGAGGACGGAAAAACTGGCCATTCTTGTTCGATGAGTTGCAGCGCCCCAAGGAAGCCTATCAGCGTGTTGCTCAATTAGTTACGCCCAAGTGAAGCATGAACTGATGAAGCATCATGAATCCGTTGTTGAACATATCGTAGAGATGGGCTCGATTGTATATCTTATGGAAGGAGTCATTGGGATGTCCAAATTAACTAACATGCATCAACCTTTAGTTACTCATATTTTCACTGCCGATCCATCAGCGCATGTGTTCGAGGATCGCATCTATATTTATCCTTCTCATGATCTGGATCACGACGGCCCAGTGAATGACAATGGTGATCAGTACAAAATGGAGGATTACCACGTTCTATCCATGGCTAACCCGGATACAACCGTGACGGATCATGGGGAAGCACTGCATGTGAGGGATGTGCCATGGGCGTCGCGTCAGATGTGGGCGCCGGATGCCGCATTCAAAAATGGCATGTATTACCTATTTTTCCCTGCGAGGGACAATGAAGGGATTTTCCGCATCGGCGTGGCTACATCTCCCTCCCCGTCGGGTCCGTTCAAGCCGGAGGATCAGTACATTCAAGGAAGCTTCAGCATTGATCCTGCTGTCTTCATTGACGAGGATGAACAGGCCTACATGCTATTTGGCGGGCTGTGGGGTGGACAATTAGAGAAGTGGCAGACAGGTAGTTATGTGGAACATGCAGAAGGCCCTGCTCCGGATGAGCCGGCGCTCGGTCCTAGAATCGCGAAGCTGAGCGAGGATATGCTCTCATTGGCTTCTAAGGCGATGGAGATTCTCATCGTGGACCAGAAAGGAAATCCGCTGACTGCAGGCAATGAAGATTGCAGATATTTCGAAGGGCCATGGATGCACAAGTATAAAGGTAAATATTATCTATCTTATTCCACGGGAACGACGCACAAGCTGGTGTATGCTACCAGCGACAGCCCAGTGGGACCCTACACGTTCCAGGGCACAATTTTACCACCGGTCATTGGTTGGACAACGCATCATTCCATTGTTCAATTTCGGGAAAAGTGGTACCTGTTTTATCATGATTGTTCCCTTTCTGGAGGCATCGACTACAAACGCTGCGTAAAATTCGCCGAGCTGACGTACAATTCAGACGGCACCATTCGTATGATTGATCCCTATCCAGAGAAGTAACGAGGTTGAAGGAACTGCCTGGATGACGGTCTCGTCTATAAAGCCTCTGATGTGCCCTTGAATGGTTGTTTGTCTCAGGGGCGCTGAGACGGTTTTCCAAGGCCAGAGTGGTAAGGTATGCTTTTATATTCTCTTTTATGTAAGCGCTTCAATGTGGTGTACAACCTTTTTATACCTCAAGCGAGCGGACTGTGCCGACCGTGCATCCTGATCTAAAAGAACAGAACATCTTTGCTTAATTCGGTTCGCCTCATGGAAGACATAGGGGTAGACACAAAACTGCTTATACGGACGCTCATCATGGTCTGTGTGCCAAAAGACGTTTTATTAAAATCGTAAAGGAGTGCAAATGTATGCGTCGAAAAGGAGTAAAAGCATTTTTGACAAGTCTGCTTGCGGTGGCGATGATTCTACCGGCTTGGATGACATCCACAATACAGGCGGAAGAAGCGGTAAAGCTTGAGCTAGGCTTTGAGGATGGCCTTACTGGTGGATTTACAGGCAGAGCAGGCACGGAGGTTCTCACGGTTACCAATGAAGCCAATCATACCGATGGTGGTAGTAAGTCGCTGAAAATAGAAGGGCGAAGCGATTCCTGGCATGGACCAACCCTTCGGGTGGAGCAGCTTGTTGAGGCGGACAAGGAATACGAGATTAGCGCATGGGTCAAGCTCATTGAGCCCGCGAGCACTACATTGCAATTGTCCACACAGATTGGTCAAGGCAGTGCTGCAAGCTATAATGCGTTGGCATCAACATCCGCAAATGCTGGAGATGGCTGGATCAAACTGGAGGGTACGTATCGCTATAACAGCTTGGGAGATGGATATTCGACGATCTATGTCGAGGCGCCAAGCAGCAAAAACGCTTCTTTCTATGTGGACGACATTCGTATTGCGAGTACAGGAACGGTTGCGCCAGAAGTGCAAACCGATCTTTTGCCGATCAAAGATATATATGAGGATGACTTCCTCATTGGTAATGCCACTTCTGCAGAAGATCTCGAAGGAAGCAGGCTGCAATTACTGAGCATGCACCATAATGTTGCAACTGCGGGCAATGCGATGAAGCCGGATGCGCTGCAGAAGGTAAAAGGTCAGTTTACGTTCGCTGCTGCCGATGCCATGGTGAACAAAGTGCTGGCGGAAGACATGAGTATGCATGGGCATGTGCTGGTGTGGCATCAGCAATCACCGGCTTGGATGAACAGCACCAAGGACGGCAGCGGAGCGGTCTTGCCATTGTCCCGCGCAGAAGCTTTGGAAAATATGAGGATACATATTCGCACTGTGGTAGAGCATTTCGGAAACCGTGTCATTTCCTGGGACGTTGTGAATGAAGCAATGAGTGACAATCCCTCTAACCCGACTGACTGGAAAAATGCACTGCGCAAGTCGATGTGGTACAACGCGATCGGGCCGGATTTCGTAGAAGAGGCATTCCAAGCTGCGCGAGAAGTGCTGGATGAGCACCCGGAATGGGACGTGAAGCTTTATTACAATGACTATAATGAAGACAACCAGAACAAGGCGACGGCCATTGCCAGCATGGTTCAGGAATTGAACGACAATTATGCTGCAGACCATCCGGGCAAAAAGCTGATCGACGGAATCGGCATGCAAGGGCATTATGGACTGAATACGAATCCAACCAATGTGCAGCTTTCCCTGGAAAGATTCATTAATACCGGCGTGGAGGTTAGTGTTACAGAACTAGATATTCAGGCTGGCAGCAACTATGTCATGACCGATAAGGAGGCCAACTCGCAAGGTTACTTATATGCGCAGTTGATGGACCTGTACCGACAGTACAGCGATAATATCTCTCGTGTTACCTTCTGGGGTATGGATGACGGCACAAGCTGGCGTGCAGCGAGCAACCCGTTATTGTTTGATAAGCACTTGCAGGCCAAACCGGCTTACTATGCTGTCGCAGATCCAGCTACATTCATGGAAGAACATGTTCCAGATACAACAGGGGCTAAATATTCACAGGCTCTATACGGTACGCCGGTCATCGACGGACAGATGGATGCGATATGGAATCAGGTTCCGGCTATTCAGGTCAACCGGTACCAAATGGCATGGCAGGGTGCAAGCGGCATAGCCAAAGCGCTATGGGATGAAAACAATCTTTATGTCCTTGTGCAGGTAAGCGACAATGAGTTGGATAAAACCAGTGAAAATGTATGGGAGCATGACTCGGTCGAAGTGTTCCTGGATCAGAATAACGGCAAGACTACGTTCTATCAAGAGGATGATGGACAGTATCGCATAAACTACGATAATGAGACCTCATTCAATCCGGAATCCATCGGAGCCAATGTAGAAACGCAAACTAAGGTATCAGGAACTAATTATATCGTGGAAATGAAGATTCCGCTCACAGCCGTAACGCCTGATATTGATACCAAACTTGGATTCGACGTGCAGATCAATGATGGCAAGGCAGGCGCACGCGAAAGCATTGCGACGTGGAACGACACGACGGGCAATGCCTATCAAGACACTTTAGTATATGGCATTCTCACTCTGAAGGGCAAGTCGACCATTAATGAAGAGAATGCCATAAATGGCGGAGGTGGTGATTCCCATGCTGACTATAGCACTCCGCCTGCATGGGCAAAAGAAGCGGTGGATGCTTTGGCGGCAAACGGCATCATGCTGGCTGCAGATAAAAACAGTTTTTCACCGGACGTTTTCGTGACCAGAGCAGAGTTTGCCGCTTTACTCGTCAGAACACTAGGGTTGGTTGGCAGCGGTCAGCAGACAGCAACATTCGCTGACGTGAGACAAGAGTCAGTTTATTCGCAGGGTATTCAAACTGCACAGCAGCTTGGCATTATTAATGGTTTTTCAGATCAGACTTTCCGTCCTGATGATCCGATAACCCGTCAGGATATGATGGTGATGACAACGCGGGCCTTGCATGCGGCCGGAAAAGAATTCAGTGGCGAAAGGGACTTGGGCTCATACCGTGATAAGTCAGATGTGGCGGACTATGCTCTGGACAGTGTCGCGATCCTTGTAAAAGCAGGGGTAGTAGGCGGCAAGAGCAACAAACTAGCACCAACTAGCACGTTGAGCCGTGCTGAGGCAGCGGTGATTTTGTATCGTACCGTAAAACAATAACTAGGTATACCATTGAGTAACGTTTCATTGCATAATAACCTTCTTGCTGCTATCGCTATGGCATGAAGGTTATTATTATTCATTGCAGCATCCGCTTTAAACTGTCGTCTTCAAGTAGAACGATATTCCCTTTTCCTTTTGGTCAGTCATCAAAACATTTATATCAGGTTGGTTGACGGGGTAGGCAGCTAAGTAGCAGCTGGGTCAATGCGATCTATTACTTTTTCAATAAGCTAATGGACCGTATAGTTGAGGGGCCAGCCTCGCGTCAGCTCCTCTTTTCGGATATCCGATGTGTACCGCGTTTTGCGATTTCAATTGCAGCTAGTTGACCAGTTCCACTATGCATATTAAGAAATCCTGGATGTGTCGAAATTTGCATAGCGTACGAAATTTGCGTTTTGTTAGTGGGACCCCTATCACACAAGAAATCTTACTGGAGGAAATTCAGAAGTCTAAAAATTTCTTTTATGAAAAAAATAGAGCATTAAGGATTGAATCTAGAGGATCTCAATAATTGCTCATATGCCCGGTGGTCAAAGAATTGTTTATAGGGCTACATCATCATGTAAGAATAGCTGTAAAGTTTTTCAGTTCAATCATATAATTATTTTTCACCTTTATGAAGAATAAATTTGGGCCTCAGAAGAGGATATAGTTTAGATCAGACACTTTCTCTCGTACATATGATATACCAATAAGACTCCTTCACACCGTCGAGGAGATGACTGCGGTGATGTTATTTTGAAACGAACCAACAAGAAAAAATTGAATATTATACTTAGAAATATTAACTTACTTACCGCAACACTACTGCTCAATGGACAAGTTTCGATTACAGGAGTGTTTATACAAACAGACGGTGCTTTCTCTGTATCCATAGGGGGACCAATAACCGGGGGATTTCGGATTGTAAGCAAATCGGGCTCCAAATCGGAAAATATAACGATAACCATCATAGATTTTGTAATTGCTATATTTTTGATTCTGGATTTACTAAATGTTCAAGGTACCTATTTTACATCCGGACGGTTCAGCATTGTCGTAGGAGGGCCATTGTTCGGGGGAGATAAGACTGAAATAAAGGAAGTAAACCGATTGAATGCTGATTTCAACACCTATGTAAGACGAAAACGAAGGAAAGGCAGATGATCAGGTGTGACGTCAACAGAAACTCCAACTGAAAAAACTCCGCTGGGAATCGCATTTTTAGTAGGTATCTCCTTAGCGGGATTCATCTTCTTGTTTACCCAACCCAAAGAATCCGATGTGCAGAAGAAAAAATAATGATGAGACTCATGGTATTATCCCCTCATAGTAGACAACGAAAAAAAGTCATCTGGTAAGTTAGACATACACGTTAGATACCAGAGGGGATTTTTAATATTGAATTCCAGATAGAATAAACAATTTGAATATTAGGCAGCACAGAGAATAGTCCCAAATTTATTTGTTAATTGATATTTGAATGGGTTCATACAAAGAAATGATTAAGTACATATATACTATTTTGAGGAGACCTATAGTTGAGATAACTTTAGACAATAGTGCTGAACAATATCTTTCGGATGACAAAAACTTGTTCCTATTACCGATTAGATGAATATCTATAAGAATTCACAAAAGGATGATTTTATGCTCTTGTAAAACCAGATAAAAGAGTGCTGCGAAAGCCATTAATTCAAAATAGAGATGTTCTCATTGACTAATTATGTTTTGATGAAATAAATAGATAAGATCCTCTTTGTTGAACTACCACAATAAAATCTGACAACCCACCAACGTAATCGGTTGCAACTAACGTTGCAATGTTTATAAAAAAGTTGCTAAGACTCGCCTCTTTGGATATGATTATTTAATGGATGTTATTGTGCCATAAAGAAAATGATTATTTAAATTCAAAAATTAAAAGGTGTAAATCTGGAATTATCAGAAGAGTTTCACGATGTTTCAGCTCTTCGAAAACGTACAAATAATTTACATCACTTGAGTTTTACGAGAAAATAACACTTATTGTGGAATCGATGATAAAGATAGTGAGGTAAGCGAAATGATTGCAAAAACAGAAGAAGACTTTAATGGTTTGAAGGAAATTGGAAAAATTGTTGCCTCTATTCGAGATGAATTGGTACAAAGAACAATTCCCGGCATAACGACAAAAGAGCTTGATGATATAGCCAAAGAGCTTTTTGAGAAAGAAGGCGCAGTTTCAGCTCCAAAAGGTGAATATAATTTCCCTGGCTATACTTGTATTAGTGTTAATGAAGAAGTAGCACATGGAATTCCGGGAGATCGGGTTATTCGTGAAGGGGATATCGTAAATGTAGATGTTTCCGGTTCAAAGAACGGTTATTTCGCTGATACAGGCATCTCGTTTGTAGTTGGCGATGGAGAAGAAGTGTTAACCAAAATATGCGATGTTGCCAAACAAGCATTTGAAGCTGGTCTTAAAAAGGCAAAACCCGGCTCCAAAAAAAGTGGAATTGGAAAAGCAGTATTCCAAACAGCAAAACAGCATGAATTAACGGTCATCAAAAACCTTACAGGACATGGTGTTGGGCGTGCTATACATGAAGCACCCGACCACATATATAATTACAACGATACAACGGATGATGAGTTATTAAAGGAAGGGATGGTTATCGCATTTGAACCATTTATCTCAACCTTTGAAGAAGAAGTAATCCAAAAAGAAGACGGCTGGACCTTTGCTACAAAAAAAAGCTATGTAGCTCAAATAGAACATACGATTATCCTTACTAAAAATGGTCCAATTATTGTCACACTTTAATAAGTTCAAGAGGTCGATTCCAATCCGGAAATCGGCTTTTTTTGTTTTATCTGTACAAGTTCTGACCCCGTTTTCCGTAATGGACAAGAAGATGGTTCGAATACCGATTAGATATGTATTTAACTACTATTGAGGATGCACTTGTGAAGGCAGGGCGAGTTGCAACTGATACAGCCATGCTTGTTGCTGGAATTGCAGGCTACGAATCAGAAGCTGATGATGCATGGATCACACCATTAGATAAAAATTATAACGTCATCAGTTTGGCAACTATTCGGAGAACTTCCAAGGACCCAATTCAGGGACAGCGACTCACAAAGATATTGTCGATTATTAACGGTACATACTCGTAAAAGGAGGGTAACCGGCCAAGCCGAGTACGATGCAACAATGTGAGCGGGTGGGAAAATTGTTCGGAGAGCGTAGCCAAGGAATTTGGATACTTGGCGACAGCGCAGCCAGAATCAAGAAAGATGGGGCGGAGGAGTTATGATTGGAGACGGATGTGTAATTGGCGCTGGAATTCATTTGCTGCCGGTGTACCGTGCAGACTAATTCGAAAAATCGCAAAATCAGACAGTATGCGATATAAACCTGAAGTATTGGCAGATTGCCGCATTATAGAATAGGAAACTTTAAGCCCTTATTTTCCTAGAGTTTGAATTTATAAATCTTTCGGAAAGAAAGAGCTTAAGTTATGCTATTATTCGTAATTTGTTTTCGATAATCTAGCGGAACTAGTCCTATCTGCTTGCGGAATATGGATGTATAATAACTTGCGCTTTGGAAACCACATGCTAACGCAATTTCGCCTATGGATCGCTTTGTTTCTCTCAACATTTCACAACTTTTTTGAATACGATATCTGGTTAGATAAGCGTTGGGAGTTTGACCTATGTACTTGTTAAATAATGTACAACATCGACTTCTGCAAACAGTTCCAGACGATGCTATTTCGTCAAGTGTTATTTTAAGATCATAGTGCTTATGGATGAAGTCAGTCATCTTTTGAACGTTTGTCCACGAATGTACGGCTTCAGGATGTCCAGATTTCTGCTGCAGATGGTCTCCGATACACGCGCATAAAGATAAGGCTTGGGAAACTAGACGTAGTGGATTTGGCGGATCGCAGTGGTGCATCTCTTTATAAATTTCTTGAAGAGATATCAGTATTTCCTTTTGCCATGTAATTTGTTCTGTGATTACAACAAAATCCTCCATTTCTGCACTGAACTTTTCTTCCCAATATGTTCGTAACAGAGATGAATTTTTATCAAGAAGAGCCGGGTGAATCACGACAACAATAAATAAACAATCGGTTTGATCTTGGGAAAAACCAAAATGTAAGCGGTGGCTATTCACAAAAATTCCATTTCCCTGATTAATGTGGATCGTATGTCCATTAACAGAATATTCCATGAATCCTTTCAATACGAAAATGAACTCCACATCTGGATGCCAATGGGCTACAGCTTCATAGTTGTTAAATTGATGTAAGCTTCCTTTTCGGACATACAACGGTAAATCAGGAAAATTATAATTCAACCGCTCTGATAAATCCGAAAACACTTCTAACTTCATATTCAATGAGAACACCTCTGAAAATGTATACGATTTTTATAAAATTATAATCAATTTTAATGGTGCGAACAATAGATTTATCTTATCTTGATAATATGAAAACTAACGGGGAGGAAAGAATATAGGTGAAAGAACGCATTCAATTAACGACTCTTATGGATCGGAATTTTAATCGGGAGTTAATGACTCTGGTCATCCCCATTGCATTACAAAATCTCATTTCCGCAATGGTCATATCGGCTGATGTAGTCATGCTTGGCACGATTAGCCAAACAGCAATGTCGGCTGTATCGCTCGCTGGACAAATTACTTTTGCGTTGACCTTGTTTTACATGGGCATGTCAACAGGAGCGGGTATTCTGACTGCCCAGTATTGGGGAAAGAAGGACCTGCAAACAATACAGCGCGTTCTCAGTATCGCCTGTATGTTCTCACTATGCATTTCCGTTATGTTTTTTTTAGTTTCCTTTTTGTATCCGGCAATGCTTATGCAATTTTTTACTAATGATGATGAACTAATAGGATATGGTTCTAAGTTCTTACAAATGAATTCGTTTTCATACCTTGCAATGGGTATCTCACAAATGTACCTCAGTGTTATCAGAAGTATGGAAAATGCACGACTGAGTGCTTGGATCAGTTCCCTTTGTCTAATTTTGAACATTGTATTTAATGCTCTCTGTATCTTTGTTTTTTTTCCATCCATGCCAGAACTTGCGATCGCAGCGGTGGCCCTTGCAACAGTATTGGCTCGTTTTATTGAGCTGGCTTGTTGCATTGTTCATTCTGTTACTAAGGGAACAATCCGTTTCAGATTACCGGTGCGTGATACCATTCAACGTAATCTACTAAAGGACTTCTTAAAGTATACCATGCCTGTTCAGGGCAATTATATTGTTTGGGGCGGTGCTTTGACTGCAACAGCAGCAATTATTGGTCATGTTAGTGCAGATATGGTTGCAGCTAATTCTGTGGCATCGGTAGTAAAGAATTTAGCTATAGTACTATGTGGTGGCATAGCTAGCGGAGGCTCCGTGCTGATTGGAAAATATCTAGGAAAGGGGGAGATTGACAAAGCGAGGCAGACTGGCAACAGGATGAATCTATACGCTCTGATATTTGGAATAATAGCTGGTTGCACAATTTTGTTGATTAAACCTCTGGTTTTTTCTTTCGTAAATTTGAATGTTACTGCGCAAAGTTACTTGGAAGGTATGCTATTCATCAGTGCTTTCTATTGTATTGCAAAGTCCATTAATTCTACGAATATTGCAGGTATTTTTACTGCCGGCGGAGATTCCCAATTTGGTTTTTGGTGCGATACGGTTGTGATGTGGTTCATTATTTTGCCTCTTGGTTATTTGTGTGCCTTTGTTTGGGAAGTGTCGCCCATTGTGCTTTACATGGTCATCAGCTTAGATGAAATCGTAAAGCTCCCAGCCGCTTTTATTCGGTATCGTCAATACAAATGGCTAAATAATATTACAAGGAGCTTTGCACAAACTGGATAATGGTTTTAGTCGAATTGTTCAAAATTAAAAATTAAATATAAAGGAGAATAATGTATATGAATATTCAAGAACGAATGGCTAGCTGTCAATTATTTACCGACCATGATGCTAATTATCCAGAGGAAGCTGCAACATTAGCTCGCGCACGTCAGCGTGGTAAGACACTGTGTTATGAGATCAATCACTTGCATCCTGATGATTTGGAAGGTCGTAAGGCTCTAATGAAACAGCTTTTTGGAAGCATGGGTGAAAACGTGTGGATGGAACCACCAATTCGTATGGCTTACGGATCAAATACTACAGTAGGTAACAATGTATATATTAACTTTAATCTAACAGTCGTAGATGACTATAAGGTCACGATTGGTAATGACGTGATGTTTGGTCCAAACGTAACGATTGCTGTGACCAATCATCCGGTTCACCCGGAAAAGCGCAAAGAAGGTGGCATGTTTGCCCTTCCAGTGGTCATAGAGGATGGAGCATGGATTGGAAGTGGTGCTATTATTATACCAGGTGTTAAGATTGGAAAGGGTAGCGTGATCGGAGCAGGAAGCGTAGTCACCAAGGATATTCCTGCTAATGTCATAGCTGTTGGAAATCCATGTAAAGTTCTACGGGAAATTACGGAACACGACAAAGTTTATTATTACAAAAACATGCGTTTCGATCAGGTTGAATGGTGATGAATTTCTAGTTTGCAGGGGCCGTGGATGCCGCTCTGGCTAATCAAATGATGATTAAATGCCCGATTCTTTAGTTGGTCATAATACTGTCTCAATTATCATTTTCTTCTATTAAAATCTACATATATTCCATAATATTCAATTATAATAATTGACGGAATTCTTGATTAAATTCAACTGTGATCCCCCGATCATTTACTACCCTACTTCCGTCTTTTTTTATTAATTAGTAAATCACCTAACATTTAATGTCCGCATAGAAGAACAATTGCTAAATTACTAAACTGCTAACAACAAGAACATGAATACTTTAAAAGCTGATTCTATGAGGCTTGTCAATGTAGTTCCAATGCTCTTCATTAAGCTAACGGCAGAATAATTTAACAATCTAAAGGAGAGTAGAAATGAAAAGAGGAATCCAGTTTGAGATACCTAACGAATGGGGCAGTCATCTCGGGGAGGCACTGAAGCCTTTCAACATAAGCGACTTCGATTTGTACAACGGAGGAGAAGAAGCATATCGACTCTCTGAGGGGGTCACAATGGAACCTTTGTTCCAAGGTGAGATGTATGAAATGAAGGGACAAGACCTTAGCGAAATTCTAAAATCAACCTTTTCTTATATAATTTTTAACTAATATCAAAAAGGAACTGATAGGTTCCGGAAGTTAAGCTAACGGGACACGATAGCTTAATAAACAAGAAGAACGAGCATCGATATGGTGTTCGTTCTTCTTGTTTATTAAGTATCTTTTTAGTGTGGTGAAATCGTTTTTAAAATTCGGCTATCATAAACAGTACACATTACTGTAACAGAGCTCCTTTATAATAACGATTATATATTTGAAAGGGGCAGTTGAATACGAATGAAGAGTTTTAAAATGCTAGTAAAAATAGTTTTATTATTGATCGTATTAATTTGCCTACTAATAGGATATGCTTTTAAAATTGAGCCAAGAATGACTGTAATCAATTCCTATGATTTAAATGAAGACAAAGGTGAATCAGTCAAAGTAGTCCAAATATCTGATATTCAAGTAAGTGAAACTTATACAATAGAAGACCTAAATGGTTTGGTAGAAAAGGTAAATAAATTAACTCCTGATATTATTGTTTTTACAGGAGATTTATTTGAAAATTTTTCCGTGTTTCAACCTAAACAGGAAGTAACGGAAAGTTTATCAAAGCTAAAAGCTACGTTCGGGAAATATGCAATCTGGGGAAACCGTGATTACGGTGGTGGAGCTTATAGAATATATGAAGATGTATTAACTAATTCAGGCTTCACATTATTAAAAAACAGTGGTGTGAATGTAACTGTATCAAATGGAAAGAAGCTATTTATCGGAGGATTGGATGATGCTTTGCTTGGAAATCCAGATATAGATCTTATGTTGACTAAAATGGAGAACGATTGTGATTACGAAATTGTGCTCATGCATGAGCCAGATATAGCATACCTTTTAAAGGATACTTCTGTTGATTTGCTTTTAGCTGGACATAGTCATGGAGGACAGGTTCAGATTCCTTTTATAAAAAACATATCTACAGCTATGGCTGAAAAATATAGTGATGGATTTTATACTATTAATAAAAATAATGGGATGCAGCTTTACGTAAATACAGGAATTGGAACATCTAGAATCCCGGTTCGCTTTATGGTCCCGCCTGAAATCGCTGTTTTCAATATTAATTTGTAAATTTATAATCCTTTAAAAACAGCTGACGAGAATTTTCTCGTCAGCTGTTTTTATGTGTCCAGAATGGACGTACACAATAGGGGGCAAATCTCCGGTCTGAAGAACATGAACCTATAAAGGGGAGTGAAATAAGAACCGCGCTTGAAGGTGTGATCGATCCCGAGATGGCGTGAATATAGTTGACCTTGAACTTGTATATGGTATTGAAGGGGGCGGCTAATCCCCGTCCTCTCACATCACCGTACATGCGGGTCCGCACACGGCGGTTCCAAAATGTGAACAACGTTTCAGAAAACGTTAGAGTAAACTTTGCAGCCCTTTCGCTTCCCAATAGGAAGCCGGAAGGGCATTGTTTGTATTGAACATGGTCCCATTAACGATTAGGCATGTATCAATGAATAATCGTCCGCTTTTTCATTAAGCTAACGGGCAGGGTAGTATAAGATCAATCGAGGGGAACCGTATCATAAATAGGGCGAATTTTTTGTTTGGCTAATGCAGGGAGTGTTGAAGAACTCTCGAGCAGCATCACCTAACAAGGTTTTAATCTGCTCATTTGTAAATTGTTCTTTAATCAAATTTAAGAGAGCAGTGTATGTTGATTTAAAAGCAGAGGGGAAATAACGCTTTCCATTTGCTGCAGTCGATTCCATCAACGCAATGTTCATTGCCAATCTGCCATAGCTCTATCGTCGCGAAGCATGGCATAAATCATAGCATTGTGCCAAGGCACAATGCTTGGTCCCATAATATGCGTAGGGTGGATCAATTGTCATGATTTTGTTTGATGTATTTTCATGGGATTGGATTAACGTCCAGTCATCCTCTGTAAATGTCGTTTTTGATGGATCTTCATTATAGTAAGCAATGGTTGATTCTGAAAATCGTCCAACAAGCCACCATTCTAAAGAAAGTATTAGAATTTCGAAGTGAGGGTAAGGGCTACAAATAGATTGAACTTGGTAGTAAACAGTGTTACTCTAAAAGTCTGTGTTTGATAATACATTTAATAATAGTCACCATTTTAGTTGTAAAGAAAGGTAACACTATGATAAAAGTTGATAACTTATCCTTCTCATTTCCACAAAAGGAACTATATAATAACATTTCATTTACGTTTGAAGAGGCACAACATTGCGCTTTTATAGGAACAAGTGGCAGTGGGAAAAGTACACTGATAGATATACTGATGGATCCCGAAAGATATTTGTTCGATGGCAAGTTAGAGATAGACCCAACTTGCAGCATTGGGTATGTAAGTCAGTTCTCACAAGTAGACAAAACGAAAGAAATAACCGTTTTTGAATATATAGGAGAAGAATTTATTAAGATACAAAATGAAATAACTTCTATTTGTACTGAAATGGAAACATCATCGGATATTGAATCGTTACTAGAAAAGTATCAATCCGCCTTAGACGCATTTGATTCAATGGATGGGGATAATTTCGAAAGCAACATTAATAAAAAACTAAATCTAGCGAATCTAATGAAGCTAAAAGATCTTAGGGTATCCGACTTAAGTGGCGGGGAATTCAAGCTTATTCAAGTGATGAAGGAAATGCTTAATAGTCCAGACTTAATGATTATGGATGAACCAGATGTATTTTTGGATTTTGAAAACCTAAATGCGCTTAAAAAGCTTATTAATTCCCACAAGGGAATGCTGCTAGTTGTTACGCACAACCGATATCTTTTGAATCATTGTTTCAACAAAATTATTCACCTTGAAAACACGGAGATCCAAGAGTTTGATGGTCGATATATTGAGTATAATTTCTCATTACTTCAGACAAAAATTGAGTTGCAAGAAATTGCAGTCGCTGAACAAGAAGAAATTGAGAGATACGATAACATCATTGATAATCTTAGAGCGATCGCAACTATTAATTCAGAAGCATCTAGAGGTAGAGCGTTAAAAGCTAGAGTTAGATTTCAGGAGAGATTGGAAGCGCGTAGAATTAAGGCACCATTTGTTGATATTAAGCAACCGAATATCCGTTTCGATATTGAGAATGAAATTGAAGATAGCATTGTTGTAACAGTCCATAATTATAGTGTTGCCTTTGATGAACTGCTTTTAGAGAATGTTAGGTTTGAGATAAAATCTACGGATAAAGTAGCCATTATTGGTCCAAACGGCACAGGGAAAACAACTTTACTCCGAGATATCTTTAACAATAATCATGATTCCATTGAAATAAATGATGATGTTAAAGTGGCTTATTTATCTCAGAATCAAGGCGAGATTCTAAAGGATTCTAATACAATACTAGAAGAATTCATCGATGCTGGGTTTAAAACTTATGATGAGATTAGATCTTATATTTCAAACTATGGCTTTGAGGGAGAAATTCTTAATCAAAAGATAGAATCTTTATCGGGTGGAGAAAAAAATATGCTTCAATTGGCTAAAGTTTCTGCCAGTAAAGCAAACGTATTGCTTCTTGATGAACCGACAAGCCATTTAGACACCTATACACAAATAGCACTGGAGAAAGCCACCCAAGACTTTAAAGGTGCGATTCTCATGATTTCTCATGATTTTTATTCCGTTGTAAATGGTATGGATTATGTTTTAATCATTGACGATAAGACGATTAGAAAAATGAGTATGCAAGAATTTAGACAGATGATTTATGCGAGTCATTTTAATAGAGACTATTTAGAAACTGAACAAAAGAAAAAATCAGTTGAAATGAAAATAGAATTGGCTTTGAAAGATACTAATTTTGAATTGGCAAAAGTATTGGTTGATGAGCTAGAAGAGCTAATTAAGTTGCTATAAATTACAACATGTTGGTGGAAAAGTATCAACAAAAAAGACACTGATGAATAGAATATCAGTGTCTTTTTACTGCATTGATTTCTTGATAGCTCTTGCTTTGGTCAGTGGTTCACTTGGAGTGCTTTTATTTTTTTGTAAACAAAAATTTCGCCGTTATGTCCGTTATGGTGAACCGTGTCACAAGTAACGGCAATTTTTTTCAGAGATTCCACCAAAAAACTTGGTAAGGTTTTTGGGGAGGGGGAGAGACCAATACATGAAGGAGGACATATAGAAGGATTAGCGTGAGCTGATCTAACTTAAGCTAACGGGCAGGATAGTTTAACCATAATTATTCTTTATCTTCATATTAATAGATTATGAACCTGCTGCATTCATGTCGCAGGACAAGAACATAGTCCCATTACCGATTAGGCATGTATCTAATCGGTAACTGGATAATGACAAAAAAACGATTCCTACTGCGTGTTGTAGGAATCGTTTTTTTGATTATTCTTCCTTTTCGCCCTATTATTAATATGAACTGAAATCTAAATACACGCTTGGAGGAGAACGAATGAAACGTATTGTCAAAATAGGACTTGTTGGAGTCCTGCTCACATCCGTATTTAGCGCAGGTGCTTATGCCGCAACAGTAGCTCCTTAAGTCTTTGTTCATGGCAATATCATTCAAAGCAAAGCAACACCGAAAATCATTAATGGATCTGTCTATGTACCACAGCGTATCGTAAGTAAATCAGCGTGATCTAGCATTTAATTGGATTATGGCCTACGATGATCGACGGAAGGTAGATGTACTTGCATTAAACGCACCGGGATTCAAAACAGATATTTACAATGAAAGTTTCCCTGCTGGAACCTACAATATGGCCAGCATTGTCGAAATGGAACCTGTAGACCGCAGTGAAAATACCTTAACTGTACGTATTGTACAACGAGTCACCGCAGAAGATGATTACAATGTCAAAGTAGAACAATGGAAATTCACATTTGAGGGAAATGACAAAATTAAATCAGTGATGATCGTACCGAAATCAACCCAATATTTAGATCGCTACACCGTGTTTCCAGGAACAAGCTTTGGAGAGTAATCCTTTATTTTTAATTTTATTTTTGAAGGGATGATTCAATTGAAGCAAGGGCAAGGGATATTAGTTTTTCTAAATGGAACTTCAAGTTCTGGAAAGACCTCCATATCGACTGAACTGATAAATCAGAAAGAGATTCCTTTTTATCATTTATCGATTGATGATTTTTTTAATAATTACAATGATTTTATTAATAATAAATTTCCAGATGAACCTGCAAGAGAAATAGATCATCAAGTTGTCTCACAAATACTTGATGATTCCATATTCTCAGTGTACCATTCGACAATTACATTGCTATCCGAATTTGGTTTTAATGTAATAGTAGATACCGTAATCGACAATGACAAGAGGTTTAATGAGTTTCTTGTTCAATTTTCCGATCAGCCTACGTTATTTATAGGTGTAATATGCTCGAAAGAAGAACTCATAAGAAGAGAGCAAGCAAGAGGAGATAGACTGATTGGACTAGCAGCGTCACAGTTTAGCAAAGTATATTGCTTTGATGAATATGACCTCGAAGTAAATACGGAAGAGATGAATCCAACAGAATGTGCCGAAAAGATATTAAGTTTTATTAAGTCCAATAAGGAATACTCGGTATTTAAGAAATTACGTAAAAGCAATGTTAGTGTTTTCTAGATGGCGTATCCATCAGTCAGCACCATATTCAAAACAACCCCAATCAAATGATTTGATTGGGGTTGTTTTGTTTCATTTTATTTGAAAAATTCAACAAAAACCGAACCAGTCATTTATAAAAAATTTTCATCATATATAGTTGATATCCGTTCGAAGTGGATGAGGAGGATATCATGCAACCTATATTACCTACGGAAAAATATTTTGGGCAGTTTGAACTGGTGCATGCTTTTTATGGGGCTATGCCTACAGGTGTCAGTGTTTCCGAAAACGGTCGTATTTTTGTTTGCTTTCCGAAATGGGGAGACGACGTTCAATTTACTGTGGCGGAAATTGTTGAGCGTGAATTGCAGCCTTATCCCAGTTTAGAAACTAATTTGGTTAATGCCGGTAATATTACTATGTCATTCGTCAGTGTCCAAAGTATCGTTGCTGATGGAAGAGGAACACTTTGGGTATTAGATACAGGGGCACCAAATTTTTCTGAGCCTATTCAAGGGGGGGCAAAATTAGTTGCTGTCGATTTAAGCACGAATACAATAAGGAGAGTATATAGCTTTACAGAAGATGTGGTCTTGCCAACAACTTATTTGAATGATGTCCGTATAGATTTTCGGGTTGGAAGAGCAGGGTATGCATATATAACGGATTCTTCTTCCAGAGGGCCAGGGGCTATTATCGTCGTAGATTTAGAAAATGGGAACGCGTTTAGACGGTTAAATGGAGCAATATCAACTTCACCTGATCCCTATTTTTTACCGAAAGTAGAAGGCGGAATTTTGATGAATCGAAACCCGGACGGCTCGACTTTCCCATTTAGATTGGCTTCCGATAGTTTAGCAATTTCTCCTGACGGAAAGGTTTTATTTTATGCTCCGCTATCCAGCCGCCAACTGTTCTCAATCTCAACAGAATCCCTAAGAGACAGAAGGATACAGGACATAAATTTATCCGAATATGTGCAGTATTGGGGGGAAAAAGGTGCGTCTGATGGAATGATCACCGGCGCAAAAGGAACCGTTTATGCGGGAGACTATGAAAACAACAGTATCCGGAAGATATTGCCGAATGGCGTAATGGAAACCATTGCACATGACCCGAGAATTTTATGGCCGGATACTTTTTCGATTGGCCCCGATCAATACTTATATGTCATTGTGAATCAATTACATCGGCAGGCGAGATTTCATTATGGAAGAGACCTGCGGGAAAAACCATATAGTTTATTACGTATGAGAATTGATGAATTCCCTGCTCCTACCTTTTCATAACAATCTTAAACGAAGGCAGCTATCTCTCATCAGAATGGGTTTGGGGTAGTTCACCTGACCCCGAAAACGTCTGCGGAGGAATACTTTACGGGCTTTTTGAGGTCGGATGACGATGGTGTACTTGACGGGAAACTTTTGCTTCCGAGAAGCAAAAAGCCCCCTCCACAGTTTTGTGAAAGGGGCCAATTCAAAAAAAGATTTTGTAATTTTGCGCGTTTTGCCGGGACGAAATACCATGTCAAGATGGAATGTTCATAGCAGTCTGAATGTTTTTCAGATCAAGCTGAATTTGCTCTGGAATATGGTAGAGATGGTATAGGCCATGTTGCATCATGTAGGTTGTTATCTTTTCATAAGAGTCTATGGCCTCATCGAGCTGTTTCATCAAAATTTGCTTGATTTCGGGACTAGCACATTCGGTCACGGCCATGGCGTAGTTTCTGACTCCGCTCTTAGCGTTCATCAAAAAATCCATTGCGATCACATCATCAGTCAGCATATGAAGCCCTGTCATGTGTTCTAATATTGGGTTCATGTTTTTATCTCCTATAGGGTCAATTTAGACAGCACTCCACTGAGTTCTTGAAGCTGCTGTCGTGATAATTGCACTTCTTGTTGCAAAATTTGCATGAGCTTAGGGTCGGTTACCAGAGCTTGCATCGTTTTGGAGTTGGTCATGCAAAGCGTAATTGGAATTCATTCGGATTGTCCTCCCATGTATTCATCCATATTCAAGGCTTTAAAACGACTTTTATGCAATCATCCGTTTTCGTATCAAACACTTCATAGCCGGGCTTGGCCTCGCTGAGTGGAATGACGTGCGTAACAATGTCTCCAGGGTCCACTTTGCCCGACGTAACCAACTCGTACATATACGGCATGTAGTGAATGACCGGAGCTTGTCCGGAACGGATATTCACGTTGCGCTGCATGATGTCGCCGAGCGGGAAACCGTTATAGCGTCCGCCGTATACTCCAGTGACTTGGATGGTCCCGCCTTTGCGGACAGCCTGAGATGCAATGATAAATGCGCTCATGGTACCTCCTTGCAGTTTCAAGCCGCCGCATCGGATCTTATACTAAAATGGATTGCCGGAGATGTAAGATCCGAACATTCCCATACAGTCGCAGAAGTCGCAAACGATGACCACCATTAAAACCTTTTTTTGACGAAATGTTGATCAAGTTTATGACCTGGGAAAAGAGCATCGACCAATGGGATGCCTATAAAGAAGAAATCAAGAAACTTGGAGATTATGAGGGTGTTCTAAAACTGATGAACAATAAAGTGAAGTAATATGTCCTTCTACGGAATCCCGGTTTGATGCCAACACGAGGATTCCACTTATGCTATAAGAGCCTATAAAAATTTTGTTAGAATGATGATTATAGATTCGGTAGAGAGGTAGTTGAAGAACATGAGCGAACAGGAGTCTAACCACTGGCCTTATGTACATAATGCAGGAGACTTCGTCATTCAAGCTGGGTTTGTGCTCGGGCCCAGGCAAATTGACGATTTCGAATTAGTCTACTTTCCCGATGGTACCCAAACGGAATATGAGATAGATGGATGCCTATTTGTTCTTAACGAGCCTTGCTTCATATTTACTCGCCCAGGTAACTGGCATACCTACCGGTTCGCGCCAGAAAAAAACGTACGACATTTGTTCGTGCATTTTGATTATCACTCCCTACGGGAGGAGGACGAGCGATATGGGACCTTGCTCCGAGATGGTCATATGTTCCCGGCAAGACGCCATTTGCTCGTAACCGGATTAATGGAGAAGATACTTTGGATTGCGAATCACCAGCCTGCGCATTGGCGGAGAAGGCTAGCCGTTTTGGTTTCCGCCTCCCTAGAAGAACTATCATCCTTTTCCCCGCAAGTTACGGAAGGGGAAGCCTTCTCCCTACCTGTCCCTATTCAGCACGCGATTGCCTATATGGAAGAGCATATGACAGGTCCCGTAAAGATTGAAGAAATTGCAGCGATATCGGGCTGGTCTCACGAATACTTCACAAGGATGTTTGTCTCCTCTACTGGTATTTCCCCCAAGCGCATGCTGCTTGAGTTAAGGTTAAGGCGTGCCGAGCAATTGATGATGAGTGCCTCCGGCACGGTGAAACAAATCGCCTATTCGGTAGGGTTCGGTGATGAACACCATTTCTCTAAAATGTATAAGAAGCTTCGTGGAATAACGGCATCGGAATACATAAAGAGATGCCAGGATCCATTATTCCGTCACACGGTATCCGTATTGGAACCGTATACGCCCTATCCTATGAATCGAAATATTTTGGTGAATTCCTTGGTCAAATAAACACATGATTTACCGGTTTTAGACTATGGAGCGATCTGATCTAACACGCTACAATTAGCGGGTAAGTATTTCAATCTACGGAGAGGATGGGGTCTATGGGTAAGTTTTATGTACCTAAATCACGTGCAAGGGATAACCGCTATTTAGTAAGTGTGAAACAATATTCCCACTATCACAAAGAAGGCTACTTAATTGTCCGAAACCTATTGTCAAAAGAAGACATAGCCGAGCTTTATGAATTTGCAGAGCAATCAAGGCTTAATAGTCTTCAATTAGATAAGCAGGCAGAACCTGATAATGCGGATCCTCTCAAAGAGGAATTTGCAAAGGCTACAAGACTTCATATGGTGTCTCGTTTAAATGCAGCCGCGGAGAGGGGGATGCTTAACCCACGAATAGTCGATGTTACGGAAGCGTTGGTTGGGCCGGATGTATACGCTCTTCAGTCTATGCTTTTCTTAAATCCTCCTGGAAAGGGCGGTCAAGGTTGGCATCAGGATGCATGCTATATTAAGACACATCCAGATACGCTAATCGGAGCGTGGATTGCCTTAGAGGAAGCTGATGAAGAAAATGGCTGCTTGTGGGTCGTACCCGGTTCGAACCACGAACCGATCTATCCTCCTGATGGTGTCGGCGGAGGAAATGTACATGCGGTGGATGCATTCCAGGATTTGAATAGCGTGCAGAATGTGAGCCATTTGGACGACAGTGTGAACACTCTTTCTAAGGTTGTCGCAGACTATCCTCCAGCTATACCCGTTCCGCTAAGTCCTGGTGATGTTTTATTTTTCCATTCACATCTACTTCATCGCTCGTATCCAAATCGCAGCCAGGACCGGTACCGCCGCTCATACGTTTGCCATTATTGCAATGCACGTTCTTGGGTGCCATGGGACCATGATGGATTCGAAGGTAATTCAGGGAATTACCGGCATATTCTCGCCCGTGGAAGCACAAACCTTCCTTATGCAGACCCAACATTCACAACGGAGGTATACTTGGCAGATGGAGAAGAGGAAGCGAGTAGCATTACGATGATGGGGATGGACAATGGGATGATGATGCCGATGGGAATGGAGACAGATAATAAGTAGTAACTGTTTTGTAATACAGGACAGTTACTGAATTGAAAATCATGGAATATTTTAGCCAGTTAATTTCAAAAGCAAAAAAAATCTGTTAAGAAGGAAAAGGGACTGACCGGGTGACACGATACCGACAGTTGTCGGGGAACAAGAACATGTTCCCTTTGAAAGTCGCTATTAGCGGATTTTTTTGTTTTATCGGTACAGGTTCTTGTCCCAAGCCAAAGACAGAACCTGTACCGATTACCGTAATGGACAAGAACATGTTCCTATTGCCGATTTGATGGATATCTAAGGTGGAAGTGGTGGGTCTCTTCTGAATGACACAAAAACGCTAAAGACTGAAGTATGGTCAAAAGACCAGCTTCAGTGCTCGGAAGTATATCATCTGGAACTGTAATCCCATTTTAAAATGGATAAGAAAAGCTCGTCAGTAAGCACTTTGGAAAAGAGATGGAGAGGATAACCGAATGTGCTTTTGTATCAAGCGCATTATCCATTTGAGTATAAAGTAATAGACAAATGATAAATAAATACAATGCACGTATTTTACGTTCCCTTAACTGGTAGCATCTTTTATAAGCTTATTATTTATTCTTTATGCTTATAAGCGCCTCCAGTAATTCCGTGCTGTTCGACTTTACCATCATCTCCCAATTGATAAGCATACATTTTATTAATCTCATCCGAGAATTCAACATAGGTTAGATATCCTGAAGCTGTTTTATCAGTTGTTTTTTTTATCTTGACAACTTCAATACTAGCTATGTCGCTCTCCAAATATCCTCTTTCCTCAATTAAAAACTCTTTAACTCTTTCCTCATTATAAGTGACAAGCTCTGGATCACTTTTCGCTGGGATGTTAAGAGAGTACACCGTAAAAAATATGAAACCAATTACAAGAATTACCAACCCTAGAAAGACTCCGCCACCAATCAATATTATTCTCTTCAAGAAAAATCCTCCATTATCTAAAATCAATTAATATATATTAACAAATCACTTCTAATAAAAGTAGATTAAAACTAGTAATAAACAGAATATTATTACATAAAAGAGATAGAAAGTTGTTTATATCAGAAAAATAATCTATTAATCGTATTTTGATACAATTATTGTAATGTAATATTGCGCTAGTGAAGGTCAAGTAGAAAATTATGAATTTACTGAAGCTGACTATAGTTTCCCTAACGCCCCTGTTAATGAAATAACATGATAGTTCCAATTAATTCCCAATAATTTAAAAAAAGGATGCTATCTTAATACCTTTGGATCAAAATGTTTACAAATAATAATAATTCAATTATAGTTAAAATAGAGTCTAAATATCTATAATAAGAAGGGCATTGAAATGAATCAAAAATTAATTAGAAAAATAAATAATTTAGAAAATATAAATCGATTTCCTGCCGATGAGCTATTTCGGTTCGTATCCCTTAACAAAGAGGATAAATTATTAGATCTTGGAGCAGGAGGTGGCTATATAAGTCTTCCAATTTCTAAGTATGTAGATGAAGTAATTGCACTTGATTATGATGAAGATATTTTAAAGTACTTGGAAACAAAAGCTGGGGAAAATGGAATTACCAACATTAAAACTCTTGTATCAGATTTCAAAGATATACAACTGGGTAACGAAAAAGTTGATAAGGCTGTTGCTTCAATATCACTTCACGAAGTTAAACCACTTCCGCATGCATTAGGTGAAATATATAGGGTCTTAAAAAATAAAGGAGTGTTTCTTTGTATTGAAATAGAGAAGTCAGAGTTCTCAACTGGTCCGAGAGTTTCATCAAAAAATATGAAAGAAGAAGTTCTTAATGCTGGCTTTGATATAGTCGATATTTTTTATCCTCAAACTAAAGTAGCTAATCAACCAGTTTATATAATTGTTGCACAAAAAAATGAATAAAATGGTATTGAACTAGTTGTTAATTCAAACTTAACAACTAGTTTTATTAGTTATTGTAAAAAAGGAGTAAATGGGGTCGAAAGGATCCAATTTGCGAAAAGTACTGATTATGCACTATATGCCTTTGTTTATTTGGCTAATTCAGAGTACGAATACAATATAGGTTATTAAAGAATTATCCGATATGCTAGACGTATCGGATAATTGTCAAAAATCATGACTAATTTACGGAAAGATTGGATTATTCTAGACAACATATGTTATTGACCGATGAAAGCAGTGGCTAAATAAAGACTGTAATAAATTGTTGGGAAACAAGAACATAGTCCCTTTGAAGTCGCTATTTAGCGGCTTTTTTATGTAATCGGTACAAGTAAATATAGATCTAGTAGTACTAGTAAACCTCCCCGTGTAACAGAGTTAACAAAGATTTAGAAGGACCGTCTTTTGCATTGTATCTTACCCCAAAAACAACTAATTCCAATGAATTGTTATTAATAGAAAGTTCAATAACTACCATGCATTTAGACTCAAAGACTATTGTTAATGTAATGGAAACCAATACAATGCCCGAATCAGATGGGAAATTAGAATTATGGGTTGTCGAGACTTTTAAGCCTGATGATGAAACTGTTGACGAGGAAGAATATGATCAGTTATCCACCACAAGAGGGTATCAAAAAACGAAATCAACCGTATGGAACTTCCAGGCTATATACAAAATAAAGCTGGTGTAGCTTCGATTCAAAAGACAACAAAAAATCAATATTTAAATAAATCAGGTCACTACATCGATATGGTGACTAAGTTATCCTATTATCGGGATTATGGAACACATATTATAACTGCTTACTCTACGTCTACAAACAAAATTTCATCTAAATAGTGAGGGAATATGAAAAAACTATTAACAATTTCCATGGTTGTATTATTGATATTTATTACTCTGTTCACTGTTGAAAAAGGTAAAGTAAATCGTTTTAATGAAGAACTGGAATCTTTGTATGATATTCAGATTCATAATTTAAAGGTGTTAGAAAAAACCATAAGTGGATCATCTACCACATTAACTGAGATATACGGTACTTTACAACATATAACAGGCATATACACAGCACTGAATTATTCAAATAATAAGGGATTTGCAAATAAAGTGGATAAGGACGCTGGATTGTTATTAGAATTACAGTTTAGTTTAAGAAAATTCGCTGAAGAGAATTATAACACTAAAGAAGATCGGTTGTTTCTTTCAGATATAACGAAAAGAGTAGCTGAAGTTTTGGAAAATGAGAGAGATCAAATCGGATCTTTTCGTTCCACACTAATGAAAGAAACTGAATCATATATTAATGATAGAAAATGATAGTGAAGAAAGGATAGCTCATTATCAGCAATCCTTTTTTTGCATGTTTTAGAGTTATAGCAAGAAGAAGTGCATGAGCCGATGTCGGTGGACAAGAACATATTCCGATTACCGACCTCTCAAAAAGTAGCTGTTCGAAACGGTATGAATATTATTGATGAAGATACTAAGAGTTTTAGGAATATAAATATGGAATTTTTTCTGTATTCTGTAGAGCGAACA
>NZ_JAGXCY010000014.1 GCF_018310695.1 Paenibacillus sp. Marseille-Q4541 | reverse complement strand
TGCTATAAATTGCAAAGATTGTTTCGTATCTAGTTTTCAGGGAGCAATTCCTTGAATACCGCATTTGAAAAAATGCACCGTTTGGTGGCGATAGCGGAGGGGTTCCACACGTACCCATGCCGAACACGACCGTTAAGCCCTCCAGCGCCGATGGTACTTGGACCGCAGGGTCCTGGGAGAGTAGGACGCCGCCAAGCAAAGATGAGACACTACCAGTAGGTAGTGTCTTTTTATATATAATAATGTCATAAAGTAGGTACTCGTCTAATCTTCAGATTGCTTGTATTTCCTTTTCCTCCAATTTATACTTAATAAATTACCTCACGTGCCCCACATACTAGTGTAGATTCATCCAATTTATTATTTAATCTATGTGAAAGATATATGAGAGATTGAAATAATGGTGTATTTTCTCAATATAAATTAGTACCAAGTACTAGTACCTGGTGTTATAATGTGTATATAAAATATGGGAAGGTGATCTTATCGTACATTCAAAAGCAAAAATTACTGCAATCGGTACTTATGTTCCAGAGAAAATTCTGAGTAATGCAGAACTAGAGAAGATCGTGGATACTAATGATGAATGGATTGTACAACGTACAGGGATGCGAGAGCGGCGTATTGCCGCAGAGCATGAATACGTGTCAGACCTAAGCTGCAAAGCAATTGAGGATATGATAAGACGATATCAAATAGATATTAACGATGTGGACATGATTCTTGTAGCTACCAGTACGGCAGAATATACCTTCCCAAGTGCTGCTGCACGAATACAGCACTATTTTAATATACCTCAAACAGGAACGATGGATTTAAGTGCTGCTTGTGCAGGCTTTGTATATGGATTACAACTAGCAGACAGTCTCATTACTAGCGGAATGTATCATAAAATTCTCGTGGTTGGTGCTGAAACCCTGTCAAAGATTACGGATTATACAGATCGAACCACTTGTATTTTATTCGGAGATGGTGCGGGAGCAGTACTTGTGGAGAGAAGTGAAGATGAACCTGGATTCATCGCATCTATTTCAGGGACACAAGGCACTGGTGGGATCCATTTATATAAAACGACCTTTGCTGAACAGATGGAAGGTCAAGACCTTCAGAAGAATGGTCATCTTATCCAGAATGGACGTGAAGTTTACAAATGGGCTGTACGTAACGTTCCGGAAAAAGCAAAAGAGTTAATACTTAAATCAGGGCTAACCTCAGCTGAAATCCAGTGGTTTGTACCCCATAGTGCCAATTTGCGTATGATTGAATCGATTTGTGAAAAGGGACCTGTTCCTTTAGAACGCACGCTGACAAGTGTAGAATATCGTGGGAACACATCTGCAGCTTCTATTCCTCTTGCTATTCAGTTAGCTGTAGACGAGGGACGTGTGAAATATAACGATACGATGCTACTGTTTGGGTTTGGAGGAGGACTAACTTATGCAGGAAGTATTGTGCGTTGGGGAGTCCCTGATGTAACAAATTCATAGGTGAAGATCTCGTCTGGACAAGAGATTTCTTTTATTGGTATTCTTCAGATCATGTGCCAGTAGTGGTAAGGGCACTCCGTGAAGGATATTGATAAAAGTAATATAAGTAAAAAACAGACTTGCTCGTATGCAAGTCTGTTTTTTATTCTCGAAGAAAAACTTACAGATCGTAGTAGGTACTATTTCCTTTCTCTAATTCATATAGAAAATGAAAAATGATAGGTACTATTCCGAAAGGACAGGTGCTTTACGATGCTGAGTTCCTTGTTCATAGCTGTAAGCGAGCTTAATGAGTGTACCTTCATCAAAGGCTCTGCCAAGAAACTCAATTCCTACCGGAAGCCCCTCTGTTGTAAATCCTGCAGGAACTGTAATCGCAGGGAAGCCGGAGAAAGGGCTAAGGCGATTATTACCACCTGCATTTTGAGAATCTCCGATAACGGCTGCTGCTTGTGTTGTTGTTGGATACACAATAGCATCCAGATCATTCTCGGCCATCACTTTTAGTAAAGCTTCTCGGGTTACTTTTGTCCGGTTTAGCACGATATCTTTATACTCTTCTGTTTCTAGTAATTCGCGTGCATTTCTTGATTTCATTGAGGATGCTTGGCTTTGGTCAAATTCACCAGACTCAATAATCTCTGAAAGTGTGTGATAAGGGGCAGCATCGCCAAGCTCGCCTAGATAATCGTTCAATTGGAACTTAAATTCATAGCTACTGAGGCTTGGGAATTTACCTATTTGGTCCAGATTCGGAATTTTGATCTCAACAGCAGATGCACCAAGTGATCTAATATCACTTACCGCTTGATATACGAGTGCAGACACCTCTTTTTCTTCCGCATTGCTACTTGCAAATAATTCAGTGGCTACCCCGATTCGTGCCCCTTGTAGTCCCTTTTCATCAAGATATGAAGTGTAGGATTCAGGAGTACGGCCGACACTATAGGAAGTCGCAAGATCATCTGGATCGTATCCAGTGGTTGCTTCTAGAACCAATGCTGCATCTGCAACAGTACGAGCCATTGGACCTCCTACGTCTTGTGTTAGAGCAAGGGGAATAATACCATCTCTACTGGACAATCCAATGGTTGGCCGAATGCCTACAAGGCTGTTAAAACTGGACGGAATACGGATGGAACCGCCTGTATCCGTACCCATACCTGCAACGGCAAAGTTTGCTGCGATTGCAGCTCCCGTTCCGCCGCTTGATCCACCTGGATAATGATCCAAGGCATATGGATTAAGGGTTTGTCCACCTAAGGAACTGGAGGTCGTAATTCCGAAGGCGAATTCATGCAGATTGGTTTTACCTAAAATGATTGCCCCTGCTGCTTTTAATTTGGCGATCTGATCTGCGTCTTCACTTGGAATGGAGTCTTTAAGGCAAATGCATCCAGCCGATGTTGGCATATCTGAAGTGTCATAATTGTCTTTGACGAGAATAGGAATCCCGTGAAGGGGACCGCGGGGACCGGATGTTTTTCGCTCAGCATCTAGTTGATCGGCTATCTCAAGTGCGCTATCGTTTATTGTAATAATAGAATTGATAGCAGAGCCCTTATCATCATTTTTTTCAATTCGATCAAGGTACATTTGCACCAGTTCGTGGGAGGTTAGTTTTCCTTGTTCCATCGCTTTTTGAATACTTCTAATCGTAGCTTCTTCAATCTCAAAAGGTTGTATGTAAGCTAAAATCCGTTCAGATATTAGATCTATGTCACTTTGGGTCAATGGGGATTTAGGGAAAAACAGTTCCTTACTGTACCCATTCATAATACCGGCTTGATAAACAGCACTAATTGCCGATGTATAGGCGTGCTTTTCAGGTACATCTTTGAATGAATTAGAGGATACAGGTAGAGATAACCATTCTTGAATTGCCTTGGCTGCAGTTTGTCTTTGTAGCATAGTACCTTCAGGTTTGGCCATTGTAAAAGGAATTCCTGCGATTTCCGCAGTTTTTTTCATGGATTCATAGAAATAATCTACGGTAACTTTGGTTTGGACAGAAGTTGATGTAGCTGTCTTACTGCTATCTGCTTTGGAGGGGGATGCGAATAGTTCTGAAGAAGAGGAGAAAAGTGATGCTGAAATAAGTGCGGTAGTAAGGAAAGTCTGACCCGCTTTTTTCCACAGAGAAGATGGCTGACGATTCATAAGTGAATTCACTCCTTTAAAGTTGTAGAGGAAAAATAAGTTAAACGAATCATAATTTATGTTAGGTAATCTTACAAATTAGCAAAATACTAATTAAAACGATTACATATGTTATTTTCTCGGTATATCTTTCTTTTTCATTGAATTACTTTGTGATTTAAAATAGACATGGAAATAACGAAAACTAAATAACAATAATATTAATGTGATAATATATAACATCAATATCGTTTATAGCATTTTCTCATCACTTTACGTGAATGTTATAATAGAGATATTGCAGAAAGGGGAGAGTTATGAAAGTACTCGTATTAGCAGAAAAACCCTCGGTAGCACGTGAGATTGCACGCGTCATGGGAAGCCGTGAAAAACATAAAAGTTATTTTGAAGGACCGCAGTATGTGGTGACTTGGGCTTTGGGACATTTGGTAGGTCTTGCGGAGCCGGAGGACTATGATCATAAATATGCGACATGGAACCTAGAAGATTTGCCGATTCTACCGAAACAAACGAAACTTAAGGTGCTTCGGGAAACGAACCATCAGTATAAAGCTGTGCAGCAGCTAATGAAAAGACAGGATATTAAAGAACTTATTATAGCTACAGATGCGGCGAGAGAAGGGGAACTTCTTGCTCGTTGGATTATTCAGATGGCGCATTTTAAGAAGCCTTTTAAACGTCTTTGGATTTCTTCACAGACAGATAAAGCGATAAAAGAAGGTTTTGCTAATCTGAAACCAGGACATCAGTTTGATCGATTGTATGAATCGGCTCGCTGCCGTGCAGAAGCTGACTGGATGGTGGGACTAAATGTAACAAGAGCTCTTACCGTGAAGTATGGTGCTCAGTTATCTGCCGGTCGGGTTCAAACACCGACGCTCGGAATGATTATGGATCGTGAAAAGGAAATTATGAATTTCCGTTCTGAAGAGTACGATACAATTGCTGCTGATTTTGGAAGTTTTCAAGCAATGTGGCGTGCTCCTCAAGGAGACGCTCGTATTTTTGACAAAACACGGACGGAAGAATTGAAGCGCAAATTAGATGGTGCATCAGCAAAAGTAATCCAGGTGAAGAAGAGTGAAAAGGTTGAGCCTCATCCTCTCGCTTATGATCTGACGGAACTGCAGCGGGATGCGAATAAAAGATACGGATTCTCGGCAAAAGAGACCTCAAATCTTCTTCAGCGTTTGTATGAACAGCATAAGCTGGTCACCTACCCTCGGACAGATAGCCGATATTTGACGAGTGACATGACAGGTACACTTAAAGAACGGCTAGAGAGTGTGGCGGTGGGACCTTATAGCGCTCTAGCTCGTCCATTACTACGTAAGTCGCTTCCTATTACGAAACGCATAGTGGATGACAGTAAAGTAAGCGACCACCATGCGATTATACCTACGGAGCAGACGGTGCTATTAAATGGACTATCTACCGACGAGCGTAAGTTATATGACCTTATCGTGAGAAGATTCATTAGTTTGTTCTATCCTCCTGCAAGATATGATGCAGTCCAGGTGAAGTTAGAAGTGGAAAAAGAAACGCTTGCAGTTAAAGGAACGACCGTAAAGGATCACGGCTGGCGTGAAGTATACGGAGCAGAGGGGTACGAGGACGACGGGGATTCAGAAGATGAGTCTCACGATGCAAAATCAGGTGGTCAGCAGCTTCCTGAACTTCGTGAAGGTGAAACTTTCAAAATCCAGCGGTGTATTGTGAAACCAGGCAGAACACTCCCACCTAAACGGTATAATGAAGCTGCTTTGCTCGGTCAAATGGAGAAGCATGGGCTTGGGACCCCGGCTACTCGTGCGGACATTATTGAGAAGCTCGTGAGTTCAGATACCATCGAGCGTCAAGGGAATGTGATGCATCCAACAGGCAAAGGAAAACAGCTAATTGAACTGGCTGCTCCGCAGCTGCGTACTCCGGAGCTCACTGCGAAATGGGAAGCTGAGCTTGAGCGTATTGCCAAGGGGCAAGGTCAGCCTGAACCATTTTTGAATGGAATCCGTACGATGGCAGGCGAGCTGGTGCGCAGTGTGAAGAACAGTACAACGGAATACAAACCGCATAATGTTTCGAATAGCCATTGTCCAGATTGCGGTACACGATTACTCGAGAAGAAATCGAAACGTGGAAAATTTCTAGTATGTCCTTCTGGTGATTGTGGTTACAAACGCTCTGCAGAAAAAAAACTTTCGAATCGTCGTTGTCCACAGTGTCATAAGAAGATGGAACTCAAGGAAGGTAAGGCAGGTCTGTATGTTCAATGCTTACCTTGCGGGATCACGGAAACGGTAGATAAGGACAAACAACGTGTAAATAAACGTGAACAACAAAAGCTGGTGAAGCAATTCGAGAAAAAGGAATCGATTGGTTCTAATCTTGGAGATTTGCTGAAAGCAGCAATGGAGCAGAAGGAAGGGAAGTAATCTAGTCAGCAGAGCACCGCGGGCTATAGCATGTAAATATTCCTTCGCATAATGAAATGGCAGGATGGCAACCTATTCTTCAGGGGGTGAGCCACAAATGCCGCATAACAAACCGCAGAAAATTAAAAACCAGCAAAACAAGTCGAGTATCCTTGAAGAAAGCAAGACACTTCGGCCGGCTAAAGCTGCTGAGTATCCGCCGAGCTTGAACGGGATTCCAAAACAGGAGTCTTAAACACTTGGTAAGGGGAGCGAAATTTTTAATTTTACCGTATAATGTTTGAATATAGGTAGAGTAAGAACAGGCGCCTTTCCGAAAGGTGCCTGTTCTTTTCTAATTGTGAGGCCCGTGTGTATAGAAATGCGGGGGCTACGTTACAATAAGATAAGCAACAATAAATTCGTGTTACTTCATGACTAAAAATGGAGATCCATATCATCGAACAATTCTGAATACATATCTTTACTCTTCCCTTAAAGACCTTCTTATACAGTGAGTGTATTCATTGCTTCCATGTTCTAGCGAACGGTATAATAGGAGATGGGGCTTGCTAACAACAAGCGATGAAAGGGGCTGTCTGTATGAGAGAGGGAATCATGGTATGGTTTGTTTTTATTAATGTGGTAGCCTACCTGGTGATGTCTGAAGATAAAAGAAGAGCCCAGAAGAGAAGAGACAGGGTGCCGGAGAAAACATTGTTTTTGCTTGCTACAATTGGTGGTTCACTCGGCATTCTCATAGCGATGTACCGTAAGCGTCATAAAACGAAGCATGCCAGTTTTACAATCGGTGTTCCTGTTCTTTTGTTTGTTAATGCGGTACTTTATGGATATTTTTTAAGTTAGGTATTTAAAATGATTCAATCGTTCAAGAGAGTGGTTAATAAACAGTACATACAGAAAGGTGGCGGTTCCTCATGTCGTTTTCTAAAATTCTACTAGCCTATGACGGCTCCGAGGTAGCAAATAAAGCACTTGAAAAGGCAGTGCAGTTAACGAATATGTCAGAGAATTCCGTTCTTGAAGTACTGCATGTTTATGATTTCCCAAGAGTATTTATTGGCGAGGGGCTTGCACCTATTCCTCCTTCGGTTAACAATGAAGTGTACGAACTTGCCGAGCAAACGGTAGAAGAAGCGAAGAAAAGACTGGCTGCTATGGGAGCGGACGCGCAGGTTGAACTCATCCAAGGTTCACCAGTTGACGTTATTGTGGAGTATATTAAACAAAATAACACTGATTTGATTGTCATTGGCAGTCGTGGTCTAAGCGGAATTCGTGAATTTATGCTGGGAAGCGTCAGTCACCGTGTTGCACAAGAAGCAAGTATTCCTGTTTTGATCGTAAAATGAGCTAGGAAAATTAATACAAAATGTTTATCACATACGTAAATAAATTAATCCAAACCAGTATCTTTCATCATAGGTGGAAGTTACTGGTTTTTGTTTTTTGTTTATTAGCAAAAATCACGAACATTACAAATATCAATCTATTGAATGTTCGTCTTTAAGTTGACATCTAGTGTAGGGGATTGTTAAACTATGAGAGGTAAAGCAAGAAGGAATAGGAAAACGTAAATCTCAATGAAAACCATATAAATAACTCGTATAATGCCGGGGATATGGCCCGGAAGTATCTACCTGGAGACCGAAAATTTCCGGACTACGAGGGTATCTGTGCCGTCCGCAGCTAATAGCCGCGGCTTAATGGCTGACGCTTTTCCATGCCCATGAAGGGAAACAGGTATCTTCTGCAAAATGTCCGGAATCCGTGAATTGATCTTCTTCTCAAGGATTTCGGTTTTTATTTTGAATAGAAGTTTGGATCAAAGGGAGAGGATTAGATGTCATTGCAAGTCGGTGTTATTATGGGAAGCAAGTCGGATTGGGAAACCATGGCGCATGCGTGTGAAGTGCTTGAGGAGCTTAACATTCCTTATGAGAAAAAGGTAGTGTCCGCTCATCGTACGCCAGACCTGATGTTTGAATATGCAGAGTCTGCTTATGAGCGCGGGATCAAGGTAATTATTGCTGGAGCAGGGGGAGCTGCGCACTTGCCAGGGATGGTAGCGTCCAAAACGGTTGTGCCTGTCATTGGCGTTCCTGTACAGTCCAAAGCTTTAAATGGGCTTGACTCCTTGTTATCCATCGTACAAATGCCAGGCGGCATTCCTGTTGCTACCGTAGCAATAGGGAAAGCTGGTGCAGTCAACGCTGGACTACTGGCAGCACAGATCATTGGCTCTTTTAATCCTGATGTTGCACACCGTATAACGGAAAGAAGAGATCGTATCCGTAATGAAGTGCTTGAAAGCAGTGACACCCTATGATTCGAGACAACGCAAGTACAGCAATTGAAAAGATGAAGGCGAATGATTCAAACGTGAATATCATTAAACCTGGATCCGTCATTGGCGTACTCGGTGGTGGACAGCTTGGACGAATGATGACGTTATCCGGAGCGGCAATGGGATATCGTTTCATTACGTTAGACCCTGCTGAATCATCCCCTTGCGGACAAATTGCTGAGCAGATTGTAGCAGGTTACGGTGACCAGAACGCAGCTCGTGAGCTTGCAAGTCGGTGCGATGTCATCACCTATGAATTCGAAAATGTGGATGCTGATGTAGCAGCCCTTCTTGAAAAAGAATCCTATGTACCCCAAGGTAGTAAATTGTTATATACGACACAGCACAGACTAAGAGAGAAACAAGCTCTCGAAGCAGCGGGTGTTCCTGTTGCTCCCTACCGGGAAGTGAAGAGTGCTGAGGACATGGTTCAGGCAGTGGAAGAACTCGGTGTACCTTGTGTACTGAAGACGGTAACCGGGGGATATGACGGAAAAGGCCAGCGTGTGATTCGCGAGAAGCAAGCAGCACTTACAGCATATGAAGAACTTGGAGGCAGCACTACGGAACTCGTACTCGAGCAATTCATTTCTTTTACTTGTGAAATCTCTGTCGTTGCAGCACGCAATCCACAAGGGGAGAAAAGAACGTTCCCTCCGGCAGAAAACATACATGTGAACAATATTCTTCATACATCGATTGTACCTGCAAGAGTATCTTCTGAACTTCAACTCGAAGCACAGCATCTGGCTTCACAGATTGCCGAATCGCTACAGGTTGTAGGACTGCTTGCCGTAGAGATGTTTGTGACGGGGGAAGGGCAACTATACATTAATGAGCTGGCCCCACGTCCTCATAACTCAGGTCACTACACGATGGAAGCTTGTACGACTACTCAATTTGAGCAGCATGTAAGAGCGATTTGCGGTCTTCCTCTTGCGGACACCACATTACTATGTCCAGTTGTTATGGTCAATGTACTGGGTGAACATATGGAAGAGGTAACGACTCGTTTGTCTAGTCCAGACCCGCTGGCGGAAGAACTCGGCATTGTTGCAAAACTTCATTTGTATGGAAAAGACGAAGCTAAGATAGGCCGTAAAATGGGGCATATTAATCTTTTATGTCACGATGTGCAGCATGCACTGATGTGGGTTGAGAAAACAAATATTTGGAGGAATCAAAATTTATGATTGAACGCTATAGCAGACCCGAAATGAGGGACATTTGGACCGAAGAAAATAAATTCAAAGCTTGGTTAGAAGTTGAAATTTGTGCTTGTGAAGCTTGGGTAGAACTTGGAGTGATTCCAAAAGAAGACGCAGCACTGCTTCGGAAAAATGCAAGCTTTGATATCGATCGTATCTATGAGATTGAGAAGGAAACTCGCCATGATGTCATCGCATTTACTCGTACTGTATCGGAAAGTTTGGGTGAAGAGCGTAAATGGGTACATTATGGCCTGACTTCTACTGACGTAGTAGATACTGCGAATGGTTACCTGCTTCGTCAAGCGAATGAAATTTTGGAGAAAGATATCCTGAATTTCATTGAAATTTTGAAAGATAAAGCAATCCAGTATAAACATACGCCAATGATGGGACGTACTCATGGCGTTCATGCAGAACCGACTACATTTGGTCTGAAGATGGCACTATGGCATGAGGAAATGAAGCGTAATCTGGAACGTTTCCGCCGTGCAGCAGACAATGTTCAATACGGTAAAATTTCCGGTGCGGTTGGAACTTACGCGAATATTGATCCTTTTGTTGAAGAGTTTGTATGTAAAAAGCTCGGAACGAAGGCAGCTCCAATCTCCACACAAACATTGCAACGTGACCGTCATGCAGAATACATGGCTACTCTTGCTCTGATCGCGACTTCACTCGACAAATTTGCAACCGAAGTACGTGCGCTTCAGAAGAGTGAATTCCGTGAAGTGGAAGAAGCTTTTGCAAAAGGACAAAAGGGATCATCGGCAATGCCGCATAAACGTAACCCAATCGGCAGCGAAAATATTTCTGGTTTGTCTCGTGTGATCCGTGGACATATGCTTACTGCATATGAGAACGTAACGCTCTGGCATGAGCGTGATATCTCACATTCTTCCGCTGAGCGTGTCATCTTGCCAGACGCAACGATGCTGCTGAACTATATGCTGAACCGTTTCGGTAACATTGTGAAGAACCTGACGGTATTCCCGGAAAACATGAAACGCAACATGGCAAGAACGTATGGTGTTCCTTTCTCCGGCCGTATTATGACGAAACTAATAGATAAAGGATTCAGCCGTGAGCAAGCATACGATACGGTTCAACCTCGTGCTATGGAAGCGTGGGAAACACAGCGTCAGTTCCGTGACATTGTAGAATCCACTCCGGAGATTACTGAAGCACTGAGTGCAGATGAAATCGAAGATGCTTTTAATCCGGCATGGCATTTGAAGCATGTAGACACGATCTTTGCTAAGCTGGGCCTGAACGAATAGGATCTTGTGAAATAGAGGAGCAAGAATGTACTAGGCAGTAACATGTAACGAAATTTGTAATCTGCCTTGGCATTGAAAAAGTGCCAAGGCAGGTCCATTTTTTAAATATGAAGTTGTGGAGTGATTCAAGCTATGGCACTGTCTACCGCGGTAGAACTCATCAGCGTACCACTGTTATACAAAGGTAAAGTTCGCGAATTGTATGATCTAGGCGAACACTATCTGATTGTTGTAACGGATCGTATTTCCGCTTTTGATTATGTACTTACGCCGGATGTTCCCGAGAAAGGGAATGTTCTGAACCGTCTTAGTGCATTCTGGTTTGATCAGACAAAAGAATGGATGGAGAACCACGTCGTTCACACGGATGTAGATTTGCTTGGTGATGTGGTCAAAGATAAAGAACAGTTGAAAGATCGCGTCATGGTTACACGTAAGGCAGAACGTATCGATATCGAGTGTGTAGTTCGTGGCTATATTACGGGCGGCGGCTGGAGACAATACGAGGCTTCTGGAACCGTCAATGGTATTGAGCTTCCGAAAGGTCTGCGTAAGAACTCCAAGCTGGAACACCCCATTTTTACCCCAGCAGCCAAAAATGATGTTGGTCATGACGAGGATATCTCGATGGCTCAGATGGAAGAGATCGTAGGGAAAGAGCTAGCTCAAGAGCTTAAAGCAAAAAGCCTTCAACTCTATGAGTATGCAAGAGATTATTGCGAGAAACGAGGCATTATTTTGGCAGATTGTAAGTTTGAATTCGGAATGGTAGACGGAAATGTGATTCTCATCGATGAGATTTTCACACCAGACGCCTCCAGATTCTGGGCCAAAGAAAATTATGCACTGGATGTAGAAATAGACAGCATGGATAAAGAACCTGTTAGAACGTATCTGGCCTCCACCGATTGGGACAAAAACAGTCAGCCAGATCCACTTCCGCAGCAGGTCGTTGAAGCAACATCAGCACGTTATAAGGATATTATGAAGCGACTGACAATGTAGGTAAAACACGTCCTTTTACTTCATCCCATAAATCATTAAGCTAAGAAGTTTTTAATAGCATAGCCAATTAGAAAGATTTCAAATAGATAGAGCCATGTTTTTAAATAATGATAGATTCAAAAAAGAAAGATTCATAGCATGATAGATTTAACACAATTAAATATCATCACAGTAAAACCGCAAGCCTTTGACTATTACCAAAATCTTTTACCATTCCTTAGGAGGAACTTCCGATTATGATAAAAGCTACTGTATACGTGACTATCAAACAAAGCGTGCTTGATCCGCAAGGCGTTGCTGTGCAAGGTGCACTGCATTCGATGGGTTTTGCAGAAGTGGAAAGTGCAAGAATCGGTAAATACCTTGAGCTCACACTAGACACAAGTGATAAGAAGGAAGCAGAAGAACGCGTGAAAGTGATGTGTGAAAAACTACTCGCCAACACGGTTGTAGAAGACTATCGCTTTGAATTGGAGGTTTAATCCATGAAATTTGCAGTTCTCGTCTTTCCAGGCTCCAACTGTGATATCGACTGCTTCAAAGCAGTTGAAGATACAGTAGGACAAACTGTCGACTATGTATGGCATACAGCGACAGACTTGTCGGCTTATGATTGCATCATTGTACCCGGTGGTTTTTCTTACGGCGATTATCTAAGATGCGGAGCGATTTCTCGTTTTGCTCCCGTCATGAATGAAGTAGCTAAGGCAGCAGAACAAGGCAAATATATCATCGGAATCTGCAATGGGTTCCAAATCCTCACGGAAGCAGGTCTCCTTCCAGGTGCACTGCTCCGCAACGAAGGTATGAAGTTCATTTGTCAGGACTCGGTATTAAAAGTGGAAAATAACAATACTCCGTTTACTCGCGAATATGTGGCAGGCGAAGAAATCGTCATTCCAATCGCTCACGGAGAAGGCAACTATTACTGTGATGAAGAGACACTGGCTGAAATTACAGCAAATAACCAGATCGTCTTTACTTATAAAAATAATCCTAACGGATCTTTAAATAACATTGCCGGTGTCAGCAATAAAACCGGTAACGTCGTTGGCATGATGCCTCACCCGGAACGTGCCGTGAATGAAGTGCTTGGAACGACGGATGGCAAACGTATGTTTACTTCGATTTTGAACTCCTGGAGGGATCAGCATGACGCAGCAAGTATCCGTTAAAGAACCAACTGCAGCTCAGGTTGCAGAGCATAAACTTTATCAGCAAATGGGCGTTTCGGACAGTGAGTATGATTTGATCGTATCTTTTATGGGTCGTCAGCCCAATTACACGGAAATTGGCGTATTTAGCGTAATGTGGTCTGAGCATTGTGCGTACAAGAACTCCAAACCTCTTCTTCGCCGCTTCCCAACGACGGGAGAACGTGTCCTAATGGGACCGGGTGAAGGAGCAGGGATTGTCGACATTGGCGATAATCAGGCTGTTGTATTTAAAATCGAGAGTCATAACCATCCCTCTGCGGTAGAGCCTTTTCAAGGTGCGGCAACGGGAGTCGGCGGCATTATCCGTGATATCTTCTCCATGGGAGCAAGACCGATTGCGACACTGAATTCCCTTCGTTTCGGGAAACTCGAGAGTGACCGCGTGAAATACCTGTTTGAGCATGTTGTATCCGGTATCGCTGGTTATGGAAACTGTATCGGGATTCCAACCGTCGGCGGCGAAGTCATGTTCGATGAGAGCTATGATGGGAATCCGCTAGTTAATGCCATGTGTGTCGGACTCATTGACCATGATAAAATCCAGCGTGGTGTTGCAAAAGGTGTAGGAAATCCTGTGTTCTACGTAGGACCTCCAACCGGGCGTGATGGAATTCATGGTGCAACATTCGCTTCAGTAGAACTTACAGAAGAATCCGAATCCAAACGTACAGCGGTTCAGGTCGGCGATCCATTTATGGAAAAGCTCGTAATGGAATCTTGTCTCGAACTGATTGATTCTGGCATCGTTCTTGGTATTCAAGATATGGGTGCAGCAGGACTGACTTGTTCTAGTGCGGAGATGGCAAGTAAAGCAGGAAATGGTCTAGAACTATACCTTGACCAAGTACCGCAACGTGAAGAGGGTATGACCCCTTATGAAATGATGTTATCTGAATCTCAAGAGCGGATGCTCTTCGTGGTTGAACCGAAAGATGAAGCACAAGCGATGGAAATCTTTGAACGTTGGGGCGTTATCTGTGCCAAGGTTGGTAAAGTAACGGATGATGGAAGATTGAAGTTGTATCATCACGGTGAGGTTGTTGGCGACATGCCGGTTACGGCACTCGTTGACGAATGTCCGGTATACAACAAACCGTCTTCCGTTCCAGCGTATTATATAGAAAACGGAAAAATCGACACCTTGCGTTATGAAGAAGTGTCGGATCTTACAGGTGCTCTGAAAAAGGTACTGTCATCTCCGACCGTTTCCAGCAAAGCATGGGTGTATAACCAATATGACTATATGGTTCGTACAAGTACAGCCGTTCGTCCAGGTTCAGATGCAGCAGTCGTCACTGTACACGGAACACGTAAAGGTCTTGCAATGACAACAGATTGCAATGGTCGTTATGTATACCTTGATCCAGAAGTAGGCGGCAAAATTGCGGTCAGTGAAGCAGCGCGTAACATTGTATGTTCTGGCGCAGAGCCGCTGGCTATTACAGATAACTTGAATTTTGGTTCTCCAGAGAAACCAGATATTTTCTGGCAAATGGAAAAATCAGTAGACGGTATGGCGGAAGCTTGTAACGTACTTGGAACGCCGGTGATCGGCGGTAACGTAAGTATGTACAATGAAAATGCAAAAGGAGCGATCTATCCGACTCCGGTTGTCGGTATGGTAGGGCTCGTACATGATACGGATCATATTACAACGCAAGGCTTCAAAAACGAGGGCGATGTGATTATCCTGCTCGGAGATACCTTCGCTGAACTCGGCGGAAGTGAGTTCCAATATGCGGTACACGGTTTGACTGAAGGTCGTCCGCCACAGCTGAACCTTACCGTAGAGAAGGCACTACAAGATGCCGTACTTGGAGCGATTCAAAAAGGGCTTGTACAGTCTGCACATGACTTGTCTGAAGGTGGGCTAGCTGTTGCACTCGCAGAAAGCTGTATTAGTGGTGGCAAGGGTGCAAACGTAAGTATGGCTACAGAGCTTCGTAAAGATATTGCTTTGTTTAGTGAAAGTCAGTCTCGTATTTTGCTTACGGCAACGAAAGATAATGCAGAAGCGTTAGTAACATTTATTAAAAACAGCGGAGTTCCTGTACAAGTGATCGGACAAGTAACAGGCAGCAATCTAACAGTGGAGTTGAACGGTACATCAGCTGTGAACGAACCGGTAGCGGTTCTGAAACAGGTCTGGGAGGATGTTATTCCATGTCTGATGAAGTAAGCACTCCGAAGTTCTGGACAGGTGATTATTACAACGAGGGTTCAGGTAAAGAAGGACTTTTCGATAAATTAAAAGAGGAGTGCGGGGTTTTCGGGGTGTACAGACACCCTGAAGCCGCCTCTTTATCCTATTACGGACTTCACGCACTTCAGCATCGTGGAGAAGAAAGTGCCGGCATGTGTGTTAGTGACGGCAATGAGTTCCATTACCACCGCGGGATGGGTCTCGTTAAAGAAGTATTTACGAAAGATCTTATGGCTTCCTTGACAGGGGACATCTCTATTGGTCATGTACGATATTCGACCAGTGGAGACAGCAAACTGACCAATGCACAGCCTCTTGTATTTAAATATCGTGACGGTGATCTCGCTGTCGCTACAAACGGAAATATCGTTAATGCGCCGGAGATCCGTAAGGAACTGGAGCAGAGCGGATCGATTTTTCAGACAACAAGTGACACCGAAGTTATTGCTCATCTAATTGCACGTTCATCCAAGGATTTAATTGAAGCGGCTAAAGATGCTTTCCGCCGAATTGTGGGAGGATATGCATTTCTGATTATGACGAACGACCGTCTTCTTGTGGCTTCTGATCCGCATGGACTTCGTCCTTTGACGATGGGTAAGCTGGGAGATGGATATATTTTCGCTTCCGAGACATGTGCACTGGAGACGATTGGCGCAGAACTGATTCGAGATATTGAGCCTGGTGAAATGCTAATCTTGGATGAAAACGGACTGCATGAAGATCGTTTTGAAGAGAAGAAGCATCGTAAAGCTCTTTGTGCGATGGAATATATCTACTTTGCTCGTCCGGATAGTGACATGAACGGTTCGAATCAGCACTCGGCTAGAAAACGGATGGGTAGCCAAATGGCGATTGAATCCTTCATAGATGCCGATGTGGTGACAGGTGTACCGGATTCTAGTATTTCCGCGGCAATCGGATATGCCGAACAAACCGGCATTCCTTATGAGCTGGGAATGATCAAGAATAAATATACCGGCCGAACGTTTATTCAGCCAAGTCAGGAACTGCGTGAGCAGGGCGTGAAGATGAAGCTGAGTGCGGTACGCCGTGTGGTAGAAGGTAAGCGTGTTGTCATGATTGATGACTCGATCGTACGAGGAACCACATCACGCCGGATCGTAAATATGCTGCGTGATGCAGGGGCGACCGAGGTGCATGTACGGATTACTTCACCTCCGTTTAAAAATCCTTGTTTCTACGGGATTGACACCCCGAACCGGGATGAACTGATTGCATCTAACAAATCGATTGAAGAGATTTGTAAAGAAATCAATGCAGACTCGTTGTCTTTCCTCAGTCCCGAAGGCCTGATTGCCTCGATTCAAGGCAATCATCAAGATGATTATAAAGGTGGCTTATGCCTTGCCTGCTTTGATAATGATTACCCGACGACCCTAAGTTTCAAAGAAGGGGCAAAGGTCGGCTGCGGCTGCTAAGCTAAGCAAGCATGGTGTATGCCCTTGGCGAAGCCAGAGAGAAGCTTCGCACTTGCCGCAGGCGAACAGAGAGATTCAGCGGAGCTACCGCGTGAAGCTCGAAGTCTTTTGCTCAGCTAGGGAAGCCGCCACATTTGCTGAAGGCAAACAGGTGGACTTCCTAGCTGAGCTCTCGCACACAATGATCCGAATGTAAGCCGGTCTGAAAGACCCTTAGCAATCCACAGCACCAACGTAAACATAGCAAGAACACCCAAAACTCCGGTCCGCTAGCAAATTTGCGGGTGTCCAGAGGGGCGTTGCCCCTTTGGGGTCCTCCCTGTCAGGGAGGATTTAGGTGGGTGATTTCCCTTAAAAGGATGGTGTCCAAGTTGTCAGAAGCATATAAGAATGCCGGCGTTGATATCGCGGCAGGCAACGAAGCGGTTGAAAAGATGAAAAAACACGTGAAGCGTACATTCCGCCCGGAAGTGATGACTGATCTCGGTGGATTTGGCGCTTTGTTTGGTTTGAATAAAGACAAATACGATGAGCCGGTATTGGTATCGGGTACAGATGGCGTGGGAACCAAACTCAAAATTGCATTCGCTATGGATCGTCATGACACCATTGGTATTGATGCAGTGGCTATGTGTGTAAACGACGTTGTTGTTCAGGGAGCCGAACCCCTTTTCTTCCTCGACTATCTTGCTTGTGACAAAGTGGTTCCAGATAAAATTGAAGCGATCGTAGCTGGTATTGCCGAAGGCTGCCATCAATCGGGCGCAGCACTTATCGGTGGTGAAACCGCTGAAATGCCAGGTATGTACAGTGAAGGCGAATATGATATTGCTGGGTTTACAGTAGGTATCGTTGATAAAGCCAAAATCATCAACGGAAGTACGATTGCTCCTGGGGATACCGTAATTGGCGTTGCTTCGAGTGGAGTTCATAGCAATGGATTCTCTCTCGTACGTAAGCTGCTCTTAGAGCAAGCGGGATATAGTCTTCATGATGAGGTAGCTGAACTTGGCGGTAAGCTCGGAGATGAGCTTTTGAAGCCAACCAAAGTGTACGTGAAACCGATTCTTGCCCTTTTGGATGAAGTGAAAGTGAAAGGGATGGCTCATATTACGGGTGGTGGATTTATCGAAAATATTCCGCGGATGCTTCCAGTAAACGTGAATGTAGAGATTCACCATGGTTCATGGCCGATCTTGCCTATCTTTGAACTGATGCAAGATAAAGGCAGCATCTCAAACAAAGATATGTTCACTACCTTCAATATGGGTATTGGGATGGTTATTGTAGTTGGCGAGGCAGATGCAGAAAAAACACTCGAAACATTGCGTGCAAACGGAGAAGAAGCCTATACGATTGGCCAGGTAACGGAAGGAAACCAAGTCGTAACCTTTACTGGAGCGGATGTATAATGTCCAGCTTCCGTATTGCGGTATTCGCTTCCGGGCAAGGAAGCAACTTTCAGGCTTTGGTGGAAGCTGCATCAAACGGCAAGCTTGGGGGCTCTATCGAACTGCTTGTCAGTGATAAACCACAGGCTCCAGTTGTACAAAAAGCGCAGTCTGCCGGTATCCAGTGTCATTTGTTCCAGCCGAAAGAATATCCTTCGCGTGAGGCATACGAGCAGGAAATCGTCGAAAAGCTGAACAACCTTAAGATTGATCTTATTGTGCTTGCAGGTTATATGCGATTACTGACTCCTGTCATTGTCGAGGCATATGCAGGGAGATTGATCAATATTCATCCTTCTCTTTTGCCTGCTTTTCCAGGTAAAAACGCGATCGGACAAGCTTTGGACTATGGAGTAACCCTTACGGGAATAACCGTACATTTTGTGGATGGCGGAATGGATACGGGGCCAATTATTGCACAGCGTGCAGTTGAGATCTCAGCTAGTGACACTCCAGAAACGCTCAGTGAATCCATTCATGAACTGGAACAACAGTTATATCCTGGAGTTGTTTCTTGGTTTGCAAAAGGCCTTGTGAAGTTGGAAGGACGAAAAGTTACGATTGATGCCAAAGTATGCCGTGAAAATACAGGGTTTATGAGCGAGAATTGAGACATTCCAACATTTTGTGCCATCCGGCAAACAGAAGTAGCATGATGTGATATTTCTCGGGAAATAAACTAAGTTTCGACGTCAGTTTTTTAGAACGACAGCAAACTTTTAAATACGGTTTGAATGATTCTAATCAAGCAGTTTTACGGAAGTAAGTTCAGTTCTATTCTATATGGGGACACATAAGAGGAGGAGCTTCATCGTGAGTATAAAAAGAGCACTCGTTAGCGTTTCAGATAAAACGGGCATCGTGGATTTTTGCCGTGAGCTGTCTAATTTAGGGGTAGAAATTATCTCGACAGGTGGAACTAGCAGCCTGTTGTCGAAAGAAGGTATCCCGGTCATTGGTATTTCCGACGTAACCGGATTCCCAGAGATTATGGATGGACGTGTTAAAACACTTCACCCTGCCGTACACAGTGGACTTCTCGCAGTCAGAGACAACGCTGAGCATCAGCAGCAAATGAAAGATCTAGGTCTTGATTACATCGATCTGGTTGTCGTAAATCTCTATCCTTTCCAAGAAACGATTGCGAAGCCAGATGTCTCTTACGAAGATGCGATTGAAAACATTGATATCGGTGGCCCAACGATGCTTCGTTCGGCTGCGAAAAACCATGCGTTTGTCAGTGTTGTCGTTGATGCGAATGATTATAGTCAGGTTCTGACTGAAGTTCGTGAACAAGGAGACACTTCTCTTGCAACTCGTAAACAGCTGGCGGCTAAAGTGTTCCGTCATACGGCGGCTTACGATGCTCTTATTTCCGATTACCTGTCTAATGTGAACGGCGATCCACTTCCAGAGCGTTATACTGTCACTTATGAGAAGATTCAAGATCTTCGTTACGGAGAAAATCCTCATCAGCAGGCTGCATTTTATCGTAAACCGCTTGCTCCACAAGGTACGCTTACAACTGCAGAGCAGATTCATGGTAAAGAGCTTTCCTACAACAACATCAATGATGCTAACGCAGCACTTCAAATCGTAAAAGAATTCGAAGAACCGGCTGTTGTGGCAGTTAAGCATATGAACCCTTGTGGCGTTGGTACGGGCGAAAGTATTTATCAAGCTTACATGAAAGCATACACAGCAGATCCAACTTCTATCTTTGGAGGTATTGTTGCCGCGAACCGAATGATCGACAGCGATACTGCAGCAAAACTAAGCGAAATCTTCCTTGAGATTGTACTCGCTCCCGATTTTACAGAAGAAGCGCTTGAAATCCTCACGAAAAAGAAAAATATCCGTCTGCTCAAAATGGGGGAACTGTCTTCTGCGAAAGAACGCAGCAGCCAGTTTGTAGTAACGAGTATCGATGGTGGTATGGTGGTTCAGCAAAGTGATGTGCATTCAGTGGATGCAGATGATCTGAAAGTGGTAACAGACCGTGCTCCTTCGGAAGAAGAACTGAAACAGCTCTTATTCGGATGGAAAGTAGTTAAGCATGTGAAATCAAATGCTATCGTTCTCGCTGCAGATAATATGACGGTTGGTGTCGGTGCTGGTCAAATGAACCGTGTGGGTGCAGCCAAAATTGCACTGGAACAAGCGGCAGACAAGGCAAAAGGATCTGTACTTGCATCGGATGCATTTTTCCCGATGGGCGATACGGTAGAACTTGCTGCTAAACACGGCATTACAGCGATCATTCAGCCAGGCGGATCTATCAAGGATGAAGAGTCCATTAAGGCAGCAAACGAACATGGAATCGCTATGGTATTTACGGGAGTACGTCATTTCAAACATTAATTTCCTGGAAATAAGGGACAATGATATATTCATTCATCATATAAACAATAGAACAGATTAATGAATTCCCGATAAGAGCGTTATCTGCTCACCATCAAAAAGGGGTTTTTGAACGGAACAGCAGAGCGTGATCTTATCTTTCCTAGGCTGGGAGTGCAAAGCGGAGAGCTTGGCCTCTCAGCCTTTATTATTTTATAGGCATATTAAAGGAGGAACATATGGATATTCTCGTTATTGGTGCTGGTGGGCGTGAGCATGCCATTGTATGGTCTCTATCAAAAAGTGAAAAGGTAAACACCATCTACTGTGCTCCCGGAAACGCAGGGATTGGTCAAATTGCAGAATGTGTTCCGATCGGTGTACACGAATTTGAGAAACTATCCGAGTTTGCACTCCAAAAAGAAGTGGGACTCGTGGTCGTTGGACCTGACGATCCTTTAGCAGACGGAATTGTGGATGTATTTGAAGCGAAGAACATTCCGGTCTTTGGGCCACGTAAAAATGCAGCAGAGATTGAAGGCAGTAAGACGTTTATGAAAGACCTGCTTCGCAAATATCATATCCCTACCGCAGCTTACGAGAAGTTCGATAACTATGAAGCGGCACTGGATTATCTTCGTTCTCGCCCTGTTCCTATCGTCATTAAAGCAGACGGCCTTGCTGCAGGTAAGGGAGTCACCGTAGCTTATACTCGTGAAGAAGCAGAAACAGCACTTCGCAGTATGATGGTGGAGAAAGCTTTTGGTGAGGCAGGTACAAATGTAGTCATTGAGGAGTTCCTTGCAGGTCAGGAAATGTCGATTCTGGCATTCGTCGATGGGGAAACGGTGAGATGTATGCCAGCGGCTCAAGATCATAAACCTGTATTTGACGGAGATAAAGGTCCAAATACGGGGGGGATGGGGACCTATTCTCCACTACCACATATCGATCAGGCTATTATTGATGAGGCAATTGAAACGATTGTTATTCCTACGGCGAAAGCGATGGTGTCGGAGGGACGTCCGTTCCGTGGTATTCTTTTTGCAGGGCTAATGATTTCACCGGATGGTACACCGAAGACAGTTGAATTTAATGCCCGTTTTGGTGACCCGGAGACGCAGGTAGTTCTTCCAAGGTTGAAAACGGATCTGCTCGATATTTTTCTAGCTGCTGTGAACGGTACGCTTGCTGATATCGATATCGAGTGGAGTGATGAAGCAGCGGTGTGCGTCATTCTAGCTTCAGGAGGATATCCAGCTTCCTATCCAAAAGGCATTGTAATCTCCGGGCTTGAACAGGTAGGGGAATCCCTTGTATTCCATGCAGGTACGGCAACGAATGATGCAGGGGAATACGTGACAAACGGAGGACGCGTGCTAGGTGTTGTCGGCCAAGGTTCTTCTATTGAAGCAGCAAGAAACAACGCATATGACGCTGCAAAGCTGATTACGTTCGAAGGAAAACATCAGCGGTCCGATATTGCCGCGAAAGCATTGGTATAGAAGTAGAATATTAGTACACAAAAAGATCAAACAAGAGCGAAGCGGGATACGCTCTTTTTGGTCTTTTTGTCATTCCTCTTTCTTTGTTATTGATGTTATAGAAATTCATAAAATCCTATACACAGGTTATGAACAATTGTTACTTATTCACTGTAAAGTGATGAATAAATAAATGGCTGTAAAAAGTTATCCACATAACATAACCTGAGGTGAAAATAGTAGATCAGCTCTAGTCGGCGCGCATTCAGATCAAATGCAAGCATTTTTATTAAAGTCTTGAATTTAAGATAAAAAAAAGTATGATGAATTCATAGTAATTATCTTAAATTTAAGATAATAATCAGGAACATTATAAATAGTGAAAATGAACGAGTTATTGATCAGAAAACATTTTAATGAAACGAACGAAAAGCACAAATACAAATACAATCAAAAAAATGGAGGGAACGTTATGTTACGGACAGCAGGGATTCACCATATTACCGCTTTTGTCGATGACGCACAGAAAAATATCGACTTCTATGCCGGGGTTCTTGGACTTCGTCTAGTAAAGAAAACAATCAATTTTGATGCTCCTGAAGTGTATCATCTGTATTTTGGAGATGAAAAAGGTTCCCCGGGTACCATTATTACTTTCTTCCCACAAGCAGGTGCACGTAAAGGTGTTGTCGGTGGTGGTCAGACAGGAGTTACTGTTTATGCGATTCCGCCGGGAACGACACCGTTCTGGAAAGAGCGTCTGACTTCCTTTGGGGTACATTTTGAAGAGAAACACCGGTTTGGTGAAACGTATCTTCGTTTTTTGGACAATGCGGGACTAGTTCTGGAACTTGTAGAGCGGGAAGAAGGTCCGCTTAATACTTGGTCTTATAATGGTGTGACAGCTGAAGAAGCCATTAAAGGTTTCGGCGGTGCAGTCCTATACAGTATGGCTCCAGAGCAGACGATGGCAGTTATGGAGAACATACTGGGAATGACGAAAGCGGCAGAAGAACATGATTTTGTACGTTATCAAGGAACTGGAGATTTGGGTAATATGATTGATATCAACCGGAAAGTTATCGCACAAGGCAGAGGCGGAGCAGGTACGGTTCATCACATTGCTTGGCGTGCAAAAGATTATGAGGAACATGAGTTATTACAAAAAAGAGCAGAATTAGCGGGAATGCATCCTACTTCGGTTATTGACCGTCAGTATTTCAATGCTGTTTATTTTAGAGAGCCAGGAGGCATCCTGTTTGAGATTGCTACCGATCCGCCGGGATTTGCTAAGGATGAACCGCAAGAGAAACTGGGCGAAACATTGATGCTTCCATCCTGGTACGAACCGCACCGGGAATTAATCGAACAAAACTTGCCGAACGTAACGGTTCGTGAATTCAAAGGAGGAGCTAAGATATGACAATGAAACATGTATTCCATAAAGGGTCGAATCCAAATTTAGCTACGATATTGCTGCTGCACGGTACAGGAGGAACGGAAACCGATTTAATTCCACTCGCAGATATGGTATCCCCTGGATCCAACATTTTGGGTGTTCGTGGAAATGTGAGTGAACATGGGATGCCGCGTTTCTTCCGCCGTCTGGCAGAAGGCGTATTTGACGAAGAAGATCTCATCTTCCGTACAAAAGAGTTACATGAGTTTGTGAATGAAGCATCGGAGACCTATGACTTTGACCGAAGCAATGTCGTTGCCATCGGATATTCTAACGGTGCTAATATTGCAGGCAGTTTGTTGTTCCATTATGCAGACTCTCTCAAGGGAGCTATTTTGCATCACCCCATGGTGCCTTTGCGTGACAAAGAACTACCTGATCTGTCAGGAGTCCCTGTCTTTATTGCTGCAGGCAAAAATGATCCGATGTGTGCTCCGCAAGAATCGGAAGATCTTCAGCAGCTTCTTGAAGGGGCCGGAGCAAGCGTACAGTTGCACTGGGAAAATAATGGTCATCAGCTGAGCCGTACTGAAGTCGTTTCGGCAGCAGCATGGTTTAAGCAGAACGTTATTTCATAACTACAAGATAAAAAAGTTGTCTCGGGAGCCTGAAGTATAGGGCTATAGAGGCAACTTTTTTAATACATTAATATTTAATTTCTTTAACAAATTAGAGGGGGGATTTAAGATGGTTCTCCTTTTTTACGATATTGCAAAGGGGTTACACCAGACCATTTCTTGAAAACTCTCGTAAAATAACTTTGATCGTTGAAATTCAGCCGAGCACAGATATCAGACAGACTTATGGAGCTGAATTTCAGCATTTTCTGCGCTTCATATACACGTTCACGCTGGATGTAATCCACAATGGACAGTCCTGTTTCTTTCTTAAACCTTGTGGATAAATAGCTTGGTGTAAGGTTAACGTGTCTAGCAAGTCTTTCGAGAGATAAATCTTCAAGCAAATGATTAAATATATAGTAGGTGCACTGGGCAACCTCTTTACTGAACTGCTCGGTTTTACTGTTCTGCACCCGTCTAGCAAACTCAATGATTGTTTCTTTTTGCAGTTGGAAAACGTCCTTCACATTCTGAAGCTCTTCAACTCGTTGTATATAAATATCACTTAACGTATACGCCAGTTCTGGCAAAAGACCGCCCTTCATCGCAGCACGGGTTGCAAGGGTGATGCCGCTGATCGCTAGATTCTTCTGACTGCGCAGATGACTCTTTTTTGATAGGACCGCGTTGTTCGAGAGGTCTAATGAAGAAAGCTGAGCGATTAGGCGACTGACAGATCCTTGCCGAATGGAAGCAAACAGCGATTCTTCTTGGGCAAGCTCATGGTGATAGGTTTCGTGGTCACGGCGCTGCGAAAGCTCTTGCTCAATTTCTTTTTCAATCTCGTCTTCCTCATCCTGCTCTAGAATAGGAGAGACTTGCTGCTTCAGCATGGCTTCGCCATCTAGTCTCTTGTTGTGGACCAGATAGTACATCAGCTCGCCAAGATGCTTCATTGTTTTACGATTCAAGATGGCCATTTGCTTGAAATATTGTTTCCAAGTCTCTAGTTGATATCTTGGAGCACTTACATCATACATCAGACTAACAATGACCTCCTCCGAGTAGGACTCCAGCAAAAAGGGGCCAGCAATGAGCTTGCCAACATAACACGCTTCATCATCTACCAGATACAGAACTACATAGTACTCACCTAATGAAGTTGTTTTAATAACCGGCATCTGTTGGATTTCCTCATCTTGTGTGGCGATCAGGGTTGCCAGCATTTCAGCCGCGTGAGGATGGACAGGCGAAGGTACTTCGCCATAACTTAACTTCTCTTGAATGGCTTCATCTGGTGTGATTAGGAAGATGGGAACATGATATGCATCATGAATTAATTTATTTATTGTGTGAAAATCTTGAATTGTTTTCATTATACTCGCTCCAAAATGAGTGATAAAAAGTAAAAAAAATCAAAAAATAATACCATAAATGTATCTCTCTGTAGTTTATCATAAAGATATCAAAAGAAACAAAGAAGGCGATCAGACTTATATGTAATCGCTTTCTTACTTACACAATACATTTTTCTACAAGCTTTTTATGACTTGAACGGTTCACCATAAATGTGATTCAAAAGGAGTGTAAATAGGATGGAAAAATTAAACGTAAACCAAATTCTTAATGAAATGACATTAGAAGAAAAAGCAGCGCTCGTGTCAGGTAAAGACTTTTGGAACCTGAAAGGGATTGAGCGACTTGGCGTACCTTCCATTATGGTTACAGATGGACCTCACGGTTTGCGTAAACAGGACGGAAATGCGGATCATCTGGGGCTGAATGCTAGTGTACCCGCAACTGCTTTTCCAACAGCTTCCGGTCTTGCGAGCACTTGGGACCGCGATCTGATTGAGCAAGTCGGTGTGGCTCTTGGTGAAGAAACGCAAGCAGAAGACGTTGGCGTGATCTTGGGTCCTGGGGTAAATATCAAACGTTCTCCGCTTGGAGGACGCAATTTTGAATATTTCTCTGAAGATCCTTACCATGCAAGTGAAATGGCAACTGGCCATGTTAAAGGAGTGCAAAGTCAAGGGGTAGGAACATCTCTCAAGCACTTTGCTGTAAACAACCAGGAGCATCGCCGGATGAGCACAGATGCTATTGTTGATGAACGTACACTGCGTGAAATTTATTTGACGGCTTTTGAAGGGGTCGTGAAGAATGCCCAGCCTTGGACTGTGATGACATCGTATAACCGTGTTAACGGTACGTATGCATCTGAGAATGAATATTTGCTGACAGATATCCTTAAAGGAGAATGGGGCCATGAAGGCGTCGTTGTATCGGACTGGGGCGGCGTAAATGAAGCGGCACATGCAGTAAAAGCCGGAAATGAACTTGAAATGCCTGCTTCACATGGAATCGGTCAGAAGAAAGTGCTTGCTGCCGTAGAAGATGGATCTCTTCCAGTAGAAAAACTCGATCAAGCGGTAGAGCGTATCCTTACTCTCATTGCGAAAGTCGTAGAACATAAAAAAGAAAATGCAACTTACAACAAAGATGAGCATCACGCTTTGGCAAGAAAAGTGGCTGCCGACACGATGGTACTGCTGAAGAATGAAGAAGCTGTCCTTCCTCTGAAAAAAGAAGGGAATTACGCGATTATCGGCGGATTTGCTGAGAAACCACGTTATCAAGGTGGAGGAAGCTCTCATATCAACCCTACTCGCAAGGACAATGCCATAGAAGAAATGCAAAAGATCACGGGTAATGCAGCAACTTTCACCTTTGCTAAAGGCTACAATATTGAAGAAGACCATGTGAATGAGAAACTTCTTCTTGAAGCGCGTTCAGCTGCTGAGCAAGCGGATGTTGCTATCGTCTTTGCAGGACTTCCAGATCGATATGAATCGGAAGGGTATGACCGCTTCCATATGAAGCTTCCAGAGAATCATAATCGCCTGATTGAGGCTGTTGCAGAAGTGCAGCCCAATACAATTGTTATTTTGAGTAACGGATCTCCAGTGGAAATGCCTTGGATTGAATCAGTAAAAGGGGTTATTGAAGGCTACTTGGCAGGGCAGGCGTTTGGTGGTGCAGTGGCCGACATTCTATTCGGCGTAGTGAACCCATCCGGTAAACTGGCTGAGACATTCCCAAAACGTGTAGAAGAGAATCCTTCTTATATTTACTTCCCTGGCGAAGGGGACCGTGTAGAGTACCGTGAAGGGCTATTCGTGGGATATCGTTATTATGATAAAACCGGAATTCAAACTTTGTTCCCATTTGGACACGGACTCAGCTACACCACATTTGAATACAGTAACCTGAAAGTCAGCGCGAAGAACATTAAGGATACAGATACGCTCACAGTCAGCGTTGATGTGAAAAATACAGGAGACCTTGCAGGGAAAGAATCGGTGCAGTTATATGTACGTGATGTAGAAAGTACCGTGATTCGCCCAGTGAAAGAACTGAAAGGTTTTGGCAAAGTGGAGCTTGCTCCAGGTGAAACGAAGACTGTGACCATGACGCTGGGGAAACGTGCTTTCGCTTACTATAACGTAGATATGAAAGACTGGCATGTCGAATCAGGTGAATTCGAAATTCTGATTGGACGTTCTTCTCAGGTCATTGAGCTGAAAGAACCCATTCATGTAGAATCAACGGTTCCCGCACCAAAACCAGTCTTTACTCGCAATACGACGATTGGCGACATTATGGTGCATGAGGATGCAGCAGCTATGATTAAACCACTCGTGGATCAATTGACCGAACAATTTTCCAAAATGAGCGGAGATGACGAAGAGGACTCCACTTCAGATATGATGGAGGCTTCCTTGAAATACTTACCACTTCGAAATATCGTTATTTTCAGCGGCGGAGCGTTTTCCGAAGAGGAACTGAAGGCTGTTCTTGCGAAAATGAATGACCTAAAATAAGAAATTAATTCGTAAAAAGTGTAAATGCACAAAAACCCAAAGGGGCTCTCCGTACGCGGGAGCTTCTTTGGGTTTTCTTTTCAGGGGGCCAGTTATTGCCGCAGTTTATGATTACTGTGCTTCTTTAATCGCTTCCGCCAGAATCTTACGGAAAGCAACTTCTTCATGATCTTCAAAACCTTTGAAAATAACGTCTTTGATATCTTCATGATTAAAAAATGCATTGGAATCTTCAGTTAGATTGCCGTGTGGATAGTAGCAAGCTACATAGTCCCATGTATTTTGAGATTCCGTATCATTTTGCAAACGACCGTAAATCATGAGCTTCTGTTTCCATTCTTTGATGCGCACGACAGAGCCAATTGGCAGTAAGTCTTGTTCGTAATTAATCGACATTGGTTATTGTCCTCCTCATTCAAACACTGTTTTTATTTAAACACAGGTTTGCAGTGTATGCAAAATGGGAGCATAGTGAAAAGGAGTTTTTTTATGAAAATTACGGAAAATCCGCAAAATGAGGGGACCCTCGTCCGATTAAAAGTGGTACAATACATAAAATAGAAATAAGTGCAGCCATCATAAAGCTGACCAAACCAAGCGGAGTGTGGGAGAAAATGAAACCAGTAGAGACACCTAATAATGGAACTGTCCCTGTAGTGGGAATGGAAGATATCGTTAGAGCACATCATGTGCTGAGAGAGGTTATCGTAAGAACGCCGCTCCAGCGTGATGCCGTGTTATCCACAAAGTACAATTGTGAAGTCTATCTGAAAAGAGAAGACCTGCAAGTCGTTCGTTCATTTAAAATTCGTGGTGCATATAACATGATTCGAAATCTGTCTTCCGAGGAACGCGCACGCGGTATTGTTTGTGCAAGCGCAGGAAATCATGCACAGGGTGTCGCTTTTTCATGTAATGCCCTTGGAATTCAAGGCAAAATATTCATGCCCAGCACAACTCCAAACCAGAAGGTAAAACAAGTGAAACGGTTTGGCGGAAGTAACATTGAAGTGATCTTGACCGGTGATACCTATGATGATTCTTATGAAGCGGCTATGCGAGTACGAGATGAGCAGGAGCTTACGTTCATTCACCCTTTTGATCAGCCGAAGATCATTGCAGGGAATGGGACCATCGGGATGGAACTGATGGAAGACCTCCACGGACCTGCCGATTATGTATTCGTAACGATTGGCGGCGGTGGTCTCGCAGCCGGAGTCGGAACCTATGTGAAAACAGTGCATCCGGAGACACAGGTAATTGGTGTCGAACCTCTTGGTGCAGCTTCCATGACAGAAGCGATGGATCAGAAGCAAGTCGTTACGCTTCAGCACATCGACAAGTTTGTAGATGGGGCAGCTGTCAAAAGGGTTGGAGATCTTACCTACGAAATTTGCACCCAAACACTAGATGATATTGTGAAGGTTCCAGAAGGCAAGGCTTGTACTACTATTCTGGAGCTGTATAACGAAAATGCGATCGTCGTTGAACCAGCAGGTTCTCTTGCGGTGGCTGCACTGGAACAGTATAAAGACAAGATTCAAGGCAAAAAAGTTGTGTGTATCATCAGCGGCGGTAATAACGACATTGACCGTATGCAAGAGATCAAGGAGCGTTCTTTGATCTATGAAGGACTTAAGCATTACTTCATGATTAATTTTCCGCAGCGTGCGGGCGCACTTCGTGAATTTCTCTCTGATGTACTCGGTCCTGACGATGATATTGCAAGATTCGAGTATACGAAGAAAAATGATAAAGAAAATGGCCCTGCCCTTGTAGGCATTGAGCTGCTGAACAAAGAAGATTATGAGCCGCTGGTTGAGCGGATGAAGGCGAAGAACATTCAATATACCGAGCTAAATAAAGACCAGAATTTATTTAATTTACTAATCTAAAAAGAATGAAGTACGATTTAGAAAACCCCCGCAATTCGCCAAAGATATTGTGGGGGTTTTTTGTGTGTTTTTATTCACGTAACGTGTAGCAGCTTTATAACTGTTTATCCCACTCTATAAACTCTATCCGATTACCAAAGGGATCATGGATATAAAACCGAATGACTCCCTCATCATCACGAGCATCATCTGGGATAACGGAGATACTTTGATCTAGTAATGAGCTGCGCAGGGCTTCTATATGTTTTACATGAAAAGCGGGATGGGCTTTCGTAGCTGGAGTAAAATCGGATTGCACGCCGATATGTACTTGATGACTTCCACACTGAAACCATACGCCCCCTCTTTTTTGCAATGCTTCCGGTTTGGGGACTTCGATAAATCCAAGAACTGCGCTGTAAAAATGACGTGCCTCTGTTTCGCATCCGGGAGGGGCGGCTAACTGAACGTGATCAATCCCAACATAATGATAGGTCATTGATTTCACTCCTTCGCATGTTCCGTATGATGAAACTATGTATCATTAAATGAAATTATTATCATTATATCAATAAAATGTAAAATCGTAAATTGTTCGCTTTCGTTATTGTTCGGTTTTTGGGCGATAAACTCGTATGCACGTAGGAGCTGTTTGGGCATTTGCGATCCCTGTACCAGTCAGAAGTAGAGCTACACTGCTCAGAACGGCAATGCCGGTTGTTACAGGCCTATTTCTCAGGTAAGTAACTCGATTGAGCATCCTTGAAAGTGACTGCATATGCATGTATTAACCGTTTGTCACACGTTCGATAGGGAATAGAACCAAGATAGAATAAAAATATATTTTTGGTTTCCTCTTTTTATATGGAACTTTATTCCATTACTTTGCGTTATAAGTTTGCTATACCCAAATTAAGTTTATAACCCAAATATTGGAGGAGTTTATATGAAAAAATGGATTTCTACGGCTGTAATCGCTACCTTAATTGCAGCAAGTATACCCCCTGTTGTATCTCATGCCGCGGCGACCATACAAATTTACATCGATAATGAAAGACTGTCAGCCCCACAACCCCCTGTCATGCAAGGTGCTCGGGTGCTTATTCCGCTGAGATCTATTTTTGAAGGTCTGGACGCAAAGGTAGTATGGAACAATCAAACGAAGACGGTGACCGCAACGAAAGGAGATCAGATGGTATCCCTGAAGTTGGGATCTAAGGCAGCGAACATAAATGGAAGCACGGTGTACTTGGATGTTCCTGCATCGGTAATCAAGGGGAATACGATGGTACCGATTCGTTTCGTGACAGAAGCTTTGGGAGAAGAAGTATATTGGAATTCTCAGTCCAAACGTGTGGATATCGTTACGAAAAGCGATGATCTGTCTTCGTCTACGGTGACGACTAAAGTAGGCACTCAATATGGAGACGGCCGGGATATTAAAGTTGAATTTACCCCTTCTCAGAATGAGGGGGGAGTATACGAATACCGTGTCATGCTAGTCAAGGATACAAACGCAGGTAACTTTACGCTTAATGCGGCGATGAATACGACTTCTGCCAACTACACACAAGTAAGCAAAAGAAATGGCACAGCAAGTGTAACCCTTGGTGAGAATACACGTGATGTAAGCGGAGAGAAGATAAGAACTGGCGTAACTTATAAAGTTTATGTGTTAACTGTTGGCAATGATGCATCGGACTATGCTTCTGTTCTTTCCTCAGCGAGAGATTCCATTACGCTAACAGCAAAACCGGCGGTTCAGGCAGCAACTGAGCTGCGTACTCGAGATATTGCCAATAACGGAGACGGCCGGGATATTGAGATCAGCTTTAAGCAGCCGGGGACTACATCTGATATTAGTAGCTACCGTGCTTTTATCGTCAAAACTAAAGATGCGGCTTCCTTCGATCTGAATGCAGCGAACCGTGCTTCTAGCAGTTATTCAACCGTCATTAGTAAGTCAGGTAGTTCGGTTGTTACCACCACACTGACATCTTCGTCAAGAGATGTCTCAGGTGACCTGATTCGAAATGGAACAGCCTATACGCTCTTTATTCTCTCGACGAGTACGAATACCAATGACAAGCAGAATAAACTGTCTTCTGGATCTTCAAGCTTCACTTTGGATGGCAGCACACTAACAGCGCCTTCCATTACATCGGTAACTGACCGAAGTGACTATGGAGATGCCCGTGATCTACAGATCTCATTCAATAAGACAGGGGATGAGTCAAAAGTAGGCTTTTATCGAATTTTCGTTGTTCGTAACAATAATAGCTCTGCATTCACCATGAACGACGCGAATAGGGTATCGAACGGAAGTTATTATGACGTCTCCAAGAATGGAAAAAATCAGACGATTACTTTGCCACAGAATCTAAAAGATACAAGTGGTTACACCGTTCGTGAAGGGGAAAGCTATCGTATTTTTGTAGCATCTATGGGCAACCAACAGGGGGGATATGGAAACCTATTATCCGCCCCGTCGGCTCTTATTAACCTTAATAATAACTCCGTTACGAAGCCGGTGAGCAGTGTAGCAGTAAATGATATTCAAGATTACGGAGATGGCCGTGATCTACAGGTTACGTTCAATAAATCGTCTGAAGAATCACGTGTTGATCATTACCGCGTATATGTCGTGAAGTCTGGTAACGCAGGAAGCTTCGATCTATCCAGAGCAAATGGCTTAGGCAGTGATCGATATACAAGAGTAAATAAAACGGGTGGAAACCTGTCGGTTACACTTGCATCCGGTGCACGAGATACAGACGGAGCAGCGATCCGCAGCGGGGTGAGTTACCGGGTATTCGTACTTGCCGTGAGTAACGGTGGCGATAGCAAACTAAACGCTTTATCTTCTGCCTCATCTACGATCCAGCTGTCAGCAAGCAGTGTAAGACCCGTTTCTTCTGTATCTGCGAGTATTAAAGGAAATGTCGGGGATGGACGGGACGTAACAATTTCTTTCCAAAAGGCTTCCGATGAAACAGGAATTGCCCGTTATCTAATTATGCTTGTGCGTGCAGACGAAGCCAGCCGCTTTGATCTTTCTGCAGCGAACCGTGTTGCTTCGAACAATTACACGGCAGTAGGCAAGAAGGGCACAGATATTTCACAGGTGCTCACTGAAAATACGAAGGATATTAACGGTAATAAGTTAGCTTCGGGAACTAGTTATAAAGCATTTGTTTTATCGCTTGCAGATGGATCTTCGCGTTCGGTCAATGCCTTATCCGATGCATCAGGCAGTTTTGTACTTAATCAACCGTCTGTCCAGGTAGATCAAGCTTATATTACCAAGGTAGAAAACAAGCCGGACGTTAATCCAGCACTGCAAGTGAATTTTAATAAAGCAGGAGATGAAAAGGGGCTCTCATTCTATGCTGTGATCGCTGTAAAAGCAGCAGCTGCGGATCAGTTTACCTTGGAGCAAGCTAATGCCCTGCCAAGATCACAATATACGGCAGTGAGTAGATCAGGCCGAAATGAATCGGTTACTGTAGATACGTATACCCTTGATTCGGATGGAAGTTCACTGAAACCCGGTGTTGCTTACCGATTCTTTATTCTTTCAGTAGCGGATGGGGAAAAGGCAACGATAAACAACCTGTCACGAGCAAGTGACACGATTGTACTGGAGGATATTTCACCAAAGAAGGAAGAGAAAAAGGAAGATACGAAATAAGGAAATCGTCATTGTAAACGTACGAAAGCCGGAACAATTGTTCCGGCTTTTTTTATTTATAGGTCTGTTTATTTCAAAAGTCAAAATTATGCACATGGATGCGTAAATTTTACTATCGATTATGGCCTTCTTTTCGATATGATGAAGGTGACCAAAATTAGCAATAAGGAGGAGTATAACCATGTATTGGAATAAAGTGATTGAAGATGCAGTCTCTAAAACATTGCATAATATAGACCGTTTCAAAGGTCAATTTCCTCATGTGAGCCGAAATGGTAAGTATGAATTGAATGATAACAACGATTGGACAAACGGTTTTTGGTCAGGAATGCTGTGGCTTTGCTACGAGTATTCAGAAGATGAGCGCTTTAGACAGGCGGCTCATCAAACGGTTGATAGCTTTAGAGAGCGCCTTCAACATCATCATGTCCTGGATCATCATGATATTGGATTTCTATATTCCTTATCCTCCAAAGCCGAGTGGATCTTGGAGAAAGACGAGGAAGCGAAACAGCTTACCCTGCAAGCGGCAGATGTGTTAATGAGGCGGTGGCGTGAGCCAGGCGGATATATACAAGCCTGGGGGACAGCAGACAATGTGAAGGAACAGGGCCGCATCATCATCGATTGTTTGCTTAATCTTCCGCTACTCTATTGGGCAAGTGAACAAACAGGAGATCCGAAATATAAGGAAGCTGCGGTCACTCAGGCAGAAAAATCTAGACGTTATCTGGTTAGAGGCGATGACAGCTCCTATCACACTTTCTTTTTTGAGCCAGAAACGGGCGAGCCGATTGGAGGGGCTACCCATCAAGGCTACACGAATGGTTCTACGTGGACGCGGGGACAAGCTTGGGGAATCTACGGTTTTGCGCTTTCCTATCGATATACGGGGAATCCTGCATTCCTAGAAACATCTAAACGTGTAGCAAGGTATTTCATCGACCATTTGCCTGAAGATCATGTGGCATATTGGGATTTCCATGCGCCGATTACGGAGTCGACCTATCGGGACAGCTCTGCTTCTGCCATTGCGTGCGCAGGTCTGCTTGAACTCTTGTCTCTCATGGATAAAGAGGACCCAGAGAGAGCCTATTTTGAAGAAAACCTACAAGTCTCTATGACTTCGCTCGTAGATCATTATTCGACGATAGGAGAACCAGAGGCAGAAGGGTTGCTGAAGCACGGGTCTTACCATGTACAGGGAGGATTATCTCCTGATGATTATATGATCTGGGGGGATTACTTCTATCTGGAGGCACTTCTTCGTATGGAGAGAGGTACTACAGGATATTGGTATGAACGTAATTAGAGTAAAAGAGATACCCGAGAATCGATAGAGAGATTAGATACAGATCGGCACCAGAAGCACCATTTCAGGTCCTTTAATTGATGTGAGGCATTTCCCTTGATGGCATGGAGCAGCAGAACAGAGGAGGAACCGTGGTGTTCAGATTAACTTATTACCGCAGAATACAGCTATCCTTTCTATTATTCATTATCGTGCCCATTATCGCCGTATCGGTGATCTCTTTTGTACTCATTAAGCAGACAATGGTTGAGAAGCTTCAGCTAACGAATAACAACTTTCTGAATGTTATGGTGAATGAGCTTGGAAAAACGATCGATGATGTTGCTTTTGCCAGCCATTTTATTGTGAATGATTCCAATTTCCGTACTTATCTAAGAAACTTTGCGAATACCAGTCGTTTGAACAATTACGATGACTACACCCAGTTCAGCAATATTAAAGGGGTGTTTTCACTCATTAACTCCAAGCCACTGAACAACAACATTCGGATGTATCTTGTAAATCGGGAACAGTTCGTTATTTCCTCAGACGAGAATGATCCGAATCTGATCAGAGGTGATCTGGATTACCTCTTTGATCAGATTCGGTATAACGAGCCGGAAACGCTTCAGTGGCTTGGGATGGTTAGAAATGGCCAAGGAAAAGGAACCTACTATATTTCAAGAATCATTCAAGACAGTAAGGAAGATGAATATTTATCTGTTCTGTTTATTGGTATCTCTGAGGCTTATTTTGAAGAGCTATTTGCTCCTATAGAGTTTGGCAAAGTAGCCTTGTTTGATGCAAAAGGGAACCGGATTGCTGGAAGTACAGAACTCAATCCTACGATGTTAAGCACGGATGAGAAAAATCTGCGTACTGAGGTTGCTTTGGACAGAACAGACTGGAACCTCGTGTATGAAGCAAGCAAACAAGCGTTTACCGGAAAAATCTCAGCTACATTTTACATTGGCATTGCCTGCGTCCTTCTGTTCATGATTATCTTCTCAATTTCTTCCATGTACATTGCCAAAAGATTACACAGCCCAGTGCAGAAGCTAAAGCGTGTCGTTCGGCAGTTTGGACATGGAAATCTTAGCGTAAGACTTGAGATCAAAGGCAAAGATGATATGGCAGAACTCAGTCATACCTTAAACACAATGCTGGACCAGCTTGAGCATCTAGTCCATGACATTAAGCAGGAACAAGAAGAGAAGCGAGTAATGGAAATGGATGCACTCGTGATGCAAATTCGGCCCCATTTTCTTATGAATACACTAAACTCGATTAAATGCAGTCTGATTTTGCAGAAAGATCATTTTCACAGCGGGGTAGTCGATTCATTAATGAGTTTGCTTCGTGCCTATCTAAAGGTTGGGGAGCCAACGACGATTCAAGAGGAATGTGATTTGCTAGAGCATTATATCGAAATTATGCAAGTGAGAAACGATATCCCCATTGAACTCGACATAGAACTGGATGATGATGTGCGAAGTGTGATCATTCCAAAATTGCTTATGCAGCCGCTGATTGAGAATGCAGTTGTACATGGACTGCTGGATCAGCCTGATGCATGTATTCATATTCAGGCGAGACGCGAGCACAATTTGATCGTGATTGAGATTGAAGATAACGGATGTGGTATGGAGGATCTGGAGCGAGAGAGGCTGAACACTAGACTCCAAGCGAGCAGGGATCACAGCTCTTATGAGCGAGTGGGTCTCGTGAATGTATCTCAGAGACTGCGTTTATATTACGGCCCGAATGCCATCATGTCCTTGCAATCGAATCTCTATGGTGGAATAACGACGGTAATTCAGATTCCTGTACAGGATGGAGTGACTTCTAAAACGGAGGGTACGCTTTATGCATAAAGTGATGCTAATTGATGATGACGTCCCTATGCTCAAAGTACTTCAACAAATGATTGATTGGGAGACTTTAAAGTTACAAATTGCCGGCGCCACCTATTCCAGTGCTAAGGCATTACATATGTTTCAAGAGATTTGGCCGGATATCGTGATTACGGATATTGGCCTGCCTCAGAAAAACGGTATTGATCTAGCCGCGTCCTTTATGAGTCTTAAACCAGATACGAGGATCATTTTTCTGACCTGTCATGAAGATTTTGGATATGCTCAAGCAGCGATTAAACTAAGTGCAGATGATTATTTGCTAAAAGATCAGCTGTCCCAAGAACAGCTGGAGCGAAGCCTGAAGAAAGCGATTCGTGAACTTCATACCAAGGGCACTGCTATGACTGCGGAAAGGGCCAAGTCGAATGAACTATTGTTCAGACAAGATTTGATCGCCCGTGTCATAGAAGGAGTCAAACTCGATTCCACAGTGGAATATGCCGCAGAGCTTGGTATTACATGGCGACATCCTTATTTCATGATGGCTGTGGTAGATATTCGCTACGCTGCTTACGAGCAGATCTATACCTACAGCGATCTGCCTCTTATATCTTATGCAATCTATAACATAGCCTTGGAACTGACAACGGCATACGAAGGCATTACACCGTTTGTGCAGAAGAACAATCTGGTCATTCTGTACAATTACAGACTGAATCTAGCGAACCATACCTATCTATATTTTCAGCAGTATATGGATGAGCTTCGTTCAAGATGTGAACATTTCCTCAGAATTCAATTAAGTACGGTGACCATAAATGATAGAATCGGATTAGAATCTATTGGGATCTGTCATCGTCAATATGTGAAGCAGAAGAGTGGCTTTTATAAGAATAAGAGTGGAAATCTAGTGATTAGCGATTTGTCCCTGGATGCGGAAGAAGTATTCTATCCTGCATCACAAGGGATGTTTGATACTTGGAAATCGGAACTGGAACTAGCCATACTTAAAAATGATGCTGAAGCGATCCACCAGATCGTATCTTCTATGAAAAGTATCGCACAAGACAAACGGATTGAACCAAGAGATCTGGTTCATGAGATGACCGTTGTGCTGCGCGGTGTAGACTTGATGTTCTCCAGAAAAAAGCAAGACGAGTCGATGTACAGCTATCTTGCTTCCGCTCAAAGTTGTCACGACGTCATGGAGCTGTCTCAAACACTGCTCTTGTATACTATGAGGAATCGGCAGCAAAGTACCGGGCTAAAGACACAAGAGCCGAAGCTTCAGGTCATTCAGGAGTTTATCGACAACCATCTATCTGAGAATATAACCTCTATCGATATGGCTAGGTATCTGTATTTGAATTCAAGCTATTTCTCAAGGTACTTTAAACGATTAACCGGAGTGAATTTTACAGATTATGTTCATGAATACAAAATGAAAATCGCTGCCAAAATGATGAAGACCTCAGGTCAGACACTGGAATCGCTGGCGATTGGGCTCGGATATTCAGATCGCACTTATTTTTCTAAAGTATTCAAGAAATACGTTGGGATGACGCCAAGTGAATATAAGAGAAAACATTATGTAAGTTAACCTCATACCATCATAAGGGTTGGTTCTCACCTGTACTGAGAGAGTGTCATTTCTCAGTGTCGGTGAGCTTTTTTGTGTATATAAAAAAGTCAAAATATTACTTATACGAGGTCAGAATCCATCCGGCTCAAAGGGCAGGATCAAAGTAAGATAAGGATATGTAATCAACTCCGTGATTTGCGTGAGGGGAACCTTAACCAAGGTTACTCGGCAAATCTCCTATTTCATTCAAAGGTTGAGGTGATCCAACTTGCAGACTGTGAGACCAAACTTGTCCGTGAAAAAGACAAAAATTGCCCGAAAATTCTGGACTCCTAAACGCAGGGAAGCTTTGGTAGGCTGGTTATTTCTTGCTCCAGAACTAATAGGAATGCTGTTACTAAATGTATTTGCACTCGGATTTTCTCTATATCTTAGTTTCACTTCGTGGAATCTGTTATCGGGGATATCTGGCATTGAGTTTATTGGTATCGGAAATTATATCAAAATGTTCCAAGACCCTGCGATCATTCAGGCTTTGAAGAACAATCTGATCTATACAATCATCACCGTCCCGGTTCCGATTGCCATTGCTTTAATACTGTCCGTCCTTATCCACAACTCCGTATTTTTCAAAGACTATTTCAAAGTTGTATTTTTCATTCCTTATATCTCCTCCATTATTGCGATCGCTGCCGTGTGGAGTGCATTATTCCACCCTTCCCTTGGACCCATCAACCAATTTTTAATGGACCTTGGATTCAGCAATCCTCCCAAATGGCTTGTTGATCCGAAAACCTCACTGCTGTCGATTGCCATTATCACGGCTTGGGCAGGACTCGGGTATACGATCATTATTTATATGGCTGGACTTACCAGCATATCGAATGAACTCTATGAAGCAGCTGAGATTGATGGTGCAAATGGGCTGACTAAGTTTTTTAAAATTACTGTACCATTGCTTCGTTCCACTACCTTTTTCTTGCTCATTACGATGCTCATTGGTTCCTTTAAAGTGTTCGATATCATCTCCTATCTGACAGAAGGGGGACCGAACAACTCATCAACCGTTATCGTGTTCCGCATTTATGAAGAAGGGTTTGTAAACTACAACATGGGATATGCTTCGGCTATCTCCTGGCTTCTGTTTATCATTATCGGCGTGATTACGGCTGCCACTTGGAAGATGAGAAATGAGGAGCCCCTCTAAGGAAGGAGAAGAAGATCAATGCTAACGATCCGCAAAAACCTGACAAAAATAATAATGACCACGCTTATGGGTGCGTTATCGATACTCTTTCTAATTCCGTTTATATGGATGATTTCATCTGCTTTGAAGTACGAGCGGGATGTAATGCGTTTCCCTATTCAATGGATTCCAGAGTCATTTAATGGATTAAACAATTTTAAAGCGGTATGGATGGGAAATGTACCGTTTCTCCAGATCTATTTTAACTCGGTGAAGATAGCGGTCATTGTTACTTTGATTACTTTAATTATATCGACCATGGCGGCGTACTCGTTTACGAAGCTGAAATTTAAGGGAAGGAACATCGTGTTTATTCTCTTGCTGTCCTTTATGATTATTCCGGATCAAGCGACCTTGATTCCGCGGTTTATGCTAATTCGGTGGATGGGTTTATACGATACGCATTTTGCGCTGATTTTTATGAGCATGTTCTCGATTTATTTCACATTCTTACTACGTCAATTCATGATGGGAATTAGTGATGAGTATTTGGAAGCAGCGAGAATGGATGGTGCAGGTCATTTGCGAACCTTTTTCTCGATTATGGTGCCGCTATGCCGTCCCGTCATTGCTACGGTAGCAATTATCAAGTTCATCTGGTCATGGAATGATTATCAAAATCCGCTCATTTTTCTGCAATCCAAAGAGCTCTACACGATTCCGCTGGGGATGACGCTGTTCCGTGATGACTATACAACCAATGATGCGATCATGATGATGGCTTCTCTATCTGCCATTATTCCACTGCTGATTGTCTTTGTCGTGCTACAGAAGCAGGTTATAAACGGGATCGCGCTTGGCGGAGTAAAGGGATAATCTGCAGTTAGCAAACGGAAAAAGATGAGTCAACTACGGAATTTATAAAAGGTGTAAAAAGTGTACCTGACACCTCAAAATATTGCACTCTCCATTTAGCGAATTTTTTTATAATCAGTTTGTAGATAGACAACAGATCTTCTTAAATTGAGGGGGCCCCAAGAATGAGAAAAAAATGGAAGATGAACTTGGCTGCATCGATGTGTTTGACGCTTGCGATGGTTACGGCACTCAGTGGTTGCGGTGGAACTGACTCAGGTAAAGAAGGCGCAAGCGGTGATAAAAATTCCGGAGAAGTCACAATCAAGTACTACAACTGGGATAATGCTGATCAGGAAGGAGCTACGGATGCCATGCTTCGAGAGTTTGAGGAGAAGAATCCTGGCATCAAAGTAGAGCATGTCGTACTCGTACCTGGTAATTCAGTTGAAATGATGAAGAAGCTCGATTTTCTAATCTCATCCGGGGAAGCTGTTGACGTTGTGAATCTCCCGAGTGCGGGAGGGATTGTAGAAAGAGCAGCAAGAGGGGCACTCGCACCACTGAATGAATTCTATGAAGCAGAAGGCATCGTGCCTGAAGATGAATACTATGTAAATCCCAAAGTGGATGACAAATATTACGGAATGCAGATGACAGCAGGGTACCAGTTCATCTTACTAAACAAAGATGCACTGGACGAAGCAGGTTTACCGGTCCCAACCTATGGATGGACGTGGGATGATTACCGCGATTATGCGAAGAAGTTGACCAAAGGGGAAGGCGTCGACAAGCAGTACGGAACGTATTTTCATACTTGGGAGCTGTATATGAACGGTCCTGCGCAAACCGTTATGAAAGATCCATACCGATATAGTGATGGAACAACAATTTTAACAGACCCCACTTATAAATATTTCTTCCAGCTGCGTAAAGACATGGAGACACAGGATCAATCGGCTAAACCATACGCGGATGTACTCGCTGCAAAACTGAACTATCGCAGTGAATTTTTTAGCGGCGATGCAGCTATGATCATGTCAGGAAGTTTTATGATTCCAGATCCGGGTAAAACGGATGAATATCCGCATGAATTCACGACAGCATTTGCTCCGATTCCGTTACCTCCTGCAAGTGCGTTGCCTAAAGAATATGAGGACGGTAAATACTTTGTCGGCGGAAATCAACTGTTCATGGGCTCCACATCGAAGCATAAAGAAGAGTCCTATAAACTCATGAGATTTATGACGACAGCAGATTCCGATGCAAGGATGGAATTCTCCGGATGGAAGAAATCAGATAAAGATAAAGTTCTTGAACGTATGATTGGCAAAAACACAGAGCTGTACGATGTAGATTCCCTTAAAAATACGTTGTTTGGCCCAGACATCAAATACCTCGATGCTTCCGACGTCGTCACTGTCAGTGGTTCAGATCTGACAAAGATTATCGATGACGGGTTCAGTAAATTCATGCTAAGCAATGAACCTATCGAAGATGTACAGAAATGGATGGCAGATGAAGCTGCCAAAGTTATTGATGAAAAGGAAACAAAGTAAAATAAGTGGCTTTGAAGCGGACATCATGGCTGCTTCAAAGCTTTTTTTCTTGGATTTATATGGAAGTTATATTACGATAGTTAAGATGAACTTGTGTCTGATGAGAGAGGGAGGAAGGACAAGATGAGCATTCTTACCATTAGCAAAGGGCAATATGAACTGGATGGAAAGCCTTTTCGTATCCTGTCAGGAGCAATCCATTATTTTCGTGTTGTTCCCGCGTACTGGCAGGACAGGCTGCAAAAATTAAAGGCATGTGGCTTTAATACAGTAGAAACCTATATTCCATGGAACTTTCACGAGGCAGAGGAAGGCCGGTTTGACTTTGAAGGAATGGCTAATATCGAACGTTTTATTCAGTTAGCTGGTGAAATAGGACTACACGTTATTGTTCGGCCGTCCCCTTATATTTGTGCTGAGTGGGAATTTGGCGGACTTCCCGCATGGCTTCTGGAGAGTGAAATGCAGCTACGCTGCATGGATAAGCAGTACCTAGCTAAGGTAGATCGATATTATGATGAACTCATTCCAAGACTCGCTCCTCTCCTCTCGACAAACGGAGGACCGATCATTGCGGTCCAAGTAGAGAATGAATATGGAAGTTATGGCAATGATACCGCGTATCTTACATATTTACGAGAAGGTCTTATTTCAAGGGGAATGAACGTACTGCTGTTTACTTCCGATGGCCCTACCGATGAAATGCTGATCGGCGGAACCTTAACGGACGTGCATGCAACTGTGAATTTTGGTTCGCGTGTATCGGATTCCTTTGCAAAGTTTCGAGAACACAGGCAAGACGATCCGCTCATGGTCATGGAATATTGGAACGGATGGTTTGATCACTGGATGAAACCCCATCATGTAAGGGATGCATCCGATGTTGCAACGGTACTGGATGAGATCCTTTCCGCTGGAGCTTCCGTTAATATGTACATGTTCCATGGAGGAACAAACTTCGGCTTTTATAATGGCGCCAACTACGGTGAAACCTATGAACCTACCATTACCAGTTATGACTACGATGCACCTTTGACGGAATGGGGGGACGTGACGGAGAAATACGAGGCGGTGCGTCAGGTTTTTGAGAAACATGGAATTGAGCCAGGATGTGAGCTGCCAGCACCTACTCCGAAAATAGCCTACGGCAAAGTCAGCTTACAAGAGTGCAGTCCATTGTTCAGCCAGTTAGATCAGCTCTCGGTACCGGTTCAGCAGACCTCAGTACAGCCTATGGAAAAGCTGGGTCAGTCTTATGGCTTTATTATGTATTCTACAGAACTTAAAGGTCCAAGACATGGACAAAAGCTATACTTACAAGAAGTTCGTGACCGTGCTCAGGTATATCTGAACGGGGAACTACTCGGAACGATAGAGCGTTGGAACCCGCAGCCGCTTCCGATTCATGTACCTAAGGAAGGTGGTAGGCTCGATATTCTGGTAGAGAATATGGGGCGCGTGAATTATGGACCGATGCTGAGGGATGCGAAAGGAATTACAGAAGGCGTTCGAATCGATAATCAGTTCCAGTACGATTGGACAATAAGAACATTGCCCCTTACGCCACAGTCGGTAGCGAGCTTACAATACGGAGAACTCATGAACATAGGCCAACCGGCATTTCATCGTGGTTATTTGGATATAGAGGACATTGGAGATACCTTTCTTCGTCTAGATGGATGGAAGAAGGGGGTAGTATGGATCAATGGCTTTAATCTAGGAAGATATTATGAAGCAGGACCGCAGCGTGCCTTATATATCCCCGGACCTCTGCTGCGCCAAGGTGTGAATGAAATTGTGGTGTTTGAGCTGGAACAATGTCCTGAGGATGCAACGGTCACGCTTACGGATGTGCCTGATCTGGGGAACACAGCTGTAATGGATGAGAGTGTACTTAACTTTGTTCAGGAACAAGAAGATCAATTGGTGTAACCGATCCCAAAATAACAAAGGACAGCCCTAGTATAGGTCACTGCTTGTGACAAAGGGCTGTCTTTTTTACGTTCATCTTCTATTGGATAATGTAATGAACATTATCCGCTGGAATTCGGAATTTTCACTTTGCCGTGAACCATTTTGCGATATACCGCTGGGGTCAGACCTTCTAACTTCTTAAATGTTTTAATAAAATAGCCTGCATCCGCGTATCCCAGATCCTCGCTGATCTGATGGATAGGAAGGTCCGTTTCTTCGAGCAGCTGTTTCGCCCATTCCATCTTCAGACGGGGGAGAAATACAGAAAAATTCTCTCCGGTCTCCCTAGTGAAGATACGGCTGAAATAGCTTGGGCTTACATGACATAACTTAGCCATCTGCTGGAGGGAAATGTTCTCGTTTTTGTGATGGTAAATGTATTCAAAGGCTGGCGTTAAAAGCGGGTTTAGCGTATGGAAATCATGGGCTGTGAATTTCTTAATCTTGCTATCGATCATCGTGTTCACAAGCTCATGCTGCATCGCTTCCATGTTCTTGAACACTTTTGCCGAAGGAGCATCTACAGGTAGTGTAAGAGGCATATCCTGTGACAGCGCCTTTTTATACATGTCTATCGTTGCGTTCTTCTGAATCGATTCTTCCACAATATAATTGCAGAGCTGAAGCAGCATTTCGGCAGCAACGGATACTTCATCATAAGAGAGCTGTGGTAGTGCATTATATTCTTTTTCTAGTGCGCGAAATTTAGCGCGGGTCTCGGTATTTTCAGGGCGTGTCACAATCTGCTCCAGCGGTACTTCCTGATCCGTCAGCTTGATCTGACCTGCCATAATGGCACCTACATATTGACCGTCGATTAGAATAGGAATGGCGATATCCACAATATTAAAATGACAAGAATAAATATAGGGTTTATTTGTTCGAACCGCTTCAAGCCCACCTCTTGCATCACATTTCTGGCAGTATTCTGACAGCATCTCATCTTTGCGTACCGCCTGACAGAACGATTGGCAGTGACTGTGCTTGGTCACAGGGACTCCTTTGTAGTCAACGGTGATGATCGCCATTTTGGTTACTAGAGAGAGGGAGTCTTGAAGTTTGTGCCATTTATCAATATCGATGATTTGATTCAGATGAAAATGTGTAGGCTTCATAAGGGTTTACTCCTGTAATAAAAATAGAATCTTGATGTTTAGCTTCTGCTGCTAGTATATCTTTTTTTACTAGACAAGTACATAAAAGTACAATTTATGCCTCATGAGGACAAGAAAATACGATAAGAAAACGCTTTAATTAGTTATCTTAGTTCAATGTAAGAATATTGGGTAAAAAATATAATAGACATATAGAATGCTAGGAGGTAATAACGATGAGAAGAGCTTTTATCAGTCCTACGAAATATGTACAAGGTGAAAATGAACTTTTAAATTTGGGATACTTTATTCGGACCTTTGGTGACTCTGCGTTACTGATTGCCCATCCTGATGATATAGCACGTGTAAAAGAACAACTGAATGCAACATCCGAGAAATTTAATGTCACGCTGGTGGAAGGTGGGTTCGGAGGTGAATGTACTCGCGAAGAGATTGCTAGACTTCAAGAGCTTGCGAAAGAAAAGCAATGTTCCTGTACGATCGGCCTAGGCGGAGGGAAGGCAATTGACACTGCCAAGTGTGTTGCCGAAGGAGAAGCGCTGATTATTGTGCCAACAATCGCAGCAACGGATGCGCCAACAAGTCATTCGGCAGTACTTTATACGGCTGATGGGGCTTTTGATGATTACGCTTACTTTAAACAAAGTCCAAGTGTAGTCATGATCGATACAACGATTATTGCAAACGCGCCTACCCGTTTTCTTGTTTCAGGGATGGGAGATGCCCTTTCTACTTACTTTGAAGCCAGAGCAACAGCAAAATCCTACTCGGGTGTGAACGCAGGTCTTCCTTGTGGCGTCCTTGATGGCAGTGCTCAAAAAGCAGTCGGTACAAAAGCAGCGCTTGCCCTTGCCAAGCTTTGTTATGAAACTCTTCTTGAAGATGGAGCAAATGCAAAAGTAGCAAGTGACTGCAACTTGGTGACTCCTGCGCTTGAGAATATTGTAGAGACGAACATTTTGCTATCCGGACTTGGGTTTGAAAGTGCAGGTCTTGCTGCTGCTCACGCCATCCATAACGGACTTACAGCACTGGAAGGCACACATCATTATTTCCACGGTGAAAAAGTAGCTTTCAGTACCATCGCCCAGCTTGTCCTTGAAAATGCACCTCAGGAAGAACTGAACGAAGTTCTTGCTTTCTGTGTCTCCATCGGACTGCCTGTATGCCTCGCGGACATCGGTGTAGAGAAAGTGACGGTTGAAGAACTGAAGGAAGTAGCAAGAAAGGCTTGTATTCCGGAAGAATCGATTCACTCCATGCCGTTCCCAGTAACAGAAGAAGCCGTAGTCGCTTCCATCATGGTTGCTGATCAAATCGGACGAGAATTCAAACAAAAGTTAGGGTGAATATAATGAAAAAAATGATGAATAAACCGGAAACACTTGTTAGGGAAATGGCGAACGGACTTATTTTGGCCCATCCAGAGCTTACCTTTGATTCAAGATACAAGATCATTAAGAAGAAAGAACTTAATAATAACAAAGTTACACTGATTAGTGGCGGAGGAAGCGGTCATGAACCCGCACATGGGGGGTTTGTTGGGAAAGGGATGCTCGATGTAGCAGTCTGCGGAGACGTATTTGCTTCTCCATCCCAGATCCAGGTCTATCAAGCGATTCGTGAGTCACGTAGCGAGAAAGGTACATTGCTTATTATTAAAAACTACAGCGGAGACATTATGAATTTCCGTAACGCTGCCCATTTGGCAGGGGAAGACGGAATCACAGTGGACTACGTGAAAGTAGACGATGATATCGCAGTGGAAGACAGCCTGTACACGGTGGGTAAACGAGGTGTCGCAGGAACCGTATTTGTTCATAAAATTGCAGGTGCTGCTGCTGAACTCGGCAAATCACTTTCTGAAGTGAAAGAAGTGGCACAAAAGGCAGCAAATCGTACGAAAAGCATTGGTTTTGCACTGACTTCTTGTACCGTTCCAGCAAAAGGAAGTCCTACGTTTGAACTGAACGAGGATGAAATGGAGTACGGGGTCGGAATTCACGGTGAGCCTGGAATCAGACGCGAAAAGATCCTCCCTGCTGATGAATTGGCAAAGCGCATGGTAGAAGATCTGCTGAAGCATATGGATCCAAACGGGGAAGAGGAGTTCGCCGTCCTGGTGAACGGTTTTGGTGGTTCTCCGCTTCAGGAGTTGTACCTGCTTAATAATGCAGTGATGCGAGAGCTGACTTCGAGAGGCAAAAAGGTACTGAAAGTTCTTGTCGGCGACTACATGACAAGTATCGATATGGCGGGTGCTTCCCTGTCTTTGATGCAGCTGGATGAAGAGCTGAAGGGACTTTTGGCGGAGGAGTGTGAGACTCCTGCGCTTACGATGAAAGGGAAACTCTCTGAGGTCATCTATACGAATGCAGTGCAAGAGCTTCAGACGGACAACGATAAAAAAGCTTCCCATGTAGTAGAAACTGCTGAGGAGTACGCTTCGATACAGAACGAGCAATTCTCTTTGAATAACCTAATCTATTATATTGATAAAATGAGTGAAATCATTATCAAAAACGAAGGTCCTTTCTGTGATCTCGACTCTCATGCTGGAGACGGAGATTTTGGTACAAGTATCGCAACCGGATTTAAGCAACTCAAAAAAGAATGGGATCATGTACTAGAGAAAAGTTCCAGCATATCCGAATTCCTTGATGCATGTTCTCTGATCATTATGGAGAAATGCGGCGGGGCTTCAGGTCCGATCTGGGGATCCGCATTCCGTGCGGCAAGTAAGAGTGCAGGTGACAAAGAAGTACTCAAGGTGCAGGATATTGCAGATCTGATGTCTGCGGTCGTGAAGGGCATTCAAGATACGGGGGAAAGATCATTTGGACGCGGGGCTGTAGTGGGTGATAAGACGCTAATTGATGCACTTGTACCTATGGCAGACTCCTGGCAGCAGAGCGCTCAGGCAGGAGAAGACATTAAGTCTGCTTCTGAAACAGCAGCAAAAGCTGCGGTAGAAGGGGCTAAGAAAACCGAAGAAATCGTAGCTCGTATGGGTAGAGCCGGTACGGTAGGAGAACGAAGCATAGGTTACCCAGATGCGGGAGCATATGCGATCGGCTTTATTTTCACAGAATTGTCTGAGGCAATGAAGTAAAAGGTTAGGTTTAAAAAAAGAGGCTGTCCAAGTATTCGCGATTGCGATACGCAAGGACAGCCTCTTTTATATTATTCTGACTCTATTTTTTTCGTTTACGAACAAAAATAGGATAGATCAGACAAAGACCAATGAATCCGATCACGAGGAGTGTGACAGAAGAGAACTCAATTACAGGCAGAATACGACCAAGACTATACCCTAGAAATAAGATGACCACGACGACGATGAGATATTTCAACATGGCTCCCAGCTGAAATCCTTTCTTTCTAGCCGGCATTCCTTCATCTTCCGGTCCATTATTGAACGATAGCAATACTTGGATGAGTACAATCGCTCCGACAGCGATGAGTGCTAATGTAAAAATACTAATTCGAGTATAGGGTGTCGGGTCTTGCCCTCCCCATAAGGTGACGAGTCCTATGAATCCCATTAACACAAGGACGATAGATATGGCGCTCCAGGCAATCATCAGGTTGAATGAGATTCCTCTGGTGTCCCTCGATTCTGTAGAAGGTACAGCGGAAGCCTTCTTCTTATGATCCGTTGGCTGATTTGTACCCGTTTGCGGCTTGTACTTTTGTTCTATTTTCTGTATGTATCCTTGAGAATCTCCTTCATAGATGGAGTCTGGTTCAAGTCCTTTATTTTGTGCTTCAACAAGACGTTTAGCAGTGTCTAGCAGTAGTTCTTCCTGCTTCTGATCTGGAATGTGCGTGTCTCTGACGCTAGCAGAGAAAGTTTCATAAAAGGTGGATGTTTCCTTATTCATCTGACCAAGTAAAGTCATCTGACGATTCCTTAGCAGCATGACTTGTTTGTTATTAGGTTTCATTTTATGTTCTCTCCTCTCTGGAGTAAATGCGCTGTCGGTAAATTAGTATACGGGACAATACAGGAATTCGCAAAAAAGCATGTTCTTATTCGTTCATTTTCGAACATTTTGAGTCAGATGCATAGTGAACTTTCTCCTGTTGCACACTAAATTCATACACGGATTGTAAATCAAGAGGGGAGTGTGTAGTTGATGGAAGCACATAATGATGCAACAAGACAATATTTACTGAACAGTCAGTCCCGGGGAGTAAAGGATGAAGTCGTACAAGCGGAGGTCATTCATGAACACGCGGAAAACAAAGCCGAGTTTGCCTGGGCAGAGAAAGTGAGTTCCTCGGAGGAAGCGAAGCGTGCAAGTCAAACCTCCAATTCTGCTTCTCAGGTGAGTGCAGAAATCTCTAATTTGGCACCCGTATATGGAACAAGTGAAGACAGTGAGTTTGGTTCCGAACTATTAGGTGAGCCTTCGTACGATTCTGCGTTCCATCCTGATGAGCTGGAAGGAAAGCAGAAGACGAAGTCATTGTTTCGTCAAAGTTACGAGTGAAGATAACGTAGGCAGAAAGCGATTGACTTTTCTTGGATGAAGATGCTAAACTGATTTCAACTTAATCCACATTATTCTTATCGGATTTAATTGAAATGAAAGTAATCGAGTCTAGGGGGAGTTTTTATGGAAAGACAAATCGTCATTCGTCATGGCCAGGAGGATCTGGCTGCAACGATTCATTATCCTGTCGTGCCCGAACTGCAAGAAGGAGAGCGGCCTGCACGTGTGCCGCTTATTATTATATGTCACGGGTTTATAGGCAGCCGGATTGGTGTCGATCGTCTTTTTGTAAAAACTGCCCGCGAACTCGCTGAAGATGGATATATGGTACTTCGGTTTGATTATATCGGCTGCGGAGAGAGCAGTGGAGAGTACGGAGCAGAAGGTCTTGAATCGATGATTAATCAAACACGAAGCGTACTCGACTATGCAGTTGACTGCTGTGACGTGGACCCGAAACGAATCACACTGCTTGGACATAGTCTCGGGGGAGCAACAGCTTTGCTGACAGCGACAAGAGACAAGCGAGTGACTAGGCTGATCATGTGGTCCGCTGTAGGTTATCCGTTTAATGATATTGTGAAGATCACAGGCCGTGATACGTATGATCAATCCGTAAAAGAAGGAAGCGCAGATCATCTCGGCTACGGTTTTAGTCCCGTATTCTTTGATTCTTTGGCTCAGTTTCAGCCGTTTCAGGAGGCGAGCAAATTTTCGGGGGATGTACTCGTTGTGCATGGAACAAGCGATGATACCATTCCGGTCGACTACGCCTTTTTATATCAAAAAGTGTTCTGGATGCGCTCTTCCGGACGCTGCGATAAGGACATTATTTTTCAGGGAAATCACACATTTTCATCCGGGCCGGAGCGGGAGCAGCTCATTAAACGGACTCGTGCTTGGCTTGGTGAACAGAATAGGATGGATCAAGACTGGCAGCACTGGATGATTTAAGGTAAAAATATGGATTTAGCCCTGAAAATGATTGGAATTCTCATATCCTAGCGTTAAAATAAAGGGGCAACCATTATACCTGTGTCTGGAGGCTTGGCAGCGATGACCTTACCTACTTTGTTTATAGCTCACGGTTCACCTACCCTTGCGGTAGAGGATAACGAGTATACTGCTTTCCTCAGAGAACTCGGTGCCCGTATGCCGCTTCCCAAAGGCATCATCGTTTTTTCGGCGCATTTTGATGAGCCTGTTCAGACCATATCGGTGGATGAGCATCATTCCACGATGCATGATTTTTATGGTTTTCCTAGTGAGATGTACAGGCTTGAATATCCGGCTCAAGGTGACCCTGAACTATCCGCCAGAATATGCGAACTTTTCAAGGAAGAGAACCTTCCTGTGAAACCATCGAATGACAGAGGACTCGACCATGGTGTATGGGTTATTCTTCGGCATATGTTCCCGGAAGCGAATATTCCGGTTGTCCCTTTGTCTGTAGATTCAGTACGTTCCGAGAGGGAACAGTATCATATTGGACGTATGCTTGCCCCGCTTCGCGAAGAAGGAATTCTCATTATTGGCAGCGGAGGGTTGGTTCATAATTTACGAAAGCTGAGTCAGCAAGACGAGCCTGAGGCCTGGGCAGTGGAATTTGATGAATGGGTCGCAGAGCAGCTAGAGAACTGGAATCTCAGAGAGCTGTTTGCTTATGAGAAAAAAGCCCCTCATGCTCAGGATGCAGTACCTTCCTATGCTTCAGAGCATTTTGCTCCGTTGTTCTATGCGATGGGTGCTGCAGATGAAGATCGAAAGGCGGAAAGACTTTTCCAAACCTACCAGTATGGAAGTCTTAGTCTGAACTGCTGGCAGTTTGGAGCATCTCTTTAGTTCACTTATATAAAATAAAGCAAGGCATCCCTTGGCGAGAACGCTCTCGCCGAGGGATGCCTTTATTACATTTACGATAGATTACATCTTGATCTCGAAAAATTCACATTCGTTCCGATCGTGATAAGCGAGATCGCTGACACTAGACTGAATGACGATGGTCTTCTGGTCAAACCGAATAATTAGACCTCCATTATTGATCTGATGATTATCCTGAAATACCCGAATTCGCTTTCTGCCGTTCATTGCTTCTTCAAAGTCAGCATCCGTGTTCAGGCGGCGATTAACAGCCATATACTCACACCTCCAAGTGGCTTTAATGAAGTAAGGCATCTTGATCTAAAAGCAAGTATATCATACGTAAAGCATATACTGAGACATAAAAAAACAAGCTCCCAGAAAGGGAGCTCGGTTGTTGAATCTATCGTGATGGATATCTATTTGATTAGAAATCTTGCTGTGTTTTAATGTGCATCGCTTTGTCTTTACCTCTGAATTTGCCAAACATGCTGCGGATGTAAGGAACCACCCAGTGGTCGAGACCGATTTTACCAGCGTTAAATCCAGCAACGAGGATAAACATTTGAAGTAAGATCAATTGTGCATTGGTGCTTACAGTACCCGAGAAGAGGAAAGCGAAGTTCATGACAATCCCCATCAGTACAGCGAAAGTAGTGAAACATCCAAGGATCAATCCGAGACCTACAAGGAATTCACCAAGCGGTACAAGGAAGTTGAACAATCCTACATTCGGGAGGGCAAAAGTTTCAAGGAAAGTTCCCCACCAGCCTTGAACTGTTGCAGCTTCACCTGTCGAATTGGCAATTGCTCCACCAATAAAACCACTTGCATCAAATCCGCCGCCTGTCAGTTTAGCCCATCCGTGAGTCATCCAGTCATAACCGATATAAATACGAAGTACAGTCAGTAACCACATTGCTACTTTATTTTCTCTAATCCATGTTGTAAACATAGAAACCACTCCATCCGTTTTTTTGTTTTTGTCTATAAGATGTTACAAGCATCCGGTTAAGGGTGCTCTATTGTATTGCGAGTAGTGCTATAAAAGTGATCACTCTTTTGATGTCTTTATCTTAAAATATATTCAGCAATATGTTTGTGATTTAATTCACAATAAATAAAAAAACTCTCGGAAAAATCCCTTTTTATTTCCATTTAAACAAGAATTAAGACAAAACCATCGTTTATGTGATTAAATAAATAAAATACCATTATTTATAGGAGTGAAGATAACAAGGAGGGAAGAATAGCATTGCACAATAAAAATAGACTGATGATCGCAATTTTGTTCACACTTGTATTCCTCGTATCAACCACAGGCTGTAGGACGGATGCACCAACATTAGAGGAACCTTCTGGTTTGGTAGTGGAGACACCGCCTGAACCATTAGATCCTCCCAAAGGAGAGATAGAACCAGGCAATGCTTATACGGCACCTCTAACGGGTATGAAAGTAGAGGAGCCTGCCGAGAAAAGACCGGTTGCGGTTATGATTAATAACGCACCTGCTGCAAGACCTCAATCTGGTCTGAGTCAAGCTGATCAGATCTATGAAGTCCTTGCAGAAGGAGGAATCACCCGGCTGATTGCTATTTTTCAAAGCGAAGGTACCACGGAAACAGTAGGCCCAATTCGCAGCATACGCCCTTATTTAATTGAAATAGGAGAAAGCTATGGCAGTATTCTAGCTCATGCAGGAGGCAGCCCAGCCGCCTATTCTATTTTACAAAACCAGGACAAACCCTATCTGGACGAAATTTCTAATGCGGGTCCGTACTATTTCCGCAGCAAAGACCGCAAAGCACCCCACAACCTGTATTCTTCCCTTGATCAGCTGCGTGAAGCCGCTGCGAAACGCGGATACTCGGAGGAAAACAATTCACCGGTATATTCATACTTGGATGAAGGAGTTCAGGTGGAAGGAGAAGAGGCTGCAAGTTTTGATATTACCTATATGAATAGCAGTTATCAGGTGAGTTACGATTACGATGACTCCACTCATCAGTATTTAAGGAGTGTAGGAGGTAAGGAAGATGTAGATGCAGACAACGGACAGCGGATTGCGGCTTCCAATATCATCGTACTATCTACTGCTCACAAAGTGCTGGACGATGTTGGAAGACTGAGTGTAGATACAACCTCTGGCGGAGAGGCCATGTTATTTCAACAGGGCAAAGTCACACAAGGGCAATGGTCAAAAAAAGCGGGCGATATTGTCCGAATTACGAAAGATGGCGAGGAATTACCGCTCGTTCCAGGAAAAACCTTTTTTAGTATTGTGACCAATGTACCGCCACTGAAAGAGCATGTAAAGATCCACACTCCTTAAAAGTTTAAAATAATATCCCTCTATTAGAAGAATAAACAGATATAGAAGCTGACCCCAGGACATACAGATCCAAATGGAGTCAGTTTTTTTATATGGGAGGGTGAAATGTACATGAAACGTAAGAATGAGGGAGCGTTCCATAGGTGTTTTACAAAAGTGGTAGGGTTTGTGGCTCTAGCCGTAATATTATGCCCAGTTTACCCATCAGGTGTAGCGGAAGTGAAAGCAGCAGGTCAACTAGGATTACAGCCAGCTATTCAAGAGACCATTATTCAGCCGAAAGCGACCACTACGACTTGCAGCACAAGTTCCTGTTTATCCAGTGCGCTCAAAAATGTAGTCCCTGGCGGACAAATTATACTCTCACCTGGGACCTATACGGGCAGTTTTTCTTCTATAGTGGATGGAACAGATGCACAGCCCATTACGATTCGGAGTCAGAATCCAGCTCAGCCAGCCATCCTGTCTGGCTACTCGGCAGGATCGGGATACAGCCTGCGTATTCAAGGAGACTACTGGATTATTCGCGATTTGAAAATGACGAATGCTCAGAAAGGAATTATGCTCGATAATTCCAATCATACGCTGATTACGAATGTAGAGGTTTACAATATTGGTTATGAGGGTGTTCATTTCAGGGATGGTTCTTCTTATAGCACGATTGAGAATTCATATATCCATGATACAGGCCTGACAGGGGCAGGTTACGGTGAAGGTGTATACGTCGGTTCAGCTGAAGGGGCAAGCTACAATCAGAACACGCATTATAACGTTATTCGGAACGTTGTGTTTGGCCCGAATATTACGGCAGAGCACATTGATATTAAAGAAAGAACGATCGGTACCCTAGTTGAGAACTGTACTTTTCATGGGGAAGGTATTAGCGGGGCCAACTATGCTGACAGTTTTATCGATGTGAAAGGAAATGGGGCCATCATTCGTAATAACACGGTGTATCAGAATGGCAATCAGGTCATCGTCGATGCCTTCCAGCTTCATGAGATTGTACCCGGCTCTGGGACAGGGAATCAGTTTCTCAATAATACCCTCTACCTGACGAGCCCTGACGTCTATGTGGTGGCGGCATACAGTAATACTTCTGCGACAGTGAGCGGAAACACCCGAAGTCCAGCAGGGAATATGTACAAAGGAAATATAACGATCCAGTAAGGACCTATTGTGAATGGGCTTGATTGGAAGAACTGGTCCGCAGGTCCATTCGCAATGCAGATATAAGTCGGATGATGTTAGGTGAATTAAACAGAATCTGGATAAAATGTGTCGCCTTTGGTCAACCTATGTCAAAAGATGAAAAATTCTATTGTGAAAATCGTTCGTTTTTTATGTAAACACGATGTAAAGTGTGATAAGATATCAAATGTTGTCATTTCATTTCATTAAAATTTCACGCAATTTTTCTGTGAAGGGGATATAAAAATGGCTTTTAAAAAGAAGAAGGATATATTTTTCGAGACTCTCGAAAATATGGCTAATACCGTTGTACAAGCTGCAGATTACTTTGCGCAGAACACCGGCGATCTAAGTAACATGGTTGAGTTCACTGATCAAATGAAGAAGTATGAGTCCGAGTGCGACAATTATACGCACACGATCATCAAGGAACTGAACAAGACGTTTATCACACCGATTGAACGTGATGATATCATGGCTCTGGCAACTACACTTGATGATGTACTGGATGGACTTGAAGCCACTGCTTCCCGTTTCTACATGTACAATCTGAAAGAAGCGGACGAGTATATTATTCAGTTCTCCGAAATTCTTCGTGAATCTGCTTATGAAATTCAGAAGGCAGTTCACCTCTTATCTCAGAAAAAATTGCTCGCCATCCGTGAGTACACGATTCGCCTGAATGATCTGGAGAATCAAGGGGACGAGCTTCTTCGCATCTGTACCAAAAACTTGTTTGCTTCCGTACAGGACCCAATCGAGCTGATTAAGCGTAAAGAAATCTACGAGCGCCTCGAGACAACTACAGATTCTTGTGAACACGTAGCAAACCGTCTTGAGTCAATCATTATGCGGAATTCATAAGGAGTAGGTGACACATGGATATAACAACTCCATTATGGATTTTAGGGATCGTCATCTTTCTTGCTTTGGCCTTTGACTTTATTAACGGATTTCATGATACGGCAAATGCCATTGCAACTTCAGTATCTACTCGCGCCCTAACACCTCGTCGTGCGATTATACTCGCAGCCAGCATGAACTTTATTGGTGCTCTTATGTTTACAGGAGTAGCGAAAACGATCGGGGGAAGCGTTGCTGACCCCACGAAGCTAGAAAACGGAATCAACATTGTTATCGCCACGCTCATTGCGGCGATTGCTTGGAATTTGATTACCTGGTGGTTTGGACTTCCGTCCTCCTCTTCCCATGCACTGATTGGTGCTCTGGCAGGGGCTGTATTCATCAGCGAACCAGGGGAATTGAACTGGTCTGGATTTACTGGCATTGTTCAAGGTCTGATCTTGTCTCCTATTATTGCTTTTGCCATTGGTTATGTGGTTATGACGATTCTGAAATGGATCTTTGCCAAGCGTAGTCCGCACAGTGTAAATAAGGGATTCCGTACGATGCAGATTTTCACAGCTGCTCTTCAATCCTTTACACACGGAACGAATGATGCGCAGAAGGCGATGGGGATTATCACATTTGCCCTCGTAGCAGGCGGCGTTCAGGACAACATGGAAGTTCCACTGTGGGTTAAAATCGCAGCTGCAACAGCAATGGCGGCCGGTACTGCCATTGGTGGATGGAAAATCATCAAGACAATGGGTACCAAAATCTTTAAAATTGAGCCGATTAACGGTTTTGCAGCAGATTTCTCTGCAGCATCGGTAATCTTCTCAGCTACACTGCTTCATTTACCAGTAAGTACAACACATGCGATTACGTCAGCGATTCTCGGTGTTGGTTCTGCCAAACGTTTCTCGGCTGTCAAATGGTCCCTCGCTGGACGGATTGTGGTCACCTGGTTTATTACCATCCCGATTACTGGACTTCTCGCAGGCCTAATTATGTTCTTGTTCTTCTAAAAACGATAAGTACAATACAATATATAAGTAAGAACCCGAATAACTCGTAAACTGTGGATGCTTTGTTACGAGTTATTTGGGTTCTTCACTCCTTTTTGTGGAAAATGTTTATAACTCTGTGAATATGGGGACATCTTCCAAAGAAATTAGCGATAATTTAAGTTATCCACTTGTGGACAGTCGTCTTTTGTCTGAGAACTTGTGATTTTGTGTATAACATAGTAGATATGATACCTTGTTTGGTGAATTCCATTAATATAGTAAAAGTACATAGCTTGTCTAATGAATTGTTGTTGATAACGGACCTGGTTTTTGTATATGGATGGATACTCGAAATGGAGGAGAAGCTCCCTTGATTCGTACACTGGCAATAACTCAGGAGCATGAGGTTGTGATGAACACTCCACTGCAAGAGATGAATCTTGTGGATTATACTTTTGTATGGGCAGATTTTAGTCATCCTTCGGAAGAGGAAACTCGTCTGCTCACGGATTATTTTCATTTTCATCCTCTGGCAGTGGAAGATTGTCTGCACAATCTTCAGCGCCCTAAGCTTGACTATTATGATAACGTTCAGTTTCTCGTATTACATGCGCTTCGAACAGGAGATGCACAGCCGCTTGAAATTGATCTGTTTCTAGGTCCTAACTATTTGGTGTCTTACCATCATGATGAGCTGGATGAGATCAATCAGGCTTGGGACCGGATTGCGGAACACGCAAGTGAACGTACGATTTGGAGTAAGGCTACTGTGGCAGCTGCGTATACCGTAATGGATAAACTCGTAGACGGGTATTTTCCTATCCTCTTTGCTATTGAAGATGATCTTGCGGAGCTGGAAGGACGAAGTAGTGATGAGCCTATTGACGAGCTCATGAATCAGGTGTTTATGCTGCGGAGCAGGCTATTGCGTCTGAGAAGGACGTTTGTTCCGATGAGGGATTTGTTGTACCGAGTTATTAACTCACAACATATTCAAGGTGGAACTGAGCACAAGCTTTATTTTACGGATATCTACGACCATCTACTGAAGCTGACCGATATGCTCGAAGCGGATCGGGAGATGACGGCGGATCTAAGAGACAGCTATATATCCCTGAGTTCGAATCGGATGAACAACATTATGAAGACACTCACGGTGATTACTACGATTTTTATGCCGCTGACACTCATCGCCGGTATATATGGAATGAATTTTGAGCATATGCCAGAGCTGGGTATGCGCTATGGATATTTTGGTGTGCTCTTACTGATGGTGCTGCTCAGTAGTGGAATGATCTTTTGGTTTAAAAAACGGGGTTGGTTTCAATAAATACGTCTGCTAACCTTCTAACTAAGAGACTGAATGTTGTCAATATGGTCAATATGAACGAAAGTCAAGGAATATCACAAAGCACCCATCGCTTCTAATAAGTGAGGGTGCTTTTATGAGCTGTCCGGCAAAAAATGGCTGCCGTTATTCTTTTTCGGTTGCTGAGGGGTAATAGGCCTTGGTTTTAGCTTTTTTACGGCGTTTTCTAGTGGAAGACTTGCTGTAAGAACTGGATTTTTTAGAAGCGCTGGTTTTGCGTTTGGACGGCGATGTAGATTTTCTTCTTCGTCTTCTTCTTTTTCTCCGTCTAGGTGTGTAATATTCTTCTTCATACAGAGGAGATGGCGACGGAGTACCTTTGGCAGCTTTGGCGGCAGCCGCAGCACCAAATGGCAGGAGACCTGTAACCAGTTTGAACATAGGGGCCATCTGCTGGACTCCGTTTACGACCCGTTGTACTTTACCCATTCCATCCACAATTCCATCGATGCCGCCCATGCGATCAATGAATCCTTTCAGATCTTTGATGTTGCCGCCTAGTCCGCTTAAGCTGCTAAGTATTCCACCCCCAGCAGCTGCTTCAGCCGTATCCGTTACAGCAGCCGCGGCACCTGCCGCTTCCTGTGCTGCTTGGTTTGCAGGATAGACGGGTGCTTGCTGAGCAAAGTTATTGTTGGGATATAGCGGGGCTCCCTGTTGGTGAGGCATCGGCTGAGGCTGATTATAGGGCTGCATAGCATAACCTTGGGGATTTGGTCCCGGCATGGGCGTGGTGTTATTATATTGAGGAATACCTGGATAGGGTGCATACTGCTGAGGGTCTTTTAATGCACGAGAATGCCGGCTGCGTCTTCCATGGTATTGCTGAGACATGATAATCACATTCCTTTGCGCATGATTTACTACAGTGTATGTAACAAGTACCCATATGGTTTGGGGAAAATCACTTTTTTCCGTGATATTGGCGGATTTGGGCCGTTGCCCAGGAAGAAAGAGGACGAGCTGAAACTAATGAAATTTTGTAGTTACACACACGATGTGCACATGTACACCTGTGGATGAAAATCTTTCTTTTACGGTTAAAGGAGATGTGTACACAAACCGCGAAGTTAAGTAAAAGGTGCGGGTAACCAATCGGATAAATAATCCAATGGTAAATTTCATTGTAAGCAACATAATTGTGTTATAATGTTGAGTGGTGTTTTGAAATAGGACAAGATAGTGATCGATGTAATATCATTCAGTAAGTGAATGATGGTATGACATGGGGATAGATAAAGAGACCAGTGATAACTGGGCAAGGAACGTTAGCGCGGAGAAGCAAGGATGATTTCATTCTGTAGCGCGTGAAACCGTTAATGCTTGAAATACCTACATTGGGTAGGTACAATGGAGAAGTACTCACATAACCTTAGGGGATGATATAATAATGCAGCTGAAGAAGCTAGATGATAGAAGTATAGATCAATTATTTGAAGCGATTTTGACGCTTAAAGATATCGAAGAATGTTATGTGTTTTTTGACGACTTGTGCACGGTGAACGAGATTCAGTCACTGTCTCAGCGTCTTGAAGTGGCTCGTATGCTGGGCAAGGGCAATACGTATAACCAGATTGAATCCGAGACGGGTGCAAGTACGGCGACGATTTCTCGTGTGAAGCGCTGCCTGAACTACGGTAATGACGGTTACAAAATGGCGCTGGAGCGCCTCGGACGTTAAAGATGAAGCAGGGCGTCCTCATCATCAGTCACGGATCTAGGGATTCGGGCTGGACAGCGCTTGTAGATGAAGCTGTAGGGCAGCTTACCTTTCCATTTTCTACGCTTGTGGAAGCTTCTTTTCTGGAGAATGTGCAGGGAAGAGGGATTCAGGATGGGATTGACCGCTTGGAAGCAGCAGGGGTGACGGATATTCTGGCCATCCCTCTGTTTGTTTCGGCTGGAAGTACCCATGTTGATGAGATAGGATACGCCTTGGGTGCTAAGCCTTCTCCTGAGAAGGAGACGGATCTTGCACCTTTTCGAATTTCGGCCAGGCTCCATTTTGGATCTCCGCTTCATGATGACCCACTTCTTGCCCACATGGTTTGGGACAAAGTGAAGTCATTTTCGGAGAATCTGTCACGTGAAGTGATTCTGCTTATTGGTCATGGGAGTCGTCATGATGGATTTTTACAGCGATGGGAACAAGGTTTTGGAGCTCTTGCAGAGCGAGTGCAAGCGATCAGCGGCGTAGCAAGAGCAGATTATGCATTGCTGAATCCGGATCAGGTCAAAGACCGTGCGAGCTACTGGAGAGACGAGGGATACCGCGTTATTGCGGTTCCGCTGTTTCTCAGCGCGGGTTATTTTACCAATGTAGAAATTCCAAAACGGCTTGATGGAGTAGAGGTTATCTACAGCGGTGATCGCACGCTTCTACCTCATCCGCTGCTTCATACCTGGATGGAGAGACAAGTTGCGTCAATGCAGGAACATTTGAACTCTCGTTCATAAGTGGTGCCCTTCACGTAAAGACAAAGAGTGATATAGGTTAACAATAGAGCTATGCTTGAATACAATAGAATACGAGATAGCCTAGCCGATCGTCCTGACGTGGTACACAAACCTAGAATGAAGACGACGGCTGGGTTTTTGTTGTATAATAAACTATCTGGATCTGCACGTGATGTAAAGGAAGGGACACTAAAGATTATATTTCTTGGGAATACTTAAGAAGAAAGTGTACTTTTGCAGCGTCACCGTCAGAGTGAACGTATTTAGCAGCGAGATTTGACTTATCCCCCTTAATAGGCGGCGACAGGTCACCCACATAAGAGGAACGGATATTTGCTAAAAGTAGGTGGCGTAAGGATCATGACAATGAAAAAGGCGAGATTAATTTATAACCCGACCTCAGGCCGGGAAGAAGCCAAAAGAAGACTTGCATCGATATTGCAGCGTCTTGATGAAGGTGGAATTGAAGCTTCCTGCCATGCAACGACGGGCGAAGGCGATGCGACAAGAGAAGCTTCGGAAGCTATTGATCGCGGGTATGATTTGATTATTGCGGCCGGCGGCGACGGTACCCTATATGAAGTAATCAATGGAATGGCCAAAAAGGATGTTAGACCTCCGCTTGGTATTTTTCCGCTGGGAACAACCAATGACTTTGCAAGGGCGCTGGGAATTCCGCGTCACTGGGAAGATTACTGTGATATGGTTATTCGTCAAGAGACCCGTCCGGTCGATCTTGGACTCGTGAACGATCGTTATTTTATTAACATTGCCGGCGGCGGAACGCTGACGGAACTGACATATGAAGTGCCAAGCAGACTGAAGACCATGATTGGACAGCTCGCTTATTATATGAAGGGCATGGAGAAAATGATCAACCTGACTCCGCAGGAGCTGTATATCCGTGCGAATGGGCAAGAAGACATTCATGATGAATTTATGTTGTTCCTCATTGCGAACACGAACTCGGTAGGCGGTTTTGAAAAACTTGCGCCGGGAGCAACGATTGACGACGGACTGTTCGATGTCATTGCACTCAAGAAGTGTAATCTGGCGGAGATGATTCGGCTCGTTAGCCTTGCACTGCGCGGAGAGCATTTGCAGGACAAAAAGGTCATTCATTTTCAAACGGACTATATGGAAGTCAATTCTCCGGGTGAAGTACTACTGAATCTGGATGGAGAGCTCGGCGGACAGCTGCCAGCAACCTTCCGTAATCTTCCGCATCACATTCAAATTTTTAGATAAGTTCAGATAAGATGGACATAAACTTAAATAAAGAAAGAGGAATTAACGAATATGAATAATAACCGCAGCGGCCGTGGAAAAAGCCGCCGGAACGCAGACCGCCCAGGAGTGGCGAATGCAGGGAAGTCACAGAGCACCGCTCGTCGTCAGGACGGAGTGCCCGCTAAGGCAGAGAAGACAGGTCATCTAGCAGCAAGCTCAGATAACAAGGAAATGCTGAAAAGAAAAAGCACAGAGATGCGGCCGCAAGGCGAGGCATCTTTTTCTGCTGGTCGTGGACAGACTGACGAATCCGGTCGTAGAGAAGGTAGTATCACTGAGAAAAGAAGATCAGGCCGCGGCCGCTCCGGCAGCAATCGTGGCGGTAAAGTTCAACCTGTGCGTGACATCGCAGCCGAGCTCGGTTTACCTGTAGCTAAGAATGACGAGACCGTGATCGATATTATCGGCATGAACCATGACGGTGAAGGTGTGGGGCGTGCAGATGGCTATACTTTGTTTGTAGCAGGAGCGCTTCCTGGTGAAAAAGTTCGCGTCAAAGTGCTGAAGACGAAGAAACAATACGGCTATGCGAAACTGCTGGAGATCGTGGAAGCGAGCAAAGACCGCGTCTCTGCGCCATGTCCGATCTACGCTCAGTGTGGTGGCTGTCAGCTCCAGCATATGAGTTATGAAGGGCAGCTGCACTGGAAACGCCAGATTGTCGTAGACAACCTGAAGCGGATCGGAAAGCTGAATGTGGCAGGCGAAGTAACTGCGATGCGTGAGGCCAATGATGAGAGTACGGTAAATGCTGCAGATGATCATCCACAGGTGGATAACTTCGCAGAAGGAACAGAAGCTATGCACAGTAGTGGGGATAAAGCTGTGGGTGAATGGATGAATGTTCCAAATGAGTCTACTGGAATTACCGTTCTTCCTACGCTCGGAATGGACGACCCATGGCGCTACCGGAACAAAGCGCAGGTACCGATGGGCGAGATGGAAGGCGGTCTTGTGGGTGGATTTTATGCCAAAGGAAGCCACCGTATCGTCGATATGGAGCGCTGCCTGATTCAGCATGAGCATAACGATGAGGTCGTTGAGCGTGTCAAAGAGATCGGCCGCCGCGTTGGTATTAGAGCGTATAACGAAGAGACGGGGCGCGGACTGTTGCGGCATGTTGTCGTGAAGAAAGCGTTCCGTACCGGTGAGATGATGCTTGTCCTCGTCACGAACGGAGATAGTATCCCAGAGAAGGATGAGTGGATTCGCGGCATCCGTGAACAGCTTCCGCAAGTGACAAGCATCTGCCAGAACGTGAATACGAAGAAGACGAATGTCATTTTCGGTGATGTGACTCGTGTATTATGGGGCAGTGAAGTCATCTATGACTACATTGGAGACGTAAAGTTTGCGATCTCCGCGCGTTCCTTCTATCAAGTGAATCCAGTACAGACCGAAGTACTCTACGGTAAAACTGTGGAATACGCAGGGCTTACTGGTAAAGAGACGGTTATCGATGCTTATTGCGGTATCGGAACGATCTCGCTCTTCCTCGCTCAGCATGCCGAGCATGTATATGGGGTAGAGATTGTGAAGGAAGCGATCGAGGATGCGAAGAAGAATGCGGAACTGAATGGCATTACGAATGCGACCTTTGAAACCGGACCCTCTGAGGATGTCATTCCGCAGTGGAAGGAACAAGGGATCACGCCAGACGTAATCGTGGTCGATCCACCGCGTAAAGGATGCGATCCGAGACTGCTGGATACGATCTTGGAGATGCGACCGGAGCGAGTGGTATATGTGTCCTGTAATCCTTCGACTCTGGCGAGAGATCTGCGGGTGCTAGAGGATGGCGGGTACCGGACGGCTGAGGTAACGCCGGTGGATATGTTCCCGCATACGGTGCATGTGGAGAGCTGTTCACTGTTGGTCAGGAAAGACTAATAGTTGAGATGTATTGGCGTATATAGCAACGGAGCGGGAGAAGTCCCGCTTCTTTTTTTACTATTTTTTTAAAAAAGAGAAGCTTGTAGCCTGTAGCTTTTGTTGTAACACATTGTCACTAGTAAAAAGGCTATTACTACGTAGCCAAAATTATTGCTCGAAATACCTTCCTGTTTTCTGTTAAATCGTCCAGTATATCTATTCTCCCTAGTAATTTGTTACCAATAAGGAAATTTGCTTTTATGGTGATGGTATAAGGGAAGTCAAGTACTAAGTCGAGAGGGAAGAATTGAAAAAAACTGCTTAGGCGTTCCATAATTCTGTGAAGGTATATACTGTTTGAGGATGGCAACACTGTTTTTTATAACGATTTGATTTATGCCCTGCTTCGGTGGAGGCTTTTTTTATAGACTGACCTTGCGGCAGGAAGGTAGGCGATATGTAGTCAAGGTTTTAAATTCATTCGTGTTCACATATTATAAGGAAAAATGAGAAGTTCTAGCCGAAAGATTGTTATGGGAAAGATTGGAGTATATAATTCAGTTAGGAGCGATCCAAATGTCGGATTCACGGGGAGTATATACTTATATGAAAGATTATGATTCGAGGACGTATAGTGTAAACGATTTTGTTGAGTGGGAAGACAGGAAACAGCTTGAAATTTCGCCCAAGTTTCAAAGGCGATCAGTTTGGTCACCTCAAGCAAAATCATTTTTAATGGATACAATAATTAGGGGAAAACCTCTTCCAAAAATTTTCATGAGACAAATTACTAATCCTGAGACGAGAACGACCTTACGCGAGATTGTTGATGGTCAGCAACGCATACGTACGATCTTAAATTTTCTCAAGGATGGATTTACTATTAGCCGAGTGCACAACGAACAGTATGGTGGGCTGCATTTTTCAGAATTGCCAAGCGAATTAAAGGGAGATATCCTGAAATATGAAATTTCAGTTGATTTGCTTTTGGACTTAGAGGACAGAGATATTCTTGACATTTTTGCTAGACTAAACACCTATTCCGTAACATTGAATAAACAAGAACTTTTTAATGCTAAGTATTTTGGTTACTTTAAACAGTTGGTGTACAAGTTAAGTTTTGAATATTCAAAGTTTTGGTCGGACAATGAATTATTCACAAGCACAAAGATTATGAGGATGGCTGAAGCAGAGTTGACTTCAGATTTGCTGGTTGTAATGTTGGATGGTATTCAGTCAAAAAAGAGTGTGGAAAAATACTACAATAGGTACGATGATAACTTTCCAGAAAGGGAAGTTATTGAACGCGAATTTAAATCAACGATGGATTTTATCGGTGATCTGTTTGAAGGTACTCTCAAAGAAACCAACTACTCTCGTGTGCCCGTATTCTTTGGTTTGTTTGTCGCACTTTATCATATGAATTTTGGTGTGGAAGGACTTACTTCATCACGAATGCCCATTCTACCAGCAGATTATCCTAAAGTTCGAAGTGCATTGTCTAATATTGATGAAATTCTCGGCATGAATCCTGTCCCTGAAAGATATCAAGATTTTTACAATTCTACTACTAAAGCCACAACCGACGTCCCGTCAAGAAGGATGCGGTGCGAGTTCATGGCGAATTACATTTTCGATTATTTGTCCCAATAGAACATGAGTACCATACAACAAGTTTACAATACGTTTATACTCGCTTGTGCCGAATATGAAAAGTATGCGTTTGACGGACAGGAATTATATTCAAACGGGGCACGAAGTGGTACGATTATGTTCGATAAGAACATGAGGGATATGGTCGTTGAGTACTCATTTATGAAACTTTTTCTTCGTTGGGAAGACTTTTTAGAAAAAGTCTTTGTTAAGTATTGTTTGGATTTTGAAGGTGTGAATGGCAATAAACTTACTCGTTATGTGAACCCACGTGATGAATCACACGCATATGAAATGATTCGGGGCAATAGTTCTTATCCTGATTGGACGAATGCAGAAAAGATCATGAAGACTGCAACTGATTTTTTTCAAGGTGGCGGATCATTTTCAAAGTTACGACTTCAGTCAACACACATAAACGATACTAAAACTATACGTAATGCACTTTCCCATATGTCAATTAATTCACAGCAAAAATTTGAGAGTTTAGTGAGAAACCATCATGGGCATTATCCACTTAACACTTCGCCAGCCGACTTTTTGATTATGATTGACAGACGAAGTACTGCAACTCCCATAACATACTTCCATCATTATGTAGCAACATTAAAGTTTCTAGCTACTGAGATAGTCAATCCATAGCATATGCACAATAGTGTACAGGAAATATAGCAACGGAGCGGGAAGAGTCTCGCTTCTTTTTTGGAACATAAGTGCAGTCAGGGGCGGCTATTGATAGTCGTCCTTTGTTGTACCCCCGCCCCAGTGGCTGATGAACTAGTCAGTACATCTAAACCGATGTTAAGACTCGTCATACCCGCCTGAAATTTTTGGCAAATACCATCTGTACGCACAAAGAAAGCCCCAAACATAGCGGAGGGCAAAACAAGGAGCGTGATGGTTCTATTATTATCCTGAAGATGGCTAATATACCTATATCCTCACCAAAATAAAATGCATTAGAAAGTACCCCTTTTTAGTACAACCTCTCCATGCAAAATTCTTAGAAATCCTCAGTTACCATCGCCAAGAACATTGATTCCCTTAGCTTGCCTTTCTCTGTATTTTATGAAATCTATACTTCTCAATTTCGTCCTTGATTATCATCTCTACACAACTGACGTTAGCCTTTACCGTCTCCAACTTATAATGATATCAAATGGATAAAGGAGGGCAATCAATTTGGAACAAATGTATTCAATTAAAGAAGCTAAGGGAATATTGGGTCTTTCTTACAATACCGTGTACCGATTGATTAAAAAAGGTACTATCAATGCTACCAAAATCGGTGGTTCTATACGTATCTCACAAGCGACACTCAGAAAGATTGAAGACTCGTCCGGAGGGAATGGAAAATGATTATCAATAGTAAAGCTATATCACTTAGCGAAGCCGCCACAATGCTAAATAAGACTGAACAGGAGGTTCTTCGACTTGCCCAATACGGGTACTTAGAGCAATCTAAACCTGAGAATGGTAAGACACAAATAATCTTGAGCAGTCTACAGAAGTACGCCGATAGAAGCGGAATAGACCTTCAGGATGCCCATTCGCCCGTTGTAACACGTTCAAGGAACTTTATCATTGGACAGACAATGACCAAGCTAGGATTGCAATCTGAAGTGGCGGTACACAAGCTGATACAGGCAGGGCAACTTCAGGCAGGTTTTGAGGGTGGGGCGTACATTGTAAATACCCAAAGTTTACACGAGTATGTTACAGGGCGGTGCTAATCATGCGAATGTACACATTAAACGAAATTTCTAATCTATTGACTAAGGCGAGTCATACTAGGGTTTACACAATGCAGCGTATTTGGTCTTGGTGTCAGAATGAAGGGCTATGTTATGAAGTGACTCCTATCGGTGTTCGTGGAATATCTTACAAGCCTGTATGGATTCGGGAGGATGTGTTGAAGCGTTTCTTACAGGCAAAGGAATTTGACGTTGAAGCTATCTTTCCACAATCTAAGGAGATGAAGTCATGCGAAAGAGAATGAGCGCCAGTGATTATGCGATTGACTTTGATAAATATATTCGGGATTGGTGTCAAAAAGAAGGTCTTCCTTATAAAACGGTAGTTAATAAAATTTGTGGATTGGATGATTTATCTGAACTGGAGAATTTCTTAGCAAGTAATGGAATTGACCCTAGAGCCGCCTTTGGTAACTGATTCACAATGAATAGCCGCCCGAAATGGGCACAAAGTCCCTGCTAAGTCATGGCAGGGACAACAAGTTAATAAGCGAGTTCTTCTCACCTTTTACCAATGAAGCAACGACCATGAATAGTGTGAGGATTTTTTTGTCCTTCACTGTCACAAATTTATAACACTTCAAAGGGGGCATGGAGCATGAAAGAAATATTAAATCGCAAAGAAGCCGCTAAAGCCGCAGGGGTATGCCCAAGAACGATTCTAAGAGCGATTCAAGCCCGTCAGCTTGACGCTGTTAAGCTTGGTGAGGGTAAGACCTGCTCTTACATAATAAGCCGTTCGGCTATTGCTGAGTACACCCAAAGAAGGGGGCGAAAATATTGAAAAAGTTCATCGAAGGAATCGTGTACGATGGTGCAAGAATGGTCAAAACTGAGTTCAAGGATCGTGGGGACGGACATACTGTCATCACTAGAAGTAGCATAGTCCCGAATCTTGAAAAGTTTCTTACCCTACCTGAAAACGTCAAGCGGTGCTATTACCTTGATGCAAACGAGAAGCTAGTTCTTTTTGAACTGTATTCGTGGGCTAAGGATGATGGAAAATGCCAAGTAGCAATGGACTTGGTATCATTGAAACTTGGAATTTCTGAAAGAACGGTAAGAACGTGTGTGAAGAAACTTACAGGGAAGAAGTTTGTCCAAGTTAGCAAGCAAGGCAGGGCGAATATCTATAAGTTCGACAACCTAAAGGACAACCCTTACCTAATTCTTTCTGAGGTCATCCACAATATTGTAGCCGAGTATTACTACAAGAGCGGATTACGGCAATATGAGGACTGGATTCAAGAAGTAGGCGGCGAGGGGATTCGACTATGGAGAGAAGCGGTAATAGATACCTTGGCAAAAGAAGCGAAGAAAGAGACGTTCTATGAGCCGTATGTACTGAGACTGACGGAAACCCCTGACAACTATGATACTATTGTCACTGAATTTAGTGATGAACTGTTACGGCTCATTCTCGAAAACTGCAACAGGAAGGCTACAAAGTTAGGGCTTATGTCAGAAGCTGTATAGAGGAATATAATTCCCCTTTTATTGGGGAGAAGATTGCATTTCAAAGTGGTAAACCTTTCCGCTGACGGTCTTCCATGGAGGAAAACAATTCCCCAATAAAGTGAACTCAGAGGAAAATTGTTCCTCACTATTACTTACACTTAGTAAAGCTATTACTAACACTTAAAATAGATATTAAGAACACTCACAAACACGCCGCCTGTCGGCGACGAGTTTTTCAGTCCAAGCAATAGTTGGGCAGTATTTTTATTATTGTAAGCCTGCGTATTCACTATTTCTACCCGACAATGACTAGCATCAAAAATTGATGGAGGTACGTCAAAATTTGACCCACCCCCATCAAATTTTACTTCTTCTTGGCAGGTCTCCATTTAAAGCCGCAGTTCATACAGCCGTTTACAATTTCACTTCTCCCAACGAACCCGACTAAGATACTTACAGGTAAGGACAAACTAATTGATATCCAACAAAAAATGGCGATGAAAGTTATCAAACCATCAATGCTACTTCCACCACCAATGCCACTTCCGACAATTCCATTTCTTGCATTCATTATAAAAAGATAAGCCCCAACCGTACCGACTAACACTAATATGAGAGGAAGTAATCCCATCCATCCAAGTGTTTTGAACATGTTTGCAAAGCTGTAGCCTTTCTTGTTGGCTACAATTTGCTGTGACTTACATTTGCGGCAAGTAACGGCATTGACATTTTTTGTGGTGTTGGACTGATTCCCCGCTCCCCCTGTTTGACTAACAGCAGTCCTATTTACTTGGGGATTAGCCGCCCTAGATTGACCGCTTACCGCCCTGTTAGCGTGGGCGGGCGTTGATCTATTAGGTTGATTAATTGTAGGTCTAGTAGTATGTTGTACTTCTTTTGACTCCCTCCTGATGTGTGTTTGTAGGTATGTAGAACTATTCAACAAAACTTACCAATACCCTCTATTACCGTCAGTTTAACCGACAGTATTCTTTTCGTTTTCATCCAACTTCTTTACAGCCTTCCTATTATTGATCGCACCTTTTCAAATACATGGAGCGACCACTGATAGCAAGGGAGATGATAATAATGAATGTTGAAAGAACTTTTAATGGGAACGAGTCATTCATAAGTCTACTATTGCCGTTGATTGATGCAGAGATTGACAGAATTATAGAACAGCAGGACGACTTAAAGTATAATGGTGGTAACGCCAATACATCTCATAGTGAAGGGGTTGCGTTACTATGAGATGTGCAGTATATATTCGAGTTTCGACAGACAAAGACGAACAAAAATTGTCATTGGAAAATCAGAGAAGTTTATTTTACCAGTACCTAGAAGATAGGGGTTGGGATGTATTTGATTTCTATGTTGATGTTGAGAGTGGGACTACTGACAAGAGGGAGAACTTGTCACGCTTGATAAAAGATGCAGAGACTCGAAAGTTCGATGTGATCGTTGCCAAAGAACTTTCACGGCTTGCCCGTAATGGAGGACTATCCTATAAAATTAGGGATATTGCAAGGGACAATAGCATTCATATTATCACACTAGACAATGCCATCAACACGATTGAGAGAAAAGATGAGATGTTTGGGCTATATGCTTGGATGTACGAGCAGGAATCACAGCGCACATCCACAAGAATAAAAGCCGCTCTCAGTAGCAAGGCAAAGAAGGGCGAGTTCAAAGGCTCTTTACCGCCATATGGTTACAGACTGAATAGCGGAAAGCTTGTAATCGCTGAGGATGACACCCCGAACAATGTAAAGCGTATATACCGAATGTACCTAGACGGTAAGGGGTTTGACGCAATAGCACGTACATTAACCCGTGAAGGATGTCCAACACCTGCACAGGTTGTTGGCAAGAAAAATGCGGGGTTGTATTGGCATGGTACGTCCGTGAAGAAAATTCTAAATAACCCGCATTATGTTGGAGACTTAGTTCAAGGGCGGCAGACAACGGTAAGCGTTACATCGAAAGTCCGTGAAGAAGTTCCAATGGAAAAGCAAATCGTTATTGCAAATGCCCATCAAGCCATTATCTCAAAGGAAGATTTTGAAGCTGTTCAGCATTATATGGCGGGGCGAAAGCGGCAAAAGGCAAAGCCGAAGGCTAAAAAGCACCTATTTACTAATTATCTATTTTGTGCTGACTGTGGCAAGGCTCTATGGTATGTCCAATATCGTAAAGGTTATGTATGTGGTAACTACTACAAGCACGGTAAGCACGTTTGCAGTCAGCATAGCGTTAAGGAAAAACAACTCACAAGCGTAATCATTGATGATATTCGTAACATAGCTGAGACCCTAAGTGAGAAGGAAGTCATGGGGCGGCTTGAGGTAAAGACCTTACAGGTAAGAAAGCAGGCAGACAAGCAAATACAGTCTCTACAAAGGCGCATAGAAAAGATGAAGGAACAAAAGACAGGGTTAATCAGACTGTTGGCAAGCGGGACTATTACGGAGACCGAATACAAGGAAGCAACTGAGAGTGGTAATGCTGAACTCTGTATCCTACATGACCAGTTAAAAGGCATTCAGTCTTTACAGGCAAGTAGTGGCACAGGGGAAAGTATCGTTAGATTAAAGAAGGAACTCAAGCATTTCATGAAGCTAGAAGAACTGACTACTGAGATGGTTCATCGGTTTATTGATAAGATTGAAGTTCAAGCGGATGGCTCGGTAAACATTCATTACAAGTTTACCGCCACCGCTCTTCTTACGGCTTAATTTACAGTGACCGACACTCAAGGACAGGAGGTAGTGAATTTGAACATTACAGAGTTAGGTAAAATCTTGAAAGAAATGTACGATAAAGCTCCCCACGGTCATCAGGTAGCAAATATCCATTTGTTTGGGGTCAAATATGCTTCAGTGATTCAGAGGAATCATTTAAAACCGAGTGATATTGTTGCAGCTTCTGGACTAAATCCTTCTTACGCATCTGAAGTCAGCAAAGGTATGAAATTGTCTGAATATGTAGTACCAAAGAATTAATGTTACACGATGTGAAGTGAGTTATTACAGTGACCGACACTCAAGTCATGTGGAGAGTGTGGCGGTGTCGGTTAGGGATTTGTAGCCAACAAATAAACTCATGCTATTCCTAATAAACTCGTGCTAAAAATCGAATAAAGCCTTAATAAAATCGGGGAAGGGATGAATGGAAAAAGGGGAAACCCAGATCCATCAAGCCTTTCCTCTGTTTTATTACTCTGAATAATGGTTTTCTAGTTTGATTTGATCTATTCGATTTTTTCCCCACTCATACATCATTTCAACGATTGGTAATAACGTCATTCCAAGTTCAGTCATTGAATATTCTACTTGTGGTGGAATTTCTGGAAACACTTCTCTATGAACAATTCCATCTTCTATCAGTTCACGTAATTGGTTTGATAATATTTTATGGGATATTTTCGGGAAAAGTTTTTGAAGTTGGCTGAAGCGATGTGGCCCTTCTACACCTAAATGCCACAAAATAACAACTTTCCATTTTCCGCTAATAATCGATAAGGTAAGTTCTTTTTCACAATGATAATCATGATTTATTATTCTCTCTTTGATCTCTTTTCTTAATGTATCTGACATGGGTATTAACTCCTTTTTCTATAGTGGTAACCGTTTGGTAACCTCCGCACAAAAAAGTGCGTTCTTCACAATGTAGAAATTCGTCGGTAGAATGAAGTTAGTCTTAAAGACAAATCTTTTTCTATTTTAGGCGAAAAACATTTATGAGTAAAAATGCTTTATTAATTATTCCACCAGAACGATTTTATCAAACTCACCTTACTTAATTATTAAAATGTTTTAGTATAATACACTTTTGTTTCGTCTAAAATAAAATTTTCTCATCACAAGGAGCGGAAAACATGCAAACGATTGAAGGAAAAGTGGCGTTAATTACAGGAGCAGGGCGTGGAATTGGACGTGCAACAGCAGTAGCTTTTGCAAAAGAAGGTATTCACGTAGGTCTTGTAGGACGTACCCTTGAAAATTTACAACAAGTAGCAGAGGAACTCAAACAGTATGATGTGAAGGTAGCAATTGCTGCGGCAAATGTAGCAGATTTAGACTCTATCACCACAGCGGTTGAATCCATTCGTGGCGAGCTTGGTGCAATCGATATTTTAGTAAACAACGCAGGTATTTCGAAATTCGGTGGCTTCATGGAATTAACGCCAGAAGAATGGACAAATATTATCGATGTTAACGTAAAAGGTGTGTACTACACAACACGTGCCGTATTACCTGAAATGATAGAGCGTAACACAGGCGACATTATTAATATCTCATCAACAGCTGGTCAAAAAGGTGCACCAATCACTAGTGCATACACAGCTTCTAAAGCGGCAGTTATCGGACTAAGTGAGTCATTAATGCTTGAGGTGCGTAAGAAAAATATTCGTGTTACAACACTCACGCCAAGCACGGTTGCAACAGATATGGCTGTTGAGCTGAACTTAACAGACGGCAATCCAGAAAAAGTGATGCAAGCAGAAGATTTAGCAGACTTGATGGTTGCACAGCTTAAACTTCATCCACGTGTTTTATTAAAACATGCTGGACTTTGGTCGACGAACCCTTAATAGAATTATTCGAAATATCACGACATTATTCAGATTATATTAAAGTCGTGATAGAAAAAGTCGGTTGAAAAATTGGGAGAATGAATTTTTTAAGCAGGCTACAGTGAATTCAGATTTGCGTGGTCTGAAGTATTAGTGAGTGTTAGTTATACAGGATATACAAACTATTAAATGCTATGGAGGCATGATCATAAGCATATTCTTTTAGAATAAGCTCATGATCATGCCTTTTGTTGTAACTGCTTCCTGATAAAACTATTGATTTAGCTGCATCGTTCGGCGGTAATCAAGAGGTGTCGTTCCTTCGAGCTGCTTGAACACTCTGGAGAAATAGCTTTGGCCACAAAAGCCGGATAATTGAGCGATTTCCCCAAGAGGCCGTTCGTTCTGAACCAGTAGCTCCTTAGCCATTTTTAGTCTGCATTTGATAATGTATTCTGTGACTGTGCAGCCGGTAGCGCGTTTGAACGTTCGTGAAAAATAGCTTGGGCTGACAAACACATGGTTTGCCACATCTTCGATCTTGATCGGCATATGATAGTGTTCCTCAATATAGCGAATGGCTTGCCGCATGGTATTTAGATGTATAGAGGAAGGCGTGCCGAGGGTCTCACTCCCCTTTATGTGTGTTATCGCCGCTTCCGTCATAATCTGGGTCAAGTGCGATGACGCCGTCATTTCGTATCCGGGCGGACATTCCTCGAACAGCGAAATTAATTCCATAAACAGCCGCTTGGTCGAGGACTCATCCCGAATATCAAGTACCGGGTTTTTGGCACATTCAAGCATTTGGTAATATTCGCTTGCCTGCATCCCTCCAAAACGAACCCAAATGATTTCCCACGGATCCTCCGAATCTGCATAATATTCATGCTCCTCCGTCAGGTCAAGAAAAAGCAACTGGTTCGGATTGACCGCAAACGTTCTGCCCTTCCACACGACATATCCTTTCCCGCGAATGACGAACCGAATTGAATACGGAAAAAACGTTCGATGCATACGATAATCCGGCCTGCACTCGAACCAGCCGAGATCAAGCACATAAAACAAAAAGGGCTTGATCATTTCGCTGGGGGTATTTATTAGCATTTTATAAAAATATGAATTCGTGCTCATCGTCTTCACCATCCTCATAAAAGAGTTGGATCGTTATAAAAAGGGACTGAATGGTTGAATACAACCTTTTAAAGCTTATCGTAGCATAGAGATGGTACTTAAAAAATACGAAAATAACTCAAGCTAGGAGAAAATCATATGACAACAAAACGAACTCATATTTGGCTGATTACAACTGATCAAATGCGCGCTGATGCCATAGGTGCCGAGAACGAATCGGTTCGTACCCCCGTTCTTGATAGTCTCGCGGCGGAGGGAACCGTTGTTAGCAGTGCATACTGCGCGAGTCCGGTCTGTACACCGTCTCGCGCATCTATCTTCACTGGACGTTATCCACATGCCCACGGGGCATGGAACATTGGTGTATCTCTGGATGAGAATGAGATTACGTTGTGTGATCATTTGAAGCGATCGGATTATCGCTCGGTTGGCGTCGGCAAAATGCATTTCCGACCTCAATGTAAGACGGGGTTTTCAATGGAGCCTGAGGACGTGGACATTCGTGATCGCGGCAGGGCGGCAGACGGTACCTATTACGGATTTGATGAGTATCATATTTCCGAAGACAACCTAGTGGGCGACTATTTGAGATGGCTGCGTGAACAGGATTCCGCTGTTGCCAACCGCTTCGATCTTGATCGGTACCGCTCAGAGGATGCAGAACAAGACGTATGGGAAAGCGATATGCCGGCAGAGCTTCATCAGACTTACTGGATGGCGGAGAAAAGTATCGATGTGATTCGCTCGCATGATTATGACCAACCGTTGTTCCTATGGACCAGCTTCGTCGATCCACATCATCCATTTAATCCCCCGAAGGCCTACACTGAACTATATGCCGATATTGAAATGAAGGGTCCACTTGTTCCGCAAGACGAGCTGCCGTTCCGTCCGGAGCATCTGCTTCATCAGGGAGCTCGCGGTTATTGGCCCGGAGGAGGAGAGCAGCATGATTCAGGCGAGTCTCACATTCGAAGGGTAATTCGCAATTATTATGCGATGATTACGTTTATAGATGAGCAGATTGGGCGCATTATGGATGCCTGGAAGGAAAAAGGCGTGTATGACAATGTACTCGTCGTGTTCACGAGCGACCATGGGGAGCTGCTCGGCGATCATGGACTGATGTACAAAGGGCCGTGGTTTTTTGAAGGGCTTACGCGCATCCCTATGATCATCCGTGGTCCGGGGATTGCGAAGGGACAAAGGACTGATGCACTGATGGAGCATGTCGACATAGTCCCGACTCTGCTCGACGCGATCGGGCAGGTTCGACCGTACGGCATACAAGGGGTTTCACAGTTAGGAATGCTCTCTGGTCAAAAGCAGCATATCCGGGAATCGGCAATGACAGAGTACGACGCGCATGATCGTGGTATTATGGCCAAATGTTTGCGGACCAACCGCTATAAGCTGGTAGTGTTTGCCGGTGAGACCTACGGCGAGCTGTTTGATTTGCATCTTGATCCTGAGGAAAGACGCAATCTGTATTTTGAAGAGGCAGCCAGCAGAGTGAAACAGAATTTGATGGAAATGCTCGTTCAGCGAATGATACAGGATCAAGATCCGCTGCCGGAGCGTCAAACGAATTGGTAGAGATATGGGTGCGTCATCAAACAAATAAACTCAACCACACCTAGATGGCGCAGTTGAGTTTATTTGTTGTTTGGCGGAGTTTCGTCAGCTAGGCAATTGGATATTGGGACAGCCCTACCAAATTAAACGATGCCAGCTCTTGTGTATATCAAGACATTATCCAGATTATAATAAAGTAGTGATAGAACAAGTTGAGTAAAAAATCGAGGGAATCACGGTTTTGTAGCAAGGGTTTACTAATACTGAACAAAGGGTTTTAAGTGAATGAATAGAGGAGATGGGGACGAAATAGGGACGTGAGCTATTCACGTCCCTATTTTTTATCGTGATTGAGGCTTTTCGGATACATTTCCATCCAATGAAGGTCAATGACCATGTTGCCATTAAGTTTGCCTGAGGTTGTAGTCTTGGCGTGGTCGGCTAGACATTTCCGAGCTCGTATCCGTTCTTCTAACAATAGTCTTAAATGGTGCGGTCTTTCGTCGGCAATGTACTCGGAGGGTTTATCTATGACCGCTGGGGACAAAACAATGGTACACGCGGGAATTGTCAGTTCTGCCTGCATCATCACGGCGATGGGGATCGCCTCTCAACAATCTACTGAATTGTTGAGAGGCCTTTTTACTTGAATGTTAGACCATAGACAAAGCATCAAATCCTTATAGGGGGCATGGGTCTACTTGAATTCGTGTTGTGCTAAGTTTAATCTCAAACATTTATCCTTTTTCTATAATCGCTTGGGGTTATACCCGTACTATTCTTAAATAAACGATAAAAATACGAACTACTAGTAAAACCTGTTTTTTCAGCGATATCACCAATGGTGTATTTAGAAGTCTTCAGCAGCTCTTTGGCTTTATTCAACCGCAATTCGCTTATTTTATCAGATAGAGCATTTGTAGTTAATTGTTTATATAATCGGCTCAAATAAATTGGAGACATCGAGAACTCGTCTGCAATTGAATTTAAGGACAGGTTTGAATTGCTATAATCTCGCTCAATAATTTGATGTACTTTTCTAATGAGATCTTCTTGTTTTGTACTTCGCTTCTCTTCGAGTTTTTGACTTATTTCTTCAAATATTTTGAAATACGGAGTGTTGATTTCTTCCATGGTTTCAACATGATTGGGTAGTAAGAACGTTGTATCGAATTCGGGTAATGTTAATATCGCATTGTTCTTTTTTAATGCCCTCAAGACGTTATTCACGGTAAGTGCTAAATGCGATATGACAAGTTGAACAACGGTAAAAGAATACTCTGATATTTCTCCGACTATATCGATATAGATGCTACGTGCCTTATCCACATTTCCTGACATCAAGGATTCAATGAATTGTTTTTCTTTGTGAACAGGAAACATATACTCTTTGGATTTTAAGTTCATAATGTCAACCGAAAAGAGGATGCAGCCCTGTCCTTTGAATAATCGATGGTAAGAAGCCTCAAGCACTTGCTTGTAAACTAAAATGCATTGCTCGATTGATTCCTTTACAGGACTAAAGGTAATCGAGATGGATAATTTTAAATGTTTGGTGATTGACGATTGCATAAGCTCTGCCATTTCAATCAGCGAATCTCGTTCCATGTTATAAAGCGGATCATGGAAGCCCAGCATAAGTAAAAGACTATCATCCCCCATGTCAATGGCTTCAGATTGAAAGGTCGGCGAGGCAATTTCCATACAAACGTTCATTATGCCGTATTTGAGCAATTTAATATCATCTTTGTATTTCTCGAGAACTGGGAGGTACTGATCAATCCTTACCAAAACAATCAGAGATTTACTATTAACCATAAGCCCTGAATTGAAGTATTGTAACTTTTGTTGCAACACCTCAGCATTATTCGTTTCTCTACCTAAAATCGTATTTCTAAGGAAATCCTGCTTGAGAATATGTTGATGATCACGTCTTTCTGTTTCGAGGGTTTTGAACTTGCGTATGACTTTGTCAATCGGGCGATATACACCATGGGATAAAGTTAACGAAATCAACAATCCTAAGAGAAGAATGCCAATACAGATAATGAGTATTCGATACCTCATTCCGCTTATTTCTTGAGTGATATTGCTATAAGGGGTAATGCGAACATATCTCCAGCCTAATGAATCGGGTGAAGTATACGTTATTAAAGATTTAACTCCATCTACGGTATCCACAAAATATGTAGAGTTTGAAGGATCCTGAATAATTTTCTGTATATAGGTTTTATCAGACATATCCGTTAGCATCGCATGCATGTCATTACTGGAGTACAATATTCCATCCTGATTAATGATAAACGTGTTCTTCTCCGATAGCTCTTTCGCTGATTGATCTAATCGCTGGTCTAACCATGATGCTGAGATATTGACAACGACTGCTGTATTTAAATCGTTATTATCATCAATGATGCTATAACATAAGTAAGTGTAGCTTGATACTGGAGTATTCTGGGCCGAACCGATGTTATAGGTTCTGGGGATTGGTTGGAAGGGACGATGTTCTTTGAATTTCTTAAAAAGGTCTAGAATTCCATCATCATCAAGTTCGGACTTCGGTTGAATTCCACTTCTTGCATTATTGGAACTAATATAGAACTGATTGGATTTCGCATTATATACATAAATGGATTCAATGAATGGTAAGGATGCGCGATAGTTATCAAGTTGTTGCTGTGCAAAAATGACATCATAGATATTTAAGTCCGCATAATACAACAACTTAGATACCGCAGAATCAGAGTAAATCTGGGAGGACAGTGAAGTAACAATCTCTGTCATACTAGATAATTCTGTTTTAATTTGATTCAGACTATTAGAATCGGAACGATAAACTTGTTTAAGTGCGTTGTTAATGAAGTTCATATATAGAATAGTTGAAGTTATCAAAAGTGTAATAATAACACATCCGATAGAGCCTAAGAGTATTCGACTATAAACTTTTTTATGCTCACTAGACCGTTGTTTCACCATTTATGAAACCCCTTTCATTTATGGTTAGAGTATACCTGATCAGTTGTTTGCTTTCAATTGAATTCACGCTCGAATAATCAAGATTAGAGGATAATATTGAAAAAATTCACAAAAGTACATAAAATTCACACATTGAAAGTGCCGAGATTACAGCAATTTGCGGCATTGTCCAGTATATTATGGAACTCGCTTCCTCTATGATTTGGATGTAATGATTCTCGAGTGATTCTATTCAGGAGGTGGTCAGATTTGTTAAAGAAGAAAGGTTTTTTATATGAATTAAATAAGAATAAAATCATGTTTTTTATGATAGCACCGACACTGCTTTTTTTCTTAATTAATTCTTATTTTCCAATGGTCGGCATCTATTATGCATTCACGAGTTATGATTTTGCAGGTGGTTTATTTGGAAGTCCGTTCGTAGGATTAGACAATTTTAAATTTTTAACTCAATCTGGAATTTTGTTGAGGCTGACAATCAATACGCTTGGATACAATGTGGTGTTTATCATATTAGGTAACGTGATATCTATAGGGGCAGCAATCCTATTAAGTGAAGTCCGAGGTAAGTTATTTAAAAAATTATCACAATCCATCATGTTTCTACCCTATTTCGTTTCGTTTGTTCTGATTAGTGTGTTAGCGTTTAACATGTTTAATGCTGATTCCGGTTTCGTTAATCAGGTACTAACATCGTTCCGATTTGATCCAGTAGACATATACAATACACCATGGCTCTGGCCAATTCTGATTACAGCATTTTATATATGGAAAAATCTTGGTTATTCTATGGTCATTTATCTTGCCTCCATCATGGGAATCAGCGATGAGTATTACGAAGCTGCCAAAATCGATGGTGCAAATATTTTTCATCGAATCTGGCATATTACCGTACCTATGCTGAAGCCAACATTTATCATTCTGCTCTTATTTGCACTCGGAAGCATTATGAAAGGTCAATTCGATCTGTTCTATCAGCTTGTCGGGAACAACGGAATGCTCTTCAACGTGACGGATATTATCGATACTTACGTTTATCGATCTTTGAAAGTTAATTTTGATATTGGTATGGCAACTGCTGCTGGCTTGTATCAGTCTATCTTCGGATTTGTATTGATTATGACAGTGAATTATATCATCAAGAAAATTAATGAAGATTACGCATTGTTCTGAAATAGAGAGGAGGGATTACATTGGATGACAACATTCTAAGTTCTAGAGTTTTCCGCATGATGGCTTACCTGATCATTACGGTTTTTTCTTTGCTCTGTCTCTTTCCTTTCATTCTGATCATTTCAGGCTCATTTACAGCCAATGAATCCATTATTCGCGACGGTTTTCACTTGATTCCTAAAGAGTTTTCGCTGGAAGGCTATCAAATGGTGTTTACCTTTCCAACTCAGCTAATTAAGGCTTATGGTGTTACGATTTTTGTAACTGTGGTTGGAACGCTATTGGGATTGTTTCTTATTACGATGGCAGGTTATGTTCTGCAGAGGAAAGATTTCAAGTATCGCAATCAATTGTCCTTCTATATTTATTTCACAACGCTGTTTGGAGGGGGGCTCGTGCCCTGGTATATCATGCTGACCAAATACTTTGGGCTGGCAGACACCTATGCCGTACTGATATTGCCGGGTCTTATGACACCTTTTCTCATTATTTTAATGAAAAACTTTATCAAATCTGCGATTCCGGAAGAATTATTCGAATCAGCCAAAATCGATGGCGCGAACGATTTTAGGATTTACTACAGTGTCGTGCTGAAGCTTGCTATGCCTGGAATTGCGACTGTCGGTCTGTTCCTTGCTCTGACGTACTGGAACGACTGGTTCATGTCTTCCTTGTTCATTAATGACGCTAGCATGTATCAGCTTCAATACTACTTGTATAACACGGTTAATACCATGATGTTCGTTTCTCAAATGGCCACTGGAACAGGGGTATCCCTAGGGCGCGAAATTCCGACAGAGTCGACCAAGATGGCAATGGCGATCGTCGTAACAGGACCAATTATTTTCTTGTATCCGTTCGTGCAGCGATATTTTGTGAAGGGATTAACGATTGGTGCAGTGAAGGGTTAGTATCGAAAGCAAACGCAAGAAACTCGTATGCGATCGGCTGACATATAGCAACTAATAAGGAGGATTTACATGAAAAAGGGGAAAAAGGTCGTCTCATCAGTCTTAACCTTGTTATTCTTATTCACAATGGTCATGACTGGATGCAGTAGCACTGCGAAGGAAACGGGGGCAACACCACAAGCAACAGACAAGAACAATCCTGATAGTACGTCATCTCCAGAACCGCAGAAGCCAGTTGGAATCGACACATCCAAGAAAGTGGAGCTTCAGTTCTATATGCTGGGCGATGCCCCAAAGGATTTAAAGGTCATTCAGGATGAAGTTAACAAAATGGCATTAGAAGATTTGAATGCAACCGTCAAATTCAACTTCACAACCTGGACTGACTGGGATCAGAAGTATAAGCTTCTGTTGTCCTCAGGGCAGCCGATTGACCTGATCTTTACGGCAGAATGGACAAATTACCAGTCCTATGCGATGAAAGGGGCTTTCCTTCCTCTAGATGATCTCCTACCGAAGGCTGCACCTAAGCTACAAGAATATGTACCGCAGGATTTCTGGGAAGCAGTTAAGGTTGACAAGAAAATTTACACAGTTCCAGCGATCTGGAAAGAGTATGTAAATGATGGTATTGCCTATCGGGAAGATTTGCGTAAAAAGTATAATTTGCCTAAGCCGGAATCACTCGAAACTCTAGAGCAGTATTTGGATGGCATACGCAAGAATGAACCTGATATGCTGCCTCTGGCGGATACTGAGGTTGGTCATGTAGATTCCGTCCGTCAAATGACAACTAAAACTGTGAATACCAACGATAAAGTTCCATATGGACTTAACATCATGTATGACACTCCAAGAGACGTAACTAGCTATTGGGGCTCTCCGCAGCATTTGAAAGATTTAAAAATGTTCAGGAGTTGGCAAGAAAAAGGGTTCTTTATGAAGAATATGCTGAACATTAAAGATAGTGGTAGTGATATATTTGCCAGCGGTAAAGCCGCAGCAATTTTAGGATCTGAGAATCCAAACCGCTTTGGTGATGCTGTTGTCAAAGTGAAATCACTGCACCCGGATTGGGAGCTAGGTTATACCCCATACCCAAATATAAAAGGATTCTCTTCACCCGTTCACCCGATTCATAATGGCTTTGCAATTCCACGCAGCAGCAAAAATCCAGAGAGAGCGCTTGCTTTCTATGAGAAATTGGTCACGGATAAACGCTACAATTGGCTGACGCAATACGGTATCGAAGGCAAAAATTTTGAAATCGAGGATGGGAAATATTACAAAATGCTTGGTGATGCCCAATCAAACGGCTTCACAAGAGAAGGTATGAATGGATGGGCATGGAGAAATCCAGAGTTCATGTTGTTTGATAAGAGCTATCAAGCTGTGCTAGACATGTTCGATGAAATGGATAAGATAGCAAAGCCGAATATTTTCCAAGGCTTCGGAGAGGATTGGACATCTTATCAAGCAGAGAAGGCTGCCCTTCTACAAGTTGAAAAGCAATACTTATACCCTTTGAATGATGGTATGGTTGAGGATGTTGAAGCCGGCTTGAAGTTATTCATGGAAAAGGCCAAAAAAGCTGGTCTCGATAAAATTCAAGCGGAATACACGAAGCAGTGGATACAGTATTTGGATGATGCAAACATTAAGTGAGCCAGTTTAGAATATTACTCAGAGAGAACAACAGGACTAACGTCCTGTTGTTCTCTACTACAAGGGTGGAATGTTTATGAAGGTTCTTTTTCATGGAACGGCTGCATTTGAAGGAATTCCCTCGCTATTCTGTCATTGCGAGACTTGCAAGCAAGCCAAAGTACTTGGTGGGAAGAATATTCGTACACGCACTTCGGTCTTGATTGATGAAGTACTTAAGATTGATTTTCCGGCGGACACCTTATATCATTCCATTCGTGATTCTGTAGATATGGATAAGGTTCGTGATTTATTGTTTACACATTCACATTCCGATCATTTGTATCCTGAAGATTTATTGATTCGGGCGTTTGGTTATGCCCAGTTTATGGAGGAAGAAGAACTCCATCTGTATGGCCACGACTTGCCAATTAAGAACTGCAGTCAATTGCTTGCCACAGAATTCCATCGATTTCAATTCCACAACTTAAAGCCATTTGAAACGATACAAACGCAAACAGCTACAATTACCCCATTGCTTGCTAACCATGATCCTAAAGAAACTTGCTTATTGTATTATATAGAAAAGGGTGGCAAAACCATTTTCTATGGTCACGACAGTGGTTGGTTTCCTGAACAGACTTGGAACTGGTTGAAAGGGAAGAAACTAGATCTTGCCATTCTGGAATGTACGACGGGGAATGCCGAACAATGTGACGGTCATATGAATGTCAAGGATACACTAAAAACACGGGATTGGTTAGTAGAGAATCATGTTATGCAAGCAGAAGGACGAATCGTAGTCACTCATTTCTCTCATAATGCTCATCTGTTGCACGAAGATTTGGTTCGAATTTTTGAGCCGAACGGTATCACAGTAGCATTTGATGGGATGCAACTGTACGTATGAGTTAGCTCATAAGTAAAATGAGGATAGTTCTATGATTTTAATGGCAGTCTTATTAGTTTTATTTTGTGGGATCATACATGCGGGTCAAAGCATAAAAAGTCCTGTTACGAGTCGAACGAAACTCAGGTATCCACTCCTGTTTTTCTTCGGCTTTTTTCTTGAACTTGGGGAAGATATGAAAAATATCGCCTGAAGAGGACCTTGTGTGAAGAAAAATGATTAAAGCTAGGTTATACTTTAAAATGATGATTTAATACCTTTAATTCGAATGTCCACATATATTCCAACCCTGTTAGGAACGGGTGGCTTAGTCTATTAATTATGTATTAAAGAAATAGAAATATTTTCGTTATTCATTTTGAATGAGCATTTGAAGATGTACCTATTAATGAAAGGATTGAATTTAAGTATGGCAGATAATTTTTGGAATGATTTACCTAAACCGTTTTTCGTACTTGCTCCAATGGAAGATGTAACGGATGTAGTATTCCGTCATGTTGTAGCTAAAGCAGGCAGACCCGATGTATTTTTCACTGAGTTCACAAACGCAGAGAGCTATTGTCATCCAGAAGGAATGAAAAGTGTTCGTGGACGCTTACTGTTTACTGAAGATGAACAGCCCATGGTTGCACATATATGGGGAGATAACCCTGAGAATTTCCGCCGAATGAGTATGGGCTTAGCGGAGATGGGCTTTAAAGGGATTGATATTAACATGGGCTGCCCGGTCCCGAATGTCGCACAAAGAGGGAAAGGTAGTGGTCTCATTCTTCGTCCAGATCTTGCGGCAGAACTTATTCAAGCGGCAAAAGCGGGCGGACTCCCTGTAAGTGTGAAAACACGCCTTGGCTTTACGGAAGTAGAGGAGTGGAGAGAATGGTTAACCCATATTTTAAAGCAAGATATCGCGAACCTTTCCATTCATTTGCGTACAAGAAAAGAAATGAGTCAGGTCGATGCACACTTTGAGCTCATTCCGGAAATTAAGGAATTACGTGACCAAATTGCGCCAAATACATTACTTACCATTAACGGCGATATTCTTGACCGTCAAATGGGGTTAGAGCTTGCCACAAAATATGGTGTGGATGGCGTGATGATTGGGCGTGGTATTTTTAAAAATCCGTTTGCCTTTGAAAAAGAACCGAAAGAGCATAGTAGTAAGGAGCACCTTGATCTCCTACGATTGCAGCTTGATCTGCATGATCAATATATAGAAGCATTGCCTCGTTCTGTTGCAGCGCTTCATCGCTTCTTCAAAATATATGTCAAAGGATTCCGAGGAGCAGGCGAATTAAGAAATCAATTGATGAACACCAAATCAACGGATGAAGTACGTGTATTGCTTGATCATTTTGAAATAAATCATGTTGAGTTTGATAATTAGTGTTTAGAGTCCATATTTTACTCAAACAGAAGTATAAAAACCCGAACTTTTCTAAGTTCGGGTTTTTGTTTATATAGTTCACCTTTAAAAAATGATATTAGCTATATGGTAAGCTTAGATACTTGGTATAGCTTTTAGCTATAACTAGATATTACTTTTAAGTGTTATGTGGATCTTATTCCTCCATGCTAGAATCAAAGCATTACATAAAGAGATGTGCTAACTGAGGAGGATTTTTTATGTGCAATAGATTTCAAATCGTAGGTAGCCTGCTGCGTCCGACAGATTTATTAGAATATAAACATCAAATTGAACATCGTGATGATATCAGTTATCCCTTTTATCAGGATTTTCAAGGGTATGAGCAGTGTGAATCGGATGCGATTCAGGCTGTAGTCGATAAAGAAATTAAAAATGATTTGTCCATTCTTACGGATGGAGAATATTCCAAATCAATGTGGCATCTGGACTTTGTCTGGGGCTTCCAAGGAATTAGCCGCTATATAGCGGATCATGGATATTTTTTTAGAGATACCGATGGAACTTCAAAATATGAGACTCGAAAAGATATTGGTTTGCGCATTACAGGTGAATTGAGTGGAGAAAACCATCATTTTATTCCTGTATATAAAAAACTTCAAGCCCTTGCTGGCGACCGTGAAACAAAGCTGTGCGTACCTTCTCCATCCCATATTTTTGGTGAGTTATCATGGTCAGATAACATTGGTGGCAAAGATGCAGTTTATAAGGATAAACAAGAGCTTAAAAACGGTCTTGTTAAGGCTTATAAAGAATTTGTCCGGGAATTTGCTGCTGCTGGAGGGGAAATCCTTCAATTCGACGATTGCTTATGGGAGCTGTTTGCAGATGATAACCCGAACTCTCCATATACTGGCGAGAGTATCAATCAAGAGGAAGTACAGGCTCTAGCTACCGAATTTATTGACATTAACAATACAGTCATTGATTATGGTCATAGCTTAGGCTTGAAAATGTGGACTCATAACTGTCGTGGTAACTATGATTCCCGTAATATGGGCGGTGGCTCCTATGCCAAAATTGCGAATCTGTTCTTGAAGCAGCTTAAATATGATCGCTTTTTCCTTGAATGGGATGATGATCGTGCAGGCTCACTCGAGGCGCTTGCGGTTTTCAAAGATAAGCCTGAAACGGAAATTGTACTTGGATTGTTGTCTTCTAAAACCAATACCCTTGACGACGAGACTCGTGTCGTTAGAATGCTTGATGAAGCATCGAAAATTATTGATAAGGATAGATTGTTACTTTCTCATCAATGCGGGTTTGCGTCCTGTGATGGTGGCAATGAACTCACGGAAGATGAACAGTGGGCGAAAATTAATCAAGGACAACGTATTGCAGCGCAATATTGGGGTTAGTCCTATTAAACTAAGTTAAAGAGGGAAGTAGATTCTCTCACGCAGACTGTCGATGGTATATATCGGCAGTCTTTTTCAATGAACAAAAATCTGTACTTATCATAGGGAGTTTAGAGGTCATTGATAACATTACCGTGTTCAAGATTGCCCTACCCGTAAGTCTAATAAGCAGCCGAGCCCAAATTAGAAGCAAAAAAGCCGCCATATAGGCGACTTCGATTGTGACTATGTTTTTGTCCTGCCATAAAAGATGACTCTAGGCTGTTTAATTCCCGATTTCCAACATACTTTACGTCATAATGATAGTTATCGAGCGATCACTTCAAGTACATCCCCGCTTCCATCATCAATAATACGTATATTTTTGTCATCAATGAGACTAATGGTGCCGTCCGATTGTAAGATTTCATGTGACTCGATTAGCCCGTGAGCTACAGATTTGCGAATCATCCCTTGATTCTTGAATACCAACGTATAAAGGTCGTAGTCTCCAGTTTTTCGATTCTTATAATTAATTGTTACAATAGTTAGATTTTTGGGAGTCCGATTAAAGTTTAAGGTGAGTTCGTGAGTATTTACATTAATATCTTTTATGCCTAGCGGTATTGTATTCTTTTTACCCGTAAATGCATTCGTAATCTCAAGATCTCCTTTTGCTGCCTGAATCATATAGTTGTATCCCCTCATACTGCCATGAAAAGAATCCGTATAATTCTTCAGTCCCGTCACGGTCACCTTTCCCGTCTTGGCGTCCCGACTAGCTACTTCTCCGTCCAAAGCAGATGCGAGAAATCTAATCGGTACATAGAGGTTGCTAATATACCACACGGGTTCTTTGCCCATATCCACTTCTTGACCATCAACTTCGGCAATGCTGCTTCCCATGTGGACAACAATGTGTTTGGTATCTCTCTTCAGAAATGCCGTATTGTCATTTTCCATCCCCCAGCTCAGACCTGCCCCGATGCCTAACGAAAATAAACTTCCGTAAGTTACTCCGTCCTTATGTAGTGTCTCAATACGGGTGATCCGGCCGTCGTCCCACCCAATTTCTAGCTCCACATATTTGGAAGCCGCATCAGATGTTTGAGCTCCCAATGGAAAAAGCACGGATATTATAAACATAATGACAACCACATTTTTCCAATACTTTATTTTCATTGTACAATCACCTGCTTATTGTATATTTTAAACGCTACTATAGTAACGCTCATATCTTAAAAAAGTTGCTGGCGCAATAAAATCATTAACTAATAAACCCGTACTGAAAATTAAATAAAGTTGTGATAGAATCGTGGGAAGGCCTGAATGGAAGATACAAAGTGATTTAATTTAAAAAACTGTCTTATCATACAAAAAGAAAGCAAAGAAAGTCTGACAGCCGCAAATACGGTGATTAGGTATTGAGAAATAGGAGGATTACATGTCCTGGAGTAAATTGAAGAAAGAGCTGGAGAGTTTTCTCTGTCCTGCGTTAATTGGAAGAGTCGAATACCGCGCAACAAGTTACCGTTATTTACTTGATAAATCAGGGATTTGTTATATTGCCGTAGATAAAAAGAACGTACTCAATATGAGTGATATAAATAACTCGATCAGATGGTATCAAACGGAGCAGGAAATTAAGAATGATCCAAATATCCAAATTCCGATCAGTAATGAAGAAATTGAAGCCGTTAGAAAAGATACTAAGGGGACAGTTCCAGAGGATCGTCTCATTGTAATTGCAAGAAGTAGAAAAATATCCGTACTTGCTAAGGAGCTTTTGACAGCCCAGGCATCATTAAGTAAATCTAATTTTGTCGTTGTTGCTACTAAGTTTTTATCTACTTCAATAGAAGAAAGCCTAGAGAGTAATGATATTTTACTGAATATTCTAGCCTTAGTGGACAGACGAGTTGGAAAAAAACGAATATTAAACATGGCCGAAAAGATGAAGTTAAAGCATCCCATTGTGCAGTATTTTTATGAATTACGGCTGAGTACATTATGAAAATAAATAACTTTCATTGAAAGAATATGTAAGACCAGATAAACCGTTAAAAATAGAGTGTCGGCAATCTAACGTCGATACTCTATTTTCTGCGTTTATGGGCAACACTTCTATAGAAATATGAAAGATATACTTTGCAAAATGGGCCTGTACTAAATTTGCCTCAAGCTCGTTAACTTTTTGGGGTGTATTTTTTTTATAATAATATATAGGAGCAATAAACGTAGGTGAAGTGAAAACTCGGATGATTATTGATTAGCATTTTTGAAAGCTTATGGATTCTCCTCAACAATAAAATAGCTTAAAGCAGAATAGGTATGGAGGCGTCATATATGAAACCAATTACAGAAGTTGCAGCCAGGCTGGGCCTTGCGCCAGATCAGCTTGAGCTTTACGGGAAATGGAAAGCGAAACTATCCGAGGATGTATGGGAATCCGTCTCGAAGCAGCCAGACGGAAAGCTTATCCTCGTCACCGCGATGAATCCGACGCCAGCAGGGGAAGGCAAGACACTCACAACGATCGGACTTACGCAAGGATTGAATCGGATTGGACGGAAGGCGGCCGCTGCGCTGCGCGAGCCATCGCTCGGACCGTGCATGGGCATGAAGGGCGGCGCCACAGGCAGTGGCAAAGCCCAGATTGTGCCTGCCGAGGATATTAATCTGCACTTTACGGGTGATATCCATGCGATTACATCAGCTCATAATCTGCTCGCGGCACTCATTGATAACCATATTTTCCAAGGCAATACTTTGCGTCTTGACCCGGTACGTATTGTATGGAAACGGGCGCTCGATATGAATGATCGGCCGCTGCGCCAGATCGTAATCGGTATCGGCGACAACAACGGCACCGTGCGCGAAGACGGCTTCCTTATTACGACTGCTTCGGAAGTGATGGCGGTGCTCTGTTTAGCAGAAAATATGGACGATTTAAGGGAGCGGCTTGGCCGGATCGTCGTGGCGTATGACATGGACAAGCGGCCAGTTACAGCGGGTGAGCTTCGGGCGGTGGACGCGATGTGCGCTCTGCTGAAGGATGCAATCCATCCGAATCTAGTGCAGACACTTGAAGGTGATCCGGTATTCGTTCACGGCGGACCGTTTGCCAATATTGCCCACGGGTGCAGCAGCATACGTGCAACCCGTCATGCTCTCAAATTGGCCGATTACGTCGTGACGGAAGCGGGATTTGGCGCTGATCTGGGCGCGGAAAAATTCATGAACATCAAGTGTCGTCAGGGAAACCTGCATCCAGCGGCTACGGTCATCGTCGCGACCGTGCGTGCCTTAAAATATAATGGTGGCGTACCGAAGCAGGAGCTCTTGACGGAGAATGCCGAGGCGATACATTCTGGATTCGCCAACTTACGGCGCCATGTGGAGAACATGCGCACCTTCGGCGTGCCGGTCATCGTCGCTATTAACCGCTTCGCAGCGGATACGGAGGCAGAGCTGGCGCAGGTTGCCGCTCTTTGCGCAGAGCTTGGTGTGAAGGCGATTGTCTCGGATGCTTGGGAGCGTGGCGGTGAAGGCTGCCGCGAGTTGGCGCAAGAAGTGGCAGAGCTAGCCGACGGAACGGCAGAGGATACGTTTGAGTTGCTCTATCCGGATGACATGCCACTTACAGAGAAGATTGAGACGGTCGTTACGCGCATCTATCGCGGAGCCGGAGTCAAATACCGCCCGGCTGCGAGGCGAGCATTAGAGGAACTGGAGCGGCTTGGCGTACGCGATCTTCCCGTCTGTATGGCGAAGACGCCCTATTCGTTTACAGATCGTCCTGCCGTGCTCGGGGCGCCGGAGCAGTTCACGATTGAAGTGCAGGATGTCCGCTGGTCGGCCGGCGCAGGATTCGTTGTTGTGCTGACAGGGCAGGTGGTCACGATGCCAGGATTACCTGCGGAACCGGCGGCGTGGCGCATAAGACTTGATGAATCGGGACATATCGGAGGCCTGAGCTGATAGGGGGAGGACGGCAGTCCTTCGCATGTGACGATTTTAAACAAACGATTTTGGAATGATAGGCTTGAATATTTGGAACTGAAAAGTAGTAACGTTAAAAGCCCTTCTAGCGAAGGGTTTTTATATCGTTTATACTGATAAAACCAATTTACTACTTAGGAGTTGTCTAACGAATTATGATAAAGAAAGAAGTCGCTCATATACGCAAGCAATTTAAGATGGATCATGATTTGCTGAATATTTATGACATTCTCAACGTGTATATTATGAAGGAAACCAACGAGATCTATCATTCGGAGCGCCAGCCGTTTGAACTGTTGGAGAGAGAGAAGCAGGAGCTGCATTTGGGCAATTTCAAAAAACTGCTGACCGGTGAATTGGATCAGAAGTTGTTCGAGTTAAAGTTTCAGGAGGAAGCGGAGGAACCGGCGCAGGTGATGCTTCACCAAGGTTTGGTGACAGGTGATCCGGAGGAATGGCAGGACCTGATGCTGCTGCTCGTGGATAAAATGTTGGTGGATGTCAAGTATGAACGGGATATGGTGGTTACGTTCGTTCGCGGACAGTACTACCTGCCAACCAAGGACAGGAATGAACAAGCCGAGGTGAGCGAGAAGGACGAAGTGTTCGCACATCCGTTCATTCTATGCACCGTGAATTCTACGGAGAAGCAACGGAAAACTCTTTTATTTGATTATGTGGAGAGAGAATATAAGTACAATGTGAATGTAGATCCGATTATTAAGCTCAGTACGCCGGAACAAGGGTTCTTTTATCCTAGCGTGACGGACAATTATTCTGATGTGAACCGCATTCTGTATTGTACGGGAAAATCGAACTTTCCAGATCCGCATTTCATCGAACAGGTCTTGAATGCCGAAAGGTCCGTGACGGCACTGGAGGAAAGAGCCATCTTCGAAGATATCGTGAAGGAAGTGGCGGGCGAACAACTCGATGCGTCGACCATCGCACATGTGTACGAGGAAATCTACCGTGTGATAGAAACCAATGATGATGAAGAACCACCGAAGCTCGATTATAAAGATGTGGAAGATATGCTGACGGTAAGCGGTGTAGAAGACGTGACGACGGAAAAAGTGGAACGGGCTTTTCAAACGATCGTCGACGATAAGAACTATGAACTGAAGGCGAGCAGTGTTATGCCGAAGTTTACGTCAAAATCGATTAAGATCGATACAAAGGTAGCCACAATTTCGGTCAGCCCACAGGATTTAAAGTATGTGAAACAGGTGAATTATCAAGGGAAACGATGCATCATGATTGAGATCGATGAAGATGTGGTAATCGAAGGATTTACACTCAGTACTGAGACGTTGTAGATTTATTTTTTAGATTAGAAGGCGCTACAAAATCATTCTCTTATCATCTGATTGCAACGATAGAGTGAGTTAAACAAAAACTATCCTAGACGGGATAGTTTTTTTGTTTTTAAGCTTATTTTCTTTGTCGCTAGATAGATTGAATCTCCTCATTAAGAATCTCAAGATGAAGGGATAATAATATACGAGTCATTTATCACGTTACGTATCTTTAACTTTTTGAAGTTGTCATTCTCTTATACGTTCTTTCATTCATCTCTTTACTGACGAGTGTACAAACAGATTCTATCGGCACACCTTGACGGCGGTGAGTTCGAACTCCTTCTGGAGACCGATCCCAATATACATCGATTGGGGGAAGTGATTTTTCTTCATTGTTATATGATGGAAAAATAGTGGATTGAAGCGGTTGGAGCGCTCCCCCGCCTGTTCAGTGGTACTACGTCATAAAAAATTTATAACGAGGAGATGTAAGCCGTGAGAACGATAATTGAATTTAAAAACGTTACGAAGGATTACAAAATCGGTGAAGTGACCATTCAGGCGCTTGCCGGTGTTGATTTTTCCATATCAGAGGGAGAGTTCGTCGTTATATTAGGTGCAAGCGGTGCCGGTAAAAGCACGATACTGAATATCCTTGGCGGTATGGATACGGCTTCTTCAGGTCAAGTGTTGGTTGGTGGTAAAGAAATCACAAGATTAGGTGAAAAGAAATTAACGACCTATCGCGGTGAGAAGATTGGCTTCGTATTTCAATTCTATAACTTAATTCCGAATTTAAACGCACTGGAGAATGTTGAATTTGCTACGGAAGTATGTAAGAACCATCTGGATGCGAAAGATGTTTTACATAAAGTTGGACTCACAGATCGGATCAAAAACTTTCCTTCCCAGCTCTCTGGAGGAGAACAACAAAGGGTTGCGATCGCAAGAGCTGTTGCCAAAAATCCTACACTTTTACTCTGTGATGAACCCACCGGGGCTTTGGATTATGTGACAGGAAAGTCTGTCCTAAAGCTGCTTCAAGATTTGAACAAGGACACGAAAAAATGTGTTGTGCTCGTCACACATAATTCCGCCATTGCGCCGATGGCCGATAAGGTAATCAAGGTTAAAAGCGGGAGGATCGAAAGCATCACCATAAATGAGAAGAAACAAAGTGTTGAAGGGATTGAGTGGTGATGACGAAATTAATATGGAAGTTGTTCAGGGATATGAGGCAATCGATCGGACAATTTATAGCTTTTGTTCTCGTGATTGCAGTCGGGGCTTTTTTCTATGCGGGACTAGACACGTTAAGTGATGATCTTAGCGATTATTCAAAGGCGTATTATAAAGAACATAATTTAAGTGACTTGAATGTCTATTACAAACAAATTTCCAAGCAGGACGTGGAGAGCTTACGTAAGATCCAAGGTATAAACAAAATCGAGGGACGGTACACCTTGGAGGCGGAGCAAGTTTTTGAAGATACGAAAGCTACGATAAAGGTACATTCGATCCCTGAAATGAATGAGATGAATACGTCTGCGATCATGAAGGGGAAGATTCCAACCCTTAAGAGTGAAATTTTGCTAGATTATCATTATGCTAATGAGCATCAGTACCAAGTAGGTGATCAATTTCAGATAAATGTGAATAACCATAATCTGATGTTCACCATTAGCGGCTTGGCTATGAATGTGGAATATGTCAAAAAGAACGCAACCCAAGATCATAAAACTTCCGGATTTGCGTATATCAAAGAAGCCGCTCTGCCTGAAATCACAGGCGGCCTTTACTATAATGAGCTCATGATTGATGCGGAGGATGGTTACGATATTGATAAGTTAGGTCAAGCCATTGAAGCAGAGTCCAAAGGTCTCTCCTATGTAAACCTAGTTAGCAAAGAGCGAACGTTCAATTATATTCAATTACAACAAATGTTCTATAACAATAAAGTCATGAGCAATGTTGTGCCACTGGTCCTATTCATCATCACAGCCGTTATTCTATTCCTTACGATGTCGCGGATTATTGATTCGCAACGAAATCAAGTAGGGATCATGAAAGCGTTGGGTGTGAAAAACAGGAACATTTTACTTCATTATATGGGGTACCCAGTGCTGGTGGGGATCGTCGGCTCCATTCTTGGTTATGTTATTGCCGCGAATCTATTCATCCCCATGATCGCAGCGAAGAGTGCAGTATCCACTTCTCTCCCTGACATTACATTCTCCCTATCCTTACCTTCTGTGATTGTACCTATCTTCTTCTCCAGTGCGTTCGGAATCGTAGCATGTTACTTAAGTGCCAGACCCATCTTACGAGAACGTGCAGCTATGGCGATGCGTCCAAAACCACCGAAGAAGACGAGGAAGCTGCTTATCGAGCGAGCGACTGGATTTTGGAATTATATTTCCTACAGCAATAAGATCATTTTAAGAAATATATTTTTAAATAAACCTAAAGCACTAGCAAGCTCCTTTGGTGTAATGGTGAGCACGGTGTTACTAATCACTGCTTTTGGTACGCAGATGGGCTTGATGCAAGTAGCTTCCCAGATTGAAAAGGTGAACACCTATGATTTAAAAGTCGATTATATGAGAGGAACTGCCCTAGAGACGGTGCAACTGCCCAGCGGCATTGAGAGTAGTTATGAGCTGTCTACCTTTCCCGTCGAACTTATCCTAGAGGGAAATAACGAGAATGCCACATTGGTTGTTACGGATAAAGAAAACTCTCTTATTCATTTCATGGACGAAAATGAAAAGCGGTTCGCGTTGAACGATAATGGTGTACTAGTACCTAAATCGTATGCCGACAAATACCGGATCCAAGAAGGGGATCGCATCGGAATCAAGTTCACTGATCCAGCGTTTGCTAACAAAACAGTCGACATGCAGGTTGCACACATATCCACCCAGTATTCGAATCCGTCTTTTTATATTACTCCGGCGTATCTAGAGAGCTTTGGCATAGACAATAATCCAACAACACTATTAGTGGAAGCGAGTAACGTAGCGGACCTTACAACCGTTCGTAACTTCTTCGAGCAAGATCAACCAGTGGAGACCATTGCAGATAAGGCGGATTTGAAGAGATCCGCGGAATATATGATGAAGCAAAATAGCTTTGTTTTTATCTTGTTTATTATAAGTGCCATTGTTCTTTCTTTTGGTACGATCTATACAATATCCTCCATCAACATTTATGAAAGAAATCGGGAGCTTGCGACACTAAAGGTGCTAGGCTATCCCAAAAATAAAATATACCGACTCATCTTCACTGAGAATATGATCCTGACCACCGTTGCGGTTATTGTTGCGCTGCCAATAGGTGCCTATATGTATACCCTAGCTGTCCAGGCCATGGCAAGCGCCCATCAGCAAATCCCGAATCAAGTCAATCTGCCCGTTATTTTGATATCTGTTTCTATTGCATTCGTGCTCACTGTAGTGTCGAGCGTGTTGCTTAGGAGGAAGGTGGAGCGGGTTGATATGATTGGGGCTTTGAAAGGGGTGGAGTGAGGGGGATGGGAGCCCTTATAGAAATGAACTCCTATTAACTGAGTTTCAACAAAAAGAGCTCATGGACTACACAAGATCTCTTGGTTTTCCAGAACAAAATAATATTCTAAGCAGACCGGATTTTATGATGAATGGAAACTGGAATGATGTATGATCGGTTTATTATAAATACAGGTGTACTGCCTGCTGAGAATACGGGAATAGGTACCCTAAGTGCAAATTCCCGAGTCACAGGCAGACCAACAGTGGCACATTAAATTGTAGGTCATTATGAGGCTTACCAAGCAGGAAGAGTATATGAATTATAAAGACTTGAAGGTGACATTTAAAATGAACTTCGCTCTTGACGAAGCGCAGGCTAGTATTAGAGCGGCTAGGTTTGCACCTGAATTAACAGCAACGGAAAGAAACAAATCGTGACAATCACCTTATGAGGTTGCACATTTTTGGTAAATTATAGTAGAGTGGTGTGTAATATTATTTCTATGAGGTAATTTTATGAATACCATTAGAATAACTCCTGACCAAGCTATTTCAGTCGCGGCTCATTTTGATAATTCTAGTAAAGTCATTCAACAAATGATTAACCATTTAGTTAATCAAGTATTATCCATGGAAGCTTTATGGGATGGTACAACAAGACAGCAATTTTATAGTGATTTTATTACTGCTAGAAAAGATATGGAGCAAATGGCATCGTTATTGTCTTCCATTTCTCTTGAATTAAATCGCATTGCGAGTAAGTTTATTCTTGCTGACGCCATGGATCCATTAAATCGGAACTCAGACCCTATGTTGCAGCAGAACGCAAGCCCAGAGCAAAAGCCGAACGGACCGCCTCTGAAGCTGTCGGATGGAACCTCCATTACGCCGGATAACAAAAAGAACGATGACACTTTTGCGTATTGGCAAAAGCATTTCATGAGGAACGACTACGATATTAATGATAATCCGGAGTTGGACTACCTGAAATGGTTGGATGAGACCTACGGGAAGAGCGAGGGGCGCAAGAACATGGAGGCGGCGGATTCTGCGACTCGCGCGTATTTCATGTCGCTGGGTAAGAATGCGGCAATGAATGTCGTGGGGGCTGTGGAGTTCGCCAATAATTTGGTATGGCGCCCTAAACAAACCATCCAGGAAGTTGTGGATACAGCAGACTACATATATCGGAATCCAGAGGTTCTGTGGGAAGCGCCCCAATAGGCGTACAAGGATTTTGAACAAGGCTCCTCTTGGAAAAAGGGTGAGATGCTGGGCAGTGTCACTGCCATGTTAATCCCAGGTCTCTACCTCAAAAATATAGCGAAAGTATCCAAGATCAAGGAAGTGGGTAAAGTCACTGCCAACACCAGCAAAGTGAAGCTACCCTTGCTATCTGAGCTGTTCCCTTACCGTCAAGCGACCACCGGTGAAGGCTTCAAGATTCTTCAAAGGATTGCACCGGAGGAATCTCCGCATGTGAACCGGAGTGAGGGGGCAAGGGATGAGGACTTGGATAGGGTTGAGGGGCCGGGAGAAGTTGCTTCTACATTGAATAGTGGTAAAGGTATCTATACTCAATATTCAGGTGGACTAAAGAAATCAAATAAGGAAGATGCAGGTGCAGATTTACTTGGAGAAAAACTTGATGGACAGTCTCGAATGATATTCAATAATGATCCCAAAGGTCGAGAGTTTGATGTAGTCTCTGACAAGTACATTGGTCAGACTAAGACATCAATGAATAATCTAAGTCCTCAATTTAGAGAACAGGCAAAGGCAACCATTGAAGCTGGTATTGAAACAGGCAGAAAGGCATACTTTCATTTTGAGACAGCACCTGCTGATAAAATAATTAGACAATTAAGAGAATATGAGAAGAGATACGAGGTTGAGATTATTATTGATATCTCGCCATTTTAATGAAGGACTAGAGAGGTGAAAGCATGTATCAATATCATGGTTGGGCAGTCATTTTAGAAAGTACTGGTGATGAGGAACGCAATGAACGAGAAGAAATAATCATTGAAACAGCTAAAAAATATATTGAAGATTTACAGCCAAATGTAGATGTGTTAGATATTAAGGCAATAAATGGACAATATCATCTTTGGATGACGGGTTTATGGAATCGTGAGCCTTCATCAAAATTTAATCCTGTAGGTATAATGGAAAATATAGGGATGATTGCACCTGGCTCTTATGGAATGCTTTATGTTTTTAATGATGAGCACTCAAAACATTCTAATGAGTTTATAGTATACGTTCTTGCGAGGGGAAGCGTTAAAGAAAAAAAAGACCCATTTTTATCACCTTTAATACCAGTTGTAACAGATGATTTCGAGTTTGAAGAATGAATCCATAATTTTTCTTCATTGATGCTGAATCCCTTTCGAAATTAGAAAAATTATAGAATAAGGATCTCTTTCGGTGGGGCTATAAAAAGCTAGCATTCAAACAATGGGTAGGAGTTATAGGAACATCAAATCTTATTATTGAGGTACTGCCTAAAACGGATAAGTTAGCAAAAAGGGACGAATCAGACTTTTAGCTTATTGTTTGACCTGAATCAATTGTTTGAGCGGACCGTTCGAAATAGATTGATTCAATATGAGTATAACTTTGTATAAGAAGTAATAATTGAAAAGAAGAAAGCGTCAAGGTGGTTATTTGCTAATGCTAACACTGGTGAAGGTAAACTTATTCCGGATATTTTACTCGTAGATAAGATTACAGGCTCCCCTGTTACAATAATAGATACTAAGTGGAAACTAATATTACCAAACTCACAAAGATATAAAATTAATCAAGAAGATCTTTACCAAATGTATGCGTATTTAAGAGAATATCAAATTTCTTATGCATATTATTGTATCCGAATACGGGACATATCATCGATTTTCCTCAGTATCTAAATCGCTCTTATCAAGAAAGACCAATAAAATGGTTAGTTAAGAGAGTAAATATATCAAACTTGGTATCGGATAATTCTGACTGTGTTATAGAAGAGATAAATAAGATTTTTATGTTGGAGTAAGTTTAATTACACATAGATAATTTAACGGTCTAGTTCATGGTTACAATTGGTAAAAGGTCATATGAGGTGGATTTAGCTGGGCGGGTACTAGGAATTCATAGTTCAGACGAAATAAGTAAAAAGGGCAGTTAAAGCGCCATGGCGAAAATTTATAAAGCCAAAGTGCAACAAATTACTTATATACTTTGAGGCACTTTTGCCCCGTTGCTTGAAATGGACAAAGAAGACGAAACGGATTGGGTGAAATACTATTACATTTAAGAACGGAGTTCTCTTATGTTTCAAAAAATAATGTCATTGTTCAAATCCACTGATAAGCCAAAGAAAAAACAAACCGGGCATACGAATAAAACCAAAACTTCCGGAAATAGCACTAAGCCCAAGGTTCAGCCTACTCGAATTGGTGAACTGGGAGAACATAAGATTAATATTCAACTAGACCAACTTCCTAAAGGATGTAAATATCTAAGTGATTTAATGGTGGCCAACTCGAAGTCTCGTACGGGATATTCACAGATCGACCATGTGGTAATTACCCCGCAAGGATTGTTTGTCATCGAGACGAAGAACTACACGGGAGAGATTAAAGGAACAAGAGAGAATAAGTCATGGACGGTGAGTAACCGTTATAAAATGTACAATCCCTTTTTACAAAATTACGGACATATTCAATCGGTCAAAAGTCTGCTTCCTGACTACCAAAAGACCCGTTACATTTCATTAGTTTCCTTTACAATGCGTTGTAGGTTCAGCGTTGATCCGGAACTGAGAAAAATCCAGTCAGATGAACTGATTGTGTACGATGTTGAACTTTCTGAATATATCCAGCGCAAAATGAATCGGATTCAAGCCGAGAAGAAGGAATCTGATCTAGCGGAATCCGATATCCAGAGAATCTATCAATCATTAATAGAGGCAAATATCACCGATCCGAAGATTCGGGCTGATCATGTGGAAAGGGCAGGAAGTATGGGGAATTCAAAAAAGTGATAATCGGAATTTACGATATATCCTTCGCCCGTTACTGTTTTTCCTCCAATTCCATCTCATAACCCTCTATCAAAACCGAAGCCTTAACATGAAGCGCCCTTGCTAATGCAGTAATCGTTAGCAACGTAGGCGCTTTTTCTCCATTCTCAAGTTCGCTAATATAAGACCGGTCTACACGGGAGTAAAGGCTGAGCTCATCTTGGGTGAGCTTCTTTTCTTTGCGGATTGTTCGAAGAGCTCTGCCGAAGGCTAGTAACTCTATGGATTTATCGCTATGATTAGTCACGTTATAACCCCTTAATGGATAGTTAAATTTATCTTATACGGTTCTATTCAGCAGGAGAAAAGGACACTTAATACAAAAATTATGCTGGACGATATAGCGCGGATGTTTTCTGTAAGTTCTGTGATGAACGTGGAATCGTTGATATTTATACAATCCTTATCCTTTTTATTACAGGAGAGCGTTTTAATCAGTAAAATGCAGCCTACACATCTAACAAATTTGATACATAGAGCAGATGAACTCCTTCTTCAGATATCCAGCCAACTAGAAATACCCTACGAAACATACCACTCTGTTTTTAAAAAATAAAGCTCACCTTCGTCTCTCAATAGCTACTATCTTATCCTCCATGTCATACGTGCTAAAATAGAATCATCATACATAGTTATTGGAGGTATCCTTATTGTTTATTCAACTAGGTAATTTCGAAGTGAATTCTGGGCAAATGGTAGTCGCAGATCCTTGTTATGAATTGGATACGAACATTATCATCATGGGTGTGTTAGAACCTGTATTGAATGGTACTTGGGCCACGGAAGTGGAGAAGGTAGAGATCCCGGATTGGGGCGAAGCCAACGCGAAGTTGACGGCTTATCATCAATCGGTTGCAGAACAGGGGGCATTGTTGGAGTGGATCAAGTGTCCTTTTGTGGCTGGGGTAGATAGCGGACAGGCTGGGGTTTTTGATAGTAACCATTATCGAATCCCTGATGCGGCCGGTAATGCCGATACGGACAGCGAATGGTATCTTGCCTGCTGCGATATCACCGAAAATGGGGAAGAAGCGGGTGTTCTGATGGGGGGCGTCGTATCTCGTACCGGTATGGGTGACGGTGCTTACGGCGTGTATAAGGCAGTGAATGGGCAGGATCAGGTGGTTGGTGTAAAGATCGTATTTATTAAGAGTTAACACTGTTCTAATGAAACTGAATAAAAGCAATCACAAACGGCCGTGGAAGAAAAACCTTCTAGGGTCTTTTTATTATGTATACATCGTATTGGAAAATCGTGCCTGTCACTATTCGAGAGGAAAAAGGGTGAGCTTACTAGTGCTTATGATCCATTATCTAAGTGAAAAACTTTATTTTTTTAGCCTTTCTACTCCAACCCTCTCGATTATGAAGGACCCTAGAACCTTTTCCATATAATAGAAAATAGATAGAATAAGGTACCAATGATATCTTGGAGAGGATGCGAATGTCTAGAATACTCGTTCCGCCCGAGGTGCTGATCCGAGTATCGGATGAAGTCGAAAGGGCTGCGGAAGGATAGGAAGGCATATGGAATTCCAAATAATGAAACGAGACAGACAATTCAAGCACTTAGGGATTATAGAAAATTACTAGGTGAAGAGTGAGGTGAATTCAATTGTTTGAACTAGAAATTATTAAGGCCGATTCACTTAAAGAAGTGAACCTCATAACAGTCGAAGCTAAACTATCAGGGAGCATAGACAGTCCGTTGATAAAGACAGTTCTTGTCGATAAGGGTCAAAATAACAAACGTTTTTTCCTTAAAGGGCCAATGTTTGTGGACGGTCCTAACGTAAAACGTTCGAAGGATTATCTCTATCTTGCATTCGATGGTACGAACTATACACCTGAGGATTTGATAGGAAGAATCTTAGTTCCATTGTATGAGTAGAATTTTCTTAACCTTGATAGGCTTTATGCCTTTCAAGTTTTTTTTAATCTGGGGTCATTTCCGCCAGCTATTCGAGTGCATTCGGGATTTACCGTTATTATCTGGGCTGTCTTGCTATTGATGGTTTATTCCAATGTGACAAATTCAAGTAACCAGTGCCGAATGAACTCATCATTCAACCATTAACATCTATAACCTATGTAATACCCGTAAGGTCAGATACCACCATGATTGACTTGTTTTTTGTTATCTTTACTCATTGGACAAAAATGATTCGGGTGGGGATGGGGGGAAGGGTGCTGAAGGAACAGGTAATGGTTCAAGGTCTATAAGTACTTCTATCGAGACACTCACAAGAGATGCAGCAAAGTATGAATGTTTACTTGCCGATGGGCAAAAGGCGATTATCCGCTGGCATTCACCAGACCCTGTAGCTGCAAGTAATTATCCTGAAGCTGCTTCAGGCAATCGTTGGACAGCACAAATAAAGATAGGAAATAAACAATTAAAAACAGATGGAACATGGACAAGAAACCAGTCTTTAAATGAAGTTCATGTTCCAATAGAGGGGAATTAAAAAAAATGAATCTTGAAGAAATTGAGAAATTACCTGATAGAATGCCATCAGAGACGTTAGCATTGATATTTCAAAATGTATTAATTGAGTTCGCATTAGAAAATATCGATAAACGAGAGTTTTTATTAATCCTTAGCCAATTAACAGATAGGCAAGTCATGACTTATGAAGTACTGGAAAATGAAACAAGAAAACAAGTGGACAAGATTCTCTGCAACTTATGGAATACTGATTCTTATGAGGATGTTGATATTATACTTTCGATTGTTGTAAACCTTGGATTAGAGAATTGTTTTGTAAAAATTAAGGAGTCCATAAAACAAAATGAAAAAATAGATGGAATGATACTTAATGAGATATTAGAAACTATTGATGAGGTTGGTGTAAATATTTCGAACCCGTATCATAATTTAGAACGGTATAAATAATCAATTCCTCAGCTCCCTTTAGTTTGGTCGAGTGAAGAAGATTAGAAAGGTATAGCGAGATTTAACCAATTTCATGAAGAAAGTTAATCTGTGAGGTCTGGCGAGTCCAAATGATCTTTGTAACCAAATACATTTTCAAAACAGATTATGAAACTGCCCATTCTGCTTCTGAAAAGTCCGGAAGGGTTTGGAGACCTTAGGAGGGAATTCAATGGCTTCATTTGTATTACTGCTGAAAGATTATGAAGACGATGAAAAGGTTATTTATCGTTTTGGGCCGAACGAACAAGTAATGGGAAAGATTGAACTTAATAAAGAGAAGGAGACAATTCAGGAAATTGAGCCAGTATTAAATGCCAACAACGAGTCTAAATTTTATTTCGATAGAGCGGCTCAAAGATTAGCAAGATGTCTGTATAATGAAAACGGACAATTTCCTGATAAAACAACATTTGAATCGTAAAACAATGCAAGACTCGATTGGTTTGTTACCTTTCGGGTCTTTTTTTATTCCCTTCGTTTGATTAATAAAACTAATGTTCAGGAAATATTGTCTGCGATGAAGAAGAAAAAAAGTATTTATGGAAACAATTGTTGGAGATTTGGCAGTTTAGAAGTATATTAGACTTTCTACATATCTAAGTGTACTGGCAGCAACACCTGATCTATAATAGGTGCGTGGCATTTATTTACAAAATTCAATCATCAATGGAATAGGAGAACAGGATGAATAAACAGAAAATGGCCGTTATCGGCTTAGGTCACATGGGCCGAGTTATGATTCACCGGTTGCTGCCCGAATATGCGGAAAGAATCGAGTTAGTCGCACTTTGCGAAAGTGATGAAGCTAGTATGCACAAGGAAGTCGAAGCAGCAGGAATTAGCCCCCGGCTGTACACCGACTACCGACAGCTGCTGAATGAGGTCCCGCTTGACCTCGTGTATATCGCGGTTCCGCCGTCCCTGCATTATGACGTGGCCAAGATCGCATTTGAGAAAGGCATCCATGTCTTCTGCGAGAAGCCGCTGGCTAACAGCTTGACCGAAGCTCGGAGTCTGGTGGAGCTGGCAGAGCAGGCCGACGTGCTTCATGCCGTTCATTTCTCGCTTCCGCTCGACCCGGCGGTCCTGAAGCTCAAGGGATTAATGGAAGAGCAGTCGATCGGCCAGATCCACAAGATGGATCTATATCTGGAGTTTCCGCAGTGGCCGAGGTCCTGGCAGCAAAATCCATGGATCTCCTCAAGACAGCAGGGCGGATATCTGCTCGAAGTCGGCATTCACTGGATCCAAATGATTCAGCAGGTGTTCGGTCCGATTACGCATGTGAAGAGCGAGGTTCAGTTTCCGGCGGATTCGAATCAGTCCGAAAGCCGTGTCCGTGCAGTTCTGCGATTACATAATGATATTGAGATTCACCTGTTTGGAACTGATGAGCGGGAAGGGGAGGAGCGTGTCTCCCTAGTGGTTCACGGTGAGGAAGGAACGATAGCGCTCGAAAACTGGCGCCACCTGTTCCGAAGCGGTAAGGATGCCGATCTTCAGCCTGTAGATGTGGAGGACATCGTTAGTCCGTTGCCGATCTTGAAGCAAATCATTCAGATTTTGAACGGAGAGCCTGGTATTTTCTATAATTTCTATGACGGGTATAATGCGCAGGTTGTACTCGAAGCTCTGCGTAAGCCGGGTGAAGGTTTTACAGATGTAAGACCTCAATTGATGGGGGCGAAGCAGTAGAATTCTCGTAAACAATCGGAAACAGGTCTCGGGTAGTATAAAGCCGTGATGAAATAGGGGAATGGATGAATGGAAAATGGGGAAAAGCCCAATCCATCAAGCCGTTCCCCTATTTTTGTGAATTAGTACAAAGGAATCGTGGATCATATCTCTATGTTAGCTCATAACCAGCTCTTTGGCTGCCTTCTTGCCTGCCGAGAGGATGTTGTCGCTCAGTTCAGGATCACTAACAGACCGTGCAAGAACAAGAGAGCCAACCATGGTACTGAATAGTGCACTGCCTCTGGAAGTGTCTATTTTCGCCAGATGGGAGATAAAAGCAATCATCCGCTCCAGTTCATGGGTGAATACCTGCTGAACCTCTTCTGAAGAACGGGATATCTCGCCAGAAAGGGCAGGAATAATGCAGCCGATCTCCTTTTTGTCACGGTGATACGTACTTAAATAATAATCAATGACCGAATTGATTTTGGAGTTCGGCGTCTCTTGATCAGCGGCTTTCTGCAGAAGTTCGATGGTATCGCTAATGGCATACCGGCAAGCTTCGGTGACCAGCTGATCTTTGTTGTCAAAATGCGCATAGAATCCTCCATGAGTCAATCCGGCGCCCTTCATAATGAACGGAACACTTACTTCTTGAATACCCTTGGTGCGAAAAGCCTGGGCAGCACTTTCAACAATTTTATTCCGTACTTTTATTTTATGGCCTTTGGGATACGGTATTGTAATCACTCCACAGCTTCGTAAGTCTACTTTTCAAAATATTATATTCGTCATAATAAAGCGTGTCAATTTAGCGATCTGATGGTGGTTAGCCCAAGTAGGCTTAAACACAGATATTGACGTTTCTAAAATATGATGACTATAATATATTATGAACATCATATTTTAATTTAGCTTCAACTGGAGGTATCAGGATATGAGTAAGCTTGAATCCGTAGAAACGTTGGTCATTGGATCAGGTCCGGGAGGTTATGTGGCCGCGCTGCGATCCTCACAGCTTGGTATGAAGACCGCGATTGTTGAACGAAGTCAGCTTGGGGGAGTCTGCACGCATGTTGGCTGTATTCCATCCAAAGCATTAATTGCAGAATCGCATCGCTATGATTTGTTCAGATCATTCAATAATATAGATGCGTCAGGGTCATTTAAGAATGCACAGGATTTCAAGCGAGGGATTGTGAATAAGCAGGCAGGCGGAGTGCAGTATTTATTAAAAATGGCTGGTGTGAGCATTCTGGAAGGAGAGGCTAGTCTGGTTGATGAACATACTGTTCTAATCAAACAAGCTGGACAGGAGCAGACCCTTTCTTTTAAGCATGCCATACTCGCAACAGGATCTCGTCCGATTGAACTGCAAGCCTTTCCAGTTGAAGGACGTATTTTGTCTTCCACAGAAGCACTGTCGCTCCAAGAGATTCCGACCAGCCTGATCGTTATTGGTGGTGGATATATCGGAATCGAACTAGGGCAGATGTATGCCAAATTTGGAACAAAGGTAACGATTCTGGAGGGAGGAGAACAAGTGCTGCCTGGATTCGAGGCGGACCTTGTAGCCCCGGTTGTACGGCAGCTGAAAGCCGATGGGGTTCATATTATTACCGGGGCGACAGCTGGGAGCGCGGTGCAGAATGCGGATACCATTACACTGCATTATTCACAAAATCAGGAGCAGTATCATGTGACAGCGGACTATGTGCTAGTCACGGTCGGCAGAAAACCAAATACAGACGGCAAGCTAGGACTGGAGCACATAGGATTACCTGTGACGAGCAAGGGATTAATCGAGACGGACGAACAGTGCAGAACCTCTATCCCTCATATTTTCGCAATAGGAGACATTACGGCGGGTCCGGCCCTGGCTCATAAGGCGTCCTATGAAGCTAAGGTTGCCGCAGAAGCGATTGCTGGCCTTACCTCCAAGGTTGATTATAAAGCCATTCCGCTTGTCGTTTTTTCGAGTCCTGAACTGTCTAGCGTTGGCGTAAGTGAAACAGAAGCAAAGGCAAAATCGATCCCGTTTGTGATTGGCAAAGCTTCTTTTGGTATCAACGGAAGAGCATTGGCACTCAGGGAAACCGAAGGATTTATCAAGATCGTTGCAGATCCTACCTCAGGCATCGTGATCGGTGCACAAATCGTAGGAGTGGAGGCATCCACACTTATTTCGGAGCTTGCTCTTGCTATCGAGATGGGGGCAACCGTAGAGGACTTGGCAATGACGATTCACCCTCATCCCACATTGGGAGAAGTGATTATGGAAGCTGCCGACAACGCGGTTAGAAAAATGATGATAAGGAAATAAGAGTAGCAGATTACATGTTATTAATAAGGACACGATGGTACGAAGTAGGTGCTGTCATGTCCTTTTAGCGTTTCTACGATCTGAAAGACTACTAATAAAGTCTGCCCTGATAAATAATAGTTTGAAAAAATAGGAATAATTAGCTATATTTTCAATAAGGTAGAATACCTATATATCTATCAATTTCATTTTAATAGTGAGGTGTTATATGAGTTCTGTTTATATTACAAGTTTAGGTAAATTCCTTCCTGGTTCTCCGGTTAGTAATGATGAAATCGAAGATTATCTCGGCAAAATAGGAGGTAAGTCTTCCAAAACCAAACGAATCATTCTGGAGAAGAATCAAATTCGTTATCGATATTATGCAATGAATAAAGAACAAAAGAGTGTATACTCGAATGCAGAAATGGCCACCCTGGCTATTCGCGATGCACTAGAACGAAATAGGAATGTAGAAGAACATGAAATTGGATTTCTTGCGACAGGTACGACAAGAGCAGACTTACTCCTACCTGGATTTGCAAGCATGGTACATGCAGAGACTGGATTCCCCGTTATGGAAATTTCATCTCATTCTGGGTTATGTGCGAGTGGAATGCATGCACTGAAGAATGCTTATTTACATATAAAATCAGGTGAGCACACAGTAGCAATCTCATGTGCCAGTGAGTTTCTCAGCCGTGAGTTTAAACATACAAAGTTTGAAGCACAGGAGATCTATGCTAAGGGCCGGGTCCCCTTTGATACGGACTTCTTAAGATTTATGCTTTCAGATGGAGCGGGAGCGGCTATATTGCAAAATAATCCTTCCAAAGAGGGACAATCCCTGCGAATCGAATGGATCGACAACAAGTCGTATGCAAATCAATACGATGTTTGTATGTATTCCGGAATGGATAAAGAGAGTGGAATTGCTTCCTGGCTTGATTATCCATCGATTCATGAAGCAGCAGATCAAGGAGCCCTTAATCTGAAGCAAGACGTAAGGCTTGTTAATGAAATAACAAAGGTGGGGACGAATCGATTCTTGGAACTTGTGAAGGAAGGTAAGATTGTTCCTGAGTCAATTGATTGGATGGTCTGTCATTATTCATCTCATTTTTTCAAAGAGGAAATATTCCGGTTATTGGAGCTTGGTGGGGTGAACATCCCTGAAGAAAAATGGTTCACGAACTTATATACGAAAGGCAATACGGGCTCGGCTTCGATATATATTATGCTTGAGGAATTGCTGAATTCAGGACACCTCTCAGAGGGTGAGCAAGTGTTATGCGTGGTTCCTGAAAGTGGGAGATTTCAAAGCTCTGTTATGCTGCTGACCGTCGTGGGATCTTCATTTGAAATGGGCGATTACAGCAGCTGATTCGTTGACAAGAAAGACTAACAGTTGAGATATATTGTTCATAACGTAAGGGCTATCCTTAAGGTGTCTTTGATAAAGACTTGGGATAGCCCCTGTTGTATTTGTATCAATTACACATAACTATTGATACTTAAAGATATAGTTGATATATTCTTTTGCACTATTATTAATTTCTTCATCGCTGGCTTGAAATTAATGAACCAATTGAAAAACAATGATTATATAAATATTAGATGGACAAAAGAAACCTCTCCTTTACATAGGGTGTAGTAACTACACTTTACTAAAGGATTGGTTTCTTTTTGTTTAACTAAAATAAAAAAAGGGAATGTCCTTATTAATTTCCATGATCATGAATTTTTAG
>NZ_JAGXCY010000013.1 GCF_018310695.1 Paenibacillus sp. Marseille-Q4541 | reverse complement strand
AGGCCAGCGGCTCCGGTAGCCCCGGTAGCTCCAGCAACACCGGTAGCCCCGGTGGCTCCAGCAAGGCCAGCGGCTCCGGTAGCCCCGGTAGCTCCAGCAACACCGGTAGCACCCGTGGCTCCAGCAAGGCCAGCGGCTCCGGTAGCCCCGGTAGCTCCAGCAACACCGGTAGCACCCGTGGTTCCAGCAACGCCGTCTGCCCCGGTAGCTCCAGTAACCCCAGTAGCGCCGGTGGCTCCGGTAGCTCCAGTAGCCCCGGTAACTCCGGTAGCTCCAACAACACCGGTAGCGCCGGTGACTCCAGCAGCTCCAGCAGTTCCGGTAGCCCCCCTAGCGCCCGTAGCTCCAGCAACGCCGTCTGCCCCGGTAGCGCCAGTGGCTCCAGCAACGCCTGCGGTACCAGTAGCTCCGGTAGCCCCGGTGGCTCCTCCAGGATCACCAGCAGCCCCGGTGGCTCCGGTGGCTCCAGCAGCGCCAGTGGCTCCGGTAGCTCCAGGATCACCAGCAGCCCCGGTAGCCCCGGTGGCTCCAGCAGGTCCAGCAGGTCCTACAGGTCCGGCAGCGCCCGATGCTCCAGGATCACCTGTTGGCCCCGGTAGCCCCCTGGCCCCAGTGGCACCCTTTGGGCCTGCAGGTCCTCGGGGAGCATTAACAAAAATCTTTGGGGGGGGACAACATGCTTTTTTGATTTTTCCTTTAGTCCCTTTTCTATGACATTTTCTTTTTTTGAGCTTCCTTCTAGAGTGGGAATCTGAACTGCTCACATAGACACCTCCTACAATGTTTCAACATCCTATGTGATATGCCTTGGCCATGTGTATTTTATAGGGGTGTAGGCAAGTTTAATTAATTTACATATTCGAGAATTTATCAACAAAAAAGCAGCCTCTGAATATAGAGGCTGCCTAAAAAGTTTAGTGTTTCTTCTATCTTATGGGAGTATATTCCCTGCTGCACGATAAATTTCGTACCATTCCTGACGGGTAATTGTAATATCTGCCGCTTTACAGCAGTCCTTCAATCGTTCGATATTCATCGTACCGATGATCGGTTGCATTTGTGCCGGATGGCGGAGCAACCAGGCAATAGCCATCGTTGTGTTACTTACGCCGTATTTTTCTGCAATCTCGTCAATCTTTTGATTCAGTTCTGGGAATTTGTCGCTTCCTAGGAATACACCTTCAAAGAATCCATATTGGAATGGTGACCATGGCTGAATAGTAATATCATGCAGTCTGCAATAATCCAGGATACTTCCATCGCGATTCACAGCAGAATCATTTTCGATATTTACATTAATCCCACTGGAAATCATCGTCGTATTGGTGATGCTAAGCTGGAGTTGGTTTGCAATCAGTGGCTGTTTTACATACTTTTTCAGCAGTTCAATTTGCATCGGATTCTGGTTGGATACACCGAAGTGACGTACTTTACCAGAGCTAGCTAGAAGATCAAAGGCCTCTGCTACCTCTTCCGGTTCAACTAGAGCATCTGGACGATGCAGCAGCAAAGTATCTAAATAGTCGGTTTTGAGGCGTGCCAATATACCGTCTACGGATTCCAAAATATGTTCTTTGGAGAAATCAAACATGCCGTTTCGAATGCCGCATTTTGACTGGAGGATGATCTTTTCGCGGATGTCATCGTTCATATGAATGGCGTCTGCGAAGATTGCCTCGCATTCTCCACCGCCGTAAATATCGGCATGATCAAAGAAGTTTGCTCCCTCTTCCAATGCAGTTTGAACAAAATGTTCAGCCCCTGCTTTATCCAGAGAGTTTATACGCATACAGCCAACAGCTACAACAGGCACTTCAAGTGAACTGCTTCCAAGTTTCATGGTTCTCATCGTGTATTCCTCCTTAGTATGGTTAGGCATCTTAATATCACCATTGATTGTGACACAAGTTTGGTATCGTTTACAAGATAGGATGATAGAATAGAGAGATAAAAGTTTCTGAATTCGGTGCTGACAAATCGTATCGTTCATTTTGAACTCTCAAATTATGAATTGCTTTAAGAGTTTGTGCCTATCATCGAGGCTTGTCATCTTTAGTTAGTGAATCATATATTTCTTAATATTTAGAGATTATGATATTATATAGACCGATAAGGACCAAAGGGTCCGAGCACGACAACAAATATATACGTGAATTGAGGAATGAAACATGTCTGATTTGCCAAATTGCCCTAAATGCAATTCTGAATATACCTACGAAGACGGAACTTCATTGGTATGTCCGGAATGCTTTCATGAGTGGAATCCTGTAGCGGATGCCGAAAGTAATGAAGATACCAAAGTTATTAAAGACTCCAATGGTAACGTGTTAAACGATGGTGACACCGTGACTGTCATTAAAGACTTGAAAGTCAAAGGCAGTTCATCTGTCGTCAAGATGGGTACAAAAGTGAAAAATATCCGTCTCGTAGATGGAGATCATGATATTGATTGCAAGATTGACGGTTTTGGAGCGATGAAATTAAAGTCAGAATTCGTTAAAAAAGTATAGTCATTCGAGATTTATAAGGAATGAACTGAAAACAGAATGCACAACAAAAGCGGCAGCTATGGTGATAAGATAACGTCCATAGCTGCCGCTTATTTTAATGATGGGTTAAACTGAAGAATTTGTAGGGTTAGTTATCTTGGGAGTGCCGTTCCCCAACCTGGAATTCATCTGCATGTTCAAACATATATTTTACAGTTAAGGGTTCCTGCCCCGTCAGTTTCTTAAAGTCATCCGTAAAGCTATCCATTTTACCTAATCTGATTGCCTGCCCAAAAGTAACCATACCTTCCGAAGAGTAAGGCGCTTCGGAACCATCTTTAAATTCACCATCGGTTGTTCTTGGAACACCCATCGCTTCAAACACAGCATAATTTTCTTCATCTGTGGTTTCTTGATACGTAATCTGGTTCCCTGTTACTTGATTGCCGACTTCGATAAAGTCAGTCATGGTCATTAACTCAGGGCCATTGATATTTAAAGTGGCTTCATGAATATCTTGGGAAGCGAGAGCGTAAGCGACAGCTTTGGCACAATCTTTTCGAGAAATATAAGCCATCTTACCATTGCCTTGATTGTTTTTTAGAATTCCATCGCCTTTCACATAGGTGAAGTAGTTGGTTACCATCGCTTCTGCATATTGAGAGTTACGAAGGAAGATGTAATCCATCCCGATTTCTTTGACGTAATCTTCAGTATAAGCATGATCGATTTTCTCAACACTTGGATTCATTTCATCGTCTGCATTGACGAGTGATGTATAAATGATCTGTTTTACGCCAGCTTCTTCCGCAGCATCAACTACATTTTTGTGTGCCTTTTGACGCTTCGTGCCCACGAAAGGCATGGAAATTAAAGCGAGTTTATCAGCGTTAGCGAAAGCTGCTGCAAGACCATCCTTATTATTGAAATTCGTTACATGTGTTTCGATGCCTTGTTCTGCATACTCTTTTAAAGATTCCGGATTATATGCACAAAATATAAGATCGTCTTTATCTACCAGTTGCAATACATATTCGGCAGCTTGTTTTCCCAAGTTTCCATCTACACCAGTTAACAATAATTTACCCATAGTATCGACACTCCTTCATAGGAAGATGATTTATACATTCATACTATGTGAAAAAAATAACAAAGTCTAACATGAAAATCGTATCGCCCATTGCTAAATCGAATCATGACGAATTTGATGAAGAAAGGACTGCAATGCTGGGTTGGTATTGTTTTTTAGATAGGCAACCTGAATCTGGAATGTATGATGCGAATCTTCGATTGGGATTAATCTTATTTCTTCTTTTAGGAAAGCGAGATGATAATTATCCGGGAAAAAACCAATCAAGTTCTCTGTAATGATATAGAACAGCTCCGTTTCCACGTCATCTGCACTTCGAACGATGTTCGGCTGGTATCCATCTTCAATTGCATGTTGGATCATCAAATAATAAGAATTCCCAATCACTGTTGGGTTCAGCATGATAATGGGGTGCTCGTATAGTTCTTCTTTTGAGACCGATTGACGATGAAAGAGGGGATGCTGCCTGCTCACAGCAACGCAATAGCGACCGCTGTACAAAGTATGAGTATGAATATCAGCCTTATTTTCGAATTCTGAACTGAAGGCAATGGCTACATCATAAATTCCCTTTTGTAAGTAATCAGAAATATCTTTTAGCAAAATTTTATTTAATTCCAGCTTCATATTAGGGTGATTTTCCTTGAATGATGGGATGAGATTTAATAGGATTTGAACATCTGTTTCTGCCGCATATTCTATGCTCAGCAAGTGGGTATTGTTATTTTGAAAATGATCCATGTTTTTTTGCATACGGCGATATTGTTTCCATAATGCGACTGCCTCCCCATAGAAAAGCCATCCCGCTTTGGTAGGTTCAATGGGAATCTGTTTTCTGTCTATCAGTTGGGTATTAAACTCCGTTTCAAGAGCGGCAATATGTTGGCTAATCGTCGTCTGGGATACATAATTTTTTTTCGCTGTTTCCGTGAAATTCCTACATTCCACGAGATCAATAAAATACTTTATCCGTCTTATGTTCATCGTAACCTCCGAAGTGAGCAGTAAGAAATTGTAATCGTAGAGAGTGCATGCTATCGTAAAGATAGTACTACCTTATTTCCTATTCTAATCTTCGGAGGTGCATTAATGAAAGCACTATTCATTGGAGGAACAGGTACCATCAGTACAGCGATTTCTAGACAGCTACTAGAACAAGGATGCGAGTTGTACCTGCTGAACAGAGGAAACCGAAATGCTGACTTACCGCAAGGAGCACATGTACTAACTGCGGATATTCGCAACGAAGAAGAAGTAGCGGCTTTGATTGAGGATCTTCATTTTGATGTCGTTGCTGATTTTATTGCTTTTGAACCTGCCCAGCTCGAGCGGGATTACCGACTTTTCAAAGGAAAAACCAAACAATTTATATTTATAAGTTCTGCATCTGCCTATCAGACGCCTCTATCAGACTACCGAATTACGGAAGGGACCCCGCTAGCCAATCCTTACTGGGCGTATTCTCGTAACAAAATTGCTTGTGAAGACTATTTAATGAAATTATACCGGGAAGAGGGGTTCCCGATTACGATTGTTAGACCTAGCCATACGTATGACGAGCGCTCTATTCCGCTTGGAGTTCATGGCAGTAAAGGAACGTGGCAGGTCGCGAAAAGAATGCTGGAGAATAAACCGGTCCTGATTCATGGCGATGGTACTTCCTTGTGGACTTTGACGCATAATCGTGATTTTGCAAAAGGGTTCATCGGTCTTATGGGGAACCTTCATGCTATAGGGGAGTCCGTACATATTACCTCGGATGAGTCTGTTACGTGGAACCAGATTTACGAAACAATTGCGGATGCGCTGGGAGTGAAACTGAACGCTGTTCATGTAGCTTCCGAGTTTCTGGATGCGTGCAGTAGTGAAGATTATCGCGGCGGGCTGCTCGGGGACAAAGCCAACACGGTTGTTTTTGACAATTCCAAGCTGAAAAGGCTGGTACCGGAATACGTAGCGACGACGAGAATAGATCAGGGGATTAAGCAGACGGTGGAGTATATTCTTGATCATCCGGAGTATCAGGTGGAAGATGACGAATTTGATCAGTGGTGTGACAAAATGATTTCAGTACTCCGTGCGGCTCAGTCCGCTATGGAAAAATAAACAGTTACTTAACATATAGAGTTGTTCAACCAATGGCTTGTTCACGCGAGCTAATTCGGAGGAACAGCTCTTTTTACATTCCGCATACAATATGATGATCTCTCCGTTAACATTCCCTTTATACAATAGTGATATAGGTAAAGGATTGTACTTTACAATCGCCAAGAGGAGTGGACAAAAGTTGAGAATAAAAACGAAACAATACATAGCTCTGCTGATGGCAGCGCAGTTAACGATAGGATCACTTGCCATGGAGGCCCCACTAGCTTCAGCAGAAGAACGTGTGTCTTCCGAACAAGCCTTAGATGGAACACAGCAGCCTTCTGCTGATCAAATCATAGATACAGATCAAATTAGCGATCAAGTAGCGCTGGACGAGCTTGGTATTAAAACAGCCGAACTGCCAGAAGCAGTCGAAGGCAAGGCATATTCTGTCACCTTGGAAGTGTACGGGGGAGAAGCGCCTTATACATATGCTGCGGAAGGACTTCCGGCAGGTCTTGTTCTTGATGAGCAGTCAGGTATTCTTTCTGGTACTCCATCAGCAGGAACAGAGGGAACTTATAGAATCAATCTCGAAGTTAGCGATCAGCACGCTGAACAGCCGCAGACCGTATCAAAAGAGCTTTCTCTGCAAGTATCCAGTGCGGCAGCAGCCCATTTTTCTGACCAGATAAAGCTTCGTAAGATTGGAAGTTATCAAGTAGGAGTAACAAATGCAGATGGCGGAGTAGCGGAGATTGTAAGGTTTAACAAGGATAATGGAAGCTTCTACCTTGTCAATGGAGCGACACAGCCGCCAACCGTAGATATTGTAAAGCTTACACCTGAAGGTGCAACCGAAAAAGTGAAAAGTATTGATGTCGCAGCACTAGCGAATTCTGACACTTTTCAGGTAGGCGATCTGACGAGTGTTGATATTAATACCAAAGAAAAGTATGTTGCGGTAGCAGTGCAGGAAGAAGCGTCGGAGAAAGCAGGTAAAGTACTGATTCTTGACTACGAAGGAGAGCTGATCACTTCCTACTCCGTAGGGGTTCAGCCGGATATGGTCAAGATTAGCAGCGACGGAAGCCGGATTCTGACAGCAGATGAAGGAGAACCGAGAGAAGGGAACGCTCACGATCCACAGGGTAGTGTTACCATTATTGATTACAAGACTGGAGAAACGAAAACCGTTCTATTTGATGACCCGAGTGTCATTGATGATAACGTTCATATTCGCGGCGAAGTGAATAAAGACGGGACGATTATAGGCGAAGGCAGCAAAAAGAAGGCCATTACGGATCTAGAGCCGGAATATATGGCTCTGTCTCCTGACAATAAGCTTGCCTATGTAGCCCTTCAGGAGAACAATGCCATTGCAACCATTGATATTGCTGCAGGGAAAGTTGTCTCCGTAAAAGGTCTAGGAGTCAAAGACTGGAGCAAACCAGGCAACGAGATTGATCTCATTGCAGATGGGCAAATAAAGCTGGAGAATGTCCCAGTGAAAAGTCTGTATATGCCAGATGGCATTGCTACCTACACCGTAGATGGACAGACCTACCTTTTCACAGCGAATGAAGGGGACGCAACAGACTGGACAGGAATGAAAAATGAGCTGAAAGTTTCCGATATCAAGAAGAAATTTTCCTTATCACAAGAGCTTGGCACCTGGCTGAACGCAACGAAGGACTATGACAAGGTTCGGGTTATGTCCGATATGGGAATGCAGGATGGGACGTTTAATGAATTGTATCTGTATGGGGCTAGATCTTTTTCTATCTGGAATACAGGTACGATGGAACAGGTGTATGACAGCGGCAGTGATTTCGAGCAAATAACAGCAGAACGTCAGCCGGATTATTTCAATGTAAGTAATGACAATGAAGATATGGATGACCGCAGTCCGAAAAAAGGACCTGAACCGGAATATGTCATAGTAGGCAAGGCGGGGAACAAAGCATTTGCATTTACGGGACTTGAGCGTACGGGCGGTGTAATGACATATGACGTTACAAATCCCGAACAACCGTTTTTTGTGAATTATACAAATACCAGAGTATTTGGTCAGGAAGATATTCTTGCTACCGACACCGGACCTGAGGGTCTTGAATATATCTCTGCACTGGATAGCCCAACGGGCAGACCGCTACTGCTTGTTGCCAATGAGGTAGGTGGAACAGTGGCTATTCTGGAAATGGAAATTACCAAAGTAACACTGGGTCAGAAAGCATTATCCATCGAAGAGGGAAGTGAAGGTGGAAAATTACAAGCAAGTGTAGATCTCGTAGGAAGTACAGAAGCTGGAGTGGTCTGGTCGTCATCTCAGCCCGAGATTGCTTCTGTCGATGAGTCAGGCCAAATCAAGGGACTGAAGCCGGGGAATGCAGTGATTCACGCCGTGAGTAAAGATGGATACGGAGAAGCAGAAGCCATCGTAACCGTAACGGAAAAAGGCACGACTGCACCGGGTCCAGGTCCTGTTGATCCTACTCCATCCCCATCACCGGGGACACCAGATGAAACAAATCCTTCTACTCCAGAGCAACCGAGTACAGATGGTCAATATGTAATCGGCCAGGATCAGCAGATTGTAACAACGGAGCAGCTCGCAGGTGGAGATAAACGAAACCACGTGAGTGTGCAGCCTGGTGTGCTCAAGCAGAAAATAGCCGAGATGTCTGCATCAAAAGAGGAGTCAAGGAATCTAGTTATTAATGCTTCTGGGCTTGTAAGTGACTCTGAGCTAAGCATTCCTATGCCATCTCTACTCTCTTTATTAGACCTAGCGAAGAAAACAACGATCCAATTTGTTACTGCGGAAGGAAGTTATGAGCTTCCCATGTCAGTACTCCGGGAAGTAACCGGACAGTCTAGTATGAGGGAAGGTACGCTTCAGATTCGTATTGCTTCGTTAAAGGGTGAATCTTTGGGTTCCCTAGAGCAGCAAACTGCAGCACTAGGAGGTCAGTATATCAAGGGGACAGCAGCTTCTTTTTCAGCTTCGGTGCTAAGTGCGTCAGGAGAGCATCTTTCTATTCAGCATAAAGCCTATCTTAGCCGAGTACTGAAACCACAAGTTGATATTGTGTCAGGACAACAGCTGACTGCGGTTCGTGTAAATGAAAAAACAGGAGAGCTTATGTTCACACCAAGTGTCCGTAAGTCAGATGGTACGTATGAAATGAAGAGTACGCAAGACGGGAGCTTTGCACTCATATCTCTAAGCAAAACGTTTACCGATATGAATAAACACTGGGCAAAGGATCATATACAAGCTCTTGCTTCAAGTCTTGTGGTTCAAGGTGTGAATGAGAATAGCTACGCTCCGAACGTGGCTGTAACACGTGCAGAATTCACGGCCATGCTCGTCAGAAGTCTAGGCATTGATACCGACGTAGAAGGTGCGGTTATCTTTACAGATGTGAACGAAAAAGCTTGGTATGCAGGTTCGGTAGGGGCGGCCGTGAAAGCAGGTTTAACCGTTGGGAAGACAGCCAATGAATTTCAACCAAGTGCTATAATTAACCGTGCTGAAATGGCAGTTATGATGGAAAGAGCAGCAAAATATACAGGAGTGGATTTGACGGTGGATTCATCACCGAGTACTCCGTTTGTTGACCAAAGCGTTATCCCTGTTTGGGCACAAACTAGCGTAAAATGGCTAAGTCAGGTAGGGATCACGCAAGGAGATCAGAATCATCGGTTCTTGCCTTCTGCTTCTGCTACCCGAGCGGAAGTAGGAGTAATGATCCACCGACTTCTAGTAAAAGCTAAATTTATGGATTCATAGAAAAGGAATAAGAAAACAAAAGTCTCCAATTCAAAAGTTGGAGACTTTTGTTTTTTTCTATAGGGGAGATATTGGAACCTGGCGTGAAGTTGATTTTATTTTTTCTCTGTGTTACGCTTTCATTACAGAAAACCACATATCAAATGGACATTCGTTTATTGGATTGTTACTGTGTAAGACAGGCAAAACCTAAACTGATGGTAAAATGACAGACTCCCGTGGAGTTTGCTTTACCTTGAGTTTAGGTTTTTTTTGTTTTCCGACCTCGAATGATTGCCGGCGTATTCGAGATTGTCCGAGAGAGCAGTGAAACCTGCGAAATATGTTTTTATTTAACTTTTATATAACCAATATATCATTCTCACATCATGAAAGAGAGGTCGTAAATTATGACTATAGCAAAAAAAGGTTTCCCAGAAAATTTCTTGTGGGGAGGAGCAACAGCTGCAAATCAGCTTGAGGGAGGATATAACCTGGGTGGTAAAGGTCTTTCCACAGCAGACATGATTGCTCATGTACCGAAAGAGCTTCGTAAAGGCGGGCATGCTATGGATATAACCTCTGAGCGGATTGAGGAGATTTTGTCAGGGAAAATTGAGGAGCGCTTTCCTAAGCGCCATGGCGTTGATTTCTACCATCGTTTCAAAGAAGATATCGCGTTGTTTGCAGAAATGGGCTTCAAAGTATTTCGGATGTCGATTCACTGGGCCCGCATCTTCCCGAATGGCTATGATGAAACGCCGAATGAAGAAGGTTTGAAATTCTACGATGAGGTATTCGATGAGTTGCTTAAATACGGCATTGAGCCGTTGGTGACGCTATCTCACTATGAAACCCCACTCGGTCTTACTGAAAAATATAATGGTTGGGCAAGCCGTGAAGTGATTCAGCATTATGTAAATTATGCGGAAACGGTGTTTAAGCGTTATAAAGATAAAGTGAAATACTGGCTAACATTTAATGAGATTAATGTCATGCTGATCAGTCCATACACAGGCGGTGGTATCCTGATCGATAAGGTAGATAACAAACTCCAAACGACATATCAGGCGCTGCATCATCAATTCGTAGCCAGTGCGATCGTGACAAAGCTTGCCCATGAGATTATCCCAGGCTCCCAGGTTGGTTGTATGCTGGCTCGTATGGAAACATATCCAAATAGCTGTAACCCAGAGGATATTCGTCTTGCACAATTCGAGAACCAGATTAACCTCTTCTTTACAGACGTACATGCACGTGGTAAATATCCAAATTACATGGCTCGTTACTTTGAAGAGAACAATATCACCCTGCAAAAAGAGTCAGGCGATGATGAGATTTTGCTGAATAACACGGTTGATTTTATTTCTTTCAGCTACTATATGAGCGTAACCAAGTCGGCTTCCGCAGATCTGGAGACAACAGCGGGCAACCTTGCTGGAGGGGTGAAAAATCCTTATCTCGAAGCATCCGAATGGGGATGGGAAATTGACCCAATCGGTCTGCGCGTAACGTTGAACAATTTCTGGGATCGTTACAATAAACCGCTTTTCATCGTTGAAAATGGTTTGGGTGCATACGACAAGGTGGAAGAGGATGGATCCATTCATGACTCATACCGGATCGACTATTTGAGTAAACATATCGAACAGATGAAGGAAGCTATTAAAGACGGTGTGGATCTCATCGGCTTCACCAGCTGGGGACCTATCGATCTTGTCAGTATGTCTACATCGGAGATGTCAAAACGCTACGGCTTTATATATGTGGATCTGGACGATGAAGGGAACGGAACCCTTACTCGCTCCAAGAAGGATTCATTTGATTGGTTCAAACAAGTAATTGCCTCCAATGGAGAAGTATTGTAAGTCCGTAAAACATGCATAATAACCACATCGGGAGAGGATGATCAGAAATGACGAAACAATTTCCTAAGGATTTTTTATGGGGCGGCGCTGTAGCCGCTAACCAGCTGGAAGGTGCATATAATACAGATGGGAAGGGACTGTCTGTACAGGACGTTATGCCGCGAGGAATTGTTGGTCCAAGAACGGACGAGCCTACGCCGGATAACCTGAAGCTTGTAGGGATTGATTTTTACAATCGTTATAAAGAAGACGTAAAGCTGTTTGCAGAAATGGGTTTTAAAGTATTCCGCACGTCTATCGCTTGGTCTCGCATCTTTCCTAAGGGAGATGAACTGGAACCGAACGAAAAAGGCTTGCAGTTCTATGATGATCTTTTTGATGAGTGCCTTAAATATGGGATAGAACCACTGGTAACCATCTCTCACTATGAGACGCCACTGCATCTGTCGAAGACCTATGACGGCTGGGTAAACCGTAAAATGATCGGGTTCTACGAACATTATGTGAGAACACTGTTCAATCGTTATAAAGGAAAAGTAAAGTACTGGCTTACCTTTAATGAGATTAACTCTATTTTGGAAGAGCCTTTTATGAGCGGTGGAATCTTTACGCCAAAAGAAGAGCTATCAAAGCAGGATCTCTACCAAGCGATCCACCATGAACTGGTCGCAAGCGCACTTGCTGTGAAGATCGGTCATGAAATAATGCCAGAAGCGAAAATTGGCTGTATGGTACTAAGTATGCCGACTTACCCGCTGACACCGAATCCGGACGATATAGTAAAAGCAATGCATGCCGAGCAGCGCAACGATTTATTCGCTGATATTCATGCCCGAGGATACTACCCGAAATATATGGATCGCTATTTCAAAGAGAACAATATCCACATTCATTTTGAGGATGGCGATGCCGAAATATTAAAGCATACGGTAGATTTCATCTCGTTTAGTTACTATGTAAGTATCTGTGAGACGGCAGATCCAAACAAGCGTAACGAAGGAAAAGGAAACTTGTTTGCTGGTGTGCAAAATCCTTATCTCAAAGCAAGTGAGTGGGGCTGGCAGATCGATCCTCAAGGACTTCGCGTGACGCTTAACAAGTACTATGATCGTTATCAAAAACCGCTCTTTATCGTTGAAAATGGGCTGGGTGCGATCGATGAACTCATTACAGACGAGAAGGGCAATAAGACGGTTATCGATGATTACCGTATACAATATCTGAATGATCATTTGGTCGAGATAGGAAAAGCAATTGAAGACGGTGTTGAAGTCATGGGTTATACGGCCTGGGGCTGTATCGACCTTGTCAGCGCATCAACAGCGGAGATGAAGAAACGTTACGGATTTATTTACGTAGATCGTAATAATGACGGAACAGGAAGTCTGGAACGTTATAAGAAAAAATCGTTTGATTGGTACAAGGAAGTCATTGCGACAAACGGGGCAAGCCTTTCTGAGCCGAACTCCTAAAAATGCTTTTTGTAAAACGGGTAACCCAGTAGGATGTTAAACGCTTTCAAAAACCGTTGTCATACGGCTATCGATATGGTATCATAGGCCTATAGCTAATTAGTACTGGATTGTTACTGTTAAATCAGGCAAAACCAGAAGCAGGGCATAACCCTGCTTTGGTTTTGCCTTTTATTATTTCTGCCTGCAAGGTGATGTGTTGAGATGAAAATTGAGAAGGTGCTGAACAATAATGTAGTTACCGTGATTGATCCGAGAGGAATTGAGCGGGTCGTCATGGGACGAGGAATAGCTTTCAAGAAACATTCGGGCGATTCGATTGATGATAGCTTGATTGAAAAAGTGTTTTCGCTTGAAAGCAAAGAAGTGTCACAAAAACTGAAAACGCTTCTGTCGGATATCCCAGTTGAATATGTCGAATGTTCGGATGAGATTATACGCTATGCAGAAACCGTGTTGGGTGAGAAGCTTCATGAAAGTATCTACATCTCGCTGACAGATCATATTCATTTCGCTATCGACCGGCACAGGCAAGGCCTGCAGCTGAGAAATGCACTGCTGTGGGAAATTAAACGCATGTACCGAAAGGAATATGCGATCGGAACTAAGGCGCTGTCCATTATTGAAGAAACGCTTGGAGTGCTTTTACCCGAGGACGAATGCGCATTCATTGCGATGCATCTCGTAAATGCACAAATGAATGGCGAGATGAGAGAGACCATCAGTATTACCAATATTGTTAAGGATATCTTAAACATTGTGCGTCGAAGTTTTTTAATCGAGCTTGATGAAGATTCATTAAGCTATTACAGATTTCTGACACATCTCAAGTACTTTGCTCAACGTGTGATTCAAGGCACGGAGGTTAAAGACAAAGAAGAAGATAATCCGCTTCATGATTTGGTAGTTAAGCAATATCCTGATGCTAATGCTTGTGCAATGAAGATCAATGACTATACACGCAAAATTTACGACGAATCTTGTCCAAGGAAGAACTGCTGTATTTAACGATTCACATCGAGCGGATCGTAAGAAACGAAAAAACAGTTGAATAGTTTGGGATTGTTACTGTAATAGGCAAAACCTAAACGTTGAATCAGAGATGATAAGCTCTTTGCTTAGACTTGATTCAGTGTTTAGGTTTTTTTGTTCCCTTTTATTACACAAAGAGAAGGAGTAAACCATCATGGATCAACAACAATTGTCCAAAGATATACTAAAACTGGTCGGGGGAGAAGAGAACATTGACCAGGTAACCCACTGTATGACAAGACTTAGATTCAACCTGAATGATAACGATAAAGCCGATAAAAAGACGCTGCAGAATACTCCGGGTGTCATGGGTGTCATGATTAACGGTGGACAGTTCCAAGTCATCATCGGAAATGAGGTACCGAAAGTATACAATGCGCTAGTAGGTAATATGAGCAAATCTCCGGATGGCGGTTCTGCCGAAACGACGGTGGCTAAGAAAAAGAAAAACCCGCTGAGTGCATTGTTCGACTTCATCTCCGGGGTATTTACACCAATCCTTCCAGCAATCACTGGAGCAGGGATGATCAAAGGGATCATTGCCCTGCTGGTGACGATGGGCTGGATGACAGATACAAGTTCAACTTATCAAATCTTATCTGCGATTGGTGACGGAGCGTTCTACTTCCTACCGATCATTCTAGCGATTAGTACAGCACGCAAGCTGGGAAGCAATATGTATATCGCTGCAGCAATTGGTGCTTCCATGCTTCACCCGACGATTACCGCGCTTCTTGGAACTGGGGAGAAGATTACATTTGCAGGGCTTCCGGTCATTGCCGCAACGTATGCATCATCGGTTATTCCGATCTTGATTGCAGTATGGCTCGCATCATATGTAGAGAAAGCAGTAGACAAGATCACTCACGCTTCTTTGAAACTGATTATCGTACCAACGGTTACTTTGCTCGTTATCGTACCGGTGACGCTTATTGCAGTTGGACCGCTTGGTGTTATTCTTGGTAACGGTTTGACCGACGGCTTCTCATGGTTGTTTGATAATGCCGGTCTATTTGCAGGCCTCATCGTAGGTGGTACATTCTCGCTACTCATAATTACGGGTATGCACTATGCGCTCGTACCGGTCATGATCGGTTCAGTTGCCACATTGGGTTATGACTATCTCATTCCAATGATGATGGTTGCGAACTTTGCCCAAGCAGGGAGTGCACTAGGTGTATCCCTCAAATCAAAAGTTAAACAAACTAAATCTTTGGCGATGTCGACTAGTGTTACCGCTTTGATGGGCATAACCGAGCCCGCGATGTACGGGGTAAACATGCGATTCAAAAAGCCGTTTATCGCTGCTCTGATCGGGGCAGGTGTCGGTGGTGCGTTCATGAGCTTGTTCCACACGAAAGCTTATGTTATCGGCGGACTGGCTGGAATTGCCGGAATTCCTATGGTCTTGGGTGAAACTATCGTGTATGCCATTATCGGATTCATTATTGCAATTGCGGTATCAGCAGGATTAACTTACATTTTGGGCTTTGACGAAGGCCCTGCAGCAGCTGAAACAGCAAAACCTGAGCAGGTCTCAGGGGCACAGGTAGAGGAAACATCTGTTCAAACCGCTGTGTCAGCTCATGAAGCGACTGAAGAAGCAAAACCGCAAGATCAGGCAGTATATAGTCCGATTACTGGTGAAGTGAAGCCGCTCAGTGCAGTCAATGATCCAGCGTTCGCAGAGGAAATTATGGGCAAAGGGTTTGCTATTCAGCCTGCGGAAGGCCGGGTCGTGTCTCCGATCAGTGGAACCGTCTTTTCACTGTCTAAGAGCGGTCATGCGATCGGGCTGGTAAGTGATAACGGAGCAGAAATGTTAATTCATATCGGGATTGATACGGTGAAGCTGAAAGGACAATTCTTTTCTCCAAAAGTACAAGCAGGCACTAAAGTGTCTGTAGGGGATCTGCTGATGGAATTTGATCGTGTCGAGATTGAAAAAGCCGGATACGATACGATTACCCCGGTTATCATCACGAATATGTACCAATATGATTCCATTGAATCGGCTGGAAAAACAAACGTCAATGAATCCGAATTGATTTATACGGCTAAAGCTCAGTAAACTTCATCATAATGGTTGGAAAGAAATGAAGAAAGGACCTCGGGTTAATTTCCGAGGTCTTTTTGGTATAAACTATTGAATACGAAAGATTCGAGCTCTGAACGAAGAAACATCTTGCAAAAACAATGCAGAGGCCTCAAGATATAGTTATTATCATAAAGTTACTTACTTACGAATTTAAATAGATGTCGGAGGGAATAAGATGGAGATTGGAATTAGTACTTTTGCGGAAACATCTCCGGATGTACACACGGGTGAGGTGATGAGTCACGCACAGCGTTTACGTGAGGTTGTCGAGGAAATTGTACTTGCAGATCAAGTGGGCCTTGATGTGTATGGCGTAGGGGAGCATCATCGTAAAGATTATGCAGCTTCAAATCCAGCGATGGTACTGGCTGCGGCTGCAGCACAAACAAGCCGTATTCGCTTGACGAGCGCGGTGACCGTCTTGTCTTCAGCAGATCCAGTGCGCGTATTTCAGGATTTTGCTACACTGGACGGCATTTCAAACGGCCGAGCTGAGATTATGGCAGGGCGGGGATCTTTTATTGAGTCTTTTCCTTTGTTCGGCTATGACCTGAACGATTATGATACTTTGTTTGATGAGAAATTGGATTTGCTATTAAAACTACGTGAATCCGAAAAAGTAACGTGGAGCGGCACTCATCGCCCGGCAATCGATAATCTTGGGGTATATCCACGTCCTGTGCAAGATCCCCTTCCCGTATGGATAGGGAGTGGAGGCAACCAGGAATCGGTTATCCGAGCAGGGTTACTCGGTTTACCTCTTGTACTCGCTATTATCGGGGGAAGACCGACTCAGTTTGCACCGCTGGTTGAGCTGTATAAAAAAGCAGCTACCCATGCAGGCCATGATGCTTCGAAGCTGCAGGTCGCGTCTCATTCCCATGGTTTTGTTGGAGATGAACTGCAGGAAGCGGTAGATACGTTCTTTTTGCCAACGCAGCAGAGTATGAATGTCATCGGTAGGGAGCGGGGATGGCCATCCTATACTCGTTCAAGTTACGATGCTGCACGCAGTCTGGAGGGAGCACTATACGTAGGAGACCCACAGACAGTAGCTGAGAAAATCATTTATCTTCGTAAAAATGTAGGAATCACCCGCTTTATGCTGCATGTGCCACTGGGTACGATGCCGCACGCAGATGTGATGCGGGCGATTGAACTGCTCGGTACGAAAGTCGCGCCGCTCGTCCGTGAAGAGATAGCCAGATGGGAAGCAGAAGGCGGCGTCTAATTTTTATAAAAATTGCACATGTTCAGCCTCGAAGTCTCTGTAGGGAGGATTTCGAGGCTTTTTTTCATGCCAGTAAAAGGTCCAGATAATTACATAATTACAGTAAGAGAAATACGTCGATTTTTGTAATAAACAGCTGGTTTTTGTGGAAGTTTCTACTATATAATAAGACATTAGGTCTAAAATCTCGTTTGGAGTAGATGAGAATGAGAATGGCAGAAGAGCTGCTTGTACCCATAATTATGATTCTTTTTGGAGGGACACTAAGTGTCTGTCTATGCATTTATGGCATTTTAACATTTAAAAATTCCCCTGGAGGGCGCTATTACATCATCATGACACTGCTGGCCGCCCTATTCTCTTTTGCCTATATTTTTGAACTTGTGAGCACCTCAATTGAGAAAATGATGTTTTGGATCAAAATAGAGTATATTCCGCTGACGCTCATACCCGTATTCACTTTACTCATGTGTATCGATTATGTGGGGATCAAATTAAAGTGCCCTGTATACTATAGCCTTTTTGTTATCCCTGCTATTACGATGCTCCTGCAGGTGACCAACGACTTTCACCATCTGTACTACACATCCATGAAGCTCCGTAGTGATGGCCCTTTTCCTATGCCCGAACTTGAATACGGATTTTGGTTTGGTGTTCATTCGGCCTTTTTGTACGGCTGTATGATCGCGGGGATCACCGTTTTACTCAGAGGAATTAGAACAGCGGCAAGAGCTCGGTTCCGCATTCAGATCGTAGTCATGGTCATCGGTCTCATTGTCCCCGTCATGGGCGGCTTTATTTATCTGACGGGCCTCAGTCCGTATGGCATAGATCTCGGACCTATATTTACAAGCATATCGTTCATTTTTCATGGGATTGCTCTTTTACGCTTCCAAATGTTTGATGTCATTCCGATTGCAAGAGATATGGTGTTTACGAATATGGAAGATGGCATTGTTGTTCTGAATGAGAAGCAAATGGTGGTTGATTATAATCATGCTATGTTAGGGATTGTACCTACGCTAAACAGGAAAGTGATTGGCAAGAAAGCAAGTGACGTATTTAGTCAATATCCTGAACTCATTGAGGTAATTGAAGCTGGGAAAGAACAGGATCAAAAGTTTTTGTTGCATGGAGTGTACAGCTATTTTCATATTCAGTTCGCTCCTATTCGAAATAAACAACGCCAGCAGGTGGGTACAATCCTGTCTTTCTCCAACATTACAGAGCGAGTGTTAATGCAGAAAAAGCTGAAAAAACTGGCCGATACCGACAGTTTGACGGGGATGCTGAACAAAAGAGCGCTTATACGTCAGTCTGAGGCATGTTTGAATAAACTCACTTATACGGGAGGAACCTTCTCGATGATTATGTTTGACGTGGATTATTTCAAGCAGGTCAATGATAAGATTGGGCATGAAGCAGGTGATATCGTACTCACACATGTAGCTGAAGCCGTCAGAGAAAATATACAGCCTGCTGATATTGCGGGCAGGTACGGTGGGGATGAGTTTGTGTTATGCCTGCCGAATACTTCTCTGACGGAGGCGTATACGGTGGCCGATTCGATACGTAGTCATATTGCCGAACAATCTATGCTCGTTAATGGGAAAGAAGTTCGTGTAACATCTAGTTTTGGTGTAACTCAGGTCAGTATCAACGAAGGTGATGAGCCCCTTCCCTTGATTACGCTCATGAGGCAGGCAGATCAAGCACTTTATATGGCAAAAGAAAGAGGGCGGAACTGTGTCCACCCTTACAGTAAGGCTTCGTAACTGATGAATTATGAATCTTCTTCCGGTACGATGACCTGAATATGAGCAGGTAGAATACGAAGTTCAAGCGGAAGGGGAGGACCATCCTCTCCATCGACGTTGGTAAGGATCTGTTCAGAGGAAGAGACATGGACATTTTTTGCGGTAAAATAGACAACATCTTTATGGTCCTTGAGACTGCCAAATAATAAAGAAGTGCCTACCGTAATCGTGTTGAAAACGTTAATGTTTTTAACAATAAAGCAGTGAATGAGGCCATCGTCCACGGATGCATCCGGAACAAGCTTCTCAAATCCGCCTACGGAGTTCGTTAGTGCGGCCAGAAACAAAGGTGATTCTCCTACCCATGTCTCTCCATCGTATGTAATCGTAAAGGGATGGGAGGGATTGCTCATCAGTTCCTTGATTCCTTCCTTTAGGTAGGCGAAGGCACCAAGCTTTGACTTGTCTTCAGAGGATACGGAAGACAGCGATTCGGCTAGAGAACCTGCGGCAACAACGTTAGCAAAAAGGCGATCGTTCATTTTGCCCATGTCGACCGTTTTGACTGCTGATGATGTTAGGGTCTGGATCGCTTTTTCAGGATCAAGCGGGATGTCCAGGGCACGCGCAAAATCATTCACGGTTCCAAGCGGGATAACGCCGAGGATCGGACGATGATCTTGGTCAATCAGTCCATTAATCGTCTCATGTAGTGTACCGTCACCACCAATGGATACGACAAGGTCATAACACTCCTTGCAGGCAGTCATACAGAATTCTGTCGCGTCGAGTGCTTTAGCTGTCTCATTCACGGTTACTTCGTATCCCTTCTCATGCAAAATGTCTTCCACTTGACGGACATATTCCAGCGCTTCTTCTTTACCAGATGAAGGATTAATAATAATCATGGCTTGCTTCATGCTCATGTTCCTCTCTATTTTAAGTTCAAGTTAGGTATCTACATATTCATTAACCAGCAGACTAGTTAAATGAATAGTCAACTTTTGTCTAGAGGTTTCGGCATAGCAGTACCTGTGCTATGATAACAATATATTTTTAAGGAAATTCCGAGGAGTTTACTATCATGAATAATGAAGTTCAACAATTTAAAGCTGAATTTTTTAAAGCACTGGCTCATCCAATGCGTATCCGAATTCTTGAGGTACTCAGCGAAGGGAAAAAGACGGTCAACGAAATTCAAGCCATTCTTGGCTCAGAAGGTTCTGCGGTTTCTCAGCAGCTTGCCGTACTCCGCTCCAAAAATGTAGTCTCAAGCGTAAAAGAGGGTACTTCGGTTATTTACTCCCTGCGTGATCCGCTTATTAAGGATTTGCTGGTTGTAGCCAAACAAATTTTTGATAATCATCTGGTCAGTGCCATTTCTATGCTCGAAGATATGCGCAAAAATTAACAAGGCGTTCAAAGAAGCCGTGTGCGTTTTTGCGTTGATTTTTTTGGCATACCGTCGTATTATGTTTCATATATTCAAATAATCAAATATTTAAAGAAAAGAAGGTTATGATATATGACAGGTTGGGGCCGATTTCAAGGCTATAATATGGCTTCTCTGCGTAAAGATATCGTATCAGGTACGATCGTTGGAATTATTGCCATTCCACTAGGGATGGCTTTTGCTATTGCATCGGGTGTGAAACCCGAGTACGGGATTTATACGACCATAATTGCCGGGATTCTTATCTCGTTGTTTGGTGGTTCGAAATTTCAAATCGGTGGACCGACGGGAGCCTTTATTCCGATTCTGTTTGCTATCGGTATGCAATTTGGCTACGAGAACCTACTCATTGCCGGGATGATGGCCGGTGTTCTGCTAATCTTGATGGGACTGCTCAAGCTTGGGGTCCTGATTAAATTTATACCGAGGCCTGTCACAATCGGGTTTACATCCGGCATCGCTGTTATTATTTTTACGGGTCAGATCGGAAATTTCCTCGGGTTAACCGGATTGCAGCGCCATGAAGCATTTATCGATAATATGAAGGAGATCGGCTCTCATCTATGGACATTGAATAAGTACAGTATTGTAGTAGCCATCATTTCCCTTGCAGTTATTCTGTTACTGAAGAGATACGCTCCAAAAGTACCGGGATCTCTAGTAGGTCTTGTACTGGCAACCATCGTCGCCACCCTTTTCTTTAAAGGAGAAGTGGCTACCATCGGATCAGCTTATGGGGCCATTCCGAGTGAGCTTCCGAAGTTCCATTTTCCTCATATTACGTGGGAGCGGATTACTCAGCTTATTCAGCCGGCCTTCGTCATTGCTATGCTCGGGGCGATTGAGTCGCTGCTCTCTGCGGTGGTAGCAGATGGAATGACAGGGGATAAACATAACAGCAACCGGGAGCTCATCGGTCAGGGGATTGCTAATATTGCCGCCCCGTTGTTTGGTGGAATTGCAGCAACAGGAGCGATTGCAAGAACAGCCACCAATATTAAAAGTGGTGCCGTGTCACCCATTTCCGGCGTGATTCATGGGGTTGTCGTTTTTGTGATACTGTTACTGTTTGCACCCTACGCCTCTAATATACCCCTTGCAGCGATGGCACCTGTTCTAATGGTTGTCGCTTGGAATATGAGTGAACGGAAAGAATTTCTTCATCTTCTCAAGACCAAAACGGGTGATTCTCTGGTGCTGTTGATTACATTTTTGCTTACGGTATTTACGGATCTGACACTCGCGGTAGAAGTGGGTCTTGTGCTCGCAGCGGTTCTGTTTGTAAAACAAATGGGGGAGACGCATAAAGTTTTCAAAGTGCTTCCTGATCCAGAGACGGTCAAAGTAAAACCGCATATGGTGAACGAGCAACATGATTGTCCTCAGATCGGTATTTACACGATGGAAGGTCCCTTGTTTTTCGGAGCTGCCTACCGGTTTGATGACACGATGCCGTTATCTATAACAGAAGATACGAAGGTTATTTTGCTTCGGATGGCAAAAGTTCCGTTTATGGATACGACAGCAGAGCTTATGCTTGAAAGACTCGCAGATAAAATCCATTCCGCTGGAGGAGAACTGCTTATTTCGGGTATCCAGCCGCAGCCTTTACGTTTATTGAAGAAAACAGGTTTATACCAGAAGATCGGAAGCTCTCATTTCTATGAACACACAGGAGATGCAATTAATAAGGCACTGACTAACATTCATTCTGATAAGTGTTATGGATGTAAGCATGCCGTGTTCCGAGAATGCAGTGTACTTTGTGGTGAAGAAATGAAAGAAGATAAGGAACGAGAGGACTATTCTGTTCTAGAAAAAATAAAGCTTGGCCGGACTGCTCATTTAAGTACTCCGGCTGAATAGACAAGCGATCAATAACAAAGCCTGCGCTGACTGATGTCAGCCGCAGGCTTTTTTTCGTTGTCCTTCGCCCTTACTTATAAGCTTCTATGATTAAAATAAAAGCAACCGTCTCTGGAATAAACCCAGTAGACGGTTGCTTTATTGTAAGTAACAATGCAGATTGCGATTATTTTGTGAAGTTAAAAGAAGGTAGCATACGATTTAAGATGGCTGCCACTTCACCGCGTGTTGCATTTGCTTTTGGTGCAAAACGTTGATTTTGGTCTCCTTTTAGAATACCGAGGCGAGCCAGTTCTTTTACAGCTTCTTCTGCCCATGTACCAATTTGCGCAGCGTCCTTGAAGCTGATCGTGCTGTTATTGTTTGCATCGTAGCCTGCATAGGTCAGGGCTTTGAATGTCATCAGAGCGATTTCTTCACGAGTAATCCTCTGATCTGGTCTGAATGATCCGTCTGTATATCCACTGATCAGTCCAGCTTTTACAGCGGATGCAACTTGACCTGCAAACCAGTCCGCGGACTGAACATCAGTAAATCCAGTTGTACCAGTCTCAGGTTCAAGACCAAGCGTGCGAACCAGCAGAGCTACATATTCTGCTCTCGTTACGGAACTGTTCGGTACGTAATTTTGCGCTGAACGACCCTGAATAATCATTTTCGCAGCAAGAGATTCTACATCAAGCTTCGCAAAGTGATTGTTGATATCACCAAAAGTCACTTTGTTCTCTAGTACCAGATAAGTACCGCCATGATGGCTGTAGATGTAGACCTGATCTCCATTCATACGGAAAGGGACAGGCGTGTATGTGCCAGAAGCATTCACTCGAACGACGGCTACACTGCCAGATGCTTTTTTATCAATGGTGAGGGTATGTTTGACATACCGATCGAAACCAGTCACACTGAGTTGTTTCCTTTGATCGATTCCTGCTGTGATGGAGAAATTCACCGCTCCGAGAACATTATATCCTTTATCCGATGCCGCGCTAAGTGCAGCTGCATCCTTGGATAAGGACAGGTGAAGCAGAATGTTGCTAGCCTCTGCGCCCAGCTTCTTAGCCCAGTCAGAGAGTTTTAACTCACTCGTTGGAAGTTCATAGCTGCCATATGGAGTTACAACAGATACAACTTGTACATTTGTAGCAGCAATCAAGGCAGACAGTGCTTGATTTTGAAGTTGAATATCTGCTTGGGTCATTGGCTGATTGCTAGTTACTCGAATTGTAATACGGCCAGCATTTGGTTGTTTTAATGCTTCTTTCATTGCAGCTTCAGATACAACGGCATTCGCTGCTCCATTCTCAGCAGTTACGCTGAGCAGAATTTCACCTGGAGTCGGTACTGGATCAGGTGTGACAGTTGGTGGCGTAACCGAACCTTCTCCACCACCAGTTTCCGGTGTTCCTGGTTCAGGAGTAACCTCTTCCTCTGGAAGCGGAGCTCCTTTAAGATCAATAATTCTTCCTTCTACTGCAGAAGTTTCTGCCGTAATGTTCCCAATTTTTTTTACGTAATTTGAGAAGACTTCAAAGTCAGGCAAATAGAGTAGATTCACTCGGCCTTCCTTATAAGCTTTCTCCAGAGAAGCGTAGAAATCTCCTCCTTTAGCGGTAAAGGCATTCGTTGCTACTTCATAAGATTTGTTCAGATCCAGCGGCTCATAGCCGTTAGTACCTTTTACCTTAATCTGAAGTACGCGCTCGTTCACAGGTTTGGTCGAGTCATAATAGAATTTCATACCTGCAATATGAGGGAAACGTCCATCTGCACTAGGAATTTTCGATACACCGTTTTCCATCGCATCTTTAATCTCTTGACCTGTGAGTGTAATGGTTACGAGATCATTGTTGAACGGAAGTACGGTCATCACATCACCCATGGTGACATCGCCTGCTTCGATAGGAGCACGGATTCCGCCACCGTTTTGAAGAGCGATAACTGCCCCCGTACCTGCTGCTTTTGCTGCATCCAGCATGCCATCGGCAATAAAGTTACCTAGGTTGGTTTCTTTGGTACGAACGTTATCACGAACCCCGTCCAATTGGACTTCTGTCGTACCGACTTTTTCTTCTTTAAGGGCAGTTACACCTGGCTTATATTTCGTGTTTAGAATAGAAAGAGCTTCCTCATCAGGTGTGATCACATAGCTGCCATTCGCATTCTTGGCTTCAATGGAGATCAGATTGTCATTCCAGTCTTTCAGAACGCCTTGATCATCGAAGACAACATTAAGGTTGCCAAGGAATTGTCCTTTCTCACCTGTCTGTACAATCAATTTTGGCGCTTCGTTGGTACGATCTACGATTGCGTTATCGAGTTTAGTATGGCTGTGACCGCCCACAATAACATCAATACCTTCTACTTCTTTGGCAAGCTGAACATCCTGATCATATCCAAGATGAGAGAGTAGAAGAATCTTATTGACTCCTTCGTTCTCCAGCATAGCCACTGCGCCTTTTGCTTTTTGAATAGCATTATCAAAAGTTACAGCTCCAGGAGAAGCGATATTGGCTGTATCTTCGGTAGTTACACCAATAATTCCAACTTGCTCCCCGTCTACTTCCATTATGACAGCTGGATAGATTTGTCCATCCTCAGGCTGTGTTGTCACTTCATTATTGAATCGGCTGTTAAGCAGCGGATCAGCAGAGAAGTTCACGTTGGAAGAAATGAATGGGAACTTGGCATTATTAATGAAAGCATCAAGTACTTCGGAACCTTTATCAAATTCATGGTTACCAAACGTCATCGCGTCATATTTCACTAGGTTCATGAATTCGAGGTCGGCTTGTCCTAAATATTTATTGAAATATAATGTTCCCGAGAACACGTCGCCAGCATCTACAAGGATTGGGTTAACCGCCTCTTCTTTGGCTGTTTTGATTGCGGCTACACGTCGTGCAATGGTGTCTGGCGCGTTAGTAGTATCTAGATTTGCATGAGTATCGTTCGTGTGAAGAATGGTCATTTCAAAGTCCTCTTCACTAGGTGGTTCTGATCCAAGGTTAATTTGTGCTACAACTGGATCATGATCAGACACTCGTCCGCTGGTTGGAGAGAAATCAGCATTTAGATGTACCACATCTACCACGGAGGAGGCAGTCAGGTTTTTGCTAACCAGAATGTGGTCGAGCACCTGTGAGTTACCATCATACGTGTAGGTGTACTGTTCTCCTAAAGGCAAAGTATCGATCAGATTGTCAAGCTCGTTCCCTTTCAGAATCGTACCTGTTGGGGTGAACTGGAAATCATTTAAGTCTCCGGTCACAATGATATTCGCATCCGGATTTTCAGTGACGATTCCTTTTACAAAGTTGTTCACGATCTTAGCAATTTCATGACGCTGTACTTCACTCGTCAAAGTAGGAGGCTGTACTGCGCCAAATGGAGCTTGATCTCCTGACTTCGAATTGAAGTGATTCGCAATCATAATTACCTTTTCGCCGCGGAACTCGAATTGTGCTACAAGTGGTTTGCGAGAAGCATTAAAGTTTACGTTCGTTGGATCCACTCGGCCTGGATTCACACTCAGCTGATCTGTTTCTGCATGATAGGAAACCGCCTCGGTGGAAGTCCCTTTTTTAGCATTCACACTAGCAGATAGTGTCACTCGTTCTGGATTATACAGATAACCTACACGAATATTTGCACCTGGTGCACCACCATCTGCGTTATTAACAGGAGCGATGTCAGTGTATTCGTAAGTTGGGCCACCGACATTTTTGATCGCATTGATAAGGGTTTGGTAGCTTTGAATTGCATCGGTTGTTCCATCATTTTGTTCGCCATTGTTATCTTGGACTTCAACCAAACTGATGATGTCTGGTGACTTCATATTCTCCACAAAGGAGGTCGCAAGTTTATTGATTTTCTCCGCTCCTACACCTGGATAGAAATTTTCAATGTTATAGGAGGCTACACGAAGTTTGTTAGGATCTGTCTCAATAGTGGTTACTTCTTGTTCATAGCTACCTTTAATAATTGCAGGTAGCTCGCCTTGAGCAGGAATGACTTTGAAGTTACTGTTGTTATATCCAATGACGCCTGTCACATCGGATGCAAACGTATCACCGGTTTTGACTTCTTGACCTGGATTACTGTAAGCGATGATGAGGCGCTGCGGATTGTAATTGTATGCTTCTTTCAGAACAAGACCACCTGCAGGAGTGATAGCGTCGGCTGTGTTATTTTCAACACGGGTTGCGATGTTATATGTTCCTGCACTTGCCCAGTAAGGGCTAATAATCGTTGGATTTTCAAGCTGAACGCGCATCCCTTCAAGGGACTCGTAAAAGTCGATAGCGTCTTCTTGTGGATCGAACACCGCTAATTCATCATTATCAATGATCGCATTTGGAATGGCACGGCCATTTTTACCGAGAATGATAGGTGCGGGTAGTTCTTGGTCCTCAGCTAGCTTGGTATAAGACTGGAGCTCGATCTGCGTTGTGGTCAAGTTGCTCGTGCTGCCTTCGTTATACTCGGCTACTTTACCAGTTACGGATACGAGATCGCCTATAGCCGGACGGTTTGCACTTGTGGAGTACACATAAATGGCATCCGATGTATTGTCGTTGTTGTCTGGCTCAGGATCTTGAATGTAGAAGCCTCGGATGCTTCCATTCGAGAAGCTGTAGCCATACTGAGTAACTACACCTTCAATATCTTTTACATTTTGACCGTCAAAAGAAGACTTGTGTGACTCTCCTTGAATATCACTAATTCGCGGTTGGTCTACTGCCGTATAAGTGAATTCATAAATACGGCTTGTCTCAGATCCTTGAACAACAATCGCTTTGAGCGTGACATCTTCGTTGATCTGGATTTGTGCGTTGTAACGTGTGCTTGATGTTGTCGGATCAGATCCATCCAGTGTGTAGTAGATGTCCGTATTCTCCGTAGGGCTGGATAGTGTAACGGAGCTACCACGAATGATGGGACCTGAAGCAGGGCTTGCTTGTACCGAGAACAGTTCCTCGATAAGGGAAGCTTCGTTTAATGGAATCAGTTGATAATTATTTGCGAATTGTTTCACTACACCAATAATCCGGCTGTACGTCTTACCTGCTTGAAGTCCGGCAAGGTTGGAGTAGATCGTGAACTGTTCTCCGCCTTGTTTGGCAGTGAACTGCGGCTTTGTGCCAGATACAATTTCTACGTTATCTAGCGAGACCAATCGAGCTTCGTACGTCTCTCCATTAACAGTAGAGAGATCCGCTCCCGTAATCGAAAGGGGGGAGGGAACACCTACACCGCGATTAACTACTTGGGAAGACAAAAGCTCATGTGGTTTAAGTTCTTGGAGGTTGTTATAGATCTCCATAACCCCAGCTACATTAACCTGGTCGCCCGGCTCAGCATCTAGCGGGTAATCATAGAGTACAATCCCTGCTGTTTCATCTTGAATATAAGTTTCTCTACCTTCGATATGTGTAATAATCCCTTCTGTCCATACATTGTCTGATTTGGCTGCGGTGCGTGCATCTGCTACCGTAGTCTGATTCAGAACATCGTACTGGAAAGAAGTCTTAGGGCCGTCAGCGAGTCCTTCTTGCGCTGCATAAGTATCAATTCGAATAGGTTCATTTAAAGTAAGAGGCTCGGTAACAAGTTTATATCCTGTACCTTCTCCGTCAGCACCATATACATCGGCATATACAGAAGCCGACGCTGTTGGCGGGTTCAGTGAAATCTGTGTCCCTGGTTGCCAAGCATTAGGAGCAGGACTTGCTGTTACTTGTCCGAGTACATCACTAGCGGGATGTACGTAAGAGCTGTTGCGTGGATCTGGGCTCGTCACAGTAAAGTCGTCTTTATTGTTATTCGTATCCAGACCACGATTGTCAGTAGGTCCGCCTGGCAGAGCTTTACGAATCGCAGCTGCGGAACTCGATAAAACATCCGTCGGTGTTCCTTCCACATTCGTTGCTTGGCCGTAACCTACAATATCAACCGAAGCTGAAGCTGCGTTTACGAGCTCCACTTTTCCTTCGGCAGCACCCATAGCAAGGGTTCCTGATTGATCTGGTTTAGGTAAAGCTACAGTACCGCCCGTCCCTTTGGCTTGCTCAATAAGAAAATAGGAATGAGGTGCAATATTACCTGTTAGAGTTGTAGAGCTACTGTCGCTGAAATTCCCAGCTTTAGAGGCATAACGTATCTTCCAGCCGGTTAAATTAATTGGCTGACTCGTAGGGTTGTACAACTCAATAAAGTCATTGGTGTATGTAGCACCGTTGTTCCCGCCACCACCGTACACTTGGCTGATGACAACCTGGTCGTTGTTAACAGCTGCGTTGGCTGTAGAAATAAGGCTAACGGGCAGGAGGGTACTAATCAACAGAACGACAGCTAGAAGCAGGCTGATTCGTCTTTTTTGCTTGTGAAGACTACGCATTCCAGATTTCTCTCCCTTTTATGAAGAATATAATAGTGAACTTATTTACTATAGATGGAAAGTATAAGTACAGTGCGAGTAAAACGTTAGAACTTTGTAAAATCGTTGTTTCTTGACGTTCCATGTAAACTTTAAAAAAGGCGAGGAAGATCAATACTTAAGCGTATTCATCATCACCTCACCTTGTTGGGATATATTCCTTATTACTTCTTGACTAGAAAGCATACTTCAGGACCCGAATAACAACTGCTATGCTATCACAAACAAATTTGGTTTTGAATGGGTAATGTACAAGATTTGACAAATATGATTCTAACTATCTAGATGGATACATAAATGCTAGGATGTGTGAGACCAAAGTCTCTATTTGTGAGGGATATAAAACTAAGATTTTTACCCAAATCCTTAATTGACCTATGTTTAAATACGAAAGAAGAGGAGAGTAATTGGCCCAATGCTACATTTCAAAAAGGCACGATGTCCTCATCGGACCTTGTTCAACATCGGTTATTTTCCCCACAAATGATATAGGCATTCATCTTGCAAGCTCTAATGAAAACTCATACTGAAAAGACATGCAAATGGACAACCTATTACAATTCATTTTCAAAAACACCTTTACATATGTAAATAGTTTCACTATACTTTAATAAGTAGTTACCTAGAGTAACTAAATTTCGGAGGTTGAGATGAACGCCCACAGAACTTTTTTTCATAAATACTTTTTGTTGTATCGCCCTTTTGTCAGTGAACTGAATCGTATGCTTGAAGTCTATCAGCTCCATAACGCTCAGTGGTCAATCATGTACTATCTTGATATGTACCAATCGACCTCTTTGGTAGAGCTGTCTAAACATCTATATGTGGAGAAACCCACCATAACAAGAACCGTTATGACTCTCCTTAAACTTGAATACGTGGAGCAAATTCCGGTTAGTGACAAGCGGGAGAAGAGAATCCAGCTTTCGGAGAGAGGCAAGGAAGTCACTGCTGAGATCCGTAAGTTGCTGGATGAGTACGAGAAGAAAATTATGGAGGGCGTTTCTGCCGAGGAACAAAGCTTGGTTATCCAGGTAATGGATCTCGTCCGAAACAACATTATTGAAAAAGGTGATTAAATGGAAACCACAGATACAAAAGAGCGATTATGGACTAAAGACTTCCTGATCGTTTTTGGTGTGAATTTTTTATTGTTTCTTTGCTTTTATTTACTTGTCGTCGTCATCCCCTCTTACGCGATTAAAGAATTCCATGTATCCGAAAGCTTGGCAGCTCTAGGATCGAGCATCTTTGTTATCGGCGCCCTGATTGGTCGTCTGGCGGGCGGAAGTTTGATTGAACGCGTAGGACGTAAACGTATGTTATTTACAGGACTTATTTTCTTTGCCCTCCTAGGCCTGCTCTATTTTGTTATCAATAGTATGGCTGCGCTGCTTGTTGTTCGTTTTCTGCATGGTATGGCTTTTGCTTTAGCTTCGACAGCTACAGGTACCATATCCGCTAGTCTTATTCCGCATAGCAGAAGAGGAGAAGGAACCGGCTATTATGGGGTGAGTATTATTATCGCATCGGCTATCGGCCCCTTCTTGGGACTGATGATTAGCGGTAATGTTTCCGTAACCGGGAATTTTGTATTATGCGCCGTACTCGGTGTGCTTTCTTTGCTCGCTGCCTTTTTCATGAAGGTTCCTCAGCTTACTTTAACTGCAGAGCAGAAGGGCGATCTGAAAGGCTTAAAACTGTCCAATTTTATCGAGCCGAAAGCAGTGCCAATTTCAATTGTTAGCTTCTTTATGGGGTTTGCTTACTCCAGTATTCTGTCTTATCTCACGCTTTATGCGGAGAAGATCAGCCTGACCGAAGTGGCCAGTTTCTTCTTTATTGTGTATGCAATCGTCGTCATCTTGACGAGACCTTTTACAGGAAAATGGTTTGATAAGTATGGCGTTAACTTTGTTATGTATCCGGCAATTATTTCCTTTGCTATTGGGATCTTCCTGCTAAGTCAGGTTCACTCGGGATTCATGTTGCTGATATCAGCCGTCTTCGTTGGGCTTGGATACGGAACAACGCAGTCCAGTGCTCAGGCGCTGGCGGTCAAAAAATCACCAGTTCACCGGATGGGGCTTGCTACCTCCACTTTCTATATTTGTGTAGATGTGGGCATCGGTGTCGGACCGTTCTTACTTGGATTTTTGGCTCCATCTATCGGATATAGAGGAATGTATATCGCGATGGGCATTCTCCTTGTAGTTGCACTTTTCTTGTATTATCTGATTGTCGGGCGAAAAGAAAAAGGTAAAGTACAGGATCATGAACTTACCGTATTGAATTAAGAGATCAGGAATGAACGAATTAAAAAAAGCCGCAAATCCATGAATGAATGGACTTGCGGCTTTTTGAATCCATCTTATTTACGAATGTTAACATACTTTCCATAGGTGGCGACACGCCAGATCCACTCCAGCGGGCCCATGCGGAAAAACGTCAACCACAACATACTTAAAGGAATTTGTACAACGATGATGCCAATGGACATCAGTGTTGTTTGGAACAACCCTATGTTCCCCTGAAGATCAAACAGTTTCATAGCAATAACAATAATAGCCGTTTGGCCCAAATAATTAGTCAGTGCCATTCTTCCGTAATATTCAAGAGGGCGCAGGTATTTACGACCTGTTGCAGACTTGTAGAATCGTAGAAAAACGCACACGTATAAGGTAGCCATGACGACCCCGCCTATTCCTGCACCTGCTCCGTACCATGAAGTTGGCAGTGATATATATTGAATATATAGGGCAATCGGTGTCAGGAATAAGGCGATCCACATCACGATTTTAATTCGATTTTCGAAATGATCCAGCCGGCTGAAGAACTGGATTTTCCCCATAAATAAGCCAAGCAGCATCATGGAGAGCACGTTGAAGTACTCTACAAAGAAAATACCGAGCAGCAGCGCCAAGAGACAAGCAAGGAAAATCGTACCCGGTTTTCTTTGATAGAACGGAATCAAGGCAAATCCGATGACAGCATAAATACTAAGCGCTTCGCCGGGCTGAAACATAAAATGGACAATCCCGAAAACGAGCAGTACAAGTAATCTTCGAATGAAGAGACGGGTTGCGTTATCCCCTCTTTTCTCAGCACGAGAGATAAAGATATAGAATCCTGTACCAAACAGCATGGAGAAAATCAGAAAAAAACGCTGTTCTATCGTGTAATTGAAAAAACGATATAAATACCACTCCCCGGAAGCAGGTTCCGGGAAGATGGCATTTATAATACTTATAATATTTACAAACAGAATCCCAATGAGGGCAAAGCCCCGAAGCGCATCAATCACGGAGATTCGGTTAGCCTGCGTTGTTGAAGAATTCATTATAGAGACTCCTTAATCACTTTCTTGTAATAAAGTACGGACAGAATGCCGAAGATGGAATAAAGTCCTGTATATACGATCATAACCATAATCATTGGAGTGAGAAGTTCTGTTCCAAAGAAGAACCAGCCCGATTTGACGGCAAAGTAGCTGTGACAAAGTCCCACGACAAGAGGGATACCAAAATTGAACAACTGCTTGAACTGAATTCCGCGAAGCAGGTTTCCTTGCGTAAATCCGAGCTTTCGTAAAATGGTGTAATTGGATCTTTCTTCTTCACTCTCATCCATCTGTTTAAAGTACAGAATACATCCCGAAGTAATCAGGAAAGTAAGCCCTAAAAATCCGACGATAAACATGATGAGACCGATATTTTCTTGTTGCGTGAGTCTCATATCCAATTGAGAGTAGTTCGGGATTTCCAAACCTTGTTCACGGAAGATGTCATTTGCTACAGAAACCTCAGAGCGGTCTGTTATATCAATTCCGTAGTAGGTAGATCTATACTCATCTTGATAGTCAGGGTTAAACTCCTCGCGGAAATCTTCATATACCGTATCATCTACAACAGCAACGGGTATCACGCCACTGTAAAATGAACTTAGGAGGGTTTCCTTCTCAATTCCTACAAGATGCAGTGGTAAAGACTTGTTCGTACCAAGGAGCTTAACCTCTCCTGTTTCTTTGAGCGGCATAAAAGAGCTTATTGCCCCGGTATATCCTGTAAACAGAACTTCCCCTGGTTCAAGGTCTTTAATGCCTGCTTGTGTCTCCGAGATCATTGGTGTTGTAAACTTATCATTCATACCGATAGCTATTGAACCTTTATTAAGGATAACTTGAGAAATATCCATGTCTATCATAATCGGTTCTCTGTAAATTTCTTTATAAGCAATTTGGTTGCTATTCAGTTCTGCAATGAAAGCGTCTTTCACTTCCACTTTTGCAAAACTAAAATCATTCGGGACACTCTGCTTCGCTACTGTACCCGCCGAATAATAAGAGATATAACTAAGCGACAACAATCCAATGGCAAGCGCCGATACGGTTGTAATAATGGTTAGAAGCAGTGCATTGGACTTCATCCGGAACATAATGGACGACAGAGAAAGTACTTCATTAATAGACAAATAACCTTTGCGGTTTTTACGTATTGCATTAAAAATAAAGCTGACAGATCCTTTGTAGAACAAATAGGTCCCCACAATAACGGAGCCAAGGATAAAAATCATCATCAACATGAGCATGTTCATTTCAGAAAATGTGCCGCTAAATAGCAATGTAGATACATAGTAGCCAAGCAGAATGAGGATTAGACCAAGCAGGCCCATGATAATTTCCCACCAGGACATCTTCTGAACACGCTGCTGCGTAGAAGAGGTGACACGGAACAGCGAAAGGATGCTTTGGCGTTTAATAAACGTATAGTTCATGATCATGATGAGCGCATAGATCGCGACAAAGACAATAACCGTTTGGATCAGCGCTTCTGTAGAGAAACGCAAACTCGCGATAGCCTGCACCCCGGTAATTTTAAATAGGATCATGAGCACGAGCCGGGAGGCAGCGAATCCAGATGCAATTCCGACAATCATCGAGCCAAAATAAAGAATTAGATTTTCTGCGCTTAAAATTTGAAATATTTTTCCTTTCGTAAGTCCAATCAGCTGAAACAGTCCGATTTCCTTGCTGCGACGTTTAATAAAGATTGTGTTTGCATACAGCAGGAAGGTAGCGACAATGGCCACAAGCAGAACAGATGCAGCACCGATGGCTGCCCCTCCTTTAATGGAGCCAGCTGCCTCATCCAGCGCTGGATCGTACTGAAGTGTCACAAAAGAAAAATACAGCGCCACGCTGAAGATAAGAGCAAATACATAAAGATAATAATTTTTAATGTTTTTTTTCAGATTGCGAAAGATCAGGTAGTTAAGATTCACTCTTGAACACCGCCTAGCACGCCTTGTGTTTTGATGATGTCATTAAAGAAGGCTTGTCTAGATTCTTCCCCTTTATTAAGCTCGGTATAAATTTGACCGTCCTTAATAAAAATGACTCGGCTGCAATAGCTCGCGGCTACCGGATCATGCGTAACCATGACGATAGTCGATTGAAGTTTTTCATTCATATCGCTAAGTTTATTGAGCAGATCAGAAGCTGATTTGGAATCAAGGGCACCCGTTGGCTCATCTGCAAAAATAATGCTCGGATCATGTACAAAGGCACGCGCTGCCGATGTACGCTGCTTTTGACCGCCTGAAATTTCGCCTGGGTATTTGTCCATGAGCTCGTAAATTCCGAGTTCTGTAGCAATTTCTTTGAATTTTTCATTCGCTTCTTTTTTGGATACTTTTTTGATGGATAGCGGAAGCAGTACATTTTCACGTACCGTCAATGTGTCCAGTAAGTTATATTCCTGAAAAATAAAGCCAAGGTGATGTTTACGAAACTCAGCAAGCTGCTTCTCTTTCATCCCCGTAAATTCTTTCCCTTCGATTTCAATGGTTCCTTGACTAACACGGTCAATGGAAGAAAGGACGTTTAAGAGCGTAGTTTTCCCCGATCCGGAAGCACCCATAATGCTCACGAATTCTCCTTTATTCACCCGAAGGTCGATGCCTTTAAGGACTTCTTGTTTGTTGAATTTATTCCCGTATGTTTTATGAATTTTATTAGCTTGTAGAATTATCAATTCAATCACTCCTTTGTTATGTACCTATCATAATAAAAGCGGAGGGTTCTTTCCTTCGATTTGGCGAACAATATAGAAAAGCATGTGACGATGTTGTCACATGCTCGTTATACGTACAAATTCATTTTTTCGTGGAAAGGTCAAAGTAAAGGTTGTACCTTCTCCAAGCACAGAGGTTACATCGATACGAATGAAGAGTGAATCGGCTACTTGTTTAACCAAATATAAGCCCATTCCTGTGGAAGCACCGTCTTGATGATACGTAGTTGAAGTAAATCCTCTCTCATAAATACGGGGCAGATCTTTCGGATCAATTCCTCTCCCTGTATCTTGAATCGTCAGTACCACATGATCATCGTCCGAGCGAGTGCTTTCAATAATAATATCGGAAGATGCGCTGTATTTTACTGCATTTGTAATCAACTGCCTGAGAATAAAGCCAAGCCATTTGGCATCGGTAAGTACTTCGGATGCCTGAAGAGAAACATCAAATCCGATCCCTTTTTGAATACACCATGATTTGAGCGCACGAATTTCCTGATAGATAATCGGCTCCAGTTTGGAAACTTCAATATACAAATCGTTTTGAATAAAAGGAATTCGCTTCTGGTGAAGTTGTTGATCGAGAAGATGGTGAATTCGCAGCCATTCATACATAAGCTGTCTCTGTAATGTCTCATCTGGAAGACGGTCAATCATGAGCTGCATTGCAGTCAGTGGTGTTTTCACCTCATGAATCCAGGACAGAAGCTCGTCTTTTTCTTGTTCAAGCAACATAAAATTATGGGAGTTCTCCCGTTTATAACGTTCTGTCTGCAAGGTAACCGCATGAAGAACAAGCTGTTCAAACGGGCTATCCGCATCTTTTAGCTCGGCCAAATCATACGTATGATCCCAATTCTCTAGATTTGCATAGAACTTAGTTTCTTTAGTGTACCTCAGTATGACAAAGACGATACATAGAATAGAGAGTAAGAGAACAATGTACAGCATCGACATAAATGGAATCGTATTATCGATATAGGAAATGAACAGAATAAGCAGCTGCACTGCCAGCAAGAGCAACAGCCAAGTTCTTCGTTCTTTGATATAAGTCCAGATCATGGGGAAGCCTCTTCCGTTGCCATATAGCCTTGTCCCACTTTGGTTTCAATATAAGTATCGAGTCCAATCGTTTCAAGCTTCTTGCGTAACCGATTTACATTCACGGTTAGCGTATTATCGCTGACAAAATGCTCGTGATCCCACAAATTTTTGATCAGTTCTTCTCTGCTAACAATTTGGTTTTTATGCTCGGTTAGTATTTTTAGAATAAACATTTCGTTTTTAGTCAGGTCGATGGTTCCTTGCTTACTTGAAACCGTGTTTTTGACGTACTCTACGGTTGCTCCTCGCCAGGTCCGCAGTTCAATTCGCTCTGTATTATAGTTGTAAACCCGGCGCAAGGTAGCCTGTATTTTGGCAATGAGAACATCGAAGTGAAAAGGTTTCTGCACAAAATCGTCGGCTCCCAGCTGCATGGACATGACCATATCGGTTGGATGATCCCTAGAGGATAGAAAAATAATCGGCACATTGGAATGAGCCCGGATCATCCGGCACCAGTGAAAGCCATCAAATTTCGGCAGCTGAATATCGATTATGACAAGGTCCGGTTTTACGGTTGTAAACTCCTGAAATACCTGGTCAAAGGCTTGAACTCCATATACGTTATACGACCACTGGGCAAGACGTTCCTTGATTTCTCCAAACAAGGTTACATCGTCTTCAATAAGCATAATTGTAAACAATGGATAACCACCACACTTTCTGACAAGTTGAACTGTTATGGCAAGTGTAACTCAAAAATCTAGTTACATAAATCGATAGCAGCATTACTTTAACGAAAGAGCATTAAATGAGCATGAAGCTCCTTTGTTTAAGTAATGCGGATTCACGGTTATATAAATAGAAGGAAAATATCTAGAATATATTGTGAAAAGAGGGGCTGCGATATGCTTAAGCTTATGATGAATATGGATCCGAATGAGAATGAAGAAGATAAGGCCATTCGTGATGATGAGCCGGATCTATTCGAAACAGGAACGGAAAAGTAAGAAACGGACGACCGAGATAATCGGTCGTTTTTTTATCTATAAATAGATTTTATCGTTTGATATCAGGCGTTGTAACTTGTCTCATCCATAGAGAAGGTTTATAATCTAGACAAATCAGATCTGTAATTAAGGTGGTCCTATGAAATTTACGAAAGCAACTAATTATGCCTTGCATACGATGATGTATATAGCGCTAGTTCCTGCTGGAAAAGTAATCGGCGTAAAGCCGCTAGCTGACATGCTTCAGGTGTCACCGACCTACCTATCGAAGATTCTTACTCGGCTTGTTAAAGCAGGAATTATTGTTTCCACTCCCGGAGTTCATGGAGGATACAAGCTTTCCAAGAGTGGAAAGGAAGTCTCTTTTCTGGACGTCATTCATGCTGTGGAAGGAACAGCTTCCTTGTTTCAATGCGAATTTGAGCATGGGGAAGCAAGTCCGCTTTGTTTGATCCAACAAGAGATGAACGAAGCAGAGAAGAAGATGGAAGATCATCTGCAGTCGAAGAAAATCTCCGATTTCTCAGAAAAGCTGGGTGATTCCATGAAGGATCTTGTCCTGCGCGAAGCAAAATAAGTAAGATCATATAACAAATCGCCTGCTCTTGACTCCCCGTGAGCAGACGATTTTTTTGTTATTCCACAATTACACTTGCTTCCATACTAGGATGCGTGGCACAGTAATAGGGGAAAGTTCCTTTTTCGTTAAATGTGTAAGTAAACATTTTGCCGGGCTCGATATGACGAGAATCAAATTTATCGTCGATAGACGTGACCGTGTGAAAGATAGGGTCTTTGTTAATCCAGGTTACTGTCGATCCTTGTTTGACTTTTAACTCTTTTACAGAGTAACTCATGTGGCTTATAACAACGGTAGTTCCCTCCCTAATCTCATCCGGGACAGGTATCTGGGAAGACTCTTCAGGGCTGATCTGGTTAGTAGCTAGATCGGCGCTACCTACTGAACTTACATTATGATGGTGCCTTGTTCCATCGGAGTTTTCTTTTCCTTCCTCAGTGACTTGAACCATGGTATGCATTCCGCCTGGATAGGCTCCATTATTCGTATTATCTACGATGTAGTGACTGTGGAATGGATAAGTACCATCTTGATCAAAAGTAATCAGCAGATCGTACCGTTCCCCGGGTCCAATGTTGACCGTGTCTTTGACTAGCGCTGAAGCTAGTGGTCTTCCATCTGAAGCAATGACTTCAAAATGGTATCCATGCAGGTGCATGGAGTGAGGTTGATATCCGGTATTGATTAGGCGAACAAGGACCTTCTCTCCAAGTTTCCCTTCAATCATAGTCGTTGGATCTGTTTCTGTATCAGGATAGGCTTTGCCATTCATGGTAAAGTACGTGGGATGAAAGCTTGTGCGATCGTATTTTTTGCCTTCTTCCACGGCTTTGTGCCAGACTGGATCAATTTCATTTAGCATAAAGGTATATTCTTTGTTATAAGCGGGACCGCCGGTCCAAGCTGTATTTACCCCATCTTTAGCTTTTACGATGAACGCACCTGTCATCCCCATCTGCAAATGTTCTACCGTATCAACGTGACAGTGATAGAAGTAGGTTCCAGCATGTTTGGCTACAAATTGATAGGTATACTGATCACCCACCAGCAGATCTTTGGAGGTGTGAGGTACTCCATCATTTGCTTGATTTGTATCCAGACCATGAAAGTGAATGGTATGAGCAACACGCTTAATTCCTTTTTTGGCAGTGCCAAGATTGGTGAAGGTAACTTCTACCTGATCTCCTTCATTTACGGTTAAGACAGGAGCAGGATAGGTAGCCGAGCCTTTCTCATTTTTTTCACTATAACCCCACACATAAACCGAAGTTCCATCCGGCAGGGTCAGGGTGCCATCAGTTGCATATAGATTAAAGTGCTTAACGGCTTTTGAATCCTTTTTTTCTACTGGATCTGTGACCGTAGAGGCGAAAACTTCTTTAGGGATCTTCTGCGTCTTATGTAATAAAGGGCTCATCACAGGAAGGAGCAATAGGGCTAGCAGCAGAAAAGCGGTACTCATGTAAATTAGGTTTTTGGTTACGTTTTTCATAAGCATATTCCTTTCAGCTGTATCTGGGTAAAGGGAATAGAGATCTTTTTGAAACAAAGAGTTAACTGATGGCGTCATTATTATTAAATTATGGCTTAAAAATGACGATATTAGTCTCCTAGATCGGAAATTGGATGCACATAGAAAGTGGAAGTTTTGGATTAAAAGGGGAGGATAAAGGCAATGAAGAGGTCTTTGGCTATCATACTTACGTTTATACTTGCAGTGGGCTGGGGCGGACAAGGGTCCTATGTTTATGCTGCACATGAAGGATTAATAGAGGATCCATATTTAGAAACGGGTCTGAAGATGCTTCTGAATAAAGCGCAGGACCAAGAGCTGACGGAGAGTGATTTAGAGAAGCTGACGGTCATCGATCTTCCTTCTTCAGGAATTAGAAGCCTCGAGGGACTTGAGTATGCAGATCATCTCACGCATTTACGAATTCCATATAACCAGGTGGAGGACTTATCTCCTCTTCAGGATATTACAACGCTTCGTGAAGTAGATATAACGAACAACTACGTAAGTTCCATTGACCCGCTTCAGAAAAATACGGAAATGGGCCGACTTATTTTAAGCAATAACGCAATTACATCACTGGCCATCGCTGCAAATTTCCCTCGACTACACACACTGTATGCCGGTGGTAACCAGGTCACGAGTCTTGAAGGTTTATCCGGTGCAGAATCACTTCGTACTCTGGATATCAATTTCAATGAAATTGAAAGTTTAGATCCTTTATCGGATGCATTTGCCTTACAGGAGCTGCACGCCGCTTCTAATCAGATCAAAGACATATCCGTACTAACAGGGCTCCCGAAGCTGAGACTACTGGATCTCAATCGTAATCAAATTACAGATGCTTCGTACATAAATGAACTTCCTAAAGAGATTGTAAGTCTTAAAATGGGATACAATCCATTTACGAATGCAAATATCATACATAACATGAGTCATCTTACAAAGCTCCAGATATTAGACGTGTCCGGTAGTAAACTGAACGGACTTACTGCAATTCGTGATTTACAGCAGCTGACTTATCTGAATGTTTCAGATAATCAGATTTCCGACTTGTATCCACTGACAAATTTGAAATCACTGAATCATCTGGATGTTTCGAAGAATCAAATTGCGGATCTTACTCCCTTGCAACAGATGAAAGGAATTAAGGATTTGAATCTATCAAGTAATCTGGTGTGGGATTTGGGGCCGATTCAGAATCATCAGTTTACTTATTTTCCGCAAGGGTCATCAGGAGAACCTCCTTATTACGGTCTTAACGTGAAAGATAATTATCTAGATTTAACCTATGGGACGAATACATGGCGATTGTTTACTGAACTTAGCGCTAATCCTGAAGATGTAACACCGCAAGGCAAATATCAGCGCCTCGTGAATGGTTCCAAAACAGCGTATGTCGGAAACAAATCGTATTCGCTCGGAGTCGCTCCTTTTATTGAGAAAGGACGCACTTATGTACCCCTTCGTTTTGTATCAGAACAGCTGGGAGCTCAGGTAAAGTGGAATCAAACGAACAAAGAAGTAACGATTGAGAAGAGTGGTACAACATTGAATTGGACAGTAGGTAATAGACAAGTGAAGGTTAACGGGAAGACCCTACTTTTCGATGCACCACTCAAGCTGAAAAATGGGGTCACTTCCGTCCCCGTAAGATTTGTGTCTGAACAGCTAGGAACCAAGGTTGGCTATGTGAATAGTTCCAAAACAACGCTGATCTTCGGAAATAAATAAAAAATACATAACCCCTGTCTATTGATGGGGGTTATGTTGTATGCATGGAAGTCGTATATAACCACAAGCTTAACGATATTAATTATTAATTTTATTCGGTAATGAAATGCTGTTCGTTTCGATGTGTATTGCTAGTTTCTAAGTGAGGGAAAAGAGAATTCTTTATTCGTATTTATTAGTGGTATGTGTATATTTACACAGGTTTTTCGCTCATGTTCAACAACTGGGGGCTCATCCTGCCTTAGATGTACAAACGTGGGTTGAAAAGGAATTCCATAAAGTGGTTTACAGATATTACCTTTCTATGTAAGATAAGATTTGGATGTAAAATGAAAGAACATGATCAAGGAGGAGAATATGATTCGAATTCGTAAACAGTTGAAATGGTTTGCTGCACCATTAGCTCTTTTGTTAGTTATTCTTACCGGGTGTCAGGCAGTGGGAGGACTGGATATTAACGCGGCCTTGCTTGGTAGCAAAGATCGTCTAAATCAATCCAGTGAGTCTAAACAATCTTTACAGGTAAAGGTTACACCGTCCGCAAATGCGACGGAAGAAGATCAGGCTATGATCGATCTCATTAATTCATTTTCACTATATATTGATAGCGCTAAAGCAGAAGATATGAACAATGCTTCCATCAAAGGTTCCGTTCATTATCAGAGTGCAACGATTCCTTTCCTTTTAAGCCTTGATGAAGAAGGGGTTGCTCTTCACGTAGAAGGAGCAAAACAGCCGATTTATATCTCAACAGCTCAGGATCCGGCAATGCCAGATATGACGGAATATAATAAGCTAGTAGAAGACACGGTATGGAATCTGGCTAGCTTTGTCGTTAAGCATCTTCCAAACCCAGATAAAATCTCGGTGGGTCAATCAGAAGAAACCGTAAATGGAGAGAAGCTGAACCTTACAAAGCTTCACGCAGAGATCAGTGGTGCTGAAGTGTTGAAAATGGTTCGTCCTTTCCTAAGCAGCATTGCACAGGACGAGAATGACCTGAAGCAACTCATTGGTGAATTTTATGAGGTAGCAGAGGTTCTTATCTCCTCGATGGAAGAGATGGAAGGAATGGAAGGAGTAGCTGATGGAATGCTGCCAGCTACTAAGGAAGAAGCTGTTTCTACTTATTATGGCATCATCAAGGGATTCCTTGATGAGTACGTAAAAACCATCGATGCCGAGATCGAGAAGATGCTCAAAGAAACACCAGAGCTAAAAACGGTCTTTAGCGATAAAAGTAATCTTGTTGTAGATTATTACTTTGATAAGGATCTGAACGCACGTAAGACAAGAGCAGATCTGACCGTAGCACTACCGACTTCCGAGGATATCCCTGTTTCTCAGGTGAACGTTGTTAGTGAAAGTGAAGCATGGAATTATAACGGAAAAGTAGCGGCCGATAAAGTTGATCTTTCTAAAGGTTACCTTGATCCACTATACGGCGATGTGACAACAGGTGATTGGCTTCGTAACTTTGAGGGCGCGAAACCAGTATATGATCTGCTACTGCAATCTGGAATGACCAGTTCTTATCTATACCTAGAATCCAAAGATCCGGTGTATGGAGCGGTTAATGTAAAAGGTACAGCTTTTGTTCCTTTACGTTACTTTGCTGAACAATTTGATGCTGAAGTGAAGTGGGCGAAAGGCTCCAAACAAATTACAGTTATCAATGATCTTACACTCGAGAAATCAACCTATACACTAGGTTCGAAAAAAGCCACGGTAAATGGTAAGGAAGTTACATTGCCACAAGCACCGTATACAGATCAGGGTACCGTTTACGTTCCGCTGCGTTCTATTGCTGATGCGCTTGGAGCCAGTATTACGGTAGAAGATGGCTGGTATGTGGCTCAGCGTGACTAGTCTCTACTTACTACGGTAGTATGTATATCGTAACAATCTGAACCCTTCCGAATCATCGGTGGGGTTCTTTTTTTATCCTCTCCGCTCTAATTTTTCCGGAAAACGTCCATGTCCCTCCGGCTCGTTTGTGCACTATAATGCGGAAAACAAAGCAAGTCTGGTGCCAAAAAGGGGAGAGAAATTTGGAAAATACATCTTCACTCAGACCAATGACTTTAGCAAGAACAGATGAATGGTCGATTACATCAAACATCAACGGGCAAGAATATCGAATTCATACGTATCATCCGCCGGGAAAAGCACCTGCTTCCGGATTCCCTATCATATATATGCTAGATGGAAATAGCACCTTTGCATTAACAGCCGAGATGGTCCGTATTCAGTCCCTCCGTCCGGATAAAACGGGAGTCGTGCCTGCGATTGTAGTGGGTATTGGTTATGATATGGAAGCTCCTTTTCCACCCAAACGTCACTATGATTTTACGATGCCTGCACCGGAAAAAGATTTGCCTGAGTTCCCGTTTGGAAGACCTCTTCCTGAGCAAGGAGGGGCGCTTGATTTTATGTCATTCGTTGAAGATCAGCTTAAGCCTAAGATAGAGAGCCTATATCAGGTTGACGTAAGCAAGCAGATGATTGTCGGGCACTCACTTGGTGGACTTTTTGTGCTGCAAATGCTTTTTGCAAGATCCCATTCTTTTCACACCTACATCGCTGGTAGTCCATCTATACATTGGAATGAGTGGTACTTACGCCAGCAGGAACAGAAATGGCTTGAGGAGCTTCATGCAGGGAAGCATGACCTGAATATTCGAGTGCTGATTGCTGTAGGGGAACTGGAAGGTAACGTGAAGATACCAATGGTCAGAAATGCAGAAGAGCAAGCTGACAGGCTAAGTGCACTTGACCGGTTTGGTGTTCATGTGGATTATAAAGCTTTTGAGGCAGAGAATCATATGTCCATTGTCCCTGTATTAATCAACAGAGCCCTGCGTTATAACGAGTGGGCAGGTTTATCCGTTTGATCCGTGATCTAATCCATTTCTAATATCAGAAAAAAGTCAGGCATACATCAGCGAAATAACTGTTGTGCAGCCAGGCTTTTTTTTCGTTTTTCAGTATTCCGGTGATCAGGGTTCATTCGAAAAATGGAAATAAATTGACTACTGGGCAGGAAAGTATGATACACTTTGCTTATATGATATTGATAATCATTATCATTATTAAGGCGGTGATTAATTTCTATGTATGAGATAACAACCTCAAGAATCAGTAGGGATCGAGATAGACAGCTCTTGGACTCCTCTGTTGTAAAACTGAAGGAGGTACTTAAGATCAAGACAAATAAAAAGTGGCAGCCTTCCGATATGAATTATACATCTTCTCATTTGCTGCTAGTCGTCCAAGGGCAGGGATGCCTAACATGGAGAGAATGTTCTCTTCAGGTGAAGGAGGCATGTATCTACTCCTGTATGAATGAGGAGAAGCTAGAAATGGACTGTACTGACGGTAACGATATGACCCTTACTGTGATTGCTTATGATGTATATCAACAAGATGACAGGGAGCATGAGCTTTTCGTATCCGATGTACCGCCCGTTAAACATTTGATAGATTTGTCACATCATAAAATCAACTGGTTTACCGATATATGTGACTCCATTCATAGGCATTGGCACAGTGGCGAAGGACTGGGAAAATACCGCAGTCAAATCCTTTTTCAAGAAGCACTGTACTGGATGGCCAAAAGCAATACTCAGGCACCTGCGGATACCGACTCTGCTTTGCAGCAGACTAAAGATTACATTGACCAGCATTACAATGAAAGTTTAACACTGGACAGACTTTGCCGAATGGCAGGACTAAGTTTGAAATACTACAGTGAACTGTTCAAGAAGCAATATGCAGTCAGTGTAACAGAATACATAGCAAAAGTAAGGATGGAACATGCCAAACGATTGATGATGGATCCGGAGCTGAAAATGAGGGAGATTGCACATCTCGTGGGTTATCCTGATGAATTTTATTTTAGTCGGAAATTTAAGAAGATGATGGGAATTTCTCCTTCGGCATATAAAATGGGCTCTGATTAAATTCGTCTATTGTAAGTCGATCCGTAAATTGTACAGGGTGGACAGGAATGTATCCATGGCTTACATGTCTTTTCTCCAGTATTATTCAATAATGATAATCATTATCAATTATTAGAAAGATCTGAGAGGGGTTCATGAAATGAAGAAAACGGCTTTAATCGGGATGTTAGTCCTCCTACTTGTGATGCTTGCTGCATGCGGAAATGGCAGCGGAGAGAAAGAGGCTACAGGTACAAACACTACAGAGCAAACGCCAGCTACGTCAGAACCAGCTGCTGAGGATACAAATACAGAGGGTACTGATAGCGGAACGCGTACGATTACATATCTAGATCAAGAATACACCGTCCCTGCGAATGTTGAGAAAATCGTCATCACAGGTGCAATGGAAGCGATGGAAGATGCGCTCGTCCTTGATGTACATCCGGCAGGAGCTATTAGTGTGGGCGGCGAATTTCCAGAACGTTTCACAGCAATTACAGATCAAGCACAGTCTATTGGAGAAAAAATAGAACCTAACTTCGAGACGATCCTTTCCCTTAAACCGGATGTGATCCTTGGTACAACGAAATTCAAACCAGAAGTGGTTGAACAGCTGAAGAAGATTGCACCTTTGATTCAAGTGTCTCATATTGCTTCGGACTGGGAGGCCAATCTTAATTTGATGGCGGAACTAACAGGTAAGCAAGACATGGCTAAACAAATTATTGAAGATTATCAGGCAGAAGCAGAGGCTGCCAAAGCGAAATTAGGGGATACGCTTAAGGATAAAGAAGTAACCGCTATTCGTATTCGCGGTGGCGAGATGTACATTTACCCTGCCAATGTATTTGTAAACCCGGTTTTGTATGAAGATTTGGGCCTCACGCCTCCTGCTGAAGTGAACGCAGCAAAAGCACAGGAGCTGGTATCTGTGGAGCAATTCGCAGAAATTAACCCCGATTATGTCTTTATCCAGTTTGAAGAGCTGGAAAACGCAGACAAGCCAGCTGCACTGGATGATATAAAGAATAATCCAATTATCCAGAAGACGACTGCATTTAAAGATGGCCATGTATTTATTAATGTCGTGGATCCACTATCTGAGGGTGGACCGGCATGGAGCCGTACAAACTTCCTTAAAGCTGCTGTAGAACAACTGTCGAAGTAGATCACGGCGACCGTAGCAGCGATGATACCTAAAGGAAAAATTCACCCGGCACTTATTTTTGTAACTGCTCCGTTTCTTGTCGTCCTGACTATTCTATTCTCCATTCATTATGGAGCGAAAAATATTGAAGCTGCAGAAGTGTGGAATGCCATATTTCACTTTGACGCAGACAGTATAGATCATCAGATTATTATGACCTCACGGCTTCCAAGAGTCGTGGGGGCTCTGCTTATTGGGGCATTTCTTGCTATCTCAGGTGCGTTGATGCAGGGAATGACACGAAATTACTTGGCTTCTCCCTCGATTATGGGGGTATCCGACGGTTCTGTTTTCGTCATTACCTTCTGTATGATATTGTTGCCGGGTACATCGTCCCTAGGTTACATTGCGTATTCTTTACTTGGGTCAGCGCTTGGGGCTGGGATTGTCTTTTCACTTGCTTGGTTGTTGCCAAGAGGAATGACCCCGGTACGCCTCGCTATTCTGGGGACAATTATTGGTACCTTTTTGAGCGGTTTATCTGAAGCGGCAGCGACTTATTTTCAGGTATCCCAAAATATAAGCTTCTGGTATAACGCACGATTACATCAGATGGACCCGGAGCTAATAAAACTCATCATCCCATTTGCTATTGTTGGACTTCTACTAGCCATTGGTTTATCCAAATCAATTACAATTTTATCCTTAGGCGATGAGATGGCTACTGGTCTAGGGCAGCGTACCAAATGGGTAAAAGGATTATCTATTCTCAGCGTCGTCATTCTAACCGGGATTTCAGTGGCACTTGCCGGAAAAATTGCGTTTGTCGGACTTTTAATTCCACACATTACGCGTTTTTTCGTAGGTATGGATTACAAATGTGTCATTCCTTGCTCGGGTATTCTTGGCGGACTTTTTCTCGCTTGGTGTGATGTACTGAGCCGGTTCGTAAACGCACCTTTCGAGACGCCTATCGGTGTCATCACCGCTCTGTTCGGAGTTCCTTTCTTCCTGTATCTGATCAAAACCAGAGGGGGAAAGGCAAATGTATAATACGAGTCGAAGAAAAAGAGGAGTCGTATTTCTTGTTACATCGGCGATTATCCTGCTGGCTTCTTATATCAGTATAACGAACGGTACATTTGATATGACGGTGGCTGATGTAGTCAAGACACTTTTGGGAATGGATTCAACGCGGGAACACAATCTTGTTATTTTTGATTTTCGCTTGCCGCGGATCGTCATTGCACTACTGCTGGGTCTTGGTCTTGGCGTCGCGGGTGCAGTCATTCAGGGCATCGTACGCAATCCTCTAGCAGATCCCGGCATGCTTGGCATCAATGCTGGTGCAGGTACAGCGGTTGTACTTTTTATGTCCCTTTTTCAGGGTACGATTGCAGGAGCGAGCTTCTTCTCTATTATGGCGATGCCTTTGTTTGGTCTAGTAGGGGGCCTTGCTGCCGCTGCACTAATTTTCGTGTTTGCCCTGGAGCGTGGAAAGCTGGATTCCCAACGATTGATATTGGTGGGGATCGCTGTATCCTCGGGGTTCGGGGCCATTACCCTATTTATATCCCTGAAAATGAATGCAAAGGATTTCGAGATGGCTACGGTCTGGCTGGCGGGGAGTATCTACAATGCCAACTGGCAATTTATTTGCGCCATGCTGCCTTGGCTTTTCATCTTAATCCCGCTTATCTGGCGAAAGTCACTCATTTTGGATGTGATGCAGCTTGAGGAAGGAAGTGCAATGGGAGCAGGGGTCTCAGTAAATCGGGAGCGCATTTTGCTACTGTTATATAGCGTTGGGATTGTCAGCGCCTGTGTAGCCGTATCTGGAAGCGTAGGTTTCGTGGGACTGATCGCCCCTCATATTGCGCGTAGACTTGTCGGACTTCATCATCGTCATGTAATTCCCGTATCCGGACTCGTAGGAATGGCTATGGTGGTTGTCGGTGATTTAATCGGTAAAACGGTATTCGCCCCAGCAGAGCTACCAGTAGGGATTGTTATTTCAATTATTGGGGTTCCGTACTTTGTGTATTTGCTCTTCAAAACGAGGGTATAGAAGAAATAGAAAAACGCCGCCATGTAGAGATACAATGGGGGCGTTTTTTTATCTGGGCGATTCATTCATATTTTCGATAATTTTGTGAACCTACGTTTCGCTAAAAGAGTCCTGGGGGTCAGGATAGAGCTGTCTCACCTGAGGTCGTTTCTTCCTCATCAGGGATATTGTTTAATATACTTCGTTCCAGCATGGAGGACAGGCTCCCGTATTCTTTAAGGATATGTAGTTCTCCCCAATTGCATAGCGAATCCAAAATTGGCTTTAGACTCCATCCATATTCGGTAAGCTCGTACTCCACTCTTGGCGGCACCTCGTTATAGCTGATTCGATTCACAATTCCGTCTTCCTCCAGTACTTAAAAGTACGTACTGTTCATTATAATCGCAATAACTCATAATAGCCTTACCGGCCGGTAATTACCATACTACAGGAGTGGAACTCATGTCATCCGATAAAAAAAATGCAACGCTTGCGCTTCTTGCTCTGGCAATCAGTGCTTTCGCAATTGGAACAACCGAGTTTATCAGCGTAGGATTGTTACCTCTCATTGCTGATGACCTAAATATATCCGTAACAACAGCAGGACTAACGGTAACATTGTACGCCTTAGGTGTTATGTTCGGCGCTCCAGTGCTTACCTCGTTAACTTCTCGTCTGGGAAGGAAAAAACTGCTCATCGCCATCATGATTGTTTTTATTATCGGCAACAGCATCGCTGCTTTTGCAAATACTATTGAAATCTTGTTGATTGCCCGAATTATTAGCGCCTTGGCTCATGGGGTCTTCATGTCCATCGGATCAACGATCGCAGCGGATCTAGTGGCAGAGCATAAAAGAGCGAGTGCCATTTCCATCATGTTCACCGGACTTACGGTAGCAACGATAACCGGTGTACCGTTTGGAACCTTTATTGGTGGATTTATGGGCTGGAGGGCCGCGTTTGTAGCTATCGTCATCATAGGCGTACTTGCTTTGATCGCAAATCTATTCTTGATTCCTGCTGTTATAGGAAAAGGCACGGTAATGAGATTCCGAGATCAAGGTAAACTGCTCGCCAATGGACGTCTGCTGCTCATTTTGGCGATTACTGCTCTTGGATACGGAGGAACGTTTGTAGTATATACGTATCTTTCCCCGCTACTCCATGATATCACCGGATTTTCGGAAAACAGCGTGGCAGCCATACTGTTGCTCTACGGAATTGCGATCGCGATCGGGAACATTATCGGCGGAAAGGCAGCCGATCGCAATCCGCTTAAAGCGTTGTTAACCATGTTTATTATCCAAGCTGTGATTCTGCTTATTCTTACATTTACTGCTCCTTCACCTATTGCTGGTTTAATAACGATCTTCCTCATGGGGCTGTTTGCCTTTATGAATGTGCCTGGATTGCAAGTGTATGCAGTTATACTGGCAGAACGGTATGTACCGGAAGCAAAAGACGTGGCATCTTCGCTCAATATTGCCGCCTTTAACGCCGGAATAGCGCTCGGGGCTTATCTTGGTGGAATCGTGACCGATTCGATCGGACTCATTCACACGCCGTGGATTGGGGCCGTTATGGTGGCAGGGGCCGCTATACTGACGGCATGGAGCCTGAGATTAGAGCGTAAAGATAAGATGCATAGCAAGACTCAAACACAGATAGCTCAGTAAAAGCTTAGTAAAGATTTGTGCTTAAGCCATCGTACAGAATATAGGAAAACGACAATAGAACGACAAAAATAGACGAGCGCTTTTTAACATTACAATTATTGGAGGATTATATAATATGACAACAGCAAAACATTTACAAGATCGTGTTGTTCTAAACAATGGAGTAGAGATGCCTTGGTTCGGTCTTGGTGTTTTTAAAGTAGAAGAGGGCGAGGACCTTAAACAGGCTGTGAAGAGTGCCATCGCAGAAGGTTATCGAAGTATTGATACAGCAGCTATTTATCAAAATGAGACAGGCGTCGGTGAGGCGGTTAAGGAAGCAATTGCAGAGAACGGACTGAACCGTGAGGATTTATTCATTACATCCAAAGTGTGGAATGCTGATCTTGGGTATGAAGAAACTCTTGCTGCCTATGATGCGAGTCTTGAAAAGCTTGGCCTTGAATATCTTGACCTCTATCTTATTCACTGGCCTGTTCTGGGCAAATATACAGAGGCATGGCATGCACTTGAAACATTGTACAAGAATGGCCGAGTAAAGGCGATTGGGGTAAGTAACTTCCAAATTCATCACTTAAAAGAATTGATGCAAACATCCGAAATCAAACCGGTAATCAATCAAGTGGAGCTTCATCCCTATCTGACTCAGAAGGAACTCCTTGCTTACAGCAAGGAGCATCAAATTCAGATGGAAGCTTGGTCACCGCTTATGCAGGGAGGACTGCTTGATCATCCAATCTTAAGCGAAATTTCAAACAAATATCACAAATCAGTGGCTCAAGTTATTTTACGTTGGGATTTACAGCATGGCATTATTACGATTCCGAAATCAATCAAAGCACACCGGATCGCTGAAAATGCAAATGTATTCGATTTTGAACTTACGGATCAAGAAATGGAGCAAATCGATGCGCTTAACCAGAATCATCGGGTAGGTCCAGACCCAGATCATATTGATTTTTAAATAGAAGTAAGGGAGACTTTCGCGAAAACGGGAGTCTTCTTTTGTTATTTTGCCAGTGTTCCAGTGATTAGACCTTGTTTAAACCTGAAAAGTTTGGGACAATAATAGACGGATTAATGAAGAAGAACCTATTTTTAAGCAGATGAGACGAAGAAGGTTTGTATAGATTTTACTTTAATGTTTTGAAAAGAGGGCAAGAAGAATGAATAAACCATCCATTTATGGATTGACATTAGATCAGATGGGCGCGTGGTTTGAAGAGCAGGGCCAGAAACGCTCTAGAGCTACACATGTATGGGAAGGCTTGTACAGAAAGCGTGTAACTGATTTTGCAGACATGACTGAAGTGAATAAAGATGCTCTTAAGCTTCTAAAGGATCATTATGCAATTGAAACCTTAACTGAACATACGAGACAAGAGTCGGCCGATGGTACGATTAAGTTTCTGTTCCGTTTAGCTGATGGCAACTTGATCGAGACGGTAATGATGCAGCACAAATTCGGTCTATCTGTCTGTGTAACGACACAAGTGGGCTGTAATATTGGCTGTAGTTTCTGTGCAAGTGGTCTATTGAAGAAAAGCCGTGATCTTACGGCAGGAGAAATCGTGGAGCAAATTATGAAAGTCCAGCTTCATTTGGATCAGAGAGGCAAAGGGGAAAGAGTCAGCCATATCGTTGTAATGGGGATTGGTGAACCATTCGATAACTATGAGCATATGTCCAATTTTATCCGCATTGTGAAGGACCATAAGGGACTTGCCATTGGAGGAAGACATATTACGGTATCTACGAGCGGACTTGCAGGCAAAATTAAAGAGTTTGCTGATTCCGATCTGAACGTGAACCTTGCCGTTTCGCTACACGCACCGAACAATGAGCTGCGCACGCGGATTATGAAAATTAACAAAGCCATCCCAATTGAGAAGCTGATGGAAGCAATCGAATACTATTGGGATAAAACAAATAAACGGATTACGATCGAATATATTTTGCTTCAAGGGGTCAACGATCAGCCGGAGCACGCACTTGAACTTGCGGAACTTCTGAAGGATCGCCGGAATTTGGCCATTGTTAACCTGATTCCTTATAACCCGGTAGATGAGCATAGTCAGTATCAGCGGAGTGAGAAAGACTCCATTACTGCTTTCTATGACGTGCTGAAGAAACAGAACATCAGTGTTAGCGTAAGACTTGAACACGGTACCGATATCGATGCAGCCTGCGGTCAGCTTCGCAGTAAGCAAATTCGTAAGGACCAAGATGGAAGTTTAGAAAAAGTATTGTCATAGCTTAAAAGTCATATAATGACACGATAAAACCAAAAACCTCTGATCCGAGATGGACTTCCAGTTCATCCGGATACAGAGGTTTTATATTTTGTACAACTATTTAATTCCCTTCATGAAGGATTGGATCTTCGGTGAGATGATAAAGAGGATAATACCGAGGGCGATGGACGCTCCTCCGATAACTCCAAAATAGATCATCTCTGTTTCTTCCGAATACAGCGGTGCAATCAGAGCGTTAATCGCTTGTGCAGCTGCATTGGTTAGGAACCATAGACTCATGGTTTGTGCAGAAAAAGCTGCTGGAGCAAGTTTTGTAGTCGCAGATAAACCTACTGGTGATAAGCAAAGCTCACCAAGGACTACAATAAAGTAACTGAGTACGAGCCACAGCGGGTTTACAAGACTGTCAGTTCCTCCAAAATAAGAGGGCAGTAAGATGACCAAGAAGGATAGCCCTGCGAATAATAGACCAAATGCAAATTTCTTAGGAATCGATGGCTGACGATTCCCTAGCTTCATCCAGAACCAAGCAAATAACGGTGCCAGCACAATAATAAACATCGGATTCAAGGATTGGAACCAGGCAGGAGAAAGGGTAATTCCTGCGATCTCCAGTTGTGTCCGTTTGTCTGCATAGTTAGCCAGGATGGTAGAACCTTGCTCCTGAATGGCCCAAAACATGACAGATGCAATGAACAGCGGAATGTAGGCAATAATGCGTGAGCGCTCTACATCGTTTGTTTTCGGACTACGATACATGACGGTAAAGTAGACGATTGGAATTAGAATTCCAAGGAAAGCGATAATGTTTACAAATACCGGGAAGGTAAGAAACCCAATCTGAATACCGAGAATCGCGAGTATTGCGATAACAAGAATACCGACAGCAATACTCGTGAACACTTTTTTCTTCTCATGAGGAGCAAGTGGGTTTTTGACAATGGTACCTGCAAGACCTAAGCTTTTCTTCTTGGTTGCAACAAAAACAATTAGACCGATTAACATCCCGATTGCTGCAAGACTAAATCCAAGATGGAAGTTGTTTGAGTTCTTCGTCATAGCGATAGAACCTACAACGAGTGGTGACAGGAATCCACCGAGGTTAATACCCATATAGAAAATACTAAATCCGGCATCACGACGATTGTCTTCTGGAGCATAAATATCGCCAACTACACTGGATACGTTTGGTTTGAGTAGGCCTGTCCCAAGTACAATGAGTACCATTGAGATAAAGAACAAAGCAATATTTCCTGGAATTGCCAGTGCAATGTGACCAAGCATAATCAGGACACCACCATAAAATACAGCCCTTGATGTCCCGAAGATTCGGTCAGCTAACCAGCCGCCGATAATCCCTGACATATACACAAGGGAACCATAGATAGACATTATGGATAATGCCATTGTCTGATCAAGTCCAAGTCCGCCTTGAGATACTTCATAATACATATAATAAACAAGGATTGCCCGCATTCCGTAGTAAGAGAACCGTTCCCAGAACTCTGTAAAGAAGAGGGTAAACAATCCTTTAGGGTGTCCGAAAAAGCCTTTCTGGGGGACACTATCTGCAATTTCTTTTTTCGTGATGTCTGCCATTTCATAACCTCCCTGATTTGTTCTGATATAATACCCTTGGATGTTTTCGTCTGTCAAAAGATGCGGAGCATGTAAATACAGGAATTCCTCCTCATTTTTAACGATTTTTATGTAATTCGTACAATTTACTCCCGTTTATTTATACCCAGCGTGCCTATTTTCTAACAAAAATATATAAAAATGATGAAACACATACGCTGATACGCTAATCGGATAAAGTGTTGAAGTACAGAAAAGCATGTGAAGGGGTAACTACTTCATATTTTTGTACCGCCTAAAATATCATATCTTATACTCCACAGCTGTTAATATTGTCACACTTACTGATGGAAGATCTGTGGCAGATATAAAGGTTGTAGAAATGGCATTGTATCATCTCTAATGTGTGCTGAACAGACAGGATCTGGAATCTTGCCTCTTAATAAAAAAAGCTACCAGGCATATGCATGGCAGCTTTTTGAAGTCCATTCCAAGATCATTCTAATCGCAAGTGATCCTTGATGAGGAGTTGAATATATAATTAATCAAGCTATATTTCCCATTCTAATAACTTTTCAGCCGTTCGAATGAAGACTTGAACGCCGATCGCAAGTGCATCCTCATCAATGGAAAACTTGGCATGATGGTGAGGATAAATAATTCCCTGTTCTTCGTTGCGGGACCCTACCTTGAAAAATACACCAGGTGCTTCCCGCTGATAGGCAGAGAAGTCTTCACCGCCCATACTTGGCCGGATGTATTCAATGTGTTCTTGGCCAAACAGTTCAAGGACCGCTTCTTCAACGACTTTTGTCGTCGCTTCTTCATTGATCACGGGATGATACCCGTGTTTAAATTCGAGACTGTACTCTGCCCCGTGGGCTTCTGTGATGCCTCGCAGGATACGATGGAAAAGTTCGGGGACTGTTTTACGAACCGTTGGATCAAAGCTTCGTACGGTTCCAGCAAGTTCAGCTGAACCGGGAATGACATTAAAAGCAGAGCCGCTAATAAATTTAGTAACGGAGATAACAATTTGATCCAGCGGATCAACGTTACGAGATACGATATGCTGAAGGTTCGTCACTACCTGAGCTCCTACTGCAATCGGGTCGACCGTAAGATGCGGAGCGGCGGCATGTCCCCCTTTTCCTGTAATGGTCAGGCTGAATGAGTCAGGCGAGGCCATAGCAGGACCGTATACGATGCCGATTTGACCTGTAGGGAGACCAGAGTCAAGATGACTGCCCACTACATAATCTACACCTTCCATGACGCCGGCTTTTACCATCTCTTGTGCTCCGCCCGGCAACTCTTCTTCTGCATGTTGAAAAATAAACCGAATTTCACCTTTCAGTGAATCAACACGCTGGGATAAAATTTGTGCTACCCCGAGCAGCATCGCAGTATGGCCATCATGACCACAGGCATGCATGACACCCGGGTTAACCGAAGCAAAAGGGAAATCGTTCTCTTCCACAATAGGAAGTGCATCCATATCTGCACGAAGAGCGAGAACCTTACCCGGCGAATTGCCAATTAGTCTCGCCATTACGCTGGTAGGCGTAGGTTTTGATAGTTCCAGGTTCGGAAACTGTTCAAGAGTTTCGTATACATACTTTGAGGTTTCTGTTTCCTGGAACGAAAGTTCAGGGTTTGAATGAAAATGTCTACGCCAATGAATGATTTGTTGTTCAAGAGAGTCCGAAACGATGTTATTTCCTTTACTAAATGTTGCATTTGTTTTCATAGACATAACCTCCATGATTTCATTTCAATGCAAAAGTGGAACAACCAAACCGCAAATAGGAACATTCTCATTACACTTCTCTATAGAAGATATTCGGCAAATGTTACCCTTTTCCTTGATGAGGTGAGCATGCAGATAACAAAAAAACCAGGCAAGGCTTGTTTAGCCCTGTCTGGTTGGTTTAGTTTGGTTTGGGAAGCCTAAACAGCTTATCCTCATCAATGTCTACATTTTGGATCTAGATAATAAATAGAGGAAGTACGGTGCACCAATGATCGCTACCATAATTCCGGCATGAATTTCCGAAGAAGGAAGGATCGAGCGGCCAAGCGTGTCTGCCATGAGTAGTAGCAGCGCACCGCCGAGCGCAGATGCGGGAAGCAGCATGCGATGGCCCGGACCGACAAGACGGCGTGCGAGATGAGGTGCGATCAGACCGACAAACCCAATACCACCCGTAAAAGCAACGCAGGCTGCTGCCAGCCCTACGGCAATGAGCAACAAGAGCAGTCGCTGACGACTGAGATTCACCCCAAGAGAAGAGGCAACATTCTCATCCAGTGACAGTGCATCTAGCATCCGGGATTTAAGGAATGCGAAAACGATCAGCAGGAGTACCCAAGGTAGAAGAGTAATTACCTGATTCCAGGTAGAGCCCCAAATGCTTCCCGCTAGCCAGCTAGCTACCATGTCATATTTATTGGGATTCAGTCTTAGCATCAGCACAATCATCAAACCATTCACTGCTGCCGTAACCGCGATTCCTGTCAGCACCATCCGATTCGGATTCAGTCCGTCCTTTTTACTATAAGAGAGAATATAGATAATGGCTGCAATAATACTGCCACCAACAAGTGCAAGAAAAGGAAGCAGTAGTGTCGGCGCTTCGGCAGCACTGGTATAGAAGGACAGGTAGAGCACAACGAACAGACCAGCGCCCGTAGTTATACCGAGGATGCCTGGATCGGCAAGGGCATTTCTCGATACCCCTTGCAAAATACAGCCGGATACGGCAAGACCTGCACCTACCAGCATGGAGATAATTATCCTTGGCAAGCGGAATTCAAATAAAATAAGGCTTTGGCGGGATGTTCCTTTCCCGAGAAGCGTATTCAGAACTTCCCCAGGTGTCAGCTTAGAGAATCCTGTGTTCATACTGATCAGTACAAAGACAATCATCAATACGGCAAATATCGTAAGGACGGTCCATTGGCGCACCTGTTTTTTATTTTTACTATGCTGCATCTGCTCAGCAAGTGTTTTTTTCATTTAGAGACCCCTCCCTGATTTGCGTGAGATGTACAGGAAGAAGGGAACACCGACAAGAGCAAACAGTGCACTAATTGGTGTCTCGTAGGGAGGATTAATCATTCTTGCGCCAATATCCGCGAGGAGCATCAGCAGACCTCCAATGACGGCGGAGCAGGGAATAATATAACGATAATCGACTCCGACGATATAGCGGACAAGGTGTGGTACAACAAGTCCCACGAACCCAATCGGTCCGGCAACGGATACGGCTGCTCCAGCCAGAACGAGCACAATAATACCGCCAATCACTTTAATGACCCCTGTTTTCTGTCCAAGACCAGAGGCGATCTCATCACCTAGACTGATAAGTGTAATCGACCTAGAGATAAGAAGCGCTGCAATCAAAGCAATCATGATCCAAGGAAGTATAGATAATACCTGCGACATTTTGATGCCAGCTACCCCACCCGCAACCCAGAAAGCGAGATTCTGACTGAGTCTAAAGTGAATCGCAATCCCCTGACTGAGGGCAGTGAGTAGAGCGGAAACAGCCGCGCCTGCGAGAACTAGCCGAATCGGTGTAACTCTTGCTTTGCCCAAGGAGCTTGTGCCATATACAAGTGCTGTGGCTACGAAGGCTCCAATGAAGGCGAAGATAATCGTGCCGTTGTAGGACATTCCAGGAAAAAAGGCAAGCGCGACAGCAATCATAAAGACGGCGCCAGCATTAATGCCAAGAAGTCCGGAATCAGCGAGTGGATTTCGCGTCATTCCCTGCATAACTGCTCCAGCTACAGCGAAGGCGGCACCGATTAGTACGTCCGCGATCGAGCGTGGAATTCGCAATTCGTGAATAATAGCATGCTGGGATGAATCCGGATTATAGTGCATAAGCGCTTCATAAACAGTAGAAAGATGGATGTCTGCTGCACCAACTGCTATGGAAACACCCATAAACAAGATAATGGCCAAGAGCCCCAGGATTAGGGTCAGCAAAGCTCTGACAGGTCTGGCCTGTATTTTTGATTTGGAAGATTCATGATCTTCTAAGTGTAGATTCTGCAATTTCACGACCCCTATTTTCCAGCGGTAATAATGAAAATCATTATCATTATAAAGTGGGATGAGAGTAAGTTACAAGTTATACGATAGCTTCTAAAAGTATGTACAAATCCTAATCTACTATATCATAACACCCGAACTTTTTATATTGGCTGGAGCATATACTATCCGGTAGGAATGAAGTTAAGGGGGGAACCAGATGCCAATCATTACGACTCGTAATCAGGTGAATATTCCGATTCAAGGTGCTCGGCCATATGTTCAAGCCTACGTCAAGGTTATTAATAATGATACTTCCTCAGGAACTTGTTACTTGAAAGGGCTTGTAAATAACGGGAACCAGCAAACGGCTTTTGCAGAGGACCTATTTTTTGTGAATGCAGGTGAAGTAATCAATCGCACATATGACGTAGCATATGATAATTTTCAAATTAATGCCGTTTTCTCTAAGGTGGGAATTGAGGTTGTATTTTACGGAATTGACATAAATGGTCAGTATATTCCACTTGGAACGGAAAATGTAGACATCAGCAGGATTACATCTGATATTAGAGCAGTTAGTTCCGCGACTCAGGTTGAAAACTATGCAGTGATCAGCTTTCGGAGAAATCTTGCTTTTGCGAATCCGAATGGCGTTGCCGCGGCCGTCTATGTGGAAGGGTTCGATATCTTAACAAGGAACCCAGTGAGATATACATTAATTCTAGGTGGTGAGGTGGACGGTACATTTACACTTTATCCAACAGTCACAACACAGATCCCAGCATCAGATACGGTCCTCGAAGTAAATACGACTTGCACGGTGGTTACGGATGGACGAGTTATTACACAAGGAACGATGTCTGGCCTCGCTGGCGCTTTCGTTAATACCAGCGTCAATCTTATTGAAGAGGGTGTTACGCTTCGTATGGAAGATGTAGATGTCATCACTCTTGTTATTGATTCACTCATGGATGAGCTTGATATTGTTGTTGCGTTTCGGATGTTAGAACAGTGGTAACAAGATAGGACTGTTTTATTGTTTACGGACATCCGAGGGCGGGATGTTCTTTATTTTTTTGAAGACGCGTCCAAAATAGGTCAGGCTGGTAAAGCCGACCGAGGAAGCAATGTCGCTTATTGATCGGTCAGTCTCCAGGAGCAGTTTTTCTGCTTCCATGACCCGAAGAAGATGAATATATTCTTTGAGCGTTTTACCGGTCACTTTTTTAAATATAGAACAGAAGTAATTAGGGCTTACATTAACCAGTCGCGCTGCTTCTCCAACGCTTATTTCTTCTTGATATCGCTCCCGTAGCAGAGAGAGCAGGGAAGACATGTTATGTGAATCAGGATGCCGAACGGTACGTACTTCAGAGATTTGTTCTGCATGGCGGAAGTATTGTCCAAAAATGTGGAGTAGCTCGCTTTTCACGAACAGTTCGTATCCAAATTGTTTTGTTTTAAATTCTTCAAGAAGTCTTGTAAAAGATAATGTCATTGCCTGCATACAAGCTTCTCCGCTACGCACGATTCGTGGCCAGTTCTGCTTGCGGTTCAGATAAGGAAGAAAATACTGATATTCGGTAATATCAAGATCTCCGCCCCGAACCAGCGCTTCGTTAAATACAATGCAGATCAAGGAAGTGGACTCCTCCAATTGTTCTGCCTTATGAAGTTGTCTTGATCCTACGAAAGCAAGGTCACCTGCCTCTAGAATCTCAAAATCACCGTCAATTTGCATTTGAATACGTCCTTTTTCTACATATACCCACTCCATATGATCATGCCAATGGAGATAAATATAGGATACAAAAAAAACGTTGATCGGGAAGGTATGATCCGGAATCCAGGTATGTTCTTTATGAGGAGGAAGGGTCAATGCATATCACCTCTTACATTTTTCTTTAACATCCATTCGTACATTTCCCTTACTATATCGACCTGCATTTCCAAATGTCAACGCTGTCATGAATAAAAAATCGTAAGATTGTACGAAAACTTCGATAGATAGGATGTAGCTGTGATCTTATGATTCCTTTACGATAAATGCATACGATTTTTATTATTCAGGAGGTCTAATTATGAAGCAGATTCGGATAGGTACACTCGTAGGTGGACAGGATGCAGTACGTGTCTTACCGCAAATCATTCCACACGGTTTTGAATCGTTCTCTTTGACGTTCTGGCAAACGACAGGAAATACGGATCTTAAGGAATTATCTAAGCAGGTCCATGAAATCTTGGACGAAAAGCAGATTCCGGTATCCAGCTTGTCTGTATTCGGAAACCCGCTGACGGGGGAAGGAGACAACGCGGATACACTGAACAGTTGGAAGCGGCTTATTGATCATGCGGAGGACTTTGGCACGGATCTCGTTACTGGGTTTACAGGGCGAATGCCAGGTGCAATTGATGAATCCATTCCCCGGTATACGGAAGTGTTTGGGGAGCTGGGACGTTATGCGGAAAGTAAGGGGGTTCGAATTGCCTTTGAGAACTGCAACATGGATGGAACTTGGGAAAAAGGGGACTGGAACATTGCCCATCATCCAGCTGCTTGGGAAATGATGTTTCATGCGGTTCCGCTAGATAATATCGGACTTCAATGGGAACCTTGTCACCAGATGGTAAGCCTGATTGATCCGATTCCGCAGCTTCGCAAATGGGTGCATAAAGTGTTTAATGTCCACGGCAAGGACGCAACGATTGCTTGGGATGTCGTGAAGGAACAGGGGATCCATGGACCGAAGCCGTTCGTGTGGCATCGGACTCCTGGATTTGGAGACACGAACTGGACGGACATTATATCCATCTTGAGACAGGCAGGGTATGAAGGTAGTATTGATATCGAAGGATGGCATGATCCGGTTTATCGGGGAGACCTTGAAATGACAGGTCAAGTGCACGCACTGAACTATCTAAAGCAATGCCGCGGCGGAAGTTATGTACCGAATCCGGTATAGAGAGGGGAAATTATATTGGCACGTCATCAAGTGATTGTAGCTGGCTGCGGCGAGATGTCGAACGCGTGGTTTGATTATGCAGCACAGAGGGACGATGTAAGCATCGTCGGACTTGTAGATATTTTTGAAGAAAATGCAGTAAAGATGGCAGAAAAGAGAGGTCTTAAAGTCCCTGTTTTTAACGATATATCGGTTGCTCTTCAGTCCGTGGATGCAAATCTCGTATTTGATGTGACGATACCATCGAGTCATAAAGCAGTGGTAACAGCTGCGATGGAGGCAGGTTGTCATGTATTCGGTGAAAAACCGATGGCAGAGTCACTAGAGGATGCTCGTGAGATCGTAAAGGTAAGTGAGCGTACAGGGAAACGGTACTCTGTGATGCAAAATCGCCGGTACTTACGTCAAATCCGTGCGTTTCGTGATTATCTGCATACAGGAGCCATTGGTAAAGTAGGATCTGTGCATGCTGACTTTTTTCTCGGTCCACGGTTTGGTGGGTTCCGGGATGTGATGGACAGCCCGCTGATTGTGGATATGGCTATTCATACATTTGATCAGGCCAGATTTATTACAGGAGCAGACCCGGTGTCGGTGTACTGTCATGAATATAATCCGGAAGGGTCTTGGTATCAGGGTAATGCCTCTGCGATTTGCATCTTTGAGATGAGTGACGGCTCTGTATTTAGTTATCGCGGTTCTTGGTCAGCGATTGGACTACCTACCTCATGGGAAGCAGATTGGCGTGTCATTGGAAACAAAGGGTCGGCACGTTGGGACGGCACGCATATGCCAATCAGCGAACAGCTCAAGGAACAGGCTGGCGATGCATTTTTTCATGAAGTCGTCCAAACGGAAGTAGAAGCAAGCTGGAATGGTAGGGAAGGACACGTAGGCTGTCTTGATGAGATGTTCGCTGCTCTTGAAGAAGGAAGACCTGCCGAAACCGACTCTCTTGACAACATTCATAGTGTAGCCATGGTTTTTGGAGCGGTAGAGAGTGCGAAGACAGGGAAAAAAGTGTATTTATAACTCATCTTTGATGGTACAAAATAATAAGGAGGCAAAGGCGGCGAATATCATCGTCCCTTTACCTCCGACATTAATCGAATTAATTAATTCGTGCTGTTCATACGTTTGATTTTTCGGTTTCTATAAAACGCTCCAATCGACATGGGTATAACAAGAATAAGTAGAATTCGTACACCTATTTCATCCCAGTGAATGTCCTGTAAAGGAGTTGCGGTGATGAACAGTTCGTATAGGGCAATCAGAGCAAAGGAACATACGGCTACTATCCCAATGTGATACCACTTTAGCGGTTTACGTGTACGTCCTTGCTGTTCCATGTGGATACTTTGGGTATAAACGTTCACCAACGTTAGAATGAGCACGAAGATAATGGCGGTGACGATGGAATCAAGACCAAGCAAAAAATATTGAGCGCCCGTAAAAGCGACGGCCACTGCAGACACAAAAATCGTAAGTAGTTTGCTATCGTACTCATAACTTTTTATTAGGGTGATGGCTGTACAGAAGACCGCGACAATCAAAGTTAATAGAAAAGAGAACATATTATTATTTCACCTCTTTTAGTTACATATTCAGGTAGTAAAAGAACATTTAGGTAGAGCTATATTAATAACCTTACCCTAAATCACTACGTAAAAAAAGGCTGGTTTCTTCGGAAATCGGTCTTTTTTGTTATCTGCTTCGAATCAGAAACACTGATATGTGCACGAAGAACACTGTTTTTTTGATGTTAAATGAGGAAGTCAAAAGATACGATGAAAGGGGTTACATTATGAGCGTAAAGGAGGCATCTTCATGAGAGCAGGTAGAGGGCACCATCTTGGCAAATCTCGATTTTTCATAATTTTTCTTGTCATTCTTATGGTGCTGTCAACAATGGCAATGCCAGTAGAATGGGGGGGGCAGACGGTAAAGGCAGAAGAAGTACAAGAAGATTTGCCGCTAGGAGATGCGGGTAGCGACACTTCGGTGACGCAGGCAACCTATGGGGAGGATGATATGAAGATTGCTCAGGAAGGTGAATATCGTTTTGATTTTGGCGATGGATTAGTTGCTGACGGTTATACAGGAATTAATGCACAGTCAGCGTATTCCGAAGAAATAGGTTACGGTTTTACGGATTTATCCACAGTTTCGGTAGCGGACCGGGGCGGGGAAGACCTTATTCGCTCGGATTTTGCACGTGTGGATAACGCGGTATTTCAGATTGATCTACCGAGTGGTGATTATAATGTAGCTCTTATTGCAGGAGACCAGCAAGAAAGCTCAGAGATTGCCATCAAGGCAGAGCGTATGCAAAAAGTACAGCTGACTGCCAAAGGAGCTGGCGAGTTTTTGGAAATGAACTTTTCGCTTGCCCTCGTCGATGGACAGCTCAATCTGGAGTTTACAGGTTCAGCAGCTAAATTGAATGCACTAGTCATTACAAGGCTCCCGGAACGGACAGCAGGCGATCAGCCTACGATCTATATTGCTGGGGATTCTACGGTACAAACCTACGATCCCTATTGGAAGCCGGAAGCGGGCTGGGGACAGATGTTGCCTCGTTTCTTCAGCGATCAGGTACTAATTAAGAATCATGCAATTGGGGGACGAAGTACGAAATCCTTTATTAATGAAGGTAGGCTGGATGAGATATTGAAAGTCATACAGCCTGAGGACTACTTCCTCATTCAATTTGGTCATAATGATGCAACGATCTCTATTCCCGATCGGTATGCTTCTCCGGCCGATTATAAAGAGTATCTTCGAACCTACATCCACGGTGCCGAGCAGCGCGGAGCTACGCCAATTCTTGTTACACCCGTAGGTCGAAGGGATTTTAACCCGGATACAGGCAAATTCAATGTGAGCTTTCCCGAGTATGTAGCAGCCATGAAGGAAGTGGCAGTGGAGGAAAACACGAAGTTAGTTGATCTTAGCGCACGGAGTGTAGCATATTACGATTCCATCGGCCCTGAGGAAGCAAAGTCCGTCTTTTTGCATACGGACCCAGGAGTGTACGGAGCTTTTCCGAATGGTTCAGCAGATAATACTCATTTCCAGGAATATGGAGCGATTCAGCTTGCAAGAATGGTAGCACAGTCTATAGCAGAGCTTAATCTTCCTTTATCGGAGTATGTTCAGGAGCAGACTCTGCCGGAGGCAAAGCCGGATTCGGTGACAGGTCTAGTTGCAGGAAATATTAGCAACAGCGGTGCGCTACTGAAATGGAATGCAGTTCAGCAAGCGGATATTTACCGCGTCTATGTTAAGCCCCAAACGGATGCAGCATCCGCTTATAAACTGGCTGGAACGGCTACGGTACCAAGTTTCTCCTTGTCTGGTCTTTCGGAAGGGAAGTCCTATACAGCTAGAGTCATCGCAGTGAATGGAAAGGGATCCTCTGATCCTTCCGAGGAAGTGACGATTGGAACGAAATCAGCCACGTATCGGTATGATTTTGGTCCTCCAGGTGCCCCAGTAGCAGAAGGCTACACCGAGATTAACCGCAATATTCTCTATTCTAAAGAACGCGGGTATGGCCTTACTGTTCATGCAGGTGCTTTGGCAGATCGTGACCGGGGAGGAGCTACGGATGCCCTGCGTCGTGATTTTATTATCAATTTTGGCGGGATTTATGAATTCAAGGTAGATCTTCCAAACGGAACCTATGCTGTCAAATCGTATACTGGAGATTGGATTGGTTCTACCAAAACGAACGTAAACATTGAAGGGAAGGACTATGGGACCGTAAGCTCCGGGAAGGAGAACATTGCGGAGAAACTGTATTCACCAATTGCTGTTCAGGATGGACAGATCAACATGGTTTTTTCAGGGCAAACCGCTCATGTAAATGGAATTGAGATTACTCCACTTCTGCTTGCCCCAGCAGAGCTGAAACTCGTTCAGCTTGCTCTTGAGAATGATCCCCCGTCTGCAGAACTTTCGTGGAGCAGAACGGACAGTGCGGTGTTATACCGTGTTTATCGTCAGGCAGAGGGAGAAGCGAAAGCATCTTTCCTAGCCGAAACAGCTGCATTATCGCTGAAAGACGAGAGCGCTGATATTGGAATGAAATATACGTATTATGTTACAGCTGTGGACGCTGCAGGTCTCGAATCGGTTGCTTCTTCGCTGCTTGAGGTGTCCATGATTGACCTTTCTGTAGGGAAATCAGGAGTTCCAACTGAACTTACGGTCACCTCTATTCATAAAAATGACGTAACATTTACGTGGAAAGCGGACCAGAAATCCCGCTCCTACAATGTCTACCGTTCTGTAAAAGAGAACGGAATATACGATTTGATTGGGAAGTCGAAAGAACCGAAGTACACAGATTCAACCATATTGAGTACGGTGCCATATTACTATAAAGTTGCGTCAGTGAATGCAGGAGGGATCTCTGACATGTCAGAGGTACTCAGAACAGAAGCAGTAACTACGTTGTATCGACAGATGGAGAATATCGACCGGGCGCCCGTTGCAGTAAAGACAGAAGAGGGCGTGTTTATCAGCTGGAGGATGCTCGGTCTTGACCCGGATTCCATTACTTTTCGTATTTACCGGGACAACAAACTGATTACGAGTAAGCCGATTACCGATCGCACCAATTATGTTGATGCAGGAGGGACTGAGAAATCAGTTTACCGAGTTGAACCGATTGTAAATGGAATAAGCCAAGAAAGTACGGAGACATTCTCCGTATGGCAACAGCAATACAAATCCATTCCGCTCGACAAACCTGCGGACGGTTATACAAAAGATGGTCAGCCTTATTCATATTATGCCGGGGATGCAAGTGTAGGGGATCTCGATGGTGATGGGAAATATGAGATCGTTCTAATGTGGTCACCAAACAATAGTAAAGACAACTCGCAAGCTGGTTATACAGGTGAAGTATTTATGGATGCCTACAAGCTTGACGGAACGAAGCTGTGGCGTATCAAGATGGGACCTAACATTAGAGCAGGGGCTCATTATACACAGTTTCTTGTTTATGATTTTGATGGAGATGGAAAAGCTGAAGTTGCAATGAAGACTGCAGACGGTACCAAAGATGGGGCAGGCGTCGTCATTGGAGACGGTACGTTAGATCATCGCAACAGCTCTGGATATGTCCTGCTTGGGAATGAATATCTAACTGTATTTGAAGGACAGACGGGCAAGGCACTTAGTAGGGTTCCTTATGATCCGCCTCGTGGAGACGTAAACTCCTGGGGAGATGGGTACGGTAACCGGGTCGATCGATTCCTAGCAACGGTGGCATATCTGGATGGGGAACATCCAAGTCTTGTGTTCTCTAGAGGTTATTATACGAGAACCGTGCTCGCTGCTTATGATTACAGAGGCGGAGAACTCACGAAGCGCTGGCGTTTTGACTCCAACGACGAGGGGTTAGGAAGCTACGCGGGACAGGGGAATCATAATTTGTCGGTCGGTGATGTGGATAACGACGGAAAGGATGAAATTTTGTTCGGTGCGATAGCAATCGATGATGATGGCACACCACTTCACAATACAGGGCTTGGTCACGGGGATGCGATGCATTTTGGTAATCTTGATCCTGAGCGGGAAGGTCTTGAAATATTCAGTGTTCATGAAAATAAGAATGCAGAATACGGAATGGAAGTACGAGATGCGAACACAGGTGAGATTCTCTGGGGGGTTCCTATGGGCATTGACGTAGGAAGGGGGATGTCAGCAGATATTGATCCGAATCATCCCGGAGAAGAAGTGTGGTCTGCTACGATAACGAATGCAGAACATATTCCGCTCAGTGGTTTGTATTCCATCAAAGGGGAGAAGATTTCATCCAAAATTCCATCATCCACAAACTTTGGAATCTGGTGGGACGGCGATTTGCTCAGAGAGCTTCAAGATGATATCAGGATCGACAAATGGGATTACAATAATCAAACAACTGTCAATTTGCTCACCGCAAACGGAGCAGCGTCTAACAATTCCACCAAAGCAAATCCAAGTTTGCAAGCCGATCTTTATGGAGATTGGCGCGAAGAGGTAGTATGGCGTTCTCAGGATAGTATGGAACTTCGGATCTATACGACGACAGATGAGTCTAGCCATCGAATTCGTACGTTAATGCATGATCCAATCTATAGACTTGGGGTAGCTTGGCAGAATATCGCATATAATCAGCCTCCGCATACTAGCTTCTATCTAGGCACAGGGATGGAGAAACCAGCGGCTCCCCAAATTCGTTATACGGGTGTAGAGGAGAATGGTACTGCTAAAGGCAAGCCAGGACTTCCTGTCCTCTCTGATAATAACGGACACAATAATGGTCTCTTGGACGGCGAATACACTCTGTCCATGAATATGTGGTGGGGTGAGAATGGTACGAGATATAAGCTGTATGAGAACGGTAAATTGATCTATACGGAACTTTTATCTGACACTACACCTCAGGCTCAGAGTACTCACGTTCCACTGACCGGAAGAGATAATGGTACGTATGTTTATACGGCAGAACTGATTAATGCGCATGGAACAACCAAAAGTGCTCCGCATACCGTAACCGTAAAAGACGCTGCACCTGGTAAACCAAGCATATCTAGCGATAACTGGGACCAGGATGGGGTTTATCGCATTACGATGAACATGTGGTGGGGAACAAATGGGACTATCTATAGACTCTACGAAAATGGTGAAATTGTAGATACACAGGAACTGACAGCTTCGACGCCTAATGCGCAAACGGCATACACCGAGATAGTTGGTAAGACAGCAGGAGTATACGAGTATCAGATTGAACTGGCAAATAGCCATGGGCAGGTTAGAAGTGAAGTCATACGGGTTGAGGTAAAATAAATCGCATCAAATAGAGGAAGCAGGGCAGGGATTGCAATTATCCTAGCCTTGCTTCTTTTTGTACCCGGAGAAGAGCGAATGTCACCTACTGAGCCATCGGATCAGATTCTTGGTAGAGACACGTTTAATCCGGTGAATGACAGGGTACTTACTTAAAGAATTGATTAACGATAATTAGATTGCCAATTTGATGATATGGGAATTAACCAATCTTGAGGAGGAATAGAGAATGAGTAGGGAAGATAAGAATATGAAAAAGGATGCAAAAGACGAACAACTCGACTCTTTCCGAGTGGATAATGACGGGCAAAAATTAACGACAAACCAAGGATTAAAGGTGTCAGAAGATGAATTCTCTTTGAAAGCGGGAGAACGTGGCCCGACTTTGATGGAGGATTTTCATTTCCGTGAAAAAATGACGCACTTTGACCATGAGCGGATTCCAGAGCGGATCGTGCATGCTCGTGGTTTTGGTGCCCATGGTTACTTCCAAGTCTATGAGCCGCTTATCTCCATTACGAAAGCTGGTTTCTTGCAGGATCCATCTGTAAAAACGCCTGTATTTGTTCGTTTCTCAACGGTAGCGGGATCTCGTGGATCCGCTGATACGGTGCGAGATGTACGTGGATTCTCGACTAAATTTTATACAGAAGAAGGCAACTACGATCTTGTCGGTAACAACATGCCGGTATTTTTCATTCAGGATGCGATCAAGTTCCCTGATTTTATCCATGCAGTGAAACCGGAACCTCATAACGAAGTGCCGCAAGCCTCTTCTGCTCATGATACGTTCTGGGACTTTATGGCGAATAATCCGGAGACAGCACACATGATGATGTGGTCTATGTCAGACCGAGCGTTGCCGCGTAGTTTCCGCATGATGGAGGGCTTTGGTGTGCATACCTTTAGGCTCGTAAATGAGGAAGGAAAAGCACACTTTGTTAAATTCCACTGGAAACCGGTTCTGGGCGTTCACTCCCTTGTGTGGGATGAGAATCAGAAGATTGCAGGGAAAGACCCTGACTTCCATCGCCGTGATTTGTGGGATGCCATTGAAACGGGGAATTATCCAGAGTTTGAGTTTGGTCTTCAGATCATTAAAGAAGAAGATGAGTTTAACTTTGACTTTGATATTCTAGATCCTACGAAAATTTGGCCCGAAGAAATTGTGCCAGTTCGTAAGGTAGGGAAAATGACGCTGACTCGTAACACGGACAACTTCTTTGCTGAAACGGAGCAAATCGCGTTCCATCCAGGACATGTTGTACCAGGTATTGATTTCTCCAATGACCCGTTGCTTCAAGGACGATTATTCTCGTACACCGATACACAGATTTCCAGACTCGGTGGTCCAAACTTTGCCGAAATCCCGATCAACCGTCCGATTGCTCCTGTACACAATAACCAGCGAGACGGTATGCACCGGATGACAGTGAATCGTGGACCGGTCAGCTATCACCGAAACGGCATTGCGGGCAACAGTCCTTCTACATCCACACCGCAAGAAGGCGGATATCAGCACTACGCGGAGAAGGTAGAGGGCCGGAAAGTGCAGGCAAGAAGTGAGAGCTTTAAGGACTTCTATAGCCAAGCAAAAATGTTCTGGAACAGTATGTCTGACATTGAGAAGAAACATATGACAAGTGCATTCCAATTTGAGCTGGGTAAAGTTCAGCGTATGGAAGTCCGTCAGTCTGTCATCAATCTGCTGACGAACATTGACCCAAAACTTGCAGCGGATGTAGCACCTAAGATTGGAGCTCAGCTTCCCGAACCAGGAGAGCAAACGAAAAATCCAACTCCACCTGATTCTCCGGCACTCAGCATGATGAATACGATTTTTTCCGCGAAGACTCGTAAGGTGGCCATCATTGCAGGGGCTGGTTTCGATCAAACAACGACCGATGTTATGAAGGCTTTAGAGGAAGCAGGGGCTATGGCAGAGGTAGTCAGTGACCGGCTGGGCCCTATTGCTGGACAAGGCGGAGAAGAAATCGAGGCAATGCATACCTTCTTGACCAGTGATTCCTTACTGTTTGATGCCATTTATATTGCTGGCGGAAAAGAGGGTGTGAACCTAATTGCATCCGATCCTGATGCGAAAGATTTTGTGCGGGAAGCGTACAAGCACCTTAAACCGATTGGTGCCGTAAACGAGGGAACTGCTTTCCTTCAGCAATCGTTGGCCGTAGAAGATCTTAATGTACCAGGCATTGTAACTGCGACTTCCAAAGATGAGCTTTCCGAGTTTGAGAATAAATTCGTGGAAGCCGTAGCCTCACATCGATTCTGGGATCGCAAGATGTAAGGGATGAGTCTGTTAATTCCAAAAATTAGGCAAGCGGGGTTGCTGCTTCTGCAGTAATCCCACTTGCCTTTTTGTTTATAAGGCCCCCTTTTGTTACAATGGTCCAATATTCTCTTAGACAACGTAAGAACAAGCAGCGAAGGTGGGAATTGATTTGGATTTTTTTAAGGTAATAAATGAATTTATTGAGGGGATTAACTGGATTCGGCTAGCGATATCTCTCATTTTTTTATTGATATTTACGATTTTTAATAAGTGGACTTCCACTAAATTATTTCATCTATTAAAACGGGTGTTTGGTAAGAAATGGGACAGTATTTATCAAATGCTGCATGGCCCAGCTCGAGCCTTGATGACACTACTCGGTATTTCTGGTGCAGTCCGCTTTTATTTTGCTGATGGTGGAGCGAACTGGCCTTTATTCCAAGGTTTTGTCCGTACCGGATTTATCATCATTATTGGCTGGGCTTTTTATAATTTATCTGGACGATCTTCCCGATTTTTTGCGGGGATGACGAGTAAAGTTGGTGTTGAAGAATCGGATATGATCATTCCGTTTCTGTCCAAAGTGCTGCGTTTCATGGTCATTGCCATTACGATCACGGTGATCATGGGGGAATGGGGATATAGTGTGAATGGTTTAGTGGCCGGACTTGGGCTCGGGAGTCTCGCCGTAGCACTAGCAGCGCAAGAAACGCTTAGCAATCTCATTGCCGGTATTATTATCGTAACGGAAAAGCCTTTCTCCAAGGGGGACTGGATTCATACCGATGCGGTAGAAGGCATGGTAGAGGATATTTCTTTTCGCAGCTCCAAAATACGGACCTTTGCCGATTCGATTGTTATTATTCCTAACAATATTTTGGCTAAGGCAGCCATCACCAACTGGAGTCGCATGGGGAAAAGAAGAGTCACATTTGACCTTGGACTTGCCATCGATTCCGATCGCGTCCAGCTAACCAAAGCAGTAAATCGCCTGCGTGAATTTATCGAGCAACATGAAGAAATAGATCATGATTTATATATCGTTCGGTTTAAAGAGATGACGAACGATCAAATTACAATCCATTTTTACTTTTTTACGTATACGACGATATGGGTAGAACATATGAGGGTTCTTGAATCCATCAACTTTGAAATTTTGCGAATTCTTGAAGAGGAAGGCATTCATCTCGCGGTTCCTGCACAGCGCCTCTTTTTAGAGAATCACGCGATCTTTGAAAAGGGGACGGGAACACCAGAAGCCGCTACTTCTCAGCTTCAATTTAGTAGGAGTGAAGAGTCGAAGTAGGAGTAGTGAAGTATGCTCCCATCCATGCTAATAAAATAAAAAAGAGACGATGGGCTGCCTGTAGGGGCAACTTCATCGTCTCTTTTTATTTTAAGTACACTCTTTATTCTCCGCGTTGCTCAAACAGCTGTACAATACCAATAATGACTTTGGTTGCCTTCTCCATATTGTCTACGGATACATATTCATAGCGACCATGGTAGTTCTCTCCGCCGGTGAAAATATTCGGCGTAGGTAGACCCATGTATGACAGCTGGGAACCGTCCGTTCCACCTCGGATGGGTACGATGTGAGGCTCAATATCAAGTTGTTTCATCGCTTCTCCAGCGATATCTACGATGAATTTCACTGGCTCAATTTTCTCACGCATGTTGAAGTACTGATCGCGTATTTTGAGCTGAATACGCTCTTTACCGTAGGCGGATTGGAGTTTTTTGGCGATCTGTTCCATATATGCTTTGCGGGCTTCGAAGTGATTTCGATCGAAATCACGGATGATATAATTCAGCTCGGTTTCTTCCACATCTCCTTTAAAGGAAGATAGGTGATAGAACCCCTCATATCCATCCGTAAATTCAGGTGCCTCTTGAACGGGAAGCTTGGCGTGAAACTCCATTGCGATTTTGGCGGAATTGACCATCTTCAGTTTGGCGGTACCTGGGTGTACGTTTTTGCCTTTAAATACAACCTTAGCAGCTGCAGCATTGAAGCTTTCATACTCCAGTTCTCCAAGCGGTCCACCATCAACGGTGTAAGCATATTTTGCGCCAAATGCGGATACATCAAAACGTTGCGGTCCACGGCCAATCTCTTCATCAGGTGTAAAAGCAACCCGGATCTTGCCGTGCTTGATTTCAGGGTGGGAAATAAGATAATCCATGGCGGTCATGATCTCTGCAATACCCGCTTTGTTATCTGCACCGAGCAGTGTCGTGCCATCGGTAGTAATCAGTGTATGTCCTTTGTAACCTGCAAGCTCAGGGAAGTCTTTCAAAGAGAGGACAATATTTTGCTCTTGGTGAAGCGTGATATCGCTGCCATCATATTGCTCAATAACTTGAGGGTTTACGTTCTTACCCGTAAAATCAGTAGCCGTGTCGAGATGGGCAAGGAATCCAATGACAGGAACATCCCGTTCTGTATTGGAAGGAAGTGAAGCCATAACATATCCATTGTCATCCATTGTGATCTCTTCCATACCAATGGATTTGAGCTCTTCTACTAGTTTGCGGCCAAGTTCTAGTTGTCCTGGAGTCGAAGGGCAAGTTTCGCTATTCTCATCGGACTGGGTATCCATGCGTACATAGCTTGTTAGTCTATGAATCAAATCTTTTTTCACTCTTCTTCAGCTCCTCTATAACTCATTTTTAGATGTAGTTTATCACGAAAAACATAGATATGCATAAATATGGAACGCAAAAGAGAAGATAATAGGAAACCTTATGGTTTCCATTGACATGAAACCAAATGGTGTCATATAATTGCCTCATTCTTTTTAGAAAGTAATCGATGTAACCTATACTAGGAGGACCGACTCATGACAACATCATTGCCCGAAATTAACAAAACCATTCTGCTGAATGCACCTATTGAAAAGGTATGGAACCATGTAGCTACTGCAGAAGGGATTGCGGAGTGGTTTATGCCGAATAACTTTGAACCTGTCCTAGGACATGAATTTATTCTGGAAGCAGGCCCCTTTGGTAAATCGAAGTGCAAGGTGACGGAATTGGACCCGCCGCATACGCTAAGTTTTAACTGGGATAAGGACTGGACCATTACCTTTAAGTTAGAAGGAAAAGAAGGACAAACCGAGTTTACTCTGATCCATGCGGGCTGGAAAGCGGATGAGAAGACTGCGTTTGGAGAAGAACACAGTATTGTTCGCGATCGTATGAATCAAGGTTGGAGCGGTATAGTGAACAAGCTCGCTGCCGTGGTTCATTCCTAAGAATGTCAGCTGAGCCGCAGTCCCATTACGATGTCTTTCAGGCCCTTGCCGATCCGACTCGCCGTGAGGTTCTCTATTTGCTTCGGAATGGAGAAATGCCGGTCAAGGCCATTAGTGAACAATTCCCAATTAGCCGAACGGCTGTTTCCAAGCATCTTCATGTTTTGTCTGACGCAGGTTTAGTCAAGGAACGAAAAGTAGGAAGGGAAACAAGGTATCGACTTCATGCAGAGCCTTTAACCGAACTTAAGGATTGGTTATCTTATTTCGATCAGTTCTGGGATAACAAGCTAGGCATGTTGAAGTACATTGTGGAGGAAGGAGAGAAGTAAAGGCGTGGATCATTGGTCGAAGATCAGGGTACAATTACCTCGCCTTCTATTTTGTCCGGAACAGGGTAAGTTGTAAGTGAAGAAGACCGCAGTGGGTAACCCAGCTGCGGACTTTTTGTATTTATATGATTTACAGCGTAAGGCTTCGCCATAAGTAAAAAACGGCATAAGCTTCATAACCTTGCCACGGTTCAAAAGTGGCGATGATCTCCGCAGGTGTTGGCTTCACCGTTAGTCCCAGCTGCTTCTTCAGAGCGGCATGCAGCCCAGCATCCCCTGCTGGAAAGGCAGCCGGATTACGTAATGAGCGCATCATGACGTAATGAGCGCTCCACGGTCCGATTCCCCTGATACGAAGCAGCGTTTCTTCAGCTGCCTGATAACCGGATGCAAGCAGTGCTTCCTTTTGCAATTCACCTCGCACGACTCGTCCGGCAATATCAACTATATATTCTGCCTTTTTGCTTGTGAACTGTAGTTCTCTTAACGTGTTTACTGTGTTGTCAGCAAGCAGTGCAGAAGGGGAGGGGAAACGGTGATAGGTTCTTCCGTCAAATTCGTAAGTCTCTCCAAAGTTCTCGACCAGCCGTTTTTTCAGCGTATAAGCGAAGGTAAGGTTGATTTGCTGTCCGATGACTGCCCAGCATAGGGCTTCAAATAAATCCGGAACCCCCACAATTCGTAGCCCCCTGAGTGAATCGACAAGAGGGCTGAGCATAGGATCGTTGTCTGCTATTCGATAAAAGGGGGCAAGATCGGTTTGAAGATCTAGCCACTCTTCTATATATAGGTGAATGAGCTCCCACTCTTCATTAGAAACGGGCTTAGTCCGTAGAGAACGAATTACTAAATTATGAGTTCCCTTTTCATAACAGATCTCTACAGGAAAAGGTTGTTCCTTAATATATAGCAATTTGTAAATCCGTTCTTCTTCCACTTCATGCAAACATTCGAGTGCAGAACGGTTCAGGTAGTAGAGAATTTCCGAATAACTGAAATGCTGAGGCAGTGGTAGGTTTCGTTCTGTATGAGAAAGGTTAGAATTCAAAACGGGCATGTCCTTTTCGGTTGTATTCATGATATCCCTCCAGTGTCAGAAGTGCTTCTTTGAAATGTAGTCCCCCTCGAAACCCTGTCAGGTTCTTATTCTTCCCAATAACACGGTGACAAGGAACCAGCATAGGAACAGGGTTAGCTCCATTGGCTGTGCCTACGGCGCGAACGGCTGCAGCTCTGCCAACATGTGCCGCAATATCTGAATAGCTGCGTGTCTCTCCGTATGGAATTTGCTGTAGCGCCTTCCATATTTCCATTTGAAAAGGAGTCCCGCGTAGATCAATCGGTAGAGAGAATTGTGATCTCTCGCCATCGAGGTATTCGGTAAGCTGTTTTAGATAAGGTGCTAGTTGCTGTTCACTCTCAACCAGGGTAGCATCCGGAATGTGGCGATGAACCCAGGATACGAGTGTCTCCCAGCTTTCTGACGGCCAGGTAATTCGGCATACTCCTTGTTCGGTAGCTGCTACATAAATGGATTGGTTCTGTAACAAAGCGTGTTGAACCTTCGTCCAATAGACAAGAGTCATGGTGTATTCCCTCTTTCGTGGTTTTGTCGATATTGCTGAGGCGTTTGGCCGGTTACCTTTTGGAAGACAGCAATGAAATGAGAAGTGCTTTTATACCCGACAAGGGGGGCAATATCTTGAACTTCAAAAGTGGTGATACGGAGGTGTTCCTTAGCCTTATCCAGGCGCACTTTTTGTAAATATCCTGCAGGGGTCAGCCCTTTGATTCGTTTAAATACTCTTTGCAAGTGATAGGGGCTAACTTTGATCTCTTCTGCCAAGCGGCTTAAGTTCACTGTTTCAGGATAATGTTTATCAATATAGTCTGTGACTCGCTCGGATATTTCCGTATCCGGATTATGCAGCTCCATCTTTTCAGGCTGGCATCTTTTGCAGGCACGGTATCCATTTCGTTCTGCTTCGCTTGTTGACGAATAGATTGTCACGTTTTCTGGTTTCGGCGTTCTGGAGCGACAGGAAGGTCTGCAATAGATGCCCGTTGTCCGAATAGCCGTATAATAAATTCCGTCGTAACGATCACTGCGTTCTAGTACAGCGCGGTACACCTCTTCAAAAAGTCCGTTCTGTTCCTGCATCTGTGCTCCACCTCCGCTTTGTTATTTTTATTATAGGCTTCCTATGCCTTTCTGAGCATCTTTTCCGAATAGGAAAGCAAGATTTCGACATTGTTACCAAAATGAGATTCCTTATACTGGAAACTTGTAGTATAGTAATTGCGTTATACCTTTGGAAATCGTAGGAATTGTATTGAATGATTTTTTATAGGAATGCAAACAAAAGCTGAAATTATAGCCCGAATATGTCGAAAAAAGAGAAAGAATAGAGAGAGGAGAAACACATGAGCGATCAGGAGTACCCGCTAACGCGTAGCAAACGCCATCAAAGTAAAAAGAAGAAAAAACCGAAATCAAAGAAGCCGCTAATGATAGCTGCTATTATTCTCGTATTACTAGGATCTTTTATGTATGTGTTCCGTAAAGAACTCATTCCGATTGCTTTCCAGTTGTTTCTGGAAGATACAGTAAAAGATAAGCTGAATGATGCTTACGATCCGATTAAGGAAGTGACGGGTCCGGCAGGTGAGGAAGATGCCAAAGACAAGCTGAAAAAGCCTTTCAGCATGCTGCTACTCGGCGTAGATGAAAGGGAAGGGGATGTCGGAAGATCAGACACGATGATCTACGCCGTATTTCGTCCGGAAGAACATCGCATGTTGTTAATGTCTATCCCTCGGGATTCTTATGTCGAGATTGCAGGAAGAGACAAAAGAGATAAAGTAAATGCAGCTTATGCCTACGGTGGAACGAAAATGAGTGTAGAAACAGTAGAGCAATTGCTGCAAACGAACGTGGATTATTATGCGAAAGTAAACTTTCAAGCACTCGTTGAAGTGGTAGATGCTCTTGGGGGTGTCAAACTTCCGATCACGGAAGTGATAGAGAACAAATATAAATATCATGTGAAGCTAAGAATTGAGCCGAATAAACCGATCTATGACGGTGAAGACGCTCTGAATTACGTTCGATACCGCGAGGATTCGGACTTTATGCGAACCGAGCGCCAGCGGACTTTTATTAAGGCGGCAACCGAGCGGGCACTTGAAATGGGCAATATTATGAAGATCCCGCAGCTAATTGATATTGCAAGCTCGAATATGAAGACAGACATGACTTCAGACTTTATTATCAATCTGGCAGAAGTGCTATATGCCAAGGAATCCGTACCTCAGATGAGCAGTTACATGCTGAAGGGTGAGGGCGAGAATAAGAGCTATGGTTGGTACTACATGTTAAGTGATCAGGGGTTAACAGAGGCGCAACAACTGGTGGACAACTGGATGGATGCGAACACCGCATCGGACGAGCTGATAGACCCTGAGAAAAAAGAGCAATAATAAAAGAGGCGGACCCGTAATACAGGCCCGCCTCTTTCGTCGTTTTCGAAGAGAAGAAGGAGAAGCTGATCGTTTAAGCCTTCTCTTTTTCTGGTTGCTTCTCTTGATCCGGGACTTGTTCAACCCAGACAGAGACACTACCGCCTTTAACGATAAAGTTCGCGTAGCCATCTTCTGCAATCTTGAGAGTTTGGTCTTGGTTTCCTGTGATGTCATACCAAATCTGTCCGGCACGTTCTTTACCAACACACATCCGCTTTTCTCCGTTTTCTCCGTTACCGATAATAACGGCACATCCGGAGTGTGGAAATTCCTCCACGCCCCGTCTTACCCATCCAATCGTATTGGGGTGATCAAAATAATCTTCTTGGTCACCGTAGGCATGGTGGTATCTTGCGGCTAGCAAAGGGTCGATTGCCTCCTTCTTCGGAGCAACCGGATGCTCTCCCGCAATCCCGTAGTAATCACCGTAAAATACACATGGATATCCGCCCTGACGGAGTAAAATCAGTGCATATGCGCTCTGTTTGAACCAGTCAGCGATCCATGATTCCAGTGCTTCTTCCGGCTGAGAATCATGATTATCCACAAAGGTAACTGCATGCGTAGGGTGCGTCTTCACTAACGTATCATTGAAAATCGTAGTCAGATCAAATGACTTACCAGCAAGCGAAGCTTCATGAAGCTTGTAGTGGAGTGAGACGTCAAATAGGTCAATTTGATAGTCAACCGTGTCGAGAAAATGTTGACAAGCAGCAAGATCTGATTTCCAGAATTCACCCACAATATAGAAGTCCTGTCCACGCTTTTTGATCATTTCTTTGGCAAACTGCTTGATGAAATCATGATTAATATGTTTAATCGCATCAAGTCGAAATCCATTACATTGCAAGGTATCAATTAGCCATTTCCCCCAATTGATCATCTCTTCACGAACTTCTGGCTTTCTGTAATCAATATTGGCGAACATAAGGTAATCGTAATTACCAAATTCGTCATCTACGTTGTCATCCCAGCCTTCTTTATTCGATGCCATTCGGAAAATACCGCTCCGGTCCTTCGCTGCATCATAGTCCGTTCCGTTAAAGTGGGTGTGGTTCCATTTGAATGCGGAGTATTTGTCTCCACGGCCAGGGAAGTTGAATTTGGTCCACCCCTCAATCTCGAAAGGCTTAGAAATATCCTTGGTACGATTATTAGGATCGACTTCAATGACTTGAAAACGTTCCGTTTCGTCTGCTCCAGCCTTATGGTTCATGACAAGATCTACATAGACGGCAATCCCGTTCTGTGTGCAGATACCCATGGCTTCTAGCAGTTCATCTTTGGAGCCGTATTTGGTCCTAACCGTGCCTTTCTGATCAAATTCGCCTAAATCATAAAGATCATACGTTCCGTAGCCAGTATCTTCCTGTGAAGAGCCTTTGGTAACCGGTGGAATCCATACCGAATCGATTCCTTTGTCTTTTAACTCAGGTGCTCTCTCCGCAAGGCGCTTCCAGTGAGCACCGTCAGCCTCTACATGCCATTCAAAAAATTGCATCATCGTATGATTACGTTTCATCGTACGGCCCCCTCTCTCTCCAACTTGTCATTCTCTAAAGCATCAGTAAGTAAGCTGTGTCTAATCAGGGAGCAAATTCGCTTAACCCATAAGTGCTATTAATGAGAAATAACCACCACTGGGGTGAATCTAAACCAGAATTGAAAAATATATATGATAAACAAAGCATGCACCTGAACCCGAAAAATAGAAAATATCCTTACCACAGCAAGGCCTAATTCTTTTTTTTAAAAGGACTTACAGCATTGTAAATTATCGTGCATATATGAAAAGTTTATGCTAAGATACGTTTTGTTTCTGAAAAAATTACGTAATTTTATGAAAATAAATAAATTCTACTAAAGTTTGAAGGAGAGCATATGACAACAGCAGTCGGTGGGAAACTTCCCAAGACCGAAAACCTTTCTCTTTTTTCGTTAACCTGGCCCATCTTTCTAGAAATATTGCTATTTATGCTGATGGGTACAGTGGATACTTTCATGATTAGTGCCGTATCAGATGAGGCCGTATCCGCAGTGGGAACGTCCAATCAAATCGTATCGATTGCGATCCTCGTTCTCGAGGTCATCGGTAATGGGGCTGCCATTGTAGTAGCTCAGTATATCGGTTCAAGAAAACTTGCAGAGGCATCTCGTGTATCGGCGGTGGCCATTACACTTAATTTATGTGTGGGTGTTATCATCAGTATTATTTTTGTCATAAGCGGTCGCCACATTTTGCAAGCAATGAACCTGCATGGTGAAATACTGGAACTAGGGAATACATACCTAACTATTGTTGGTGGCGGTATTTTTCTGCAAGCCCTAATTAATATTATGGCCGCCATTATTCGTACCTATGGTTTTACCAAACAAACCATGCTCGTTTCGCTCATTATGAATATCATCCATCTAATCGGTAACTATGCGCTCATTTTTGGTCATTTTGGATTTAGCCCGATGGGTGTTCAAGGGGCGGCAATCTCCACAGTACTCAGCAGATTGGTCTGTGTCGCAATTTTTGCTTGGTTACTATATAAAGTGGTGGCAGTAAGGATAGAGTGGAGACACTACTTCACGATTTCAAAAGAGTATGTAAGTAAAATTCTGAATATCGGAATTCCTTCTGCTTTTGAACAAATCATTTATCAAATATGTCAGCTCGTGTTTTTATATTATGTGACTTATCTCGGAACAGAGGCGCTCGCTACACGCCAGTATGCAGCTCAAATCTCACATTATATTTATTTATTCAGTATGGCGGTGTCGGTAGGGACATCGATACTAACCGGACGTTTCGTAGGTGCCGGAAAGCAGGATGAAGCTTATGCAAGAGTGAGAAAAAGTGTAAAGATCGGATTGATCACAACGATTGTGATGGATATTATCATTATCCTGCTGCGAGAGCAGCTTATTGGTATCTTTACAGACAATGCGGAAATTATCCGCTTAGGTTCGCAGGTTATCCTGTTTAGTATCGTACTGGAGACAGCGAGAACATGTAACATGATTATGATTAACTCATTACGAGCAGCAGGGGATGCTCGTTTTCCCGTTTATATGGGACTCATCTCTATGGTTGGTGTAAGCCTTCCGCTCGGTTATTGGTTTGTCTTTCATCTCGAAATGGGATTGCTGGGTGTATGGGTAGCAAATGCTGCAGATGAATGGATTCGTGCCTTCATTATGCATTTTCGTTGGAAAAGCGGTGCTTGGCGCAGACATGCGCTCGTTGAACAAGAGGTTCCACGTGAAACGGAGTCTTCTTCTCCGGCGGCACTCTAGTACCGGCACTTAGATGATAGCATCCGCTGTGAAAGATCTCTTTATACAGTAGATGAACAGGAAAATCAAACATCTACACCCGTGAGGATCTAAGGATCCTCTTTTCCTTATTTATGGAGTACTGGTTATAAAAATAGGTGCAACTCTTCTTTTTATTTTGCTATTCTAACAATGTTAAGAAATTTTTAAGATGTAATCTACGCTCAAAAGTTTTACTATAGATAAAGTGAGGTTTACAAAAACAGATCGATAGAGACGTCTCTCTCGGTCAAGAAAGCAAGGAGTTAATGCAATGAGTCAAACAATTACAGCTGAAAAAAGGGAACGTCTACCCGAGCTTAATCTCGTACGATGTATGGCGATTCTGGGTGTATTGACTGTACACTCCACTTCATTTGCCACCGTAGATATGGTGGATTCAGGTGTGTACTGGTTGTACAACTTCTTTAATATTTTCATGAAGTTTGGTACACCGACCTTTATTTTCCTAAGCAGCTTTGTATTGTTCTATAATTACTATACGAGACCACTCGATAAGAAACTGGTGCTAGGATTCTACAAAAAAAGATTGCTATACATTCTTATTCCTTACTTTATGTTCTCTTTATTTTATTTCCTAATATTACATTTTACGCATTATCCGGATCGGTCTTTCGTTGATACGATTACAAGTTTCGTTACGAAGTTGTCTACCGGTAAGGCGTACACCCATTTATACTTTGTATTTATCAACATGCAGTTCTATATTCTGTTCCCGCTGGTACTGGCTTTGTTCAAAAAAGTACCTTCCCTTGTCAAATGGGCTGTGCCTATCGGACTCGTAATTCAGTGGGGCTTTATCGTTATGAATAAATACGGTGTGATTAGCGTAGCGAATAAAGGTAGCTGGTCTCCGTCGTATTTCGCCTATTTCATGCTAGGGGCTCTTTTGGGAGTCTATTTCCCTAAAATAAAAGAGTGGATTGTCATGAAACGAAGCTATGCTACTCCAGCCAAAGTTACCGCATGGTCGCTGCTATGGATCATCTGGATTGGTGCAGGTCTAGCCCACGTATATATTTGGTATTTGAACCGTAAAGGGATTGCTGTATACAACTCCCTTTGGTATGAATTCCTGTGGAATCTGCATACATTTGCTGCAGCACTGGTGTTATTCCAGATCGCCTTCCTGCTCTATGGCAACGGTAAGAGTGCGCTAGTACGTACTATGTCCAGAATTGGTGGGTTGTCCTTCGGGATTTACTTAATTCACCCGTTCTTCCTGCTCATCTATCGTGAGTTTCCGCCGCAAACAGGAATTTCAATGCTGCATCACTTATGGTATGCAGGTGGGTTCCTTGTCGCGCTAATTGGATCTTATATTGTGGTCAGTTTTGCGTCGCGATTCTCAAAATCTTGGATCCTATTCGGTAACTTGCCTATGCCAAAACGAGGTGCAGGTGAACAAAAAAACAAGAAACGGGATTTACCTGCCTAAGTAGGTTTGATAATTTACCGTATCCAATAAGTAATTTAAAAAGAAGCATCCCTTGACCTGATCCGGGGATGCTTCTTTTTTGTTTTTATCAGATGGTTGATTTGCGCAACAAGATATAGGAGATGAACGCATATACCAAGGTGAAAGGGAAAAGGAACCAGAGGATATCCATTTGATAGGTCATTACCCATCTTCCGAATTCATCCCAATATTCCCAGTAGGTGACGAGTACACCGGCTACACCCAGGACGATGACAACGAGGAGGAGCAAAGCAGTCAAGATCAGTCCGCCGTATCTCCTAGCTATACTTGATATCAGGAACCCGAGCAAAAACATGTGAGATATAACAACAAAGTTAAGCAGGGCAAGATGCAGAAATGAGAAGCTGCTCAAAAAGGGGAGATCGAAGAAATGCAGCCCTGTGCCCCAGCCAGAAGTGAGATGTTCTATCTGTCTAAGGAGAGTGAGTCCCACGGAAACCAAAAGACTGGAAAGAAAAAACAAACTGACCGTCCCAAGGAAATAGTCTTTACGCCGTACTCCAAAACCGAGCGAAAACGAAAAATTGAGGGGAATGACAGCCATCCCGATACTCATTACAAAGAAGTAAATGGATGCGAGCCCTCCAGTTGTAAAAGATCCGATAAACATACTAACTACCAGGTTGGTCAAAAAGCTGCTCATGAGTACAATAGTGGGTACAAAAAGCCATAGCCAGTGATCGACCAGATGGGTACGCATTACGTTTCTTATCGCTGGCATTATTTATTCACCTCTTCCCGGTTCGAATGTTTGGTGAGCTGCACCATCAGCTGTTGTAAAGAGACAGGATTGAGACTCAGTCTATTTAATTCCGCTTGTTTACGGAAGTCTTTATTTCCACCGGTCAGGACAACGGCACTTCGCATCGATCCCAGTCCTTCTTGATGAAGTACTTCTTTATCTGCAATAAAGCTCTCCACATCTGCCTGCTTTCCGCTGACGATAAAGGCGGAGCCGCGAAATTGTTCTGCTTCTTCATTCATTAGCAACTTGCCATGATCCAGTACAATGACATGTTCTAACATGGCACTGATCTCATCGATGAGATGGGTAGATAAAATAATGGTTCTCGGAAATTCCATATAATCCTGAATAAGTCGATCATAGAACAGTTCTCTCGCCACAGCATCAAGGCCGAGGTATGGCTCATCAAATATGGTAAGAGGGGCACGGCTTGCAAGACCTATAATGATGCCCACAGAGGAGAGCATGCCTCTGGACAGTTTTTTCACTCTGCGTTTTACAGGTAGACGAAATTCCGATATCAAGGAATTGGCCATTGAAGAGTCCCAGTTAGGATAAAGTGAAGAGGCTACGGCGAGAACATCCCGTACACGGAATGTATCAGGATACTTCTGACTTTCTTTTATAAAACAAATTTGCCGGAGTACCTCTGTATTCTCATAAGGGGCCTTACCGAACACCTTGATATCGCCAGACGATGGGAAGAGCTGGGCTGTGATGAGATGTAGTAAGGTTGTTTTCCCTGCACCATTTCGACCAAGTAATCCGTAGATTTTATTTTCCTGAAGCGTGAGGTTTATATTTTGCAGGGCTTTAAAGTCATTCCCATAGCTTTTGGTCAGCGCCTTTAGTTCAAGCACATTTGCCATCTTATTTCTCCTCCCTGTGTATCATTTCAGACAGTTCTGATTTACTAATCCCCAGCTTCTGCGCTTCTTGCACCATACGAATAATGAACTGCTCGTAGAACTGTTCACGCCGCTTCTCAACAAGAACGGACCGAGCTCCTTCGCTTACAAACATGCCAATCCCTCTCTTCTTATACAGAATTCCTTGATCGACCAGGAGGTTTACACCTTTGGCCGCTGTTGCCGGATTGATCTGATAAAAGGATGCAAATTGATTCGTCGAAGGAACCTGTGATTCTTCAGGTAGCCCTCCTTCGAGGATGTCATCTTCGATGCGTTCTGCAATCTGTATAAAGATAGGGCGGTCATCATCCATCTGCATACCCATACAATTATCACCACCATGTTGGTTAGTTACTCATGTAATTAACCATATAACCTTAAAGAGGAGATGTCAACCTTAATTGGTGAAAATAGGCTGGAAACTAAAACTATTTGCTGTTTGAGGCGTTTACTCTTTTACAGGTCAAAGTTTAGGGAATATATCAGACGGCACCTGAATATAATGGAAATTCGAGCCAAGGAGATCATTCTCCAGTTTCGTGAGACTGGCGGAGGGGTAATAAGGAGAGGGCATGAAAAAGAAGGCCCAATCATGAATGGAGTACTACCTCACATTCCATGTCTAGGTATATTCGTTAGGAGACATGGACCCAAATTTAATTGATCTCATACTTGGTTAAGAATATAAGGTTAAAGGTGATTTTATAATGAAGTGTCAAGCTTGTGGAAAAACAGTAAAAGACGTCCTCGAACATGTGGAGCATATTCTCCATGAATGCGGAAAAGTTTCCGCAGCCTCACCGAATCTGTCTTCTGTACCGCCGGATGCCATGCATCAGGGGATGAAGTTTTCAGGTTCGATATAATGATGATTAAAGAACCTGCCTGAAGGAGAAGGCAGGTTCTTTTACTATCATCCAATATCTATGTAATTTTCATACTCTCTTACAGTAGGTGAGTTATACTGATGAATATTGATAAAGCAGGAAACGAGGTGCTGCATGGAAGGATTTTCAGTATCAGAATTCCTCTCTTTTTTTACAGAAGAAAATATAATTATGCTGCTTGAAAGATTTCGGGATTTAGGACCTTTTCCCGGCATTTTTCTAACATTCATGAAGTCATTTATACCTCCCCTGCCTACGCTGCTGATTGTAGGAGCTAACGGGCTGGTCTATGGATGGCTTGGTTTCTTTTATTCGTGGATTGGGCTTGTGGGAGGGAGTTTCTTCACATTTATTGTTATACGCAAGCTTGCAGGAACTTCATGGGCAAGACGCTGGGCAGAGAGACCCAAGGTACAAAAGAGCCTAATTTGGATCCGCCGCAATGCCTTCAGTTATGTTTTTTTACTCGGCATGTTTCCAATGGGACCCTATGTGCTCGTTAATATGGCGGCTGGTATTGCACAGATGCGTCCTCGATCTTTTTTGCTCGCAGCCGCTTTAGGCAAAGGAATTATGGTGCTTTATGTGACTTACATAGGTACGAATCTAGGGGCAATTCTGGAGCATCCTACGATTCTCGTAGGCATTCTCATTTTTATAGGATGTACCATCTGGATCAGCAAGAAAATCGAAGGGTACTACACGCGTTCCGCGGATATACAGTAACCTCATAAGTACCTGCGGTTTTCTAAAGTTTAGTCCAGTGGGTATGCAGGGGCCCCTCGTCCCCGAAAACAGGGTCTTGACCCGGTAGCGGAACACGAGCGATTTCGTAGAGAACCTGAGGACGTTCACTGGATTCTCCGGTATGCGTGCTGTAGGACATTCCGTCAGGATAGGCACCCACGATTTGAAAATCACGGCTGGACTCTAGTCTTTTATGGCCTGTCCCGGCAGGCAGTACAAGAACATCGCCAGCAGATGCGGTTAGAATCATTCCTTTTTCTCCGCCAATGTGAAGTTTGACCGAACCTTGGATCACACCAAGCACTTCGTGAGCGTTGCTGTGATAGTGATGATAAGGAAATACTCCGCCTGTCCAGCTGTTTTGCCAGTTATGCTTGTTGAAGATTGTCTCGGTTTTATGCTCTTGTCCATGGAATACACCCGGATAGAGAATGACAGGTAGTTCCGGATGATTGGGAATAGCACCGTCATCTTTGAAATGGTAGGTCCTAGCCTCTAAGTGAGTTGTTTTCATATCAATACCTCCTCTACCAAGATAGGGCATGAATTAGGGCGGTTGCTCTACTTTTCATGGCTTCAACCTTTTATTTACATTCCCGTATATTTCTATACTGGATATGTACCACCCTAGCGTGTGCATTAAACAACAGATCCTTGCAGTAAGAAATTGGAATGGGGCATTAAAGTAAGTTACAATAGAACTAACTTTAAATCTGTGGAGGCTTACCTATATTATGAAACTCGCAGAAGCACTCATCTTACGATCGGATACACAAAGAAAAATCCAGGAACTCCGTTTCCGTTTACAGAACGTAATCAAAATTCAGGAAGGTGAAGAAGCAGCGGAGAATCCTTCTGACCTTTTTCGGGAGCTGAATGGATCGCTTGATCAGTTCGAGACACTCGTGCAGAGAATTAACAGAACCAATGCGGTAACTGAACTAACGCAAGGGCTGACCATAACGGATGCGCTCGCCCGCAGAGAAAAGCTCGAAATGAAACGAAGCGTTCTAAGCGATGTGATCAGTACAGCTTCTATACGTTATGATCGCTCCAGCAAGACAGAGATCAAATTTATCACTACAGTAGAAATAAGCAGCCTGCAGAAACAGATGGATGAGCTAGCCAAGGAACATCGAATCCTGGATACTCGTATTCAGGAACTGAATTGGACGACGGAACTCGTAGAACGAGTATAGATTTAACTTCACGGGCAGATGATGGCGGAAATGAACCTAAGTTGGTAGTTAGATTGAAAAAAAGCGAGCATAACCCCCCCCAGCCGGGTCAAGTCTGGATCTCATAAAATGTGAAGGGGCAGGGCACCCTACTTTTACCGTTTAGCCCACGCACGAATTACAACGGTACAATTTAATGTTATCACTTACTACCATATGCTGATTTTTTCACTCTGGCGAGGGTTGGGTTTGGGGACTTATCAGGTGTATTTCCCCATCATCTGTAGTCCAGATAAAAATTAACAGGACTCAGAAGGAAAAAGTTTGGTAATTTTATGTTATATCAATAAGTACATGTAGTTGTAGGTGTTCTTTTTAAGTACTGTATGTAGTAGAAGTAGGCAAAGCTAGCGCTTTTTCTGTCACAATAAGCTATGTTACATTGTATTGACAAAAAAAGAGGTTTTGTTACAATGTTCACAAGGTATTCACATTTCTCAACATATTTAACTCGTGTTTATGTGTAATAAGTGTAATATTAGGGTATAGGGTTCGTATTTGGCCTGTTCGGATAAATTTGTGATTGCGATGGAATAGCAGCATATTCATCTTTGCAAAAGATCCTTAGAATACATCACATCTGTACGGTAGAGCTGCCCGAGCTGCTTGAAAGGGTTCGGCTCTTTCTATTGTGTGAAAATTGTTACATTACAATTTTGTACTCGCGGGTCGTTCATTTGGCTTATCAGGTATGGTCAAGCAAGCGGGCTTCTAACCCAAAGTAAAGGAGGACGTTCTCTTATGTCACAACCGACTCAACAAGAGGTACCAGTAAACGGTGCAGCTCCTGCACAAAATCAGGATGTACTTGATCAATTGATGAAGCCGGAGGTTCAAGAGTCTCTTACTGTTCTGGTGGAGAATCTGCCTAAACTGGCTGAAATGGTTACAGCAATGACGAAAGCTTATGATTTCGCTCAAGGTCTGGCAACAGATAAAGTCTTCGTTAACGACATGAAAGTCGCTTTCGGTGAATTTACAACTCCTGTTGTTGAAAAAGCAAAAGGTGTAGCTTCCGCAGCCATCGAAGCTGGAGATCGTGCTCATGCAGAACAGTCTTCTGTTGGCTTGTTCGGCATGCTCAAAATGCTAAAAGATCCTAACGTACAACAATCTCTTCGTTTTGCTCAGGCATTCCTTAGTGTCCTGAACGAGCGTCAAGGGCAAAAACAAGACTAAAAGTTATTGATACGAAAGTAAGAACGGAGGATGGATATGTCGAAGCAAATTTTGATTCTGGGCGGCGGCTACGGCGGCTTGCTTAGCGCGCTATCAGCACGTCAATACTTGTCCGCTGAAGATGCAACCATTACGGTTGTGAACCGCTTCCCAACTCACCAAATTATTACTGAATTGCACCGTCTGGCAGCAGGCTCCATCGAAGAGAAAGCTGTTGCACTTCCACTGGAGAAACTTCTTCGTGGTAAAGACGTAAATCTTAAAATTGATACAGTTTCCGAAATCAAACCAGACGAGAACAAAGTCGTAATGAAGAGCGGAACGATCTACAGCTATGACTTCCTTGTTGTTGCTCTTGGTAGTGAAACTGCATTCTTCGGAATTCCAGGACTTGAAGAGTACAGCTTTACTCTGAAATCCGTAAACGATGCGAACAAAATTCGTGCGCACGTGGAAGCTTGTCTTGATGCTTACAAAAAATCCGGAAACAAAGCTGACGCAACAATCGTTGTTGGCGGTGGCGGTTTGACGGGTATCGAGCTTGTTGGTGAATATGCTGACATCCTGGATCATGTATGTAAGCAAAAAGGTATCAAACGCGAAGAAGTTCAGCTCTACAACGTAGAAGCAGGTCCTTCTATTCTGGCAGGATTCCCGCCAGAGCTTGTTGAGCGTGCTCAAACAAGTCTTGAAAAACGCGGCGTGAAATTCATCGTTGGTGTAGCGATTACAGAAATGCAACAACATACTGTAATGCTGAAAGATGGAAGCTCCATCGACACTAGCACACTGATCTGGACGGGCGGCGTACAAGGTAACGCAGTTGTAGCTAACAGCGGTATCGAAGTTAACCGTGGCCGTGCAACAGTTAAAGAGACACTACACTCTACTTCCCACGAGAATGTATTCATCGCGGGTGACAGTGCAGTTGTTATCCCTAGTGAAGGTGCTCGTCCTTACCCTCCAACAGCTCAGCTTGCTTGGCAAATGGGTGAAACAATTGGACATAACCTTGCTGCAATCATCAAAGGCGGCGATCTTGAAGTCTTCACTCCAGTCTTCTCCGGTACACTCGGAAGCCTTGGACGTAAAGATGCGATTGCTATGCTGGGCGGTAGCCAGACTCGTCTAAAAGGTCTGCCTGCAACGCTTATGAAAGAAGCAAGTAACATCCGTTATCTTAAACACATTGATGGTTTGTTCGCTCTTGCGTACTAATCCATCTCTATAGAACATGAATAAGGCAGATGCCCGTTTTTCGGGGGTCTGCCTTATTTTTTTATTTTCCCCGTATGAAATGTTGCAGTACTGCAAAGATAAGCATGATAGAACCTCTTTATTGTTATATCTTGAGCCTAGCGGGTAATTGAAGGAGAAAGAATGAATGATAGTATAATGAGAAGGGAGAAATAATATCATGAACATTTTAGTTATTGGAGCAAACGGACAGATTGGGAAACATGTAATTTCTCAGCTGAAGGACCATAAGGAACATGCAGTCAGAGCAATGGTCCGCAAACAGGAGCAGGCAGATGCCTTTGATGGAGCGGGTGTTGAACCGGTTCTTGCAGATTTAGAAGGAACGGTCAGTGAACTAGCGGAAGTAATGAAAGGCAGTGACGCCATTGTATTCACCGCAGGTTCAGGCGGTAGTACGGGTTCAGATAAAACATTGCTAATTGATCTGGATGGAGCCGTAAAAACGATGGAAGCAGCTGAACAAGCAGGAATTTCGAGATATGTGATGGTAAGCGCCATGCATGCAGAGGATAGATCGAGTTGGTCAGATAAAATAAAACCATATTATGTAGCAAAGCATTATGCGGATAGACTGCTTGAGAGTTCATCGTTAAATTATACGATTTTGCGTCCGGGCGGGCTGTTGAATGAGCCGGGACGTGGTAAAATAGCAGCAAATACGGAGGGTAATGAGAAGAGTATTCCTCGTGAAGATGTTGCATCTGTCATTGTAGCTGTACTTGATGCAGAGAATACGTACAGAAAAGCGATTTCTCTCGTATCTGGAGAACAGTCCATTCAAGAAGTAGTACAAAACATATAATATTTACTTTTAGTGAATCGGAGGAGGGCACATGAGTTCATCCATTCTCATTGTGGAAGATGAAGAGAAAATTGCAAGGGTGCTGGAAATTGAACTGGAGTATGAAGAATATAAAGTCTCCAAGGCAACCAGTGGTACGGAAGGGCTTGCGGCTTTTCAAAAAGGAAACTTTGATCTCGTCCTACTTGATGTCATGCTGCCCGGTCTTAGCGGGATTGAGGTCTTGCGCCGGATACGCAGCCAGGATGAACATACACCCGTCATTCTACTCACAGCCAAAGGTTCAGTAGAAGACAAAGTGTCAGGACTTGACCTCGGTGCAACTGACTATGTGACGAAACCTTTTCAGATTGAAGAGCTACTGGCCCGCATCCGTGCTGCCCTCCGGTTACATAACAAGATACAGATATCAAGCGAGAACAGTTCAGCTAAAGAACAGGAAGTGTGGATGACCGCTGGTGATCTCAGAATCAATGAAAAGACGAGAGAGGTACTGCGTGAAGTGGATCGTATAGAGCTCACCCCTCGGGAATTCGATCTGCTCGTCTATTTGTTGCGCAATCAGCGGCAGGTTCTGAACCGAGAACAGATTCTTGAGGCGGTGTGGGGTTACGATTATATGGGCGATACCAATGTGGTTGATGTCTACATCAGATACCTCCGCAAAAAAGTAGACCATGGACGCTCACCGCTAATCCATACGATTCGTGGTGTAGGTTACGTTCTTAGGGCAGAAGCATGAAGCTGCGTACAACCATCTATGTATATACCTCTGTATTTTTTATCGTGCTGTTGCTATTGATCAATGGATTTATATATTTCATGTTTGATCGATTATCCATTGATACCCAAATGAAAAGAGCGGAAGCAGAAGCGAATGCCATTGCAAACGGTGTGAGAAATGCAGCAGATATGGTAGCACCGGATGATTTGTTGCGTTCTTTTGTTCCGGCTGAAGGAATGCTGAGGCTGGTCAGGGAAAAAGGCAATAACCCTTCGCCGGTAACTTCACTGTCAGAACAGCGTCTTGCCGAAATAGCACCCTCTTTTTATCCGAGCAAGCAGACCGAAGTACGAAAGATAGAAAAGGAACGTTATGTCTTTGTGTCGATGCCTGTAATTTGGGTGGACGGTGAAGTTGTGAACCTTCAGGTTACCGAAAGCCTCGCAAGTGTAGATAACAACCTTAAGGTGCTTCGGGGTGTGCTGTTCTCGGTGACGCTTGTAGCTCTTCTTGCTGTCGTGGCGTTGAGCCGGTTATTGGGAAGTATTATTATCAGACCCATTGCCGGAATGACGCAGACGATGAAAATCATCGAAAACGGCGGCGGCTTCAAGACGATTGATCTGCAAAATCAGTCCAAAGACGAGTTGTACGAAATGGGAGAAACATTTAATCGGATGATGGGCAGGCTTGAGCGGAATTACGAGAAACAAGAGCAGTTCGTCTCTAATGCTTCTCATGAACTCAAGACACCGCTAACCGTTATCGAAAGCTATGCTAGTTTGTTAAGAAGGAGAGGCCTGTCACGCCCAGATCTTTTTGAAGAGTCGGTTGAAGCCATACATTCGGAAGCAGTACGGATGCGAGAAATGACAGAGCAGCTGCTGATGATGGCCAGGCAGACCGAGTCGGGAAGCATTACGTTGGAAGAGTGTAACCTTGCTGACATGACCATCGAGATGGCTCGCTCCTATGAGACGGCATATCAGAGAAGAATAGAGGTTGAAAATGCGATTCCTTCAGAACAGAGCGTTGTAACTACGGATATCAATAAGGCCAAGCAACTGCTCGTCATTGTGCTGGATAATGCCAGAAAATATAGCGATAGCGTAATTCATATTAGCGTTCGATCTGACGGGGATCACGTTATCATAAGTGTACGCGATCAGGGTACTGGAATTCCTGCTGAAGAACTTCCTAAAGTATTTGATCGATTTTACAGAGTCGATCAATCGAGGACTCGCAAACAGGGCGGGACAGGGCTTGGTTTGTCACTGGCAAGTGAGATAGCTGCCCAGATCAAGGCTGAAATTCGTTTGGAGAGCACCTACGGTGAAGGAACAACCGCGTACCTTCAATTTCCTATAAATAAACCTGCTTTAGCTTAATGGGGCAGGTTTATTTGCTCTTTTCTCAGTAAATTCTCATAGAGGGGAGATATACTGAATGAAAATCTTATTTTTATATAGATAATGCATAAGAGTAGGTTGAATGAAGGAGTGTATTTGCAATGACGATGAAGAAGCGTGCTTTGTATGTGGGGGCCGCAGCCTTAGTGTTGATTGGACTGATTGTCTATTTCGTACAGCCATGGGATCGATCCGCTGCTCTTTTATCTGCCGAGGCAGTGGAAGAGAGCGTAACAAGTCAATATCCTGGGAAAGTAGAGAACAGTTCTCTTCAGAATGGACAATATCATTTACGCCTTAGTACGGATACGGGAACATATGAGGTAACAGTGGATGGTGCAAGTGGGAGTATTTTATCCATTCAGCAAATTAGTAGTTCGGTAGATACAGAACGTGTCATCCTCAGTAGGGATAAAGTGAAACAGAAGATACTTAGCGAGGTGGAGGGTGAATTACTGTTTCTAGAACTGATCCCCATGGGGGACCATGAGATATACAAAGCAAAAGTAATGACGAAGACAGAGCGCATCTTACTCGAGCTTGATCCTTACACCGCTGAGGAATTGTCGAGAAAAACCATTTCCATTGATGAAGAAGAGGAGGATGATCGGCAAAAGGAGCTGTTTCTGACTGAAGAAGAAGTTGAGAAGATTGCGCTGGCAGAAGTGGCGGGCAAAGTAGAAGATACAGAGCTTCGGGGAGAATCCACAAGTAGTCCCTACTATTTAGTTGAAATTGAGACAGCAAGTGAAAAAGAAGCCATTATCCAGATTCATGCCATCACAGGAAAAATCCAATCCGTTACTTGGGATACGGAAGATTAACATGAGAAACGCTTCTTATTTTCTCATCAAATTCTAATGTGACTCTTTCTTTGTTCTCATCTGGCCGAGGTAAGATGAATTTGTAAGCAAGAGAGATCTTCATTTGATAATAAAAGAACAGAGGAGACGATAAAACATGAATAAACAAAAACGTATTTTGGTAGGCGGGATTCTTAGTGCAGCGCTTGTGATTGGCGGGACGGCTACATTTGCGACGATGGATGCAGGTGCAGAAGCGAGTCCATTATCTTCGGCAACAACAGGGAAAATGATTACGGTTCAGCAGGCAAAAGAGGCAGCACTTAAAGAAGCAAAAGGAACCATCGATGATGTGGATCTAGAAAAACATAACGGTAAAACGTTCTACGAAGTAGACATTGAGCAAGGAAAAACCGACGTTACCGTAAAGATTGATGCTTATACCGGTAAAGTGCTTGATGTATATAAAGATACAAACGATGACGATTACGATGATAACGAGTCTAATGAGAATGTAGCGGCTGCAGATGTGAAGATTTCACTGGAAAAGGCAACGCAAATTGCACTAAAAGAACTCAAAAACAGTAAAGCAGTTAGCACGGAGCTTGATCTGGAGGATGGACGTTATGAGTATGACGTTGAATTGGAGAATGCGACATACGAAGCGGATGTAACCATTGATGCGAACACAGGAAAAGTATTATCTGTTGATATCGACAGTCTTGACAACGACTAATCTAATCTTAATTACTCATCTAAAAACAAAAAAAAAGCGCTTGTCTACGATGACAGGTGCTTTTTTTTGTTTTTGATTGAAATGATCTACATGAATTTTATTTCTGCTAGTTTCGTCGCTGCAGCTACAGCAGTGATGCCGCTTATTTTGGCATAGCTGTATATCGCGGCAAGAGTGTGCGGAATCTGCTCGACCGCTAGCTGGGCTCTTGCTGCATCTGCTCCGCTAAGCTCTGCCCCCGTGCTAATAATACCGCCAGCATTAATAGCGAAATCGGGAGCGTACAGAATATTACGCTGTTCGAGCATGTCGGCAAGGCGCTCGTCAGCTAATTGGTTGTTGGCAGCACCTGCTACAATGCCGCAGGTTAGAAGCGGAATCGAGATGTGATTTAAGACCCCGCCGAGGGCACACGGAGCGAAAACGTCACAGGACTGTGTGTAAATGGTTTCGGGGGATACGGGGGTTGCATCGAATTCTTTTGCAGCTATAGCCGTTTTAACAGTATCAATGTCGGTAACAAAGAGCGATGCACCCGCTTGATGAAGAAGACGACATAGTGCATAGCCTACTTTGCCAAGACCTTGAACCACAATTCGTGTATTGTGCAGATCGAGGCTCCCATATTTGTAGCGCATTGATTCTTTAATTCCTAGAAATACACCATAGGCAGTCATTTCTGCTGTGAAATCTCCCATGGCACCTAGAGTGCCGCTCTGATCTGTAACATACTTTGTATGAAGATGAATCTGATCCATATCGTGGGTTGTTGTGCCAAGATCAACACCGGTAATGTATTCACCATGTAACCGGTCAATAAACCGGCCTAGTGCTTCAAAGGCAGCGTCGCGATCGGTGATGCCCGGAATATTCCACACGACGGCTTTGCCTCCTCCATACGGAAGTCCGGATATGGCTGCCTTATAGGTCATTCCTTTAGCGAGTTTCATTGCATCTCGAACAGCATCTGCTTCTGAAGCGTAGGACCAGAAACGGCAGCCACCAAGAGCAGGACCTTGTTTCGTACTGTGAATGGCGATGACGGCACGGAGACCGCTTTTGTCATCCTGACAAAAAATGAGCTGTTCCATATCATGGATTTTCATGTCGTCCCAGAATTTCATGCTGTACCTGCCCCTTTCTCGGTGCTTTGGGAAGTCTAATCATTTCAATATATTCTTGTGTACGTGACAGGGGTACACGGCGGAGCTAGGTACTTCTATTTTCTTTTGTCGGCACTTAGGTATTTCAGCTGCAAAATAAAAAGAGGTTTCATAAGACCAAACATGTGGTATTTTTGAAGGTATGGTATCCGTATGTCTGAGGATACCAAACGGATTTCGTTTTATTAGTATAAAAAGTTCGTTTTTGCTGAAAGCTTTGCAGTTAGGAGGGTGATGACCATGGCCCAAACGTTACTTTTTATTTTTGCGATCCAGATTGTTTATGTCTCTGCCTACACACTAAGGATGATTCTGACGTTAAAAGGTCAAAAGTACATCGCTGCTTTGATAAGTATGGTAGAGATCGTGATCTACGTGCTGGGTCTGAATCTGGTACTTAGTTATTTGGATCAGATTTCTGCTCTTATCGTTTATGCGGTGGGATATGGGCTTGGCATTCTCATTGGTGCTTGGATTGAAGAGAAAATTGCGCTTGGATATGTTACCGTCAAAGTGATATGCGATCAGGCTCGCGGTACGATTGTGACGACACTTCGGGAAAAAGGATATGGTGTTACTTCCTGGCTTGGAAACGGCCGTGACGGGGATCGACTGGTTATGGAGATACTGGCTAAACGCAAAAATCAGAAAAAATTGTTCCAGACCATTCTGGAGCTCGATTCCAAAGCCTTTATTATTACAGTAGAACCTAAGCAATTCCACGGGGGATTCTGGACGCGTTCTATTAAAAGGTAGCAGTAAAATAGTGGGGGCATGTGTAGCGGCATGCTCCTTGTTTTAATGGATATAAAATAAAAATTCAATTTGCAGAATAGGCTATTCATGGGAATTAAATCGTGTTATTATAGACGGAATGGGTATGGGATACATTCTTTTTTGGCTATAATGAAGAAGCGAGACTATTCGCTAAAGACGAATTTAATATCATCCACTCATGTCAAATTAAACCAATTATTGCTCCATTCTATTGCATTGGATTATCAAATATGTTATCATTAAATTCGTAAGTGCAATTCACATTTTGGAAAGAGCTTCATTCTAAAAATGGCACTTTTTCCAATATGTGAATTTTTTTTAAAGAAAATAACCATATTAATATAAGTGTAAAGGAGAATGACCAAATGCAAACAGGTACAGTTAAATGGTTTAACGCAGAAAAAGGCTTCGGTTTTATCGAAGTTGAAGGCGGCAGCGACGTTTTCGTTCATTTCAGCGCAATCACAGGCGAAGGTTTCAAAACCCTCGACGAAGGACAACGCGTTGAATTCAACGTGGTACAAGGTAACCGCGGACCACAAGCAGAGAACGTAGTAAAAGTATACTAAGCCGACCTACAAGCTGCCTTTGACTGACAAGTTGAAGGCAGTTTTGTTTTCATTCCAAAAAAGCGATATGGGGTAGACGATAGAGATTCGTTTATTCTGTAGATAGGGGGGAAGTATTCATGTACAGACGTCAAGTATCAGAGGAAATCCCCGAGGAGAACACGAAGGTCTGGTCTTGTACCAATGACGACTGCAAAGGTTGGATGCGTGATGACTTCGCGTTTGAAAGCGAGCCGCAATGCAGTTTATGTTCCTCACCGATGGAACGGGAAATGAGAATGTTGCCCGTGTTATCCAACGCAGCAGGTGATTTGAAAGCAATGAGAAAAGGGTAACGAGTTAGTACCATAAGAAGTTTTTGCATAAGTAAGTAATTGTGAAAATAGCAAAGCTCTGTAAGTGTACCGCGATACGGTAAGGTTTTCCTTCCGATATGGCGGTTTTTTTGTGCTTTGCTATTCTAGGCATGGTATCTAGCTTTTCGCCCATGTAACATGCCTAGCTTGCACCTTACCAAAGAGGTCGATTATATTGGTAGAACAGCAAAAGAACAATGATGAACATAAATGAAATAGTGCCATTGTACATACAACTACACGGAAGAAGGAGGAAACGTAATGGATAAAGTAGGACTTGTGATGCGCAAAATTCAGTTTACAGAAGCTCAGGGACCTCGAGTTTTTGCTGACAGGCTAAAAGCAATTGGAGAAGAATTGGGTGTTGAGATTGTATTTATTTCTCCAGAACGTCATGTGAGTGGTTATGATTGGGTTCCAGGATATGAACACGAAAAAGGCGATCTGGTCAATTATGATATTGTACTGGATCAGATCTATTCTCAGAATATTGATCATATCATCTACACCGTTTCCGGCTTTACTTATCTGAAGATGTTTTTGAAGAACAGCGTACTGTTCCCGCATAGTTTTCCTGATCCTGCCCTGACGGGGTATGAAATGATGAAACCCTTCTATCAAATCGTGGACAAAGCGATCGTACAGACTGAATTCCTGAAAAGGGAGATGGCCGCCCAGTATGGAGTTCATGATGTAACCGTCATTCCGATCGGTTTTGACGAGGAACTAGCGCGTAAGCATTATGATCCATCTGCCGTAATTGATAACCGGATTATGTGGATTGGACGGGATGAAGCAAATCGCCGCCCTGATCTTGTCATTGAATACGCTCATCAAAATCCGGATAAAGAAGTATTTATGGTATTTGGCGGCCGTCGTTACGAGGAGAGCATGAAAAAGTACGATATTCCGAATAACGTGAAACTGAAGTTTGCTTTGAGTCAGGATGAGGTGTTCGAGCTGATGAATTCCTCCAAGGTATATTGGAGCTCTTCGCGTTTCGATACGTTTGCGATGCCTCTGACCGAAGCGATGGCGATGGGCAAAATGGTCGTGAAGCCGGAGCACCCGTGCTACGGACATATTAGCTCTACCCATGCATTTGGTGGAAATGAGCGCAACTATTTTGAACTGGTTAATATGGCGGCTGCCGCACCTCGTAAGGTATCAGAGGATAACCGAGAGTATGCTTTTGGGGCTTTTTCCAAAACCGTGATGAAGGAAGGATATCGGTCCTTTTTTGAATCATGGCTTCGGTAATAAACGGTTATATCTGTTTTCTTGGCGTATGCCAGGTGTGATAGAGACGTGAATTGTGATATATTAACAATAACGATTAGAAAAGGAGGTGAGGTAGGTGAATTTTGAAATGGTGAACAGCCGCTTGAGCCAGCTGCCAATGGTACTGTCTGGCATTTTCTTCAGAGGTTTCTTATTACGGGAGAAGTCTGTCCAATTTACCCTATATAAGTTTAACTATTTCGAGAAGATGCCTACCTTAACCTCAAGCGGATTGTAATACCTTTTTCCGAATGAAGGGTCACGGGCTTGTTCCCGTGGCTCTTTTTTGTGGTGTGATAGGGTCTTCCATCTCAGGAGGATTCTACAATGATAATCGTAAACGGACAACAATTAAAAAAATATCACGGGGCTAACCTCGTGCTGGATAATGTAACTTTTGAAATAAAAGAAGGAGAAAAAGTCGGACTCATCGGTGTAAACGGGAGTGGGAAATCTACATTACTGTCCCTAATTTCGAAGATGGAAAAACCAGACTCTGGAATGCTGGCGGTGAAAAAGGAAGCAAGGGTCGGATACTTGCCACAAATCCCGGTCGATTTTGAGCAAAAAACAGGATATGAAGTACTGGCTCATGGTTTTCAGGACCTGCTAGAAAGTAGACAGCAAATGACCCGGTTGGAACAGCAAATGGGGGGACCCGAAGTGGCTGCAGATCAGGATGTGCTTGCGAGGTTACTACACCGTTACGCTGTCCTTCAAGAGCAGTATGAGCGGGAAGGCGGCTATGAGATGGATGCCAGCATCGATATGGTAGCCACGGGACTGCAGATTGATAAATCGATGTATGCTCGAAATTTCAGCACACTGTCAGGAGGGGAGAAGACGCGGATTGTCCTTGCATCCCAGCTCATACGCAAACCGGAGCTGCTACTATTAGATGAACCGACGAATCATTTGGATCTCTCAGGTGTGGAATGGCTGGAGCAATTTTTAAGAAACTATCCAGGCGCGTGTATTCTGGTATCGCATGACCGTTATTTTCTAGATCGGGTCGTCACTGGGATCATCGAGCTGGAGGATGGGGAAGCATTCTCCTATTCAGGGACGTATTCCCGTTATGTAAAAGCGAAAGAAGAGCGACTTCTTCAGCAGTTTGCAGAATATCAGGAGCAGCAGAAGAAAATCAAGAAGATGAAGGAGACCATTCGTCAGCTGGAGGAGTGGGGCCGAGTTGGCGGGAATGAGAAGTTCTTTCGGCGGGCGAACTCGATTCGGAAAGCCCTTGCTCGTATGGAGCAGGTCAAGAAACCAACGCTCGTTCAGAAGACGGCGGCATTTGGACTAAGGCCGGATCAGCGCTCGGGACAGATTGTGCTCATGTTTGAGGCGCTTACTAAACAGTATGGAGATAGAGCAATTTTTAGCGGTTTGGAAGGCATGATAGAATATCAGGATAAGATCGCGCTGCTTGGCACGAATGGCTCCGGTAAGACTACCTTTTTCAAGTTGTTGCTTGATCAAGAGGTAGCGGATGAGGGATTTATTGAGTGGGGTGCAGGAGTCAGTGTAGGTTATTTGGCGCAACAGGAAGAAATTCAGCAGCCAAAACAAACCGTACTCGCCTATTTCCGTGAACATGCAGCAATGGAAGAGGGAGAGGCGCGGTCGGTGCTCGCTAAATATATGTTTTATGGACCGCAGGTATTTCGGGAGATTGGTAAGTTGTCGGGCGGTGAGTGGTCTAGGCTACGTCTAGCTATTCTGGTCAATAAGAAACCGAATGTTCTTCTGCTTGATGAGCCGACGAATCATCTGGATATTACTTCTCGTGAAGCACTAGAGGAAGCGCTCGAAGACTATAAGGGAACCATACTAGCTGTATCTCACGATCGTTATTTTATCAATCGTCTGGCAGAGAAGGTATGGTCTCTGGATTCAGGGAAGCTGAGTACTTATCTTGGGAATTATGATGATTATGCAGCTAAGCGAAATGAGCAGAGATAAATAATAGCTGAATACGAGAGCCCTTGAGGTGGATCATAGTAAAATCAAAAATAGCGGCCTTCCCGTTTAAGGGAGGTCGCTATTTGATTTATGGAGCAGCCGGCTGCTCCGGCATTTGCTGCTCAAGCGCGTTTTCTTTCACTTCCTGAGGAACTTCAATGCTGTCCTTCTTGTTGTAATCTTTAAGTGAGCTGTCCATGTTCATTTGAATGGTGAGAGCCTGACCCTCTATGTCCATATTCATGTCCATAGAGTAGGTGAGATCTTTCGGGAAATAGGTCTTCTTATCAACACCATAGGAAATATCCATAGTCTTGATGTTCATCTGTTTCATCATCTCTATCATTTGCGGATCTGTTGCACCGTTGGCAGCTAACATGGTGGCTGCGAATTCTTGTACCTTATCACCGGAAAGCTTCGCTTTCAGCCAGTAGACATCATCTTCTTCGGCCACTTGAAGATCACTTGCAATGCTGTTTAGCTGTTCAAACTGAGCAGCTGCATTAGTCTGATTCTTCATTTGTTTGAGAAGGGGGGCGGTAGTTTCCTTCGGAAGAAGCATCCAGGTGTCTTCCACTTGAGTATAGACCCCGTCTTCACTGATATACTGTTTCACTTTCTGGGTACCGTCTTGACCAGGCATCGTTGTGGTAACTTCCTGATAAACAGTCATTGGCTCTATAACCAAGTCTGATTTCATATCCATTTTCATCTTCTGGGTTTGTTCGTTACCCTCGGCAGTTATACTCATGTTCTGCTCGATTTTACTATCCATGGAATAACTCTGAATGTCTTTACTTGCTTCAATAATACGGGTGAGTAGTTCTTCTGCGGTAGGGGGTTGTTCCGCAACATCCTCTGTATTTCCCGTATTTTCTGTGTTATCTGAAGCTTGTTCACTAACCGGCGGTGTGCTTTCTGTGTTTGGAGTGCCGGTCTTTACACCTTCGTTACCGCAGGCAGCAAGCACCACCATGAGGGGCAGTCCAATCATTAATAAATTCCACTTTTTCAATCCAAAATACCTCCTAATTCAAATTGTCTCTCGCTTATATACCCCAAAATAAGGATGTTGAACACTTTTTTGGTATCTTTAATTTCATATTCGGAAAGAAACAAAAAAACCAGTCAGATACGAAATCGTAAAGGACTGGTTAACATTATTTAAATTGGGTCTGAATTACATGAAGAATGGTAGCTCAGTAACGCCTGCCATACGTGCATAAGTGAACAATTGACCTTTGTGGTGAATTTCATGGTCAAGAGCCATGTTCAGGATGCCATAGCCGGGTGCCGTATTTCCAAAGAACGTAATTACTTTTTGTTGCTGTTCTTCTGTAACGGAAGCGAGCAGGGAATCTGTCGATTCAGTGTAACGATGTACAAGGTTACGTACATCTTCCATTGTTGCCCACTCGTCTTTGGACTGAGGAGGGGTGAACTCTCCGCGAATGACGGTGTTGGCAAACATCTCGGTAGTTGACGCGATGTGAATTGCCAGTTCTCCGTAGCTCATTCCACCATCCCAAGGCTTGTACTGAACAAGATCGTTTTGATCCAGCTCAACCAGTTTATGTAGCACTTCACGGTGTCTCTTCCACCGACTAATAAAACTTTGCATTTCTAACATAAATAATCCTCCTCTATACATGTAATGATTTCAGTAAGATGGTAACGAAAAGATAGAGAGATTGCAAATAAAGAGGTAACTTCTCTCGTAAGGATGCCTCACAAGTACGAAGAGGAATAGGATAAATACTTGCAAGATCGATTAGGAAAGTGGTTCAATAATGAAAGATGTACATGCTTTATTTGGCAGGAACAAAGACAACAGGGAGTGTATACAGATGAAAAGAGTCATTATTGATACGGATACGGCAGGAGACGATACAATTGCCATTTTGACAGCGCTCCATTACTTCCAAGTGGAAGGGATAACGATTACCGGGGGCAATGTAGAATTCAATCAGGAAGTAGAGAATGCACTATATACGGTTCAAGTGGCTGGAAAAGGTGGACAAGTACCGGTATATAAAGGGGTTGAACGTCCTATTCTTACCCTTGGTACAGGTCAACATCGTTATGTTGACGATGTACACGGCGATGATGGAATGGGTGGAGCCCATTTTCCAAAAGCAGATCAGCGCCCGGAAACAAAACATGCGGTAGATTATATTATCGAAACGGTGCATGCGAATCCAGGAGAAATCTCTATTCTAGCGATTGCGCCTCTCACGAATATAGCGATGGCGATACAAAAAGACCCAACGATTATTCCGCTCATCCCGCATATTTACATCATGGGCGGTGCGAATAACTCGCTTGGTAATATCACGCCTGCTGCCGAATATAATTTCTATACAGACCCGGAGGCAGCTCGAATTGTACTTCACTCGGGCGTTCCAATGACAATGGTTGGCTGGGAGATGTGCACACGTTATTCGGTGATGGAAGACGCAGATCATGAAGAGATCGCAGCACTGGGTACGAAGGGATCACAATTTTTTACAGATATCAATAAAGTGGTTATGCAGTTCAATAAAACGGTACATAAACTTCCGGGTACAACACATCCCGATACCCTTCTTATGGCGGTAGCTGCTGATGAATCCATCATGACGAAGTCGGGCTCGTATTTCGTCGATGTCGAAGCGCAGGGACAGTATACTAGAGGATACAGCGTCGTTGATATTAATGGCCGACTAGGGCAAACCCCGAATGTAAGAGTATGTGAAGATGTGAATCGAGAGGCGTTTAAAAAGATGCTGATTGATGTACTGTCTGCTATTAAGTAGTCAGCGCGAAGCGGTTTGAACCGCTGGATCTTTTCATCTTTGTTTAATATAAAAGGAGGCTTTCCTCAAGATAGGAAGGCCTCCTTTTTATGTGTGATTTGCTAAAAGTGTCTTGGATTTGACTGCTTTGCCTATGGTACAGTGATGGGGTACATATTAATGAGTTTCAGACATAAGGAGGAAAGGATGCTATTTTATTTTTCAGCGTTTCTCATTATTTTACTTGATCAGCTCAGCAAATGGTGGGTGCGTCATCATATGGCTATTTCCGAAGTCATTCCCATTGGAGGTCTGATTCATGAGTTTCGGCACTACGAGAACTCCGGTATGGCCTTTAGTCTATTCCAAGGGTATGCCCGTTTGTTTGGGGTCGTTGCCCTGATCTTTATCAGTTTGGTTCTATACTACAGATATAAGGGCGAGATTCATGGCCGGGTTATGAACGTTGGGGCAGGTCTTCTCGTTGGGGGAGCAGCTGGGAATATGATTGATCGTTTCTGGCACGGAACGGTAACTGATTTTATTGTGTTCTCCGATGGCGGCGGTATACTCAATCTCGCTGATATTGCTCTGAATCTGGGCGTGCTTCTGTTTATTGCTGGGATGATTCTTAATCACTATTCCTCACGAGAGAAGAAAAGGAAGTACCCGTAACTTTTTTTCATGAAAGTATATTTTTCCTATGACAAACTTGGCATATTGGGTGTATAATCAAACATTGTGTGAACATTGTCACAAACTATTAGAACGACTGCCATGATTTTTCATAGGAGGCTTTTATACATCATGAAGAAATGGGAATTATTTAAACGACTTGCCCGCTTGTATTCTATACCCGTAATGATCGTACCCGTGATTCTTGGAACCGTTGCTGCTTATGCAGTGGAAAAAGAATTTCACTGGTTTCTGTTTTTATTAACGCTGATTGGCGCTGTATCTGCTCATATTTTTTCTAATCTCGTCAATGATTTATGGGATTATCGCAACGGGACAGATACGAAAGCAACCGAGGGAGAAGGTTCCATATCGACACATTCAGGGTTCCTTACGTCCGGTTTGATTACGGAAAAACGTCTAGCAAACATTACGTGGGGATTTTTACTGCTCGCAGTATTGTGTGGTCTGGTGCTGACGATTGTAAGCGGCTGGCCTATTCTGGTCCTTGCGCTGATCGGAGCTCTGATTGCTTATTTCTATGTAGCACCTCCAATCAAGTTTGGTTATCGGGGGAAAGGCTATAGCGAGATCGGTATTTTTATTTCCTTCGGGATCTTGCCCGTACTTGGAGCTTACTACGTACAGACAGGGCAGTTCCACCTTACTCCGCTGCTTTTGTCTTTCCCTGTAGGGATGCTCACGACTATGCTGCTGTTTAACCATCACTTCTTACACTGGCGTGCAGATCGCGATACTGGGAAGAAGACACTGGTTGTCATGTGGGGCGAGGAGAAGGGACTTCGACTCTCCAAACTAATGACCACCCTTGCTTATGTATTTCTAGTGATTACGGTTCTGATGGGGGCTCTCCCGATCTATGGACTGGTTGCTATTATTTCAGTTGTTCCACTATACAAAGTATACAAAACACTAGGTAAAACAAACCCCTCTGAGGCCTATTTACCTCTAATGGGAGCTTCCCTGCAGTCTTCGATGTTGTGTGGACTGATTATGACGGTGGCGCTATTAATTCAGGTGTTTGGATAATATAATTTATGCATAAAATATAAGGCTATCTCTGTGAATCATTCTTCGCTTGAGATAGCCTATTTATGTTTTGGGAATTTCCATGAGTTAACTTATGTTAGTCCGGAAAGGAAGAGATGAGATGAAAGCATTAGTATTTCGTGAATTTGGCGGACCTGAGGTATTACACATAGAAGAAATTGAGCAACCTGCTATAGAGGATGGGACGGTACTCGTTCAGATGAAAGCAATTGGGCTGAACTATGCAGATATATACCGGAGACAAGGAAACTATCACCTGGAAGGAGAGCCGCCTTACATCCTTGGATATGAAGGAGCAGGGATTGTGGTGGAAGTAGCAGATGATGTGGAAGGGATTCGTAAGGGGGATCGGATTGGCTTCGCTGATGTACCTCATGCGAACAGTGAGTACGTTCTTGTTCCTGTAGATAAGGCCATTCCTATACCAGCTGCGATTACTTACGAACAAGCTGCTTCTATTTTGCTACAGGGGATGACAGCTCATTATCTCGTAAATGACAGCTATGAGGTAAAGCCAGGGGATGATATCGTTGTTCACGCAGCAGCGGGTGGGGTAGGACAGCTTCTCATTCAACTCGCTAAAGGAAAAGGTGCAAGAGTACTCGGCTTGACCTCCAGTCAGACCAAGAGAGAAGTGGCAATCCATGCTGGAGCTGACGAAGTTCTTTTGTATAACGAAGGGGATTGGGCTGAGCAGGCAAGAGCTTGGTCCTCACAGGGAAGCGGTGTGCATGCAGTCTACGACTCTGTAGGTTCTACGCTTATGGACAGCTTTCGAGCAGCACGGATAAAAGGTCATGTTGTGTTCTTTGGAATGGCAGGTGGAGATCCGGAGCCAGTCGATCCTCGTATGCTAATGGATACATCCAAAACACTAACGGGCGGTGACTTGTGGAACCATGTTACTGATCGTAGAGACCGAGTTCGCAGAGCGAACGATTTATTCAGCATCATTGTAGAGGGCACGTTAAAACTAAAGGAGCCGACTACCTTTTCGCTGGAAAATGCAGCTGCTGCCCATCGTTTTCTGGAAAGCAGAAAGAGCACCGGGAAGATTTTACTTCTTCCATGAATTTAGTTTTTTGCGAGTCGAAGTGATGAATTTTTTATGAAGATGATTCGAATTATAAAAACGGGTGTTAATAATTAACATCCGTTTTTTTGTGCTGTTATGGGAAACGTTTTCGATGAATCTGACAAATATATAGAGTTGGTTCATACATATCTTATGTTTTCTTACATTCATATCCATTGCCTGCCTGAAAATAAGTGTGTTAAGCTCTTGCTATAAAAGGAAATGTAAGCACTTTTATGTACACCATGAGGAGGGGGTCACCATGGGATTTCGATTGTTAAAAGGTTGTAAGATGTTGCTGCTCGCAGGAGGCGCTATGCTCATGCTAACAGCATGCAATAGCAGCGGAACATCTGACAAAGTTCAACTGGAGTTTTTTCAGAACAAGGCGGAAGCGAAAGAATCGTTTGACAAGCTGGTTAAGAAATTTAACAGTGAACAATCCGAAATTGAAGTGACACAAGTGAATCCACCAGATGCGGAGACCGTACTCAAGACAAGGCTTGTTAAAAATGATGTTCCAGACATTATGGCACTTGGAGCAACAGATACCTTTTCGGTCCTGTCACAAAGCCATATTTTTATGGAGCAGACAGATCAGGAGATGATCAATCTCATTAATCCGAGTTATCTTGAAATGGTAACGGATACAAGTGGCATGGACGAGCTGACAGGTATTCCTTATGCAACGAATGCCAATGGCATTATGTACAACAAAACCCTTTTTAAAGAAATGGGACTGGAAGTTCCCAAGACATGGGACGAGCTACTGAAAACAGCAGGTAAAATCAAAGATGCTGGCAAAATTCCTTTTTACTTGACCTATAAGGATGATTGGCAGACCAACCTTGCTTTTAACGCCTTAGCGCCGAATCTCGAAGGCATTGATTTCTATCTTGAGCGCAGGGCGAACGAGACTACTTTTCAGGAAAGATACAGAGAAGTAGCGGAGAAACAGCTTGCCATTCTAGATTATGGACATAGTGATAATTTCGGTAAAACGTATGCAGATGGTAATCGTGCTTTTGCAAACGGTGATGCCTATATGTACATTCAGGGAACTTGGGCGATTCCAGAAATAAGAAAAGCCAATCCGGATATCGAAATCGGTTTCTTTCCTTTCCCAACGAGCAATAATCCAGAAGAAATCAATTTAGTCAACGGAATCGACACTTTGCTGACGGTGTCCGAAGATACAGAATATAAAGAAGAATCCGTGGAGTTTATCAAATTTTTGCTTCGCGAAGACAATATTAAGCAGTACATTACAGAACAAAATCTGTTTGCCGCTGTAGAGGGTGTAATTCAAGAGGATCCGAGCGTAGCGGGCGTCATTCCCTATATTGAAGAAGGGCGAGTTACCGACTTTGCCGATCACTATATTCCTGCTGCGGTCCAGCTGAACTCGATCGTACAGGAGTTTTTGCAGAATCGGGATATAGACGCTTATCTCGCGAAACTTGATAAGGAATGGGACAAGGTAGCCAATCGCAGATAAGTGGTTCATTAATCAAATGTAATAGCTAAAGCGTAATTATTTTCAATTCATCAAGAGACTGACGAGGGATACAAACTTTTGAAAGTAAAGCTGCAAAAGGGTTGGCTCTCTCCACTAAGGAGGATGGAACATGAAGAAGCAGCTCGCTCCGTATTACTGGATGACATTACCCGCTGTGGTATTGTTCTTTGTATTCATGACTTTGCCCGCTCTGCAGGGCCTCTACTATTCGTTTACGAACTGGAATGGTTTCGGTGATACGTATGATTTTGTCGGCTTCAAAAATTATGTGAATCTGTTCCAGGATAGCAACATCGGTAATGCCTATTGGTTTACCATCCGATTTGCCGTTGTTGCGACTATTTTTATTAATATTATCAGTCTGTTGATTGCTCTTGGACTTAATGCCAAGATTAAATTCCGCAACTTTTTTCGTGCAGTCTACTTCTTGCCGAATATTCTTAGTATTCTGATTGTCGGTTATATCTTTAACTACCTCTTCTCTAACGTATTTCCGATCTGGGGAGAGAGTCTTGGACTTACTGCCTTATCTACCAACATCCTTGGAAGTCAGGATCTTGCCTGGGTAGGTGTGGTAACGGTAGCGATCTGGCAAGGGATTGCCTTTAATACAATCCTGTATCTAGCAGGACTTCAGACGATTCCAACGGATCTATACGAAGCCTCCAATTTGGACGGGGCAGGGAAATGGCGCGAGTTCTGGAGTATTACCTTCCCACTGATTGCACCGTTCTTCACGATCAATATGGTACTTGCGATGAAAAATTCCCTCATGGTATTTGACCTAGTCGTGGCGATGACCGATGGGGGACCTGGACGTTCGACACAGTCGATTGCTCATCTCATCTACACGGGTGGATTTGAGGGCGGGGAGTTTGCTTATCAATCAGCCAATGCCATCATTTACTTTATTCTGATTGCATTTATCTCCATCATACAGCTTCGATTCCTGCAGAGAAGGGAGAGTGACATGTAATGAAAAAAGCCCGTAATCGTACAAATTGGATCGTCATGACCCTTGTCACGCTCGGGACTATCGTTGTATTGTTCCCTCTCTATATGACCGTAACGATCGCACTCAAAAATCCGGAACAGATGCGGCAGTCTATTTTTTCATTTCCTGCAGACATCCAGTGGGAAAACTTCTCTAAAGCGATCGAGATGACTGGATTTTTCAACGCTTTGGGTAACAGTGCTATCGTCACCATATCAACTGTCATTCTAACCTTGCTGACCAACTCGCTTGTTGCTTATGCGATTGCAAGGAATATGAACCATAAGTTCTTTAAAGGATTGTACTTTTATTTTGTTAGTGCTATGTTTATTCCCTTTCAAATCATTATGTTGCCAGTCGTAAAACTTACCTCTGCGCTGAACATGACGAATCTAGTTGGACTTATTTTCCTTCATACGGTTTATGGACTTGCATTTAACGTATTTATCTATGTAGCCTATATTCGTTCAATCCCGAACGCACTGGAAGAAGCTGCGAAAGTGGATGGGGCAACGACATGGGGAACGTTCTGGCGAATTATTTTCCCATTGCTTGCTCCCATGAGTGCTACGGTTGGGATTCTGACTTGTCTGTCAACGTATAATGACTTCCTGCTGCCGCTCATCATGATCAGTGACCAGAGCCAGTATACGTTGCCGCTCGTGCAGTACATTTTCCAAGGACAGTTTAATACGGACTTTAACTTGGCCTTCGCTTCCTATCTAATGGCCATGTTGCCGATGATTCTGATCTACATCTTTGCACAGAAATGGATTATCAATGGGGTTACCCAAGGGTCTGTGAAAGCATAACTACAGAATAGAAATGAAGGAGAGTGCCCTGTACTTCCGATGAAAGGGAGTGCAGGGTGTTCTTTTTTATAGGAAAAAGGTGGATTGAACTTCAGTACTTAACTAACTTTTTATACATTTATATTGACTAAGTGAGGTCACTTCGATAGACTAGGAATATATTTTGACCCTAAAATTTACATGTAGCGGCAGAGGGAACCTTTTTTCTCCTTCTTGTGGCTACTTCTTGTTGTTTAGAGGTCTGTAGTTGTCGTCTAATTCATAGCTTGGAACTATAAATAATGACAGGTGGAAAAAGAAAATGAGTCAAACTAATTACCGTGTACTGCTTTACTATAAATTTGTTCACATTGATGATCCTGAGACGTTAACCCAGGAACATTTACAATATTGCAAGGACCTTGGACTGAAAGGCCGCATTCTTATTGCTGAAGAAGGTATTAATGGGACGGTGTCTGGAACCTATGAACAAACAGAGCAATATATGCAGGATATGAAGGCAAATCCGCTGTTTAGTGACATCTGGTTCAAGATTGATGAAGTGGAAGGACATACTTTTAAAAAAATGTTCGTACGTCATAAAAAAGAACTCGTAACTTTCCGGTATGAAGAAGAGCTGGATCCAAATGTTCTGTACGGCAAGCGCCTTTCTCCAAAAGAATTCTATGAAGAGCTGCAAAGTGACGACGTTGTTGTCATTGACGGCCGTAACGATTATGAATATGAAATTGGGCATTTCCGTGGCGCAATTCGTCCTGATGTAGAGTCTTTCCGTGAGTTTCCGCAGTGGATCCGCGAAAATCTGGGAGATGTAAAAGATAAGAAAGTCATTACGTACTGCACAGGCGGTATTCGCTGCGAGAAGCTTACCGGTTTCTTATTGAAAGAAGGATTTCAGGATGTAGCACAGCTTGAGGGCGGTATTGTCACTTATGGCAAGGACCCTGAAGTACAGGGAAAATTGTTTGATGGTAAATGTTACGTATTTGACGAGCGTATCTCTGTACCCATTAACCGTACGGACGAAGATATCGTGATTGCTTCCTGCTACCACTGTGGAACGACAGAAGACCAATATGTGAACTGCCCGACATGTAATCTCCAGTATGTATCTTGTGATTCTTGTGTAGAAGAACATGACCAGTTCTGTTCTGACGCTTGCCGGGAAAAAGCAAACATGGAGACTGCTTCGATCTCATAAACACGAAAGCAGGTGATTCTTATGAGTGCACCAAGAGATATGTCGACACGTCAGCAAGTATTGCATATGTTAAAGCTTCAAGGACCGCTGAGTGCCCGTGAGATCACTGCCGAACTGAATATTACGGAGATGGCGGTACGCAGGCATCTTGCAACGCTGGAGAAGGATGGGTATATTGCTCCTCATTTGGTACGGCAGACAGCTGGCCGTCCTTCCGCAGTTTATGGACTCACCGATGCAGGTGAGACGTTGTTTCCCAAAACCTATCCAAAGGTTACGCTGGATCTGCTTGGGGAGCTTGAAGATGAAGCCGGTGAAGAAATGATTGATTTGCTGTTTGAGAGGCGCAGAAACAAGCTTCGCGAACGATACAAGAAAGAGATGGAAGATAAAGATCTTGAGGGTAGAGTCCATTCCTTGGCACGCATCCAAAACGATGGCGGGTATATGACCGAACTTACGAAGGATGGAGACGGATATACGCTGCATGAATATAACTGCCCGATTTCCGAAGTGGCAGATGTATACAATCAAGCTTGTCGTTGTGAGCTAGAGTTATTTGAGTCATTGCTTCAGGCTTCGGTAACCCGTACCGAATGCCTTGCCAAAGGCGGCCGTTGCTGTACTTATAAGATCAAACCATCCTAAAAAAGAAAGACGCCTAACAGAACTTTGGTTCTGAAGGGCGTTTTTCTTTTATTTTTCATATTTCCAGCAAAAGTAGTAATTGACGAATAGTACAAGCACCCGTAATATTAGGGAAAAGTTGTTTCTGACCATACGTTAATTATTGTCGAAGAGATCCACTGCTTTACATGCCTTCTCACTGCTTATAACGAGAGGGTTGCGCTTTTTTAGCTCCAGTTACTTTAGCGCAGTTAAATGTAAAAGCGCTAATGCTATTATGTGACACCGCATGTTAGAGGTATTAAATGGAAGTAAAGTGAACGAAGAAGAAAAAGAGAGGGGTATACATATGAAAAGAAAAACGTGGATGTCTTTGATTCTCAGTGCTTCTATTGCTTTGGTAGCAGGTTGTGGTAATGATACAGGGAATGCGGGTACAAACGGTACATCTGGTAGTGAAGGCGGAGATACGGCTGGAGAGAAGCAGACATACTCCATTGCGATCTCACAATACGTTGAACATCCGTCACTTGATGCAACGAGAGAAGGGTTTATTGCTGCTTTGAAGGACGGCGGTCTGGTGGAAGGGGGCAATCTTAAGATTGACTTGAATAATGCGCAGAACGATGCGGCCAATAACCTATCCATTGCACAGAAGATTGCCACAGAGAAAAGCGATCTTGTGCTTGGAATTGCCACACCTTCCGCTCAAGCTGTAGTTCAGCAGGTAAAAGACATACCCGTGTTGTTCGCAGCTGTAACCGATCCTTTAGGTGCGAAGCTCGTGACGAGTCTTGAGAAGCCAGGCGGAAATGTTACAGGGGCATCGGATACGAATCCGGAAGCAATAAAAACCTTGGCATCATTCATTGCAGAGCAAATGCCGGAAATTAAAAAAGTGGGGCTCGTACTGAACGAAGGAGAGTCAAATGCTGTTGTTATGGCAAACAATGCAGAAGCAGCATTTAAGGAACATGGGATTACACTTGTAAAAGCGGCAGTAACAAATACATCAGAGGTACAGCAGGCGGCGGATTCCCTAGTAGGGAAAGTCGATGCTCTGTACATTACTCTGGATAATACAGTCGTAAGTGCAGTAGATACAATCATCAAAATTGCCAATGACAAAGATATCCCGTTCTTCTCAAGTGATCGTGATACGGTCGAGAAGGGAGCGTTTGCGACGGTAGGATTCAAATATTTTGACCATGGCTATCAAGTTGGTGAGATGGCGGTAGATATTTTGAAAAATGGCGCAAATCCGGGCGATCTGGCTATTACGGTTCCAGACAAGCTGGACCTTATTCTTAACCTCAAAGCCGCTACGGAACAAGGCATTGAAGTGACAGAAGAAATGAAGGCAAGTGTAACCGATCAGGAGACGAATATTATTCAGTAATACCAAGATACAGCAATAGAAGATGACAGCTTGCTGAACAGGGTGGACGTGCCACCCTGTTCTCTTTAACTAGGAGGAGAATGGTATGGTTAGTACACTGCTCGAACTGCTTGCATCAACACCAAAAGCCATTGAACTGGGCTTATTGTATGGACTTATGGCGCTAGGTGTATATATTACTTTCCGGATTCTCGATTTCCCTGATCTTACCGTGGATCAAAGTTTTACGACAGGCGGTGCTATTGCCTCCGTGATGATTACGGCAGGGCACTCTCCTTGGGTGGCTACGCTGGCCGCCTTTGGAGGAGGTATTGCAGCAGGTGCTTGCACCGGTCTGTTACATACGAAGGGGAAAATCAACGGACTCTTATCAGGGATTCTGATGATGATTGCACTTTATTCGATTAATATGCGAATTTTAAAAGCACCCAACGTATCGCTGATTAATACGGACACCATATTCACAGGGGCATCCACGCTCTTGTTCATGATTGTTGTTTCTATTGTTGTAATCTTACTGTTGGATGTTTTCTTTAAAACAAATCTTGGCCTTGCGCTTCGCGCGACGGGTGATAATGAGCGCATGATTCGCAGCTTTGGTGCCAATACAGACACGACTAAATTGGTGGGAATCAGCTTGTCTAATGGACTGGTAGCCTTATCTGGTTCCTTTATTGCCCAGCACTCAGGATTTGCTGATATTTCAATGGGAATCGGGATGATCGTCATTGGTTTGGCTTCGGTCATTATTGGAGAAGCGATCATTGGTAAACGCAGTATTTTCTGGGCGATCGTTTCCGTTATTATCGGCTCCGTCGTGTACCGTATTGTCGTCATGATCGCGTATCGTATTGAATGGCTGGAGACTTCTGATCTGAAGATTATTACCGCCGTTATCGTTATTCTGGCTTTGCTTATTCCTTCCGCCCAGCGGAGAATGAAGCAGAAGAAGATGGCTAAGAAACGGACAGCTACTTTACTATCAGGATCGGGAAAAGCAGACAAAAGTGTAGGAGGTGGTCTATAATGCTGCACATTGATCATGTCTCCAAATTATTTAATCCAGGTACAGTAGACGAGAAAATCGCCTTGATGGATGCTAATTTGATCTTGAACCAAGGCGATTTTGTAACCGTAATCGGAAGTAATGGTGCGGGAAAATCAACCCTCATGAATGTGATTTCAGGTGTGCTGAGGCCTGATGCCGGAACAGTAAAAATTAAGGATAAGACGATAAGTGGGTTACCTGAATATAAGCGGAGCCAGTGGATTGGGCGGGTATTTCAGGACCCGATGGCAGGAACTGCTCCTCAGATGACAATTGAAGAGAACCTGGCGATGGCATACCGCAGAGGGAAATCAAGAGGATTATCTTTTGGTATCAGCAATGGAACGAAAAAGATATTCCGGGAACAACTCGAGAAACTGGGGATCGGACTCGAAAATCGGACCAGAGCAAAGGTGGGACTTTTATCTGGTGGTGAAAGACAGGCGCTGAGCCTGCTCATGGCTACTTTTACTCGCCCGGAGATTCTCCTGCTGGATGAGCATACGGCTGCGCTTGATCCTTCACGAGCTGAGCTGATTACAAGCATTACAGAATCCCTTGTACGAGAGATGAACCTAACCACTTTGATGGTTACTCATAATATGGAACAAGCAATTCGGCTCGGTAACCGGCTGATTATGATGGATAAGGGACGAATCATCCTTGATGTGGATGCGAAGCGCAAAGCAACACTGACCGTGGCAGAACTTCTGCGGGAGTTCGAACAGATCAGTGGAACGACGCTTGCAGATGACCGGGTTGTCCTGGGATAGAATGTCGCGGTTAAGTGTGAACTAGGAACTGGTGCCTTATTGGCGCCAGTTTTTTGTGATGGAGACGGAGGCAATATAGGAATGCAACGTGTACAATAAGAATAGTAAAAATAGCGGATGAACGAATGAAGATAAGTGGAGGATATCCCATGATTGATTTTGACGAAGGAACCTACTCGGTTATTACACCATCGGGAGCAGCCCATCTCTTAGCAAAGGAGTATGCACTCCTTACGTTTTTGCATCGTCATCAAGGCCAGACCTTTACCCGGGAACATTTGCTGAATAAGGTATGGGGGATGGAATATCCTTCAGAACGTACAGTGGATGATCATATTTACCGGCTTCGTAAAAAGCTTGTGTCTCTTCCTGAGTTTGAACTTCAAACCGTGCGTGGTACCGGGTACCGACTGACTGTGCACGAACCGGAGGGTCTCCGTATGCGTCCTTCCTTAAGGGACCCTGAACTGCAAGCGGCGGTAGATCAGCTTTTTCAAAAATATCATTTACTTGGACAAGGGGAATCGATGCTAACCCTTGCTGCTCAGCAGGAGGTCCTTGGGATCGAGGTAGCCTCCTTTTACTCCAAATACCTGCACTTTCTAGAGGGGGATCTTGCCTATTTTGTACATGATCAGATAACTCCTGTGCAGGATCAGTTGTACTGGATATCGCTTCTTTATGGAATTATTGTTCAGCCTGAAGAAGCACTTCAGATCTGTGAGAAGGTCCTTCAATCGGGTCTGCTATCCCCTCGTCATCATAGGGAGATGTACATCCTGAATATCATTGATATGTTTGCAGAGAATGGCCGATTTGCAGAAGCTGAGGAACGATTGATTGAGACCCATCGGGTTGTGAAGGAAGAGGAATTAAGTGGGTTCCACATTCCAGTGGCTACAGCGGAGTTGTACCTCTATATTCTAGAAAATCGTCCGGATCGGATAACAAGCAAGATGGAGCAAATTCGTCTTATGCTAGAGGATACTCCCTATCTTCGAGAGATGATCCGTTTCCATTTTGTTGCAGGAATCTGGCAGTACGCTCAGGGCCTTATTCAAGAAGCCGTTTCTTCTGTTGATCAGGGAATGCGTGTATATTATGAATCCAAAAGCACCCCGCATTTACTCATCTCCCTTGGACAATTTATGCGCTATATAGATCGGAATCCTCGCCCTGCTCATGAAAAAGAGATCAGAGCTTTAAGGCAGAAATTGAGCCGCATTTTCGCTGACTTAAATGAGAAACATCAATATGATGTTTTATTGGATCAAGCACGTGAAAAAATCATGAATTTCCTCGCTTCTGTCTGATAATCCTCTGACAATTCCCCGTTATTGTAAGATCAAGCTTACGATAATGGAGGATCAATATGAAAATAAACTTTTTAAACCGTAAACTTTCAAGTGAGAGCAGCTTATTAAACAATAGGCGGTTTATGCGGATGTTTACCGCCTATGCTACCGCTTCTTTCGGAGAGTGGTTTGATGCCATTGCTATCCAGATCATTATGGTCTACAGGTGGGGAGCAAGCCCAGTTACGCTGGCCCTAGTCCCTGTGGCAATGGCTTTGCCAGGTCTTATTCTTGGATCATTTGCAGGAGTTGCAGCAGACCGTTTCCCCAAATTGAAGCTAATGATGCTTGCGGATCTGCTGACGGGTATTCTTACCCTGGTCCTCCTCACTGCTTCCCATCCTTATGCGGTTATTCCTATCCTTATGTGCCGTGCAGCAGTTTCATCTTTTATCATGCCCGCACATCAAGCGATGACAAGATCGCTCGTGAGGGAAGAGCAACTAGTGCAGGCGACATCATTAAATGGTCTTGTTAATCAGTTCTCTAAAATTGCAGGCCCACTTCTTGGGGGCATGACGCTCGCTATTTTTTCACCGCAAGTATGTATCGGTATTGGGGCCTGTGCACGGTTTGCTTCGGCTTCACTGTTATGGAGTATAAGAGGTGCTGAAACGAAGAAAAACGAGTTATTGCACACAGAGGACTCATTCCATGAAGAGAAAAAGTTTCACGTGGATCAAGAGGCAGTGGATGCGGCCGTAGGGAGTACCTCCGTATGGTCTGACTGGAAGGATGGATGGACGTATCTTTTTCAGCAGAGAATGCTGATTTGTACTTTGATATATAGTGTGTTTGGGCTATTTGCACTGCTCATGATTGATTATCAGTTTACGATGCTGCTTCGAGAAATTGCTCCGGATCGGGAGTCGATGCTTGGTATTCTTGTTGCTGCCATTGGAGCAGGGTCGGTTGTTGTCATGATACTCGTTAACAGGGTAGGGCGGCTCTCGTATGTGATTGGACTTGGAGGCGGATACCTTGGAATTGGGCTTGGCATAGCTGGTTTAGGGCTGCTACAAACAGTGGATACGGCCTTGTATATTATCATGTTTGCTGTTCTGATTGGAGTAGGGAATGGACTATACATGGTAACAAACCAGACAATTATGCAAAAAGAAAGCCGCCAGGATATGGTCGGGCGTGTGTTTGGTATAAGCAATACGGTTGTTAGTGTTGTTCTTATTTCTGCACCGCTTCTTGGGGGGATTGTTATTGAATCTGTGGGGGTAAGAACGACTTTCTTCTGGATTGGGTGTACCATAGCTGTTATCGGGGTTGTAGGCTTTGTATCAGGTTCTTATTTGTGGGGAGAAAAGTCCAAGCGGGAGAAGGAAGCAACTATCAAAAGGACGGAGTCCGCTTAGACCTCCCACCAGACAATGTTAGCGGTATTGGCGATAACACCTGCGACAGTTAATGCACCGCTTATCGTTAATGTAAAGGATTGACCTGATGGAATGATAAAGTCACCGAACTCATTAAATTCAAGTGGACCTGCTGCCAACGGCATCGTTAATACAGAAGTTCCTCCCGTGGATACAGAGGTAGACGAACGAACGGCCATCAGGCTTGTGGTACTACTTGAAAAATTCAAGTTGGCAGACGTAAGTGTTGTTGGTGTCGTTAGCGTACCATTTCTAACAATCGACATGGAGCCGCTAAATGAGGACAGCAAGTTTAATGAAATGTTAATGCCACCTGAAATACGAGAGATGTAAGCCGTTCTTTCGCTGCCCGCCGGATTGGTTAGTTGTACAGTAATAATGATCGATCCTCCGAGTAGACCGAGACTAGCTGAGTTGGTCGCTCCTGCTGCGAAGAGTCTTCCCGCCTGACTCGCACTCGCTTCTGCAGGGGCAGATGCACTCGGTGATTGATAGGTGTTTAATTGTAATTGACTTAATGGTTTGTCAGCATTACCAAAAATATTATAGTTAGGCATGGATGATTAATCCCTCCTTATTGTCGATTTTCAAAATTCCCACCAGCTTACATTAAGGGACCCAGTTAATGCACCTGTTCCAAGGCTGAGTGTCATGGATTGTCCTGAAGGAACAATAATTGTCCCCGGCAGTCGCGTACTATAGGCACCAGCGGTTAAGGGAATGCTTATCAGCGTGACGGGACTTCCCGTAATGGAACCGGTCACCTGCTGTGCAGTCATGACACTAGTAATCGAACTACCAAAGAGATTATTAATGGGAGTGAGTACTGACCCGCCAGTAAGGGTCCCGCCTCGGTATAGGATGAGCGATGCTGCAGCCGTTGTTCCCCCAATCACTTGAGAAAAATAGAGCCTACGTCCACTGGCTGCCGGATTGACCACCTGTAATAACAAGCTGCTTCCCGCTCCCACTGAGACGTTTCCGCTCGTTAGCGAGAACAATCTGCCTGCCGCAGCTGCTCCTGCATCTGGAGTAGCTTCTACACCAGGTGAAACATATGTGTTCATTTGTTGAGTATATAGAGGTCTGTCAGACGAATTAAACACGTTGTAGTTGGTCATTTATTTACCTCCCCACTTAGCATTGAATGACATAAACTCATTCCAATTTTTCTACTATGAATGACACGTCACGCTCATCGTCAGATCTATCCAAATCTAGTATATGAGAGTGGTTGGCTTTTGGTTTGGGTTGTCCCTTGCACTGCAAAAATAGAGAAAGGCTTGTGCCGTTACTGCTTGTAAGGCCTCCGCATAGAATGCCTTAGCACTGCTATGGTGTTAGATCATGTTCGATAGAGGGGGGGGCACTAGATGCCAAACTTTTCGAGTTTTAACTTAAACCCGGACAATTTACGAACACTTATTTACGGGACAGATGAAGCGAATGTAACTCATCCCGTACGCACGGATACATCTGGTAATCTGGTAGGCATTATTTTGGATGGTACGATCAGTAACATGCCAAGTATGACGAGTGTAACCATAACAGCGGGTACAATTACTAGCGTGCTAGGAGCAACCATCACCGCAGGAACATTAACGAGTGTACTGGGTGCGACGATAACGGCAGGAACGCTAACGAGTGTGCTAGGGGCAACGATAACAGCCGGTACGATTACTAGCGTACAAGGAGCGACGATAACAGCGGGAACGCTGACGAACTTACTGAACGGAACTCTGACCAGCGTATTAGGGGCAACGATCACGGCAGGAACGCTAACGAGTGTACTAGGGGCAACGATAACAGCCGGTACGATTACTAGCGTGCAAGGAGCGACGATAACAGCGGGAACGCTGACGAACTT
>NZ_JAGXCY010000012.1 GCF_018310695.1 Paenibacillus sp. Marseille-Q4541 | reverse complement strand
CTTGTAATCTCAGCAGTAATAATGATTGTAGTTTTAATAGTGTTTCAGGTTCCGAATAATATAAGATACCAGTATGAGAAAAGATTTGGAGATCTAAACACATTTTTTTATGGAGTGGGTATAGGTGTGATGTTGGGTCAAACAAATTACTATGAAGAGGAAGTGAATCTAGATGAAACTAATGAAGTGTCAATTGATATCGATAACTCAAACAGAGAAACAAACTTGTACATATACGGAAAATTCGTGAATAGCCCAGAACCGTTAGTGGTTGTACTGAATGATAAGGTGATTTATAACGGAAAGGCTGAAAATAAGAATGCAGACTTTTACAAAAGATACTATATAGAAAAGCAGTTTGTAGTTCAGTTGAATGAAGCGTTAACTGAGGGAAGTAATAAGCTGATTGTTTCTTCGGGATTGGCATCGGAAAGCTATTTAATTGAAATTAATTGAAATGAGTCTTTTAAGAGGAGTTGAATAAGAATGACGAGGATTGAGAGAGCAAAAGAACTTGTTTATATAATCGATGAATTAGCTAATTTACAAGTAGACAATCTATTACGTACATAGGACAGCAAGAGAAAAAACCAGATATTTCTGAATTCAATAATTATTATGCTTACGAAGAAGAGATGGAGAGATATAGACCAGAGCGAATTCTAGAGGATTATGTGAGTGGCTTAGAGACAAATTATGAAGCTGCTTCTACAAGAATCTATAGTATGTTAACTAAAAGACCTTTAAAAGAATACCTTCAAAATGGGTTGAATATTCTGGGGATTCGTCACGAGATAAAATAAAATTAGCCTTTTGCTAATCATTAAGGAAGGTGCCAATAATGTATTATACTGATAAAAAGAATATAGAATCAGTAGCGGTAATGGCTGATAACAACCTATATAGGTATAGGTTAACGAGAACATGGGATAAAGAAAAAGAAATTGTTGCAGTAATGATGTTGAACCCAAGTAAAGCAAATTCACTCAAAACAGATAACACCATAATGAATCTAACTAATTATTTAATTGATAATGATTTCGGTGGTATTGATATTGTTAATATGTACGCTTATATGGCAACTAAAACTGCCGAACTCAAAAACAAGAGCCAGTCTTATGAAATACATAATAATAATCACATTATTGAAGCTGCCAACCAAAGAGACACTTTTATTATTGCTTGGGGTTCAGATCAGAAGGAGCATGTGAAACGTAAGAGAGAGGTGGAAGCTTTGTTACTGCCTTTCGCTTCCAAGCTTAAATGTTTTGAAGACACACAAGGTAAAAGTCCTCGACATCCTTTGCTTCTGGCAACTGACTGGAATCTTAGATCATACCAATTTAGATATATTTAATGAAACGAATCTTTCAAAAAGAAAGGGGAATCCAATAAAATGTTTCATCATATCACTATTAATAAAGTATTAACTAACGGAACAAAAGCAGAGATTAGAGTTGAGTATGAAGAACGAAATAGTCAGTTCAAAATTAAAGGTGTTGGAATCATTCCAAAAGGGAAGCGGAAAATGCAATACATAGGTGATAATAGAATGACGGATAACTATTCTTATCGTTGCCTAAGCACAGAAGATAGAGAAAAAGTTGAGTTTAAATCTTATGTTGAAGCTGTTGGAATAAATGTGCTAAATGAAGCCTTAAATGAAGCATGGGAAAAGAGTAAGCCGAAGCCAATTGATAACAGTATTTTCGATATTGATTTCGATGTAAGCAACTTCATATAAAATGTGAGTTTTAAGAGAAGGGAGTGTTAAATTTGACTAAAAGATTCGCAATTAAAGAAGCATGGCTACTAGATAATAAAGGTATTAAATCACTCAAAATGGAACAACTTGACCCGAACGAAGCGTTTGAAGTCCATGTTGATCTTGAGCGTGTGAGAGGTAACTTAGGTAATATAACTGAGAATATAAAGAAGTCTAAATAAAATGACTTTTACAGCAGAGGAGATAAAATAGATGAATGAGGAAACTTTAAAAGTGCATATGGATTATCGTGATCTCGAAAATAATCTGTATTTTAAACTTGAAGAAGCACTTGGAACAGATAAAGCAGATGAACTGCTAGATGTATTTATTGACTATCGCGAACAGTATTTAAAGGTAGGCAAGTATTTAGATGAGGAAAGTTATATAGGAAAGAATGGATTTTTAAAGGAAGAATATGAGGGTTTTGAAAGATATCTTAGAGTTGAAATTGTCTACAATTATGACGATGGTTTTTCATTATGTGAATCGACAACTGGCTTATTCAAATTGGTTCCAACTAATTTAATTAGCTTTGAAGTCGAATGATAAAACAAATATTTTATAAAGCTTAGGAGAGATATAAATGGAATTCCTATATACAGTTGAAAAAGGCATAAATGGACAATGGAATGTCATGATGCTCACAAGTGAAGTCATTGTTAATATTGAAACGCGTGATTTAGCAGATATAATTGCCAAATCTTTAAATGAAGCATTCAATGAAGGAAAAAGAATAGGTCAGGACGATATGAAAGAAAAGATTATTAAAAGATTGTTCTCTTAACTAATGAAAGAAACGTACATTTCTTTTAAAAGAGGAGTGAATACATGTCCATTGAAGTTGATATTAAAGTTGTGGTTGCAGCGAATATAAAAGCTCTAAGAAGAACGAAGAATTTATCTCAGGTAGAATTGGGGGAAATGCTATCGCTCGGAAAGACTACAGTGAGTCAATGGGAGAGTGGACAAAAGCTACCGAGTGCAAAAAGCATAAACAAGCTTATTAAATTGTTTAATCTAAAGAGTGAATCGTTATTTAAGTCTGATGAGATAAATCAAGAGTCTTGATCAAATTTTCCTTTGATATAGAAATAGGGAAATATAAAGAAAAAGTCAGTAGAGTTTACTTTCATTCAACAAAAAAAGGGCTAATGCCCTCTTATTTTCCGATAAGTATAACTACCAATAAAGACCAGGCTGCCATTGTTAAACTAAAGGAGATAAACATTTTGTTTGCTGTTGATCTTTTCTCGTTCAGTAAAAGGTAAATAGAGATAAATAAAAAAATAGGCATAAGATATAATCCATAAACTAAAGCAATATCCTGCATTTTACACCCCACATCTTAGATATATTGGAAATGATACTGAAATTAATTGTAGATGTCTATGTATAATTACGAAAGCCTGAAAATGTGATGAAAGGTTGATTTCATTATAATTTAAGATATAAAAATAATTGACTAAATAATATAATGACAATATAATGATATTAATACATAATGATTTGATGAAAGTCCAACTTTACTAAAAAATGGAGGTGGCGATGTGGAGAATGATTAGAACAGCATATAACAACCATTACCAGTAAGCTAGTATATGCTCATCTGATATAATTTAAGATGGGTGATGAATATGTTTATATCTCCGATGCTACTGGAGTATGCTGCAGATAACAAGCCGTTTAACAGCAAGGATTACATAACCGAGCTGAAATTGGATGGTATAAGATTAATAGCAAGCAAGAATGAGAACAGAGTTAGACTTTATACTAGGCACAACAATGAGATAACAGCTAACTTTCCTGAGTTAGTTGATGATATAAAGGAAAATGTACCTGATGGTACCATACTTGATGGAGAACTTATTGTTACTGGGAAAGATGGAAAACCAGATTTCGAAGCAATGATGGAAAGATTTAAATCTCGTAAGAGTAAACATAAGGCTACATTTTGTGTATTTGATATCATTAGATATAAAAATAATGAATTGAAAGATTTACCATTGATTGTTCGTAAGGAGGCTTTGGAAACTTCCTTTTCAAATACAGACAATATTGTTAAGTCTCAATTTTTAGTGGGTAAAGCTGAGGAATATTTTAGTTTAGTTAAGAATCAGCAGCTAGAAGGTATTGTAATGAAGAAAGCAGATTCTAGATATGAAATAGATAAACGATCAAGCAATTGGAAGAAAGTAATAGCTTATGATATGGACGAGTTTTATATAGCGGGATATAAGAAAGATGAATTCGGATGGTTATTATCCGATGGAGAGAAGATACTTGGTGTGATGGAGTTAGGAGTAGGAGAGAAAGAACGCAAAGCAGGATATAAGATATTCCAACAGCTTAAAACAGGTGAGAACAATAAGACAGTTTATATAAAGCCTGTAATCAAAGTTGTTGTTAAATATAGAGGCTACTATAAGAGTGGAATGCTTAGATTGCCTGTGTTTGAATATTTTAAAGTGTGAGGAGGTGATTTCACTGGCAAGACCAGTGAAGTGTCCTGTATGTGAGACATCGGGAGATAGAGAAGGAATGAAGCTAGAAGAAAAGAGTAAGCGATATTATCATGATAAGTGTTATGAACAATACAAGATAAAGCAAGAAGAGACGAAAATAGAAAATGAGCAATGGAATAAGTTGTATCAATACATAGTGGGATTACACGATTTGTTGCTGTTACCAAAGGGCAATATTATGAGATTAAAAGAATTACGTGCTGGATTCGAAATAAAGGATGGTAAGAGGGTAAGAAAGTATAGAACTGGGCCAGACTACGAACTTATGTTAGATGCCTATAAATTAGCAGACAGTAGCATTAGGTGGTGTATAGCTAATACGCTCAAAGGAAGTAATGATGTGAGAGCTATTAATTATTGTATAAGTATTATGATGAATTCTTTAAATGAGGCATTCGCGAGACGTAAGAATAGATTGAGACAACAAGAAGAAATTAGACAGGATCTAGGGAATCAAAATAATTTATACATAGAAACAGAAGTAGTATACAAAGCGAAAAACAAGAATAATAACGATATCTCGAATTTTTTGTAGGAGTGATCTATTGTCAATCAAAGAGAAGCTAAGTAAGGAGATCGTCGCCGCTGAAGGCTATCTAACAGGACTGTTTTGGAAAAATCCAGACAACTATAACTTCTTTTCTGAGGAAAAAATAAACTTTAACTCATTCATGAATAGTGTTTATGGTTACTATTTTACACTTGGTAGAAAGTTGAACGAAAAGGGAATTCGAATATTTGATGATATCTCAGTAGCTCAAATGGTTCAAGAAACAAATACTCAATCGTCTTATGAAAAGTATGGTGGATTTGAGACGATGAATGAGCTGTCATATGAAGTAAGAGATAAGAACGATAACCTAGATGCATATTATTCTGAAATTAAAAAGTACAATCTAATCAATAAGTTGGTTGATTTTTTTGGAGAAAGAGTAGTAACAACTGAAGGAAAATACGACTATAAGAAAATGAGTAAAGAACAATTACATACATATTGGAATGATAAAATTCTTCAATTGGGGATAGACGGGGATAATAAATATGATGAACATTTTCTACTAGAGGGACTAGAAGAAGAAATTATAGATTGGAATGAAAACCCGACAGTCGGACTACCTTTCTTTGAGAGCAAGAGAATGTCTAAAATTACGACAGGATGGGATTATGGACATGTTTATATGTATGGTGGTTTCGGGGGCTCAGGCAAGACGAGTTTAACCGTCAACAAAGTCCTTATGTCTTGTATTCAAAATAAGGAGAAACTACTAGTAATTGCGAACGAACAGTCAATATCGGAGTTCAAGAAAGCTTTGATAGTTACGGCAATGGGTGTTGGCACAAAAGAATATGTAGACAGGCAAAAGCTAAACGAAGGTAACTTTACTAAAGAAGAGAAGCAAAAATTGAGTAAGGCTGTCAAATGGGTCAAAGATTTATGCGAAGGTGATGATAAGTTAATTACATTCGTTTTTATGGAAAACTACATTATGGACGATGTTAAAAAATTGATTAAACATTACTCTGCAAGAGGAATCAGGAGATTAATAATTGATACAGGCAAACCTTCTGAGGGTGACACAAGCATGGCTCGTTGGGAACGGTTTGTCGAGGACATGAAAGAGATCTATAAACTTGCACGTCCCAATGGTGGTGGTTTAAACCTAGCAGTATGGGTAAACGTACAGCTGGCAGATACTGCTTTAAAGATGAGGTTCCTTAATGAATATGCACTTGGAGATGCAAAGAAAATCAAGAACGAAGCATCTGTTTTATTTTTAGGTAGATTTATGTGGGATGACGAATATGAAGGTGGTAAGCACGAACTACTTGTTAATCAGTGGGATGATTTTAGAGGAGAGTTTGTAGACAGGCCCTTAAAGAAAGATAAAGGGCACCAGTATTACCTAATATTCACCTCGAAGAATCGTAGGGGAGCCGACAATAAAACAGGACAAAAAGTATTAGTGCTCAAACCTTACTTTGGCATCAATACATGGTATGAGGTTGGATTTACTACGGTTTACGATGATCACAATTACTAAGAGATTTTAATAAATTTGAGGAGGAGGTTGTGTGTCAGACAGCCTCAAACAGCTAAAAGAACGCATTTATAATGAAGGAACGATTGGCCAATTATTAGAAGAATTAGGCTGCGACAATATCAAAATACATAATGGTAGATCTGGTGATGACTTGGTTACAGCTAGATTACCTAGTTCGAATAATGCAAGAGGTGTGCAGATATATATGAGTCCCAACCTACACACTGAACTCGTAGGAAGGGGAATATCTGGAGATATCTACGCTTTGGTAGGTTATTTATTATATGATTGCAAGAATTTTGATGAAGTTAGAACAAAGTTGTATCAGATTAAAACATACATATGTAATGCTTTAGGTTACGAACACACTTCTAATGATTTCAATGATGAGCCTAAGAATGATTGGAATTGGTGGCTTCGAGACATTCAAAAACAAAGAGCAAAAGTTTACGAAGTAACACAGAACCCTTTGCTCGACTCATCAGTATTAGAAGAGTTGTTAACTTACCCATGGTATGGCTGGTATAAGGAAGGCATTAATATTGAAACTCAAATTGAATTTGGCATAGGATTTCATATTCCAACAAGCCGAGTGTCTATACCCATACATAACAATAAAGGTGAGTTAATTGGGATAAAAGGTAGATATGTAGGGCAAGAAAAAGATTTGTTGGATCATAAGAAGTATAGCTACATTTATCCTTGTAGTAAAACTATAGAACTATTTAATTATCATAGAGCAATTAAATACATAATGGAGAAAAAGAAAGTCTATGTGGTTGAAGGCGCAAAATCTGTTATGCAGCTTTGGTCTTGGGGAATAAAGAATGCTGTATCAATAGAGGGTGATAAAATCTCGCCAGTACAAGTTAAACTACTTAAAGAACTAGGGTTAGATATCGATCTAATTTTCATGTGGGACAAAGGTAAGGATGAGGATTTTATTAAGAATCAGCTCAGACAATTTAAAAGCAGAAGAGTGCTCTACCTATATGACAACAAGGATAGATTTCTTGATAAACAATCTCCAGTTGATAATGGGATTGATATGTTTAAAGATTTATTAATACATGATAAACACACATATACTGCTTGATGTCGAATAATGTATACATAGATTGAAGATGCGTGAAGACACATATAATACATTTCATTTAAAGGAAAATAATGGTTGACATAATTATTAAAAATAAATATAATTTACTTTATGAGATACGAAAGGGATGAGATGAGAATGTCTGATCGGCTCATTGAAACTAGTAGTCTTGAAGATGCAAGCCACTTAATAGTACACAAGCTGCTATTTGGTGGAGCAAGTGACCATCTAACCGAGGGGAGAAGATACGAGTTAATTAATGATAGTAGTTTTGATGAGGAATACATTCTAGACGATAATAAAAAACAAACATGGATCTCAACTTTAGCCTATGTAGCGAAGACAAGGTATTTGAAAGCAGCGAACTAGATTCTAGGATATACATATGAGGTCGTCTGGTGAATGATGACCTCTCTCATAATATTGAACGTAAAAATAATTAATTATAAAAGTAGGATTTCATAAAAATAAATTAGGAGGAAATACATAAATGTCTGAAATGAAAAAGTATATGGATATCGTGAGGCTTGGACACAAAACAACGGCAGGGGTTTTAAAAGAAGGTGACTATATCGTAATTCAAGAGAAACTAGATGGGGCAAATGCTTCGTTTAAGCGTGCAGGTGATTCTATCATTGCTTTCTCAAGAAACACGCAGCTTTCACAAGAGAACAATCTTCGAGGGTTTTATGAATGGACGCAGACACTTGAAGCAAGCAAACTTTTGGAAGGAGTCATCTATTTCGGTGAATGGCTTGTAAAGCATAAAATCGATTATGGCAGTAATGCAAATCAGTTTTATCTGTTCGACATATTCGATAAAAACACACAAGGATACCTTAACTTCTCGGTGGTAAAAGATGAGGCAATTCGTTTGAGTCTTAATCTTATCCCAGTATTTTACGAAGGTGACTATCAATCATTTGAGCACTTGGAATCATTCATTGGTAAAACAGTGCTTGGCGTTAACGAAGGCGAAGGGATCGTTGCGAAGAATGTTGATTATCAAGATCGATATGGAAATCAACTCTTTGTGAAACTGGTTTCTGATTCGTTTAGAGAAGTTCAAAAGCAAAAAGCTCCTAGATATCCAAACTTTAAATCCGCAGAACAATCTGCAGTAGAATCAGTTCTTACTAAAGCAAGAGTTGAAAAACTTATCTATAAACTAGTTGACGAGAATTTGCTTGATGATCAGTTTGGAATTGAAGATATGGGAACTATTCTTAAACAACTTGGCAATCGAGTCTATGAAGATATCGTTAAAGAAGAGCGTGAAGTTATTAAAGAATTTGAAGAGAAAAATGTGCGTAGAGTCATCGGCAAGTCTCTACCACTTATTGTTAAGTCGATTATCACAGAAAAAGAGGCAGCTTAGTAGGTCTTTATGAAATTTGAATTTGGTGAGAAAAGGAGAGATTAATCTGAAAGTAAATCATATTTACCTAGAACCAATACATCAATACGCTTATAGAAGACCTGATTGTGATATTCCTTTGATCACTGGTCTCGCAGAAGTTGAACCTGATAATGAAGAAAGAGAAAGACTGTGTTTTGAAGTTACATATGAAGATGGATTCAGGGATTATGTTCCAATGAGTGAAGTTGAAGAAGGCAACTATAAATTTGTAGTTCAATAAGACAACCAAAGAAGAGTTTCATTAAGAAGGAGAGTGCGAATGAATATCTGGAATAAGCCTATACGCATCAATAATGGTTGTAAAGTGAAAGAGTTTGATAGAGAGTCCAAGACAAACAATAGACAATACGGAATTACAAATTGGATGGTTGGAACATGCGTTTATCCTTGGACACCTTGGGTGCAAATACATATAGGATATTGGTCGATTCAGATTAAATGGTACTTAATTGTGGCTGCAATGTGTGGACTTAGCTTTATTGGCGGTACTCTAATTAATTAATCATGATAAAAACATACTTTTATGAGGAGATGAGTTAACTTAATGAATACAACGAAAGCCCACAATATCCTTGTTTCAAAAGAACGGAAATACGAGAATCTAACTTTCAAACAGCTTTATGAAGATATGCTAAGTGAAATAGATACATATGAAAAATCAGGTATGCTGGATGAATTAATGAAACAAAAAGTTACAGTTCATGCATATGACGCAGAGGGCAAGATTGTTGCAGTAGATTTAACCGATCTAATTGGTTGGCTTGAAAATGGGAATGTAATGACGATAGGTCAAGTTAGGGATGTTTATTTTTAATCAAATACTTTTATGAGGAGGAAGGACAATGAAAGACACGGAGTATGCAGTACTCGAATGGGTAGATTCTGATAGTGATGATGCCAGCGTTATTTGTAAAAATCTAAGTTTGGATATGGCGACAACACTAGTCAATATTGCTCCATCGCACCTATACCGTGAAATTTTAGAAATGTCTGAATTGAGAAATTAAAAGGGGATACATATATGTTAACTAATGATCAAATAGCAACAAAGATAATCAATTTAATGTGGAGTCCCAAAGAAGATGATTCAGCAGAGTTCGCTGTTCAATTATTCATGGAGCATCTTTTGCTAGATAAAGGCGAAGAGTCATGGACGAGAGATGAAATGTATCGGCTAATCAAGAAGAAACTGTGTCAATTGGATTCTGAAAAGGGCTCAATCTATGCACGGGTTGCTGCTGAAACCTCTTAAAGGAGAGTGTGCTATGGAAGAAATAAAGAAGTTATGGGTTCTTATTGATTATGTTCAAGAAAAAGCGAAGAAAGCCGAAGTAGGTACGCCTGAACATAGGGCATTATTAAATGAATGGAATGACTTGTTGAACAAGCAATATGAGTTACTAGAGTCAAAGTATAAGAAATCTTGATCAAATTGCTCATTCATAAACAAATTGGAGGTATGGGATATGTTTAAAGAGTATAGTTTTGTGGCAAAAGCAAAGACACCATTAGCTTCAAGAGGATTAATAAATCAAGAAAACGAAGACGATTTACTGTCTACCCAGTGGGGATTAATAGATCGTCATGCTCAATGGGGTGGGTATCCCACTATAGTCGGAGTTGTGTCGATTGATGCTACAAAGAACACAATTAACATTCCGCATTATAAATTATTGTTTCCTAACGGAAATGTAGATTACGCGAGAGTAGATAATTTTAATAGATTCTATGATTTCATCCCCAATTTCTAAGCTAGGAGTGATAACTAATAGAGTGGAAACAGCGTAAACCGAGTAAAAGATTAAGCAGGTACGACAATGTATATGAGAAGTTAGCTGAGATCAATGAGATCGACAACTTAGATGAGTTTTTGAATCCTGATGAAAGCCACACTCATAATCCATATTTGTTGATGAACATTGATTCATTAGTTGAGAAAATCATTCGTGCTATCAAAGGTAGCGAAAAAATAGTGATTTTCTCAGATCCCTGACTACGATGGCGTAGTAAGTGGAGTCATACTATACAAGTATCTTTCCAAATTCACAGATAATCTTGAACTTAAATACACGGAAAGAAGTCAAGGACATACAAGCAATAACATAATTCATCAGATAGACGATGATACAGACTTATACATAGCAGTTGATAGTAGCAGTAATGACGTAGCACCACTTAAATACCTGGCTGACAAAGGAATCGACTGTTTAGTAATTGACCATCACACAATCCAAGAACATAATCCATATGCAATAATCGTGAATCCTCAATTAGAGGAATGTCAGTATCCAAATAAAGATGCTTCAGGTGGATTGTTGGTTTATAAAGTTTGCAAAGTTTTAGACGACTACTTAGGTACAGAGTACGCTGATGAATACATAGATTTAGCAGGTTTTGCAGTAGCAGCAGATATGATGGACATGAGAAATATGGAGAATAGATATTACTACAAGAATGCTCTAATCAATATCCACCACAAAGGTATGAAGATGTTATTTAAAGAGATGGGAAAAGATCCTAAGAATCTGTATGGATTAGACTTTGCCTTTGGAGTTTCACCAGCAATTACAGCGGCTACACGAGCAGACAATATTAAGTTGGCCATAGACTTCTTGCTCTGCGATGATGAAATGAAACTTAAGAAGTATGTCAAAGAGCTAGTTAAGCTAAACGAACGTAGAAAAGAGATACAGGCAGAGGCAATAGATCGTCTTAAGCCAAATATCGATGAAGCTGATAAAGTGATTATATTGTATGATCCAACTATAGGTAAGGGTTATAACGGGTTGGTTAGTCAGGATATTTCTAAACTCTATAGTCGACCAGTTATCGTATTAGGCGATGGAGAAGAAGTAAATGTTTATGCAGGAAGTTTTCGAGGATTAGAAAATGAATTCTCAATGATGGAACTATTGCAGAACTGTAAGTTCGCACATTATGGAGCAGGTCATGATGGAGCAGGGGGAACAGCAGTCTACAGTCATGAAATCGATAAATTAAGGCATGAACTCAACGCAAAACTTGCTAACTGGAAACCTGACAATTCCCTTTATTATGACTTAGAGATAGATTGTAGAGATGTTACAGAAGAGCTAATCAACGATATTCAGGAATTCTATAGAGTATCAGGGAGAAACTTTACTCCAGGTAAGTTCAAGATTATCAACTTGTTTGTAGCAGACAAAAAACTTATAGGCAAAAGCAACAATACGGTTAAGATTGATTGCGATAATATTATAGCAATGAAGTTCAAAACAGATGAAGAATATTACAACAGTGTTCCGGTGTTCTGTAGTATTGAAGCAATTGGAACATTGAATATTAACACATGGATACAGTATAAGCCAAGATATAAAGTCAATAAGTATCTGCAGCTATTCCTGGAAGATTATATTGTAGCCAATTAACAGTTAAAAATAAAAATAAAGGTGGTATTTAGAATGGATAATAATAAATTAGAGCAAATCAACAAAGGTAATAAAGGCTATGGTAGTTAAATTTAGTGGTCACGCCGTAACTCGTTGCAAACAGGCTGATGAGAATATACATAGATTGAAGAAGATCGTAGTTGGGCTACCTAACATAACTGGAAAAATGAGATGGAGAACATCGAGAGGTGTGCTTGTAATTGAAAGAGTAAATTCTGATTTGGTACTAGATGAAGACATTTATCCCTAGTTACAAATTCACTAGAAATAGAAGTGATAGATATAGAAAAGGTTGTCATGTGTATTAAATAGCAGCTTAGATAAGGAAGATGATACATGAATTTATGGAAGATTCGAATATGGGTGGATACATTTATCCACCTTATATATGAGTGTGAAAGAAAGGGTGAAGCGATTGCTCCAACAATGGAAAGATGAAGTTATTGAAATCAATCAGAAATGCAAGGATTTTAAAAGTGGCACAGCTAGAAGTTATTTAATTGATGCGAGAAATAAATTGCAAAAGAAGATATCAGATGAAGAAAATAGATTGCGTAGTATTCCAGAGATAAGAAACATAGATGGCGTAAATATAGAAATACCACGTTATTTAAGATATGGATACGACAAATATACATATGAAGTACACGACAACATTCTTTATGTTTTAGACAGGACTAAGAAGTTCGATAATGACGGAAGCTATCACTGGTTTAACTATGTATGGATTCCTCAAAAGGAAAATAAATATGCTTTGCTTTCTGTGAGGTTATTGGGTGGAGATAGATTTGGAGACAGATATTTTTTAGGGGTGAGTTACTTTAAACACCCAGCTGATGAACACTCTTATCTACATAAAGAGATTCAGCCAAACAATAGAACATATAAGCCCTATGCTGATATCGTGGTTAGAGAAGTACTAGGAGTTTAAATCAAAGAACAGTTTAATGAAAATAAAAATAATTAAGGAGATACTTTATATGAAATTCATGGATATTGATCACGGAAGAGATGAAACTAGGATTGTTATCAAGGATACTCTTGAGGAGACCATCAAGTATTCTACTTTGTATAAGGATAATTATCCGAACATAAAAGAGTTGTGCATGTCGTTAATCGATATGGTTAAGGGTAATGGAATTGATTTTGTACATATTGATACGTCAGGATTTGGCGTAGGTGCTTATGGTTACTTGAAAACGTCGGAAATAGGAGATCGAGTTGTTGGCTTCAGATATACAAAATTCAAATGATATACAAGTTTGATAAAGAAAGGAGATGTGAAAAATCAAAACGGTTGGGTATATGCTGGCATTTCTTCTTTTCATAGTAATACTAGAAAGTTTAGTTGATGGTTATATTCCTGGCAGACTGCATTTTGAAGTTGGACTTCTTGTTGGAGTTTTATGGGTCACTTTAGAGACGAGTTTCGAGAAACTAAAGAAGCTGAAAGGAGACAGCAAATGAAAGTCACATCACCACTCTTAACGCAACTTAGAGACGATTTAGTATTTGAGCTTGAAACATTGATAGGATTTTATAGTGAAACAGAGTCGAACAACTCCAATTATGAGGATGCTATTTTGGGATTGAAAGAAGCTTTAGATGTGGTACATGAAAAGTTTGATATATACATATAAAAATAAAATTAAAGGAGATTAAGAATTCGCAAAAATTGCAGCGAGTAATTGTGAATAATGATGGAGATTTACAAACAAGTAGGCTTCCCAGCGGTGAAGAAATGATGAGTAAGATAAATGAAATTGTTGACTGGATTAATATAAACGAAATAACTATTAATAAAATACGAAGGGAACATGAAATGAATGAATTCAGAAAGTTATTTAGAAGTTAACCAAAGATATATTTAATTGAGAAAGGCGGTTACGAGAAATGAGGACAATAGAGCGAGTGTTGATATCAACATTTTGTTACTTATTGGGCTATCACTTATCAATCAATTACCTACCAAGCGGATGGAGCTTTACTTTAGGATATCTGTGCTGCTTTATTGTTATTGTCTTATATATATTACTTGATAAATTATACTCAAAGCAGAGTTCTTAAAAGTGAGATTTGAATAAGAATTTATAGGAGGACTATATGATTTGTTTGCTTGTTGTTTCGGTTATCTGTATAGGATTTTTGATTCATTCTTTGATTTATGAATGTCCTGATATTGTTGAGGGAGTTTTAAGCATAGTGCTTACCGTATTCGCTGTAGTCGTAATTAATTTAGTAGTGTTGTCGATAACATCAACACTTGTAAGCAGCTCTTATGTAAAAGTGACTCAATCCGAATTGGTAGCACTCCAAGATAGTAATAGTAACTCAAGAAATTTTTTCTTGGGAACAGGTGGTACTAAAGGATCAATAAACTATACATATATCACTAAAGAAAACGATGAAATGAAAATGAACTCTCTTAACGTAGAAGTTGCGTCACTTATTTACTCTCCAGATCCAAGAATCGAAAAATACGAGAAGTATTTTGATAATAAGGTTATTAGATTTATATTTGGTGACCAGCCACTTTATACTGATACAACTTATAAACTCTACATACCCGAAGGAACAATTAAAGAGAATTATAATGTAGATCTACAGTAATTTTAAGTAAAAGGCGTATTTGATAAAGATGAAATATGCGACTCCTTTAGCACGTTTACTTAAGTTGTCTTCTCGTATAAACTACATATGAGCCATTGAATCTATAATGTTATAAGGAATTGATAGTATATGTTACATAACGTTGTTGGGATTTTAGTAGGAATGCTTATAACTTATATTGGTTATTTTAATGTTCGCGATTTTTTTGACGACATTAAAGATGGGGTTAATAGAAAAGAGGATAACCCGAAATTATTTGTTACTATAACATTGGAGATTGTTACATCATTTTCTTCTTTGGGATACATATTGCTGATTGTCGGAGGTATAGTTTTAATTCTATATAGTATTTTCTTGATTCTTTTCTAAGTTTATAGAAGAGTCGTATAATGCGACTTCTTCTATATATTCAATATTTGGGGATGAAATGTAGCTTCTATGAAGAAAGAAATAAACTAATGGTTGCATTTTAGAAATAAAAATAATATACTAAATTACATAAGGGGGTGGCGAATTTGTATATAGAATGCAAAAAAGATGTGGTGATTGAATCTACTGAATATTTTACAAAAGGTAATTTGTATCCAATTGTGTTTGATGGTGAAAAGCAGATTTTATCTACAAACAATAAACATCAGGAGCATGTAGTTAGCTGGTACGAACAAGATCAAAGAGATCCATTCTTTAAAGAGCATTTTAAAATAGTCACAATTTAAGGAGCTGCAATGTTTAAGATTAAACTATATGAGGATAAGCGATACATACAACATGTGCAGGATGACACCGGAAGAGATATAGCATTTAGAAATTACTTAGAAGCCGACAGCTTTGGAAGAGAAATTAAAGCAAGCCATAGTAATTTGATTAGATATGTTATGGAGAAAGTGTAGCAATATGAATGACATAACAAGAGAATTATCCAGAGTGCTGATCTCTTGCTTTACTGAAGAGATGAGCACAGATTTAGAAAGCAAGTTGCATAGCCAGGGATATATTAATAAGAAATTAAAGCAGTACTTAGGAAGTAAGCAATTTAAGGAATACGATAAGTATGGCGATGAAGTTTGGGAGAATGCATGGACAGAGTTTGATAGTAATATTAAAAATAAAAATAAAATACTATAGGAAGTGATAAATTGCTTAAGCTAGGCAACAGAGAAGTATCTGATATTTATGTTTTTGATGAATTCGGAAATAAAGTAGCAACTTTAGATTCATTAAAAAACACTAAGTTAATTAATACCGATTATCCAACAAAATTATATATAAGTGATGCTTTGCTCAATCCTGATATGCTGAATTTTTTATCTAAAAAAGAGCCCTCGCAGCATATTTCGGACTATGAAAAACTTCTGAAGCAGGGAGTAAAATGTAGAACTTTTGTTTTTAATAAAACCAAGAAGAAATGTAAAGTGATTGCTCTTACACAATATCGAGATGAAGGAGGTTTTGATAGACAAGTGTATTATGAGTTTCCAAGGGCCTCTGTTAGCACAGCGATTGACTATGAATCGAATGGATTTGATCATGCACCAACCGACCTAGTGTTTGAAATACTGCCTTTTAATGAAGATGGAGATACATATAAGTTACATATTGAAGAACGTGATTACCTATTTACAAAAGAAGAGATACAACAAGAGATTAATAAGTTTAAAGATCAATTATTCGGTTGTCTTTCTTTTAAGACTGGTGAAGTCACCGATAAAACAACAACACCGACAATGAAATTAGCAAAACTGAATAAAGGTAAACACGTATTATCAGCACAAGATGTTCCAGAAATACAAATTGAAAATTTAAAACTAAACCATAACTGGATACGATATGCTGATAATTAATTCATTTTAAATCTATATATAGTACATAAAACATTATTAAATTATTCTTTTATCAAATATATAGAAGGTGAAGCATTTGATTGTAGTTTATGATTCGCTAACTGGTAATATTGAGCGGTTCATTAAGAAGTTAAAGAATTTTGAATGTATCAGAATAACCGAAGACATGAGGATCAACAAACCATTCGTTTTACTTACTTACACTATAGGATTTGGAGAGGTTCCTAAGAGTGTATCTAAATTTCTTTCTAACAATGATCAGTATTTAAAAGGTGTTGCTGGAAGCGGAAATATGAATTGGGGAGCATTTTATTGTGGAGCAGCTGAGAGAATTTCTAAGTACTATAATGTTCCCTTGATTCATAAGTTTGAGCTTTCTGGAACAATGAATGACGTAGATAAATTTACTCAGGGGGTTAACTGTATTGTCTGAAAAAGTACCTAATTGGATTAAGTTAAACAATGAAATCATGATTCAGAAAGATGGCCAGTATCAATTTGAGAAAGATAAGCAAGCAGTCAATAGTTACTTTATTGATTATGTAAATCAAAATACAGTATTCTTTCACAATCTCAAAGAAAAATTAGATTACTTAGTAGAGAATGATTATTACGAAGAAGAGTTCCTAAACGAGTATACACATGATCAAATTAAAGAAATTTATAATATTGCTTACGATAAAAAGTTTAGATTTTCATCTTACATGAGTGCCTTTAAATTCTATAACGACTACGCACTTAAGACTAATGATAAAAAGAAGATTCTAGAGAGATATGAAGATCGAATTTCAACAGTTGCATTGTTCCTAGCTGATGGTGATTTCGAGAAAGCTAAGAAACTTGTTAAAGCAATGATTAACCAAGAATTACAACCTTCCACACCATCATTCCTTAATGCTGGACGTAAACGTGGTGGAGAAATGGTAAGTTGCTTCCTTATGGAGGTAGGGGATTCACTAAATGATATTTCAAAAGCTCTAGATATGTCCATGCAACTGTCTAAAGTGGGAGGAGGAGTATCACTTAATCTTAGTAAGATTAGGGCAAAGGGAGAAGCAATTAAAGATATTGATAATGCTACTAAAGGTGTAGTTGGAGTAATGAAGCTATTCGACCATGCTTTTAGATATGCCGATCAACAAGGGCAAAGACAAGGTAGTGGCGCTGCATATCTGAATATCTTCCATGCTGATATTAACGACTTTTTAGACACAAAGAAGATTAGTGCTGATGAAGATGTTCGTGTTAAAACATTGTCCATTGGTGTAGTAATCCCAGATAAATTTATTGAACTAGCCAGGAAAGACGTAGATGCTTATGTGTTTTACCCTCATACAGTTTTCAAGGCATATGGGAAGTATCTAGATGATCTAAATATTGATGAAATGTACGATGAGTTGATTGAGAATCCTAGAGTTCGAAAAGATAAAGTTAATCCAAGAAAACTACTAGAAAAGATTGCAGCATTACGTTTTGAGTCAGGCTATCCTTATATCATGTTTGAAGGTAATGTAAATCGGGCGCACGCTATAAATAATTTAGGTAAGATAAAGTTCAGTAATTTATGCAGCGAGATCCTTGAGTTTACAGAAGCATCGGAATATAAAGACTATGATCAAGAAGATAGTTTGGGTTTTGATATCTCATGCAATCTCAGCTCAATGAATATTGCTAATGTTATGGATAATAAATCTATAAAAGAAACAACTAAGATTGCTATTGATGCTCTTACTGCAGTTGTAGAGAAAACTAATATCGTTAATGCTCCTGCAGTTAAGAAAGCAAATGATCTAATGGCTAGCATTGGTTTAGGCGCTATGAATCTTCATGGATATCTAGTGAAGAACAAGATTTCATATGAGAGTGAACAAGCGAGAGATTTTGCCAATACATATTTTATGATGGTTAATTATTATTCTATTGAGAGATCAATGGAGATTGCGAAAGAAACAGGTAAGAAGTTTTATGGATTTGAAGGTAGTGATTATGCAAGTGGGAAGTACTTTGAAAAATATCTAACTAATGACTATTCTCCTGAGTTTGAGAAGGTTAAGCAGCTGTTTGTTGGAATGGACATTCCTACTAAAAAAGACTGGGCTAAACTCAAAGAAGAAGTAGCAAAGTTTGGACTTAGAAACTCTTATAGATTAGCTATTGCTCCAACAGGATCTATTTCTTATGTTCAGTCTGCTACAGCTTCAGTCATGCCAATTATGGAACGAATTGAAGAGCGCACATATGGTAACTCAAAAACATACTATCCTATGCCTTATTTAACGCCTGAAACTTGGTTCTTTTATAAAGAAGCTTACGATATGGATATGTTCAGAGTAGTAGATATGATTTCAACTATTCAAGAACACGTAGACCAGGGGATTAGTTTTACACTGTTTATGCGCGACACTCATACGACACGTGATTTGAACAAAATTGATTTATATGCTCACTACAAGAACATTAAAACTTTATACTATGCCAGAACAAAAGACACTTCTAGAGATGAATGTTTATCTTGCTCTGTTTAAGAAAGGAATTGATTAATTGACTAAAATTTATGATGCTGCAAACTGGTCTAACCAAGAAGATGATTTCACGCAAATTTTCTACAATCAGAACGTAAAACAGTTCTGGTTACCTGAAGAAATATCACTAAACAGTGATCTACTAGTATGGAAAACATCGATGTCTCAAGTAGAAAAGGAAACCTATAAGAAATCACTGGCGGGGCTCACTTTGCTCGATACAGAGCAAGGAAACACTGGAATGCCCATTATCTCCAGCAAGGTAAAAGGACATCAAAGAAAGGCAGTCCTTAACTATATGGCTATGATGGAAAATGCCGTTCACGCTAAATCATATTCAAATATCTTCATGACGTTGACATCAACAGAAGAAATAAGAGAATTATTTAGTTGGGTTGAACAGAATAAATACTTACAGAAGAAAGCTGACACAATCGTATCTATCTATGAAAATGTCCTGGATGATGAGATCTCTCTCTATAAAGCAATGGCTGCATCGGTATTTTTGGAAAGTTTTCTATTCTATAGTGGATTCTATTATCCTCTGCTTTGTTATGGACAAGGTAGAATGATGCAAAGTGGAGAAATCATAAATCTTATCATTAGAGATGAGGCTATTCACGGAGTATATATTGGCTTACTAGCACAAGAAATCTATAATAAACAAGAAGATAAAGTAAAACAAGAGCTGCAAGAATATACAATGCAATTACTATTGAGTCTATATGAAAATGAACTGAGATATACGGAAGATGTTTATGATCCATTAGGGATAAGTCATGATGTGAAAAAGTTTGTGAGATACAACGCTAACAAAGCTTTACAAAACTTAGGCCATGAAGCCTACTTTGAACATGAGGAAGTAAATCCTATTGTGATTAATGGCTTAAACACTAAGACTAAATCTCACGACTTCTTTTCAATGAAAGGACAGTCATACGTAAAGGCAAATGTAGAAGCGCTTAAAGATGAGGATTTCTATTTTGGTGATAACTAAAGGGAGAATATGATGAAGAAAACTGATTTTGAGAAAGTAAGAGAGTTTCAAAAAGCATTTAATTGTCCAGCGCCAGACGTACCAACTGCATTAGATGATAAGCTAGCAATGAATAGAGCTTCTTTTATCCTGGAGGAAGTTATTGAACTCCTTTATGCTACTGCGGGAACCAAAGAGCGCTTTGATAAAATGTTTGTAGAGCTTATGGGTGAAGCAGGTAAAACTTATGAAAAACAGTTAACTAAGCCTTTTCCTGAAGATAAACTGATTGGTCAAATTGATGCATTGACGGATATCTCTTATTTCACAAATGGAGGCTTCGTAGAAACGGGTGTTGTCCCAGATAAAATATTTAACTTAGTTCATTCAGCTAATATGTCTAAGATTTTTCCAGATGGAGAGCCACACTATAACGAGGTAGGTAAGGTTATTAAACCTGAAGGTTGGGAGGCTCCAGAGCCATTGATTGAAGAAGAGATTAATCGTCAAATTAAACTGGGCGCAAAACGTTTCGAATAATACATATCAGGCGGTGGTTAATCCACTGCCTTTAAATTTGAACAATAAGGGAGAATTAGTATTTGAATAAACTAGATCAAGATTACTTAGAGCTGTGTAAATTCATTCTTAATAACGGAGTGAAGAAAGAAGATAGAACTGGAACAGGAACAGTATCGGTTTTTGATTATACAATCAGGCATGATCTAAGTACTGGATTTCCACTTCTTACAACTAAAAAAGTACATCTCAAATCAGTCATTCATGAACTTCTGTGGTTCTTGAGTGGCGAGACTAATATTCGCTATCTAAAGGAAAATGGTGTTCGTATATGGGATGAGTGGGCTGACGAGAATGGTCAATTGGGGCCAGTTTATGGCTCACAGTGGAGAACTTGGCAGCCTTCTAAAGTAGACTGGGATGATGACTTAGAGATCACCTATATTACTGAGGAAACCATTGATCAAATCTCGCAAGTAATTAATTCTATTAAAACAAATCCTGATTCGCGTAGACATCTTGTATCAGCTTGGAATGTAGGAGAATTAGAAGATATGAAGCTGCCACCATGTCATTATGCTTTTCAATTTTATGTGGCCAACAATAAGCTTTCCTGTAAATTTAATATGCGTTCTACAGATGTATTCTTAGGATTACCCTTTAACTTGGCATGTTACGGACTACTTACAATGATGATTGCTCAAGTTTGTGATTTGGAACTTGGTGATCTGATTTATTCTGGTGGGGACGTGCATATTTACAGCAATCATCTTGAACAAGTAAATATGCAATTACAAAGAGTGCCAAGAGATCTACCAACAATGAAAATTAATCCCGAAATTAGAAACATATTTGATTTCAAATACGATGACTTTTCACTAGAGGGTTATAATCCGCACCCAGTTATCAAGGGGAAAGTGGCAATTTAAAGTTAATCAAATAGTTTAAAAATAAAAATAATTTAGTTATATACAACATAATACCAATGTGATATGATGAGTACAGGTTAAAGAACCTGTACTTTTTCTTTATATAAAGGAGAGATGAGAACAACTGAATATTCTTTATAGTGTAGTACCTGCAGCAATTCTAATAATCTTGATTCACTACAACAAGAACAGATTACTAAATGATTTGAAAGCACTACTTAATAACAACTACAGCGAAGATATTTTCACCTCAACATGTATCGCATACATAAGTTACGGCCTTATCACTCTCATCACATCAAGTGTTTTACCACCCTGGGAATTACCAACAATACATATCAATATCCCGATTGTTTACGTGTACAGTATCATTTTTAGTCCAGTGTTAGAGGAGCTATTGTGTAGGAAGTATATCTATCATAAATTTATGAGGTTCACCAACAACAACTTCTGGATAAGCGCATCAGTTGCAGCTATTATATTTTCAATATTACATTTCAACCCTGTAGGATTCTTTGGATACATAGCAATGGGATTAACGTGGAGTTACTTTTACAGAAAAACAGACAACATCTTTGTGCCGATTACGAGTCATGCATTGTATAACGTATTTGCACTAATAGTAATATCAATAAGGGGATAATTAATTGAAACCAAGCAAAATTGTAGAATTCATAGTATCGCGTTGTTGGAGTGGGGATGAAATTAGATCAACTAGTTTTGTTCTGAATGACACTTTTGTATTAGAAGGCGATAAGTACAAGCTAGATGAAAAACTATTACAAGATTTGATTAAGTATCAAGAATTCTCAATTAAACCGTACTCAGTAACAAGAATAGGAAGCGACAAAGTAGTGAGTGTAAGTGGCAAGAGGACTACAATTTAAAAAGGAGAAGATTAATGAAAATTAGCAAAAGTGTCATTGAGGAATATAAAGTTATGTGTCCAGCAAGCGCACAGAAAAGTGGAACTGACGAAATAATCGAGTATAAGATTCGGAGAGCAGTTGATCTTGGAAAGGTAGTAGACATCAGAGGAGAAGAGTTTCACATTCAATACTTTTATAATATCTTTGTTCGTAAAAATAACTCAGTTGTTAAAATGTATAAAAGTAACAGCAATGATAGATACATAAATGTTAGCGAAAGAGTTAAACAGAAATACGATTTAATACATAGTAAGGTGCTCGTATGATTAAGAAAACTAAAGAGATTAGACCAACACAAGTGTGGTTTGAGACAGAGAAAGATTTCGTGGAGTTTATCTCATATGTAGAAAGTACAGAAAAATCTCAATCCGAGGCTGGAAAACGAATGAGAGAACTAATGAAAAAACATAGAGAATCCAAACCACAGGAAATACAATAAAAATGTAATTTTATATAGAAAGGATAACCATGGAAAAAGATCATTTAGGAATGGATGTAGAGTATGAATACATAGAAGTAGAGTTGAGCGACTTAGATGTTGGCAAGTTTGAATTTATAGTCAAAGGGAAGAAGGATTCCTACAATATTATAGGCAGAGGGAAGGTTCTAATTAAAAGAAGAAGATGGACTGATGAATAATAAATATAAAGGAGATGAGTCAAATAACTCTTACAATAAAACAAAAAGCTTTTGATCAAATAATGTTGGGAATTAAGAATAATCAAATCAACTTTGATGCTGAAGGTGGATGTGCCTGTGGACGCTTAGAGGTAAAGCTAAGTGAGCAATTATATATGAGTGTGTATCGATCATGTAGAAAGGCTTCAACCACTCCAGATAATCAGTTATGGCACTTAGATGGATTTGAATTTCACACAAGAACTTATGACGCTTTTTATGATGATGAAGAATCTGACTTTGAAAAGATTAATATGAAACTAAACAAAGAGCAGGAGAAGGAACTCATTGAGCTTCTTGAAGAAGTAACGATTGATATGTGGGGAGAAAAATATCGTTGAATAATAATGATACTAATTTTAATGGAGATGGAATTCATGCGAAAAATGCTAGTCCCACTATTGATAAGACATTTGAAACAAGACTTAAACAAAGAAGGTTACTACAATATTGAGCATCTAAAAACAGCTAGATGCTGCATCTGCAATGACTATATACCCAATGTTATTGTTCCAGCAAAGAAAGAAAAAGAGTGGCAGAAGCTGTGTAAAACATGCACAAGATTCATATAAAATACCTGATTTATGAAGAAAACACATCAGCAAATGCTGAAGAGGGAGAGATAATATGTTTATAGTAGCAGTTAAAAGTGGTACGAACGGGTATTACGACTATGATAATTGCGATATGGTGATTGCAGAGATTCCAAGTAACAACATCCCAAGAATAGGTGAGATTCTTGAGTTTGGTAATGCTGAGAATCGAAATAGGAAGCAATATTTGGTCAGAGAAGTTAAGCGTGTTTTTAATCATAAAACCGATAAACAAGATTTTGGTGAGTGGACATATGTCTATGTAATTAATGCTTAATTAGGATTTTAAAGACAAAACATAACAAAGCACATTTGTTTTATTAAAAATAAAAATAAAGAGGAGAATGAGAAATGACATTAGAAAACAATATTAAAGACGTAATTAACACTAAATTGGAAGATGGAACTATTGAAAGATTGATTGGAGAGCAGTTAGAAAAAGGTGTGGTTAATGCCTTAGAAAATATGTTCAGATCATATGGAGACGTTACAAAAGTGATTGAGGACAAAGTTAAATCCGTAATGATTCCTTACTTAGAAACTTATGATTATTCTGAATACATAACTAAATTAGATAGCGTACTAGTCGATGTACTAAAAAGTTCAGCATTAGATAATAAAAAATTACTTCAAAATTTCAAAACACTAATGACTGTAGACGAAGAGAAAAAGTCTATCAAAGCAACTGAGTTATTTAATACTTGGATGAAATATGTTGCCAAGAATGTTAAAACAGATGAACTTGAAATTGATTACGACGATGGAGTTAGTTACGAAAATGCAGAGGTTAGCTTTGCAGTTGAATATAACGAGAGTAAAAGTTGGAGCACTTTTGAATATGCCGTACTAACATTTGAGTGTGAACATGATGAAGATATGAATTTTGAGATTAGTCTTTCTCGATGGAATAAGGATTCTGATAAAGGATGGGATATGAGATATGACAAGAACCACGACTTGAAATCGCTTAGACACTTGAATGATTTCGAAGTACTGCTGATGAAACTATCTCAGAATAACAAAAAAATCATTCTGGATAGTGACTATGAATCAGATGAGGTTCAACCAGAAGCAGAACCAGAAGCAAGTTTTAGTTAAATAATATTAATCATAGTAATGGAAGGATTGAATGACATGAGAACACTAGCAATCAGTGACATACATGGCTGCTATGATCAATTCAACACTATGCTTGAGAAAGTCAACTACAATCCAGGATCAGATAAGTTAATTCTCTTGGGTGACTATGTAGACAGAGGTATCAAAAGTAGACAGGTTGTTGAACAAGTAAAATCTTTGCGCGAAGAACATGGAGTAATCGCTCTTAAGGGTAATCATGATCAAATGTTTGTCGATGCGATGTTAAAGGGCGAAGATGAACTTTGGTTGAATAACGGAGCTTACCAGACAGTAGAGAGTTATTGTGGGTTTGATTTCTTCGAGGAACAATTTGAGTGGGATACATACGAGAAAGCAAAAGCGTTTATTTTAAAACACTATGAACATCACATTGAATTTCTAGATTCCCTACCTTATTACCACGAAACAGATAATTATATATTCGCACATGCAGGAATCAATCCATTTTATAGCACATGGGAACATACACCCGATGATGATTTTCTATGGATCAGAAGTATCTTTTATAAAAATAAAATAACCAATACGGATAATAAGAAAGTTGTATTCGGACACACGCCAACTAGTTATTTACAGGAAAGTGATGGTATCTGGTTTAGTCCTGATGGAGATAAGATTGGCATTGATGGTGCTTGCGCTTATGGCAGACGATTGAACTGCTTAGAGATTACAGAAGAAGGAATATACATCGAACATACTGTTAAGAAAGGAGAAACGAGGAATGTTTAAATTTCAGCGTATTGTCTCAGGCGGTATAAAATGGCAAGATAACTTATACATAGAGGATGAACCTATCGGGGGCATAGGATTTGATGAAGACGGTTTATATATTAAGACTAAAAGGTATTTGACTCTTAAAGAATTAAACTTGTTAATTGCTCAACTGGTCAAAGGCGACCCAAGACTATTAGATGAGAAAGTTGAAATAACTTTATATAAATAGATTTGAATCAAACCCATATTTCTTTTAGAAAGGAAAATACATATCAAATCATTATTGAAAAGAATGTACATAGAACTAGATGAATACTATGATGGATTAGCTAAGTTTCTGGTTAGAAAGTGGTCGCAATCATATATAGCAATGGGTATGTGCATTTTGTTTCTCTATCTCATAGATCATTGGCTATTCAAAGAGTTGGTGATAGGTATGTTGCTAATGCCAGTCGCTACTCCCTTGATAGGATTACCTTTAGTTTGGCTTTTAGATATTAAACCTGTTACGGATAAGGAAAGTGATTTGTGAAAGAGTGGGGTATTGGATTGGGTAAATATAGAGTTTTAGTTTTGTTTAAAACATCCATAAGAAAAGGACATAAATGGTTCGGATGGAGAGTGTTAATTATACAGGTTCAACAAAACAGATGTATCTGGAAGTGGATGTGTGTACCCTTGTGGAAGACGAGCACCACAAAAAACAGATATTAAAGTCTATCAAAGACGACTTTGTTTTAAAAATTTAAGGAGTGATACACAATATTCATTTATATTGTTGGTGGAATAATGCTAGTAATCACAGTGTTAATTATTTTGGGTATTACAGAAGATACTCACAAAAGTTACTACTTATCTAATGGAGAATTGTTGGGAATTATTGTGGTTGTAGGCTACATAGTTCTTGGTGGATTAGGTTTCATTCAGGCAGCTAATAATTGGATACCAACTAAGACAGTGTATGGGTGGGAGAACAAAATTGTTGCAATGTCTGATAGTTCCTCGTATGTTGTATCAAGACATTCAGTTGATCGAATTGATAGATATTATTACATGGTGGACTATGGAGATTACTCAAAGAGTCACTGGGTCAATCAAAACTACTCTCGAATCATTCAAACCGAAGACATTCCAAAAGTAGTTACATACATACAAGAAAGACAGGCAACGAATTGGTTTTTGAAAGATATGAACAAAGTTCTTAAGTTAGTTGGTTATGATGACTTGAATCTTCCAAAACGATATGACTTCTATGTGCCTAAAGGTACGGTTATATCAGAATACAAAATAGATATGGAATAAAAACTATATTTAATAAAGAAGGAGATATCCCTTGTTGAATCTAAAGAAATACTTCTGTAGACATGATTGGGAAACACATGACAAACAAGTTCATATTACAGGTGAATATGGAATTACCCAAAAAAGAGGCTTAGTTAGGTTTAGTAAATGTAGTAAATGTGATCTTTCAAAGGAATATTGGGTTTACTATACTCACAAACGTGAGGGTTTCTGGAAATATTAAAAGGAGATGATTATAATGTTGGTGCTGCAAACTAATGATGTGCTAAGACTTGCCGAGAATCAACTGAAAAGAGATAAGATTTCATATAAAGAATTAAAAGTAGATTTAGATTTTGACATTATGGAGTATGATCAAGTTAATCGTCAATTTTATTTACATAGTACTAAGAACAATCCAATCCTTACATATAGAAATAGCCATGGTATGAAAATACCGATTAGATTTAATCAGATTAGAACGTATATTTCAAACATCTATTCACACGCAACAAATATAGTGTTTAGAGTTACAGCCGATGATGAACTTATGTTAGAGAACTCGGCAACGAATGATGAAGCAATGGAATACATAGATATCAGCGTGTTTATCACATTAGATGATAAAGTAGACGCCGATTTAGAGTTTGCTAGAGACTTTGCAGATTTAGCATTAGCAATTAAAAATGAATCGCTGCTTAAGCTTGTAGCGGAGGATTATTCACATTTATTTTAAAGATAAAAATAATAAGTATTAATACATAGGAAGAAGATAAAACATAAATTTTATAATCAACATTTCATATAAACAATTTAAATTAGGGGGAACAACATGTCGAGTATAGTAATCGATAAAAAATTAATACAGAGTTATAGAATTATTGATAGTTTGCGCCTGCCCCATGGGATGTACCTTGCCAGCTCTAGTTCAGATTATTCTTACACATGGTTAAGAGATTCATTTTATTGTAGTCTTCCTTATCTTAATAAGAAGTGTAATACATACGAGAGAACATATTGGCGTATTTTAGATATGTTTAAGGAATATGAATGGAAATTAGAACATCACACTAAGCATCGGCCGATTCACCAACACGAATATATTCACGCAAGATATTCTGCGCATGATGTAAGAGAAATTGATACTCCTTGGGGACATTCACAAAACGATGCAGTGGGAGCTATTCTATGGGGAATTGGAGAAGGTGTTAAGCAAGGAAAACAAATACTAAGAGATAACAAGGATAAAGAAATCCTTCAAAAGTTAGTTTACTATTTGGAGACTCTTGAGTACTGGAATGATCAAGATTCAGGCATGTGGGAAGAGAACAGGGAGAGAAGAAGTTCAAGTATTGGAGCATGTGTAGCAGGATTAAGAAGTGTAAGCAGTATTGTAAGCGTTCCAGAATACATAGTTTCAAACGGGTTAAATGCATTATATGAGCTATTCCCATATGAGACGAGTAGCCGTAAATACGACTTGGCACAATTAAGCCTTATCTATCCGTACAATATATTCGGTAACGACTTTAATAGTATTATTGTAAAACAAGTTGAAGATACACTGCTAAGAGAACGAGGAGTTATTAGATACAAAGGAGACAGTTATTACTCTACACAAGAGGGGATTTATGGGCGAAACCAACCTTTAGATTTATACTATGGCTCTGAAGCTGAATGGTGTTTTGGATTTGGATTCTTGGCTATGGCTCATCTACAATTAGGGAATGTTGATAAAGCGAAGTACTATGTATCTGAATTTGAAAAAGTCATGTTAGAAGATGGAGCAATCCCCGAACTTTATTATGCAGGCTCATCTAAATACAACGTAAACACACCGTTATGTTGGGCAAACGCCATGTATATTGTTAGTAATGAAAGTTTAAAATAAAAATAATGTACAAAGATACATAATATGATATAATCTTTACTATAAAGGAATGTCCCAAAAAGCTTAAAAAGCACAGTGAGTCATAATAGGCATTTTGGGACACGATTTTTAGAGGAGGTTATTCATGATAGTCACTGAAGTAGCTGAGCTAGCAGTAATTGATCTAGGCTTTAGTTGGACTAAGGGACAGAGAGGTGGAAAGGTATTTAGACAACCATCAGTTACAGGCACAATTAAGAATGTATTTGAAGAGGATATCAAGGGGGATGATTTTGTATACGATGAGAGTTTATTTGTAGGAAATCTAGCTTCTAAGCACAGTGATATTAAGTACTTCACGATGGATAAGAATAAGCCAGAAGCTATGAATACAGATGTCATCATGAAAACATCTCTTGGGTACTTGGGTGGGAAGAAACCTTTAAATTTACTTACAGGATTACCTTATAAATTCTATTTCGATCAAAAGAGTGACATGGAGAATAAAATATTATCATTTAACGATGAACCTAGTTTCACACTAAGAAAAGGAAAGAATAAACCTGTTAACATTAAACTAAAAATAAATGACTTAAAGATAGTACCTCAAGGTTATGGGATAGCTATGGACTACATCTTAGATGATCAAGGAAATATTGCTGATAAGAATATTGCGAGCAAAAGAATACTTGTTGTTGATTTAGGTTTTTACACATTGAATCTCCTGGGATTAGATAAGATGACGATCATGGGAGAATCAGATAGTACATTAACGGGAGTTCACAAGGCATATAAGCTTATACAAAAACAACTCATGCAAGCTTTTGGTCAAACTCCTGAACTATATCAACTAGATAGGTTTGTTATCAGTGGAAAATATGAAGGATACGATATTCGACCAATAATAAACAGTGCTTTTGAAGCTTTAGCAATACAAATTATGAACGATATCAATAGTTTAAATATGAGGTTTGATTATTATTTAATTGGCGGAGGTGCTGCTGGTTTTATATTCAGATACTTAGATTTACCCAATAAGATATTATTCGATCAGTTGTCTCAGATTAACGGCTACAAAAAGATAGGTGCTCGTAAATGGAAGTAGATTATGCGAGAGCCAAACTCCGAAAAGGTAAAGATGAGGATCTAAAGCAAGCTTTCAGTAAAATACCTAATCATTATGATCAAAGTTATATTGTGAGAGAAGCATTGAGACAATTCTTTTTTACTCGTGAGGGTAGAACACCATTGTTTTATGCTGAACAGCTGTATGAAACTCAAACTTCAATCATGCCACAACATAAAGCACATGTTAGAGATGTTGAGTTAGAGATCAAGCCTTCACATATTAAACTTGAAAAAGTAGAAGAGGATATTGATTTAGATAAGGCTATTGATTCATTACTTGATTAAGTAGGCTTTTGCCTACATACATAGTTTAGATTTAAAACATGAAAGGAGTTGGACAATTATTGTGCATATTTTGCAATTACCACAGGCATGAAGACTATAGTAATATCTTCACTCCTGACTGCTCAGTCAAGCTGAAAGATTATGTACATAGAACAAAGGAATTAGATCACAAAATTATATCCAGTATGGAACATGGATTCCAGGGACGATATTTTGATACTTATGATGTAGCTAAAAAGAATGGGTTAAAGTTTATATTTGGAACTGAAGCGTACTGGGTTAAAGATAGATTTGAAAAGGATAATACAAATGGACATATGTGCTTATTTGCTAAGTCAGAAAAGGGACGACGAGATATTAATCGTATCCTATCTGAAGCCAATGAGACAGGGTATTACTATAAGCCACGTATTGATCTAGATTTAATATCTACATTAGATCCTAATGAAGTCTTCGTTACTAGTGCTTGCATTGCTTTCTGGCAATATGACGACATTGAAAATATTGTCCTTGATTTAAATTCTTATTTCGGAAAAAACTTTATGTTAGAAGTTCAAGCACATCATACAGATACACAAAGAGAATTACATAAGAGAATCTTAAAATTATCAAATGCGCATAACATAGAGTTAATTGCGGGTTGTGATAGCCATTTCATATACCCTGAACAATCAAAGGATAGAGATGCTGTACTAGAAGCAAAAGGAATTGTGTACGAAAATGAGGAAGGATGGTTTATGGACTATCCTGATGGAGAAACATTGAAAAATAGATTTATGGATCAAGGCATTTTAACTGAAGAACAGATTGATAAATCAATTAAAAATACACTAACATTCATGGATTTTGACGATTATGATTCTGACATTATAAAAGTATTTAGTAAGGACATCAAACTTCCTACTTTATATCCTGAACTAACTCAGACTGAAAAGGACGACAAATATAAAAAACTTCTTAACACTCAGTGGAAGGAAGCCAGAACAAAGATTAGTCCAGAAAAATATCCACATTATTTAGATGAAATAAGAAAAGAAGGGCAGGTAGTAGTCAATACTGGGATGTCTGATTACTTTCTTATCGATTATGAAATTGTAAAAGAAGCTACTAAAAATGGAGGGATTATTACTTCAACTGGACGTGGCTCAGGTGTGTCATTCTACACCAACACGCTACTTGGATTTTCAAAGGTAGATAGGATAGCAGCACCAGTTAAACTTTATCCTGAACGGTTTATGAGCGAGAGTCGTATTCTTGAGACGAAAAGCTTACCAGACCTAGATTTAAATTTAGGAAATCCAGAAGTATTCATTGAAGCACAAAACACTATCTTGGGAGAAGGACATGCTTTTCCCATGATTGCTTTCGGAACATTTAAAAAGAAGTCAGGATTTAAGCTATATGCAAAATCGCAAAATTTAGATTTCGATATAGCAAATGAAATTACTAAGCAGCTAGATAAGTATGAGAAGGAATTAAAGTATGCCGATGAAGACGAACAAGATCTAATCGACGTTTATGATTATGTCGAAGAAAAATATCATGATCTAATCAAAGAGAGTGAAAAGTATACAGGAATCATATCGGATAAAAAACCTCACCCTTGTGCGCATTTACTTTATCAAGGCAATATTCGTGAGGAGATAGGCTTAATAAGAATAAAGAGTGAATCTACAAAAAAGGAAGTTATCGCTTCACTAATTGATGGTGATATCGCTGAACGTTTCAAGTTCTTAAAGAATGATCTGCTTAAAGTAGACGTTGCAAAAACTACACATGATATATACAAACGCTTAAACAAGCAAATACATAGTGAGACGGAACTATTAGAGGTAATAAGGGACAATAAAAAGGTATGGGATATATACGCACAGGGATTAACAGTTGGAGTTAACCAAGTAGAAAAATATTCAACAACACAGAAAGCAAAGAAATTTAAGCCTATAAATATTTCTGAGTTAACAGCTTTCATCGCAGCTATTAGACCATCTTTTAAATCAATGTATCCAACATTTGAAGCCAGAATTCCTTTCTCATATGGTATTAGCAGTTTTGATGATCTTATACAGACTGAGGAGATGCCAAACTCTTTCGTATTGTATCAAGAGCAAACAATGGCAACGCTTAGTTATGCTGGATTCCCATCAGATGAAACTTACGGAATCATTAAAGCAATTAGTAAAAAGAAACCCGAAGTTGTTAAACCGTTAAAAGAACGATTTATAAAAGGATTCTCGAATAAAATACTTGATAAAGAAAAAGTTACAGTAGATGAAGCTCAAGAAATGAGTGAAAAAGTATGGCGTATTATAGAAGACTCCTCCGGTTACGGCTTTAATGCGAGTCACGCATATAGTTACGCACTTGACTCAGTATATTGTGCTTATCTAAAAAGCCACTATCCAATTTACTTTTATGAGACACTCTTGCGTCACTTTTCACTAAAAAAGAATAAAGACAAAGTTGCCCTACTTAAAGAAGAGATGCAACGTGGATTTGGCATTAAAGATGGAGGAATTAAATTCGGCGCTGATAACCGAGGATTTGTTGCTAATGAGGAAGCAAATATAATTTATTCAGATTTATCAGGAATTAAAAATATGAGTGCTAAAGTTGCTGAGGATTTATATGAACTTGGTAAGAATACATATGATTAATTTATTGATTTGTTAATTGATATAGCTGATACGTCTGTAAACAAAAAACATCTTGATATTCTCATTAGATTAGATTATTTCGATATGTTTGGGAATAGCGGATATCTGCTAAAGTTATATGACGAATTCCAAAATGGTGAGTTTAAGTATAAGAAGACTTATGTTGATCAGACAAAAGCAAAGAGATTAGAAGAATTAAGAAAGATGGAGATAGAGCTATCCAAAGATAATGATCTAAAACTTCTTCCTAATGAAATTATCATGTTCCAGAAAGAATTATTAGGTTATTGTGAATTAACCTATCCAAACATGGATTTGAGTTGGTGTGTGGTTACTGAGATTGATACTAAATACTCACCTAAACTTACTCTCTACAACCTTAATAAAGGAGCAGAGAAGGTATTCAAAATGAGTAAGAAGCTATTCAATACGAGAAATAAGGAAACTCAAATTGTAGTTGGAGATTTAATTCAACTTCTGGGACACAAGAATGAATTTAAAAAAGTACCAGATGGTAACGGGAACTTTGTTGCTACAGATCAAAAAGAACAGTGGATTACAGAATACAAAAAATACATCATTAAGGAGAATGAAAATGAGTGATCAACTAAGTAAAGTTAAGCTTGAAGAATTATTAGAAAAAAAATTAACAGATAGAGAGTATAAAGAACTATTGGAATTTGCTTTATTAAAATTATTAAGAGATAAAAATAATGAATTATAATACGAATTTGGATAGGTTTGAGTCGGATTACCACATACATAGATTTTCTGAGCAAGAAACAGAAGAAACATATTACTCAACTTGTAGTGGATGCGAACAAGATATAACAAATTATGATCTGATGTCTGGTGAAGTGGTAGAGATATATGGGATGAATGTACACGACACATATAGCTGTATTAGGAAAGCAGTTGAAGCTAAAACGGTATTACCAGGAGAGGAGTAATAATCTGAAGGATTATAATTATGAGTTTTTAGTTAACAGTGAGCTGAATTTTATGAAGGTTGTGCAAGATTACATGCATGTTTATATAGAAAATTATTACGAGGAAGGGCTGATTACCCTTAAACAGAAAGAAAAGATAGCGGAGTACCACGATAAGAGAATTAATGATTATATCAATAATAGATTGTCATCTATACACGAAAGTGGTGATAAGTCTGATTAGAAGCCTATATGGATTTGACTTATCGATGGAATGTACTGGACTAACTATTTTTGATTTGGAAAGCTTACAACCTGTGTTGATCACTAGTATTTCGACATCACATTTCAAGAAATCAGCTACTCATGGTCAGAAATTAAAATACATAGAAGATGAATTAATAAAGATTCGTAAAGAGTATCAACCCGAAGTTGTTACTATCGAACGAGGGTTCAGCAGATTTAACACAAGTACACAAGTTATTTATAGAGTTCATGGTGTAGTCAATAAATTGTTCCACGATTATGAGCAAATTTATTATCCTCCTAAATCAGTAAAAGAAGCTATATGCCGTGGGGACGCGACGAAGAAATATGTCCAGGACACAATACATAAGATATATCCGAAAATAGAATTTAACAATGAAGATGAATCAGATTCGTTTGCTGTAGCTTTAACATACCTTATAAAAAAGAATCTCATTGATTGGGATAAAGAAAAGATTAAAAAGATGAAGTAATACGAATAGGACAAATTGCGAGGGGAGTAGGTATAAGTTAGAGGTGATAAGAATGGATGATGAAGTAACAACAATTAGTTTAGAGGAAGACGGATACAAGTTAATCACATTTAAAGATGGATCAAAAATATACATAAAATCAATGAACGAGCCTTCTGATGAAGCTAGAAAGAATTTAAACAGAGTGTTTAACGAGCTAATAAGACAGGGTAAATTATAACAGGGAGATCTTTTCTCCCTGTTTTTTATTTTGCACTAGAGAGGACGCGACAAATATGATGGACTCAACTGAAAAACATAAACGTAGACCCAACCGTCTCATTAACGAGAAATCACCGTACTTGCTTCAACATGCCAATAATCCAGTAGACTGGTACCCATGGGGAGCTGAAGCATTCCAGAAAGCACAGAGAGAGGGCAAACCTGTTTTCTTATCTGTAGGCTATAGTTAGCCTTCGGGCTAACTAATGGGTATAAAATAAGAACTTGTCATTGGTGTCATGTCATGGAGAAGGAATCTTTCGAAGATCAGGAAGTTGCAGACTATCTGAATGAACACTATGTATCCATCAAGGTCGATAGAGAAGAGCGACCGGATATAGATAACTACTACATGTCCGTATGTCAGGCATTAACTGGGTCTGGCGGCTGGCCGCTTACCGTGCTACTTGCACCGGATCAGAAGCCGTTTTATGCAGGGACTTATTTTCCGAAACATCGCAAGATGGGCCAGATCGGACTCATGGATGTACTATCCCAGATACAGCAGAAGTGGTCAGCGAACTCTGAGTCGATCTTGGAAATGAGTGAACAAATTGTAACGGAAATAAATAAAAAAATGATGGAACATATACCAGGTACGGTAGAGGAAGAACTGCTGCACCGTGCATATCGGCAGTTTGAGCAATCTTTTGATGAGGAATACGGAGGATTTGGAGACGAACCGAAATTTCCATCCCCCCATAACCTGATGTTTTTGATGAATTACTATAAAGTATATGGAGAGGGTAAAGCACTTGAAATGGTCGAAACTACGCTGATTCGTATGTACCAGGGTGGAATATATGATCACGTAGGTTTTGGCTTCTCAAGATATGCGACAGATCAGAGATGGCTGATTCCTCATTTTGAAAAAATGCTCTATGATAACGCGCTACTTGCATTAGCCTATCTAGAAGCATACCAGTTGACTGAAAAGCAACTGTATGCTGAAGTAGCCGAATCCATCTTTACTTATGTTCTGCGTGATATGACATCTCCAGAGGGAGCTTTTTACTCGGCAGAAGATGCTGACTCCGAAGGAGTTGAAGGCAAATTTTATGTGTTTTCCCGTGAAGAGATTGAAGATGCTCTTGGGGTAGAAGAAATGCACCGATATTGTAACGTTTACGGGATTGAGCCGGGTGGAAATTTTGAAGGAAAAAGCATCCCTAACCTGCTGAAAGGTCTTCCTAGGGAAAATGCAGAACTTCGAGGAATGAATCCCCTTGCCCAGCAGAATTTGCTGGAGGAAGCACGGGAGAAGTTATTTGCTTATAGAGAACAAAGAATTCATCCTTTCAAGGATGATAAGATATTGACGGCTTGGAATGGTCTGATGATTGCGGCCTTAGCCAAAGGTGCGAAAGCTCTTCAGAATCACGGGTATGCTGAAGCAGCTGAGAAAGCAGCCGATTTTATTTGGTCAACCTTGCGGAGAGAAGATGGAAGATTAATGTCACGTTATCGTGATGGTGAAATGAAATATGCCGGACATCTGGATGATTATGCTTACCTTGCTTGGGGACTTACGGAATTGTACGAAGCGACGGGCAAAGTTTCTTATTTAGCGAAGGCGCTTGATGTAAAAGATGATCTTTTTGCTCTCTTCTGGGACGAGGAAAGAGGTGGATTCTACTTCACAGGAAAAGATAGCGAAGAACCACTTCTGCAAGGTAAAGAGTTCTATGATGGGGCACTACCGGCTGGAAACTCGGTACTTGCTGTTCTGCTCACGAAATGGGCGGCGATGACCCAAGACATGGAACTGCTTCACTTCGCACAAGAACACTTGCATGCATTCGCAGGGGAAGCGAGTTATTATCCTGCAGGTCATGCACTGTATCTCACTGGAATGTCTTATGGACTACAAGGTGGTAAAGAGATTGTTATAACAGGTAAGCGGAAGGATATAAAAATGCAGGAGATGATTGCCATCGCGCAAAAATCGTATGCACCGGATGCGGCCCTCTTGATTGTTTATGAAGAAGAATCGGGGGAGATATATCAGTTGATTCCTACGCTGCAAGATAAGAAGGCAGTAAACGGAGAAGCCACCGTGTATATATGCCACAATTTTAGCTGCAAAGCGCCCCTGACGACGACAGAAGAAGTGAGAGAAGCAATGAGAGCCAGCAGATAAGTATGTTCATTGTTGTCAATACAAATAGCCCATGAGCTAACTCAACTACATGGTTCTTAACCACGGTACATGAGATAGAAGTTCATGGGCTGTTTGCAATTAAGTCTAATATATTCTATAAAATTATTATGTATAAGCTTCTAGTTGCCCCTATTCCTGCTTTTTAGCCTTCGTAGTCGGCGCCATGGTTGAAAGGTTGAATCAAAGCAGCACTGTTAGGTAAGGTAATACCGATGATCAGTCCCAGCAGGATTGTTGCGGAAATTAATGTTTTCTTCATTAATCATTTCTCCCTTAAAAATAATATCATTCAATAAATCATAACACATTTTTAGCTGAGAGACGGATGCGTGTGTTCTAAGTACTTCGAATAAGGAAATTGCCTTTTTGAAATACTTATCATTTTTTAGTTTATCAGAAGCCAGCAGCATGTGTAAAGTAATGTCTATTGCTTCCGAAATCTTACCGTTTTTTTGATGATATAGGGCAAGCATGTACTGATAAGACAAGTAATAAGACCCGCTGACCTTCTCTTCATACATTCGGTAATCCTGAATATGTTTGTTCAAATAAGAGAGTTCTTCGTCAACATTGTAATCATAGTTAATAGCTGACTCTAAAATCGTGATCAGACCTGGCAGAACTTGCTTAGGGTTACCATCAAGAAACTCAATGTACTCTGGAATCTGTAATTGGTTCCCACCTAGCACTTCAATGGTTAACGAATTCGCTTGGGAGAAAAAATGAAAATCATTGATAATTCGTTCACCGGTTTCGGTGGAATCATGTAACCAGCTGAGGTCTGAGTAGTAAGAAATATACTCTTTCGCTTTTGCATATTGCCTCAGTTTTTGATAGGAGAGACCCGTCATGAGGTAGCTGTATCCAAAATAAAAAATAATGTGTTTACTGAAGGTTTTATCTGTATCATCCAGTTTTGAAAGCTCTTTATGAATTTCTTTAGCAGAGTCAAGCAAATCGTTTGATAATAAGATCACTTTTTCCCAGTTCTCAAATGCATAATGCATCTTTATCATTTCAACGAGTGTATCTAGATCAAGCGGCTCGGTATGATCGTAGTATTCAAACACCAAGGCATCTCTCCTCAACTCTGTAATTCCTTTATTTTACATTACATACCAATTATGTTCAATCAACTTAAAGTTTCTAATATCCGTGGACTAAGACTATTCTACTTTCTATAAATGTATTCTTTTCTTATATTTTTGATTCGCCTCTTTCACTTCTAAAAATAAAAAAAGGCTGTTCTCAGCGTCATTATTGATGACCCAAGAGCAGCCTTTTTTATTTTTTAGTAAGGATTAACTACGAATGGTTGCCGTAATCTCTTCATCAAGTTCAAGGCTAACATCTTCACGATAAGCGCGGATATTATACTCTTGATGAACATAACGGAGAATGGCTTCAATCATATTCGCTTCAACGAGGAATTGGTTGCGACCTTGCGCCCATACCTCAGCACTGTATCCTGTATCTTCATCCCAGCTCAGTTCAACCTGAACTTCGGTGGGTTGTATTTGTTTCCGTTCAGCAGTATGAAGGCATATTGCATTTACGATTTCATCCATTGTAATAACCATAAATCTTAGTACCGTCCGTTTCCGCCGTTAATATCACGAGCTCTTTCGTTTTCTTGACGACGTTTCTTGATGGATCTGTAGATTCCTACTCCAAGCATAACGAGTACATAAATTGCTAGAATGTTAATTGCAAGTCCAAGCAGTTCACCGAAGAAGCCCATGTTACCAAAGAGTCCTCCAAACAGCATACCTGCGAGACCACCGATCATAAGACCTTTCATCAAAGATCCACCGCTAAAGAACCCAGGTTTCTTGGCAGCTGCACCTGTTGTATTGTTCGTACTGTTATTTTTTGTATTTGAAGTTGAATTGCTATTGCTGTCAGAACGGCTTGGATTATTTTGATATGATTTCGTACCTGATTTAAAACCACCGCCACCGCGGCGTGCATCTGCGTTATCAGGAATTGCTAGCGTCGAGAATAACAAAGTAAAAGCCATCAAGACCATAAAAGTACGTTTCGTGCTGAACCATTTTTTCATATGAGTGAAATACCCTCCTGGATTGTTTGTTTTTTTGTAACCTCTAAATGAATACGTGTGAAAAAATGAATGGTTTCATTTTTTGTGAACAATTAATGCATACCAGATGCTTCTCGTTCTTGATGACGAGTTCCCATAAGCTGAGTGACCCAATCACACCATTCAATTCCTGTTCTTGCGTTCATCGTTCCTTTGGTGTTAATGATATACTCTCCAAAGTAGGGACTTTTAGGTTGGACTGCTTCATCTGGTAAACTGCTGAGCAGTGCTTCATAGTACTCAAGGCGCGATTCAAACCAGTGTCTGCGCTCATCTACCCATCGTTTCATGACAACCGGATTAGTGACTTGAAAACAGATCATTCTCAGGTTAAGCTCATCCCTTATTGCCGGGGTGGACACGGGTGTATACATCCAGTCCAGTAACTTCTGAATACCTTTGTCAGTGACACGGTACATTTTTTTATCCGGCTTGTCGGTTTGCTCAACCCAGCGAGAAGATAGTAGTCCGTCTTCTTCCATACGGGAAAGTATCGGGTAAATTTGACTATGCTTTGCTTGCCAATGAGGCTGAATTTTTAGCATAAGATCATAGCCGGAAGATTCGTCACGTGTAAGTAACCCGAGCAAACCATAGGACAGTATGTTCAAGTGGACATGTCTCCTTTACTAGGCTATAGCTACATAAAAACCTAAGATTTAAGCGTTTTCTATAACTATAATATGAATAAAAGTGTACACTAATACTGTATGGTTTGACAACCGTTGTTCATGTCTCAAATTTAAACTGTTTTTAACAATGTCACAGAAATGTAAGAAACCAAATAAGAAAAGCTCTGAATTACACAATGTAATTCAGAGCTTTTTGAAGTGTTAAGATTGCGATGTAAGATTTTTATTGCCATCGACTACAAGATCCAATGCGCCTGTTTTCGGGTCGATAATCATACCGTGAATCGGTACGCCTGGAGGAAGAAGAGGGTGGTTGCGAATGAGATCTACCGTCTCCATAACCCCTTCTTCTACGTTATCGAAGCCGCGAAGCCAGCGGGTCAGTTTAATTCCAGAATGTTCAATGGTGTTCAGTACGGTATCAGAGATTCCTCTGTCCATCATGTGATGTATCATGTCATCACTGTTGAGTGCTGCCATACCGCACTCGTGATGTCCTACTACGATAACTTCTTCTGCCCCGAGCTCGTATAAGGCAACAAGAATACTACGCATTGCACTGCCGAATGGATGAGAAATGATAGCACCTGCGGTTTTAATAATTTTCACGTCACCGTTACGTAAATTCATCGCTTTCGGAAGAAGTTCTACAAGCCGTGTATCCATACAAGTTACGATCATCATTTTTTTCTGAGGGAACTTGTCCGATATGTAAGCCTCGTATTCTCGATTCTCTACGAAATGCTTATTATGCTCCAGAATATCTTTGATGTTGTCCATGATTCATCATCCCCCTAGGTCATTATAAATGATATAGAAATTAATAATAAAAATTAAACCTGAGCACCTTGTTCACGATAATCTTTTGGGAAAAGATATAAACCATAGTGTTGTCCGTTACTGGACAATCTCAAGGAAAGGTCGCCTGAATCTGTCGATAGATGAAGCTCTTCTTCAAAAAAAACAGCCTTTTGACCGTCAAGAATAAAAGTGAGTTCTGGAACATTACTTTCTAGCGTAATATCCGAAATTTCAACGTCAGAAACAATATGGAATGCAGGAACGCCGCTGACTACACAGCCGCAGCCTTCCGTGTCATGTACTAAACGAATGACACCTGGCGTATCACCAAGCTTTTTCTTTAGAAGATCTTCTGCAGCCTTGTTTACTTTTATTTTCATAGTCACTCGTTCACTCCTTTACGTATAGATAGTATTCTGTTCTTAAAAGTTGATTATACGACTTGCAAAAAGTATGATCAATAGGAAGAAAGTAAATTGTAAATGGGGTGCAATCAAATGAATCACGAAATTCAAACCAAATTAGATCATTTCTTGAACTTGAACCGCAAAATAAAGAGTTATTACGAGGCCATCGGACTATTGCATTGGGATCTGGCGACAGGTGCTCCGCGTAAAGGTGTAGATACCCGTTCCGAAACCATTGGTATGCTTACTACGGAAGCTTTCAAACTTTCTATCTCGGATGAAATGAAAGAATTGATTTCTTTTTTAACCAGCCAAGACGTATTTCATGAGCTGCAAGATCAGGAACAGCGATTGGTAGAGGATGTTAAGCAAGAATTGAATCGTATGCAGTCCGTTCCACCAGAGAAAATTCAGGCTTTTAGCGTGCTTGCACCAAGATCACAGGTCAAATGGGAGAGCGCAAAAGAGAGCGGAGATTTTTCTGTTTTCGAGCCTTTCTTGACACAAATTGTAGATATGAAGCGCGAATTCATTGATTATTATGGTGTGAAGGATACACGGTATGATACGCTGCTTGATATGTTTGAACCGGACCTTACGGTAGCGAAGCTCGACGATGTGTTCAGCAGGTTGAAAGCACGTCTCGTCCCTCTCCAAGAGAAAATTACTAAATCTGTACATAAACCAGATACTTCATTTCTTGATCAAACCTTTGACATTAATAAGCAAATGGAGTTTAGCCGCTACATTTTAAAGGAAATGGGTTATGACTTTGAAGCAGGAAGACTCGATGAGAGTGTACATCCATTCGCAACTGGACTCAATCCAGGTGACGTACGTATTACGACTCATTATTATGAAAAAGATGTAGCCAGCGCCGTGTTCAGTTCGCTTCATGAAGGCGGTCATGCTTTGTATGAACAAAATATTGATCCAAAACTGGCAGGTACCCTTTTGGCTGAGGGAACTTCTATGGGTATTCATGAATCCCAATCGAGACTATGGGAGAACATGATCGGACGCAGTCTTCCGTTCTGGGAGCGCTATTACCCTGTGCTGCAATCCTACTTCCCAGAACAACTTAAAGATGTTTCCGTACAATCTTTTTATGAGGCCATTAATAAAGTGGAGAGTTCGCTCATACGTATTGAAGCGGATGAACTGACCTATAATTTGCACATTATTATTCGCTATGAAATAGAGAAGATGTTATTTAACGAAAACTTGTCCGTTTCGGATCTTCCGTCCGTATGGAATGAGAAGTATGAACAGTATCTTGGCGTAACTCCGCCACATAATGGAGTAGGCGTCTTGCAAGATGTACACTGGTCCAGCGGTGATTTTGGTTATTTTGCATCTTACTCGCTAGGGAATATGTACGCAGCGCAGATCGTGAACACGATGCGTAAGGAGATCCCGGAATTCGAGAATTACCTTCGCGAAGGGAAACTTACACCAATTAAAGAATGGCTTACCGAAAAAGTATACCAGTACGGGAAGTCCCGTAAACCATCTGAACTGATTCTTGCCATCACCGGGGAAGAATTAAATCCAGATTATTTGGCAGATTACTTAGAAAATAAATATAAAGAAATTTACTCCTTGTAATGTATATAGTAAGAGATTTCTTCCTTTCATAGATTACACGTTAAGCTGGCGGTCCTTTGGATCTGTCAGCTTTTTTTACATGAGTGTAGAATCGGATGAAACGTAAGGGAACATTCTCTCAGGACGCATTAACCAATTGGAAGCTCTCTGCATACATATACCCATAAATTGCTTTACTTACTTAGGGGAGGGTTTATGGATGAAAGGAAGAGGATGGTGGAAGCTACTTGCACTGCCGGTTCTCCTGCTGAGTGTTGTTCTCAGCGGGTGTACTGGTGGGAAAAGTGGTGGGGATGTAAAAGTAAGAGTTGGCGAGGTAACTCGTTCGGTGTTTTACGCACCAGAATATGTTGCTGCTGCAAAAGGATTTTTTAAGGATGAGGGACTTGATGTAGAGATTCAAACAACAGCAGGCGGTGACAAGACAATGGCTGCTCTCTTGGCAGGGTCCATTGATGTTGCACTCGTTGGTGCGGAGACCTCTATCTATGTATATCAACAAGGAGCAGAAGATCCAGTCATTAACTTTGCCCAATTAACACAAACCGACGGAACCTTTTTATTTGCAAGAAATCAGCAAGGAGATTTTGACTGGTCTCAGCTAAAGGGGAGTGAGTTCCTCGGTCAAAGAAAAGGTGGAATGCCTCAGATGGCTGGAGAGTTCGCCATGGGCAAAAAGGGGATCGATCCACACAAGGATTTGACGCTGATCCAAAATATTGATTTTGCGAATATTGCTTCTGCATATGCCTCTGGGACAGGAGATTATGTACAGCTCTTTGAACCGCAAGCCTCCATTTTCGAAAAAGAAGGAAGAGGAAAAGTGGTTGCCTCCTTCGGTGTAGAAAGCGGTCATCTTCCTTATACGGTCTTTATGACAAAACAAAGTTATATCAAATCCAATCAAGAGACGGTAGCGAAGTTCACTAGAGGTCTGCATAAAGCACAGACATGGGTAAATGAGCACTCGGCTGAAGAAATCGCTGATGTGATTATGCCATTTTTTAAAGACGCGGATCGCGCGATTATTGTAAGTAGTGTAGAGCGTTACAAAACCCAAGGAACTTATGCAACTGATCCGATTATTGATGATGAAGAATGGAACAACTTGCTTGCAGTTATGAAAAATGCAGGAGAACTGAAAGAAGAAGTACCAGCTTCTGCAATTGTGAACAACGACTTTGCGAGTGATGTTGTATCTTCCAAGTGAAGTCGTTTTACAAAAGGAAGTGAGTAGATGTCATTAATAGAGATGAATGATATTACGCATGTGTACGTGACAGAAAGAGAAGCAAAGCTCACGATTGAATCTCTTCATCTAAAAGTAGAGCAAGGAGACTTTATAAGTTTAGTCGGTCCTAGTGGCTGCGGCAAAACGACGATTCTCTCTATGATAGCGGGACTCCTGTTTCCAACGAAAGGGGAAGTCCGTTTATCTGGTGAGATCATCAAAGCTCCCTCTCCCAAAGTTGGATATATGCTGCAGCAAGATTATTTGTACCCATGGCGCACCATTATGGAGAATATACAGATTGGTCTTGAAATAACAGGACAGTTTACAAACGATTCTGTGACCAAAATAAGCGACATGCTGGCGAATATGGGGCTATCTGGAACGGAAAATTTGTACCCCTCTTCCTTATCCGGGGGAATGCGTCAACGGGTCGCTCTCGTTCGAACGCTGGCGACTAATCCAGATCTGTTACTCCTGGATGAACCTTTTTCAGCACTAGATTACCAAACTAAACTTCAACTTGAAGATCTCATATCGGAAACGCTTCGGGAACAAGGAAAGACGGCTATTCTGGTTACGCATGATTTATCGGAAGCTATTGCAGTGAGTGACAAAGTCATTGTACTGGATAAAAATCCGGGACGGATCCGAAAATCTTTTGTTATTCCGGACGCAATTCGCGGGGCCCAGCCCTTTTACGCTCGCGAACAGGATGGATTCAATGATCTATTTAACGAGATATGGAGAGAACTAGAATCAACAGACGGAAAGGGGGATAACGGATGAAGGAACCGGATCGTATGAATCAATCATCAGGGCAGGAGTGGCTGCAGCAAATTCATGATCAGCACCACCGTAAGCGGAAATCCTGGCGCCGGAAAGTCACTCTCACTCAAATTTCCATTCTCGTCTTGATGTTTTTATTCTGGGAAATTGCCGGAAGACTGAAATGGATTGACGTCCTTCTGTTCAGTTATCCCTCTAAAATCTTTGCCCAGCTCGGTAAGGATATCGTCAGCGGTGAAATTTGGGGCCATTTATCGGTTACCGTGTTTGAGACGGTTGTCGGCTTTTTACTCGGTACCATCCTCGGTACACTTATTGCCATCTTGATCTGGTGGTCTCCTTTTCTCTCCAAAGTACTCGACCCTTATCTCGTTGTCTTTAACAGTATGCCGAAGGTAGCACTCGGCCCTATTTTTATCGTTATGTTTGGTGCTGGTTTTACCGCGATCATCATGACAACGATATCTATCACCGTCATTATTACAACTCTTGTTGTATATAACAGTTTTAATGAAGTAGATCCGAATTATGTGAAGGTAGTCCGTACTTTCGGAGGCAACCGAAAGCAAATATTTCGCAAAGTTATTTTCCCTGCCTCATTTCCTGCGATTGTCTCCACTCTAAAAGTAAACGTAGGGCTTGCCTGGATTGGTGTCATTGTTGGAGAATTTCTCGTGGCCAAAGAAGGGCTTGGTTATCTTATTATCTATGGTTTTCAGGTATTTAACTTTACCCTTGTTATGTCGAGTCTCATTGTTATTGCCGTTGTTGCTACTTTCATGTATCAACTTGTGGCCTGGCTCGAACGTAAATTATTGGGTGGACGTGAGCTCTAGTTTTGATCTTGAAATGAAATGAAAAGTTATATAACTTTGTAGATTTAGCGTCATAGGAGATGTTACATTGTTCCATTAACTAAAATCATGTACGATAAATACCTACGATCCGTTTGGGTAATAACAAGACTGTAGTTTTGAGTGACAGAATCTTGATTTACCGATAGAGATAGAGGAGAGATATCATACATGGGGTTTCGAGTTATTAAAACAGCCATTGCTGCACTTATGGCTGTCCTGATTGCCGATGCTGCTGAGCTTCCAGGTCCGACCTCGGCAGGGCTACTAGCTATTCTTGGAGTGGATGTAACTCGCAAAAGAAGCCTGAAAACCATTTCGGCGCGATTTTTCGCGTCGGTAGTCGGGCTTCTTTTTGCTTCCGTATTGTTTGCGGTTCTAGGATTTCATTACTGGGTGCTTGCCGTATATATACTAACTGCCTTTCCTGCAATTGTACGAGCAGGTTTCAAAGAAGGAATTGTGACTGGTTCGGTCGTAGTGTTTCGAGTGTTTAGCGGAGGGGAAATCAGCATGCACGTCGTGTGGACCCAGATCCTGATGCTAGTTATCGGTCTTGGGTCGGCGATGGTCGTGAATATGGCTTACATGCCAAAGCCTGATAATAAGCTGCTCAATATACGCCACGACATCGATAAATTTTTTTCAGTTATTTTCAAGGAATTCGCGAATACCTTAAAGGACCCTTCTTATGCATGGGGAGGGAAAGAGATTATTGAAGCAGAAAAAGCGATCAGCAGCGGAATTGCGGCTTCCAAAATGTATTTGGAAAATCAGGTTATCCATCCGAATGAGGAATGGACTGTCTATTTTTACATGCGAAAAACGCAGCTAGATTCCATGCAGCATATGATGCATCTCATTTCACAGGTATATACAACGATGACGCATGCTGAGATGGTAGCGGAGCTGTTTGATCAGCTGAGTGAAGATGTGCAAACGGAGTTTTACACCGGACGGACCGAGAAGCTGCTGCGAGATGTAGAAGAAGAGTTCCGTACTATGGAACTTCCAACGACTAGAGAAGAGTTTGAACTTCGTTCTGCGATTAGGCAATTGTGCAGAGAACTTGCTATGTATCTGAAGATTGCGAAAAAGGATAAAGCTCCTTTTCCAGTGTCAGCAAAAGCAGAATAGGTTCTTTTAACTAAATCATAATTAATAGAAAAATAAGTGGCTTAATCAATCAACAAATGCCCATGTCCTGCATACATATAAATGGAATGATTGTATGGAGGAGGTTCAAAGATGTCATTAGGTCATAAACAACAATGTAGAGAGATCATTACGAAAGCGATCTGCGGTAAAGGTCGTAAGTTCTCTACCGTAACACATACCGTGACTCCGCCACATAATCCTACCAGTATTTTAGGTGCATGGATTATTAATCACGAGTACGAAGCAGTTGCGGCTGGTGACGGAATTGAGGTTATTGGTACTTACGATATCAACATTTGGTATTCTTATGACCAAAACTCTCAAACCGACGTTGCCAAAGAAACGGTATCTTATGTAGAAAATGTTCCACTGTCGTACCTTGATCCGAAACACCGTGCTTCTACGATTGAAGTTTCTGCGGAGTCAACGCAGGAGCCTAGTTGTGTAGAAGCAAGCGTATCTTCGAATGGAGATAGCGTACTGATCCGTGTGGAACGCGAATTTGCTGTTGAACTGATTGCCGAAACCAAAGTCAATGTTTTCGTAAGTCCTCATGGCTGTGGGGAAGACGACAAAGATTATGATTTCGGTTCGGTCGACGGGGATTTCGACGAATTAGATCCAGATACACTGGATGATGAACTGTAATTTTTAATTTTGCTGAACTGTTTAGATCTGTTTAAAGCATCATATGCGCCGAGTTCATCGGCGTAGAGGGCGGCAGCCCTCCTTTTTTTATTTTTTTAGATCTTTTTGGAGAAGGGAAGGCGCCCTGATGGTACAAATCCGGAATTTACCTTTATATGAGCGGATGTCTATAGAAGAACGATCTGCAAGATTAAACCGTTCCGGTCTCGGGTCCACCTTCTCTATACATAGAGAGCATGAGAGTGATTTTAAAGTTTGTTATGAAGTACTGGTCAGTCAGCTAAAAGCATTGCGAATTCGTAAAGTGGAATACGCTGGAATAAAGCAAGGAAAAGAGACGTCTTTACTTCGGGAAGATGGTTCTACACTATATAAAAGAATTGAAAGAGCAGCTGTAAAGGCAGCCTATGCCCTGAATCTCGAACACGCCGAGGTTGTTCTGCAATCTTCGGATAAAGGAGCTATTGTTACGAGTGTGAATGATCGCCCATGGCTGTTAAATGATAGCGTTCATCATATGTATGAACAGGGAATTCTGGAAACAGAACTTGCTTTAGCTGCGGAGAAGGAATCTGGATCTGTACCGGTACTTGGCATGGACCCGGAATTTTTACTATTACGTGAAGATAGATCTATGGTTCCTGCCTCTCGATTTTTGGATCGTCAGGGAGAAGCTGGATGTGATTCGATAACTCAAGGGGGAAGACGAATTTATCCAGTGGCAGAGCTTCGGCCGAGTCCTAGTGCTGAACCGAGGGAATTAATGATCCATTTAATGCATGCTTTCCAAACCGCCTCTTCTCTTATTACAGATCGATCATTGATCTGGTGTGCGGGTGGCATGCCCATTAAAGGGATTCCTCTGGGAGGCCATGTGCATTTCAGCAGTGTGGTGCTAAATTTTGAATTGCTGCGAGCACTGGATAATTATTTAGCTTTGCCTGTAGCCATACTGGAAGATCCGAGGAGCGCGGGGAGAAGACCGCGTTATGGGTATCTTGGTGATTTTCGAGTTCAGCCGTACGGAGGATTTGAATATCGTACCCTGCCGAGTTTCCTAATCTCACCAATGATCGCAAAGGGGGTCGTTGCTATCGCGGGGCTTATTGCTTCTCAGTACCGAAACCTTACCCTCCGTCCGCTGGATCAACCAGAGATTCATGCAGCTTTTTATGAGGGGAATAGGGTGAAGCTTCGGTCCGTAATGGAGCCTCTTTTGCAGGAGCTGATTCTGCTGCCCGGATATAGGAAGTTTCATAAATATATGAATCCGCTTGTGTCTGCTTTGTATGAAGGAAAGACATGGGACGAAACCAGAGATATTAGACCGATGTGGAATATTCCGTCAGAGCCATGACATGAATAGTCTTTTTGTTATAATAGAGATCTGAACGATAGAAAGCAGTATCTGAAACCGAAGATATGGAAGCTTTAAAACGTGTAGCAGGAGTGGATAAATATCATGGCCCAATATACGCCGATGATTGAACAATATCTCAAAGTAAAAGAACAAGCGAAAGATGCGTTTCTTTTTTTCCGTTTGGGTGATTTTTATGAAATGTTTTTTGAAGATGCAACGCTTGCCGCAAAAGAACTAGAAATTACACTAACCGGCCGGGAAGGCGGAGGCGGCGAACGAATTCCGATGTGCGGAGTACCCTATCACTCTGCTGATAACTATATTCAGCGTTTGATCGAAAAAGGATATAAGGTTGCGATCTGCGAGCAAATGGAAGATGCGGCAACAACCAAAGGGATGGTTCGCAGGGATATAGTGCGTGTCATCACACCGGGAACTGTTATGGAAGGCAAGACACTCGGTGATAAATCGAATAACTATATGGTGTGTCTCACTCAAAACAGTGGAATGCTTGCCATTGCAGCATGTGATCTCTCGACGGGAGAATTGTATTTGACGTCTGCACCTTACTCGGAAAAATGGCTAAAGGATGAGATCGGGATTTATGAACCATCTGAGTTGCTGGGGGACGCTGCGCTTCTTCATACAGTAAAGAGTGAGCTCTTGGCAGGTAATCGTCCTGTTACTTATACGGAGTACGAAAAAGTAAAAGCAGATCTCGTCATTCAGCAGTTTGGAGAAACGGTATGGGCTAGACTTGGTGAGGAGCGCAAACACTGTCTTGCAACCTTATTTGCTTATCTGCATGAAACGCAGAGGCGCTCTTTAGGCCAGTTGACGCAAGTATCAACTTATGAACCTGACAATTATATGATCCTTGATCCTTTTACAAGAAGAAATCTTGAACTTGTGGAAACGGTAAGGGATCGTTCAAAGAAAGGTTCACTTCTGTCCTTAATCGATAAGACGGAAACATCAATGGGCGCGAGAATGCTTCGCCGGTGGATTGATAAACCGCTTTTGCAAAAACAAAAAATTGAAGAACGTCTCGAAGCAGTAGACAAGCTTTATCATCAGTTTATTTTGCGTGAAGACATTCGTGAGCAATTAAAAGAAATCTATGATCTGGAACGTCTGGTAGGACGAATTGCTTTTGGTAATGCCAATGGGCGGGATATGAATGCACTGAAGGTGTCCCTTGCCCGGGTACCGGCGTTAACAGAACTTTGTTTGAACTCTCCATCTGTCACCTTGCAAAATATAGCGAGTTCACTTGATCATTGTTCCGATTTGAAGGAACTCATTGAGGAAGCGATTGTGGACGAGCCTCCCGTATCCGTACGGGACGGAGGAATGATTCGGGAAGGATACCATGAGCATCTCGATGAATTAAGGTACGCAAGTGTAAATGGGAAACGCTGGATTGCAGAGCTAGAAGCCAGAGAGAGAGAAGCAACAGGGATTCGCTCCTTGAAGATCGGATACAACAAAGTGTTCGGATATTATATAGAAGTAACGAAATCAAACGTTGCTTCCTTGCCAGAAGGAAGGTACGAACGGAAACAGACATTGGCTAATGCTGAACGTTATATTACTCCTGAGCTAAAAGAGAAAGAGTCTCTGATTCTGGAAGCAGAAGAGAAGATGGTAGGTTTAGAATACTCTCTATTCACTGAGCTTCGCGACAAGCTGGCAGGAGAAATTAAAAGACTTCAACGTCTAGCAGAACAGGTTGCCGAAATTGATGTCTACCAATCCCTCGCTACGGTAAGTGCAGAGCGGGGCTTTGTAAAACCGCTTATTACAGACGGGTTTAATATGAAAATTGTTCAGGGCAGACACCCTGTTGTGGAATCTGTCATGCGTGATGGATCTTTTATGGCTAACGATGCGGTAATGGAACAAGAAAATCCGCGGATTTTGCTTATTACTGGGCCTAATATGGCTGGGAAAAGTACGTACATGCGTCAGGTTGCGCTGATTACCATTTTGGCTCAGATGGGTTGTTTTGTGCCTGCTCAGCAAGCGGAAGTGCCAATTATGGATCGGATCTTTACAAGAATTGGTGCGGGTGATGATCTGATCGGTGGTCAAAGTACGTTTATGGTCGAAATGGCAGACATTCAGATTATGACGGAAAAAGCCACACCGAGGAGCCTAATCATTATTGATGAACTGGGACGGGGGACGTCAACAAGTGAAGGGATGGCTATCGCCCAGGCTGTAATCGAGTATGTCCATGATCATATTGGTTGCAAGGCGCTTGTATCGACACACTTTCATGAACTGTCTCACCTAGAGGAAAGTCTTGCTTCTCTTCGCAACTATTCTATGGCAGTACAGGAGAGAGAAGATGAAGTACAATTTCTCCGCAAGCTAATCCCAGGAGCGGCAAGCAGCAGCTATGGTATTTATGTAGCTAGGCTTGCGGGTCTTCCTGGTTCGATTATTGAAAGAGCGAATGGTCTCATTCAGATGACTCTTGACGTTTCGGACAAACATTTTCATGATAATACGTTAACTGCGGTTTTACCTGATTCTGTTGATCATAGTGATGCCAAGTCTTATGCTTCATCAGCTCAATTGGAGTCTGCTGCAGGGAGAGAACAAGGAGCTGAAGTGAAGGATAGTCAGCAACCTAATTTTATGTCCAATGTTCGAGCACTCCCAGCAGATGAATATGTAATGGAGTCAAAGAATTTTGAAATCGCTGAAGAGAGCACCCAAGGTTCAGAAGTGGTTCAGCTATCTATTTTTGAAGATGAAGACCTTAGACCTAAGAAAAAAGAAGCTCAGGCAGAGATAGATCCTGCGCTTAAACAGATGATTAAGAAGCTAAAGACGGCTGATCTGATGAATATGACACCACTGCAAGCCATGCAACTCGTGAATGAACTGAAAATGAAAGTGAACGATCTGTAATTGTAATAAAGTAAGGAGTAAAGGGAGGGTTAAAAGGTGGCTAAAATTCATGTTCTGGATGAACATATTGCGAACCAGATTGCTGCAGGTGAGGTTGTAGAAAGGCCGGCTTCTGTAGTAAAGGAGCTTGTGGAAAACTCGATTGATGCAGGCAGCACACGAATCGAAGTTTCTGTGTATGAAGGGGGACTTCAAACCATTCGGGTCACAGATAACGGTGGCGGAATAGATCCTGAGGATATGGAAACCGCCTTTTACCGTCACGCTACGAGCAAAATTGAGAATGGCAGAGATCTGTTTGAAATTACAAGTTTGGGGTTTCGGGGGGAAGCACTTCCGAGTATTGCAGCCGTTTCTAAAGTTCGCCTCGTCAGTGCCAATAAGGATGATGGGCGCGGAAGAGAGATTGTTATCGAAGGCGGAAAGTTGATTCGTCATGAAGATATAACAGCCTCCCAGGGAACAGATTTTACAGTGGAAGAGCTATTTTATAATACACCCGCCAGACTAAAATATATGAAGACGATCCAGACGGAACTTGGTCATATTTCGGATGTGCTGTACCGAATGGCATTATCGCATCCAGATATTGCATTTACGCTTCGACATAACGGGAACATGCTTTTGCAAACGATTGGAAATGGTGATCTTGTTCAAGTAATTGCTGCCATCTATGGTACATCTGCAGCCAAAACGATGCTTCCCGTAAACGGAGAAAATCTGGATTATAAAATTAGTGGATTCGTGAGTAGACCTGATTTCACAAGAGCAAACCGTAACGGGATATCGACGATCATTAACGGAAGATATATTCGAAACTATGGACTGAATCAAGCGTTGCTCAAAGCCTATCATACACTTTTGCCTATAAATCGTTTTCCTCTTGCTGTATTTGAGCTGGAGATGCACCCTTCGCTGGTTGACGTTAACGTACATCCGGCTAAGCTGGAAGTGCGTTTTAGTAAAGAACCCGAGCTATACGCTTTTGTAGAGGAGCATGTACGTGCTGCTTTACGGCAAGAGGTGCTGATTCCGCAGGTAGTGAAGCAAACCATCGGTAAACCGGGAAGTACATCAATAGTTCAGGAACAATTTCATTTTCCAAGAGGCAAGCTTGCGGAGATGACGGAAGCAAAGCGTCCTCATGATGCTGAGTCACAACGTTTCACTACTGGTTCTCCGCCTAGTCGTCAGCAGCTTTCAACTAGTCAACATAAGAAACAGGTTGCCAATGAGGAGCGGGTCTATGAGCCGAAGAATGCTGGAAATAATCCCGTTTCTCTGAGTCCTAAAGATGATATTGACGATAACTTCACGCAGCCAGAAGGTAGCAAAGAGAATCCTCCTATTGTCTCTTATCAGGAGACTTCTTTTATAGATGCGAAAGCAGATCGTCAGCTCATCAAGGAATCACAACTGAACAGGTCCTATAAGGACTACTATCGTGATAGTGCAGCAGCAAAAAATAATAAAATGATAAATCCTTATACTCATTCTGAAGAGCGAGCAGAGCTTCCTCAATTTCCTGAGCTATCTCTAATCGGTCAGCATCATGGAACGTATCTGATTGCCCAAAATGATAGCGGACTTTATCTGATTGATCAGCATGCAGCACATGAACGTATAAATTACGAATTTTATTACAAGCAATTTGGCAATCCGGTAGAAGTTTCTCAGGAGCTGCTGCTTCCAATTACTCTGGAGTTTACTCCGTCCGAAACGGATCAGCTGAAAACAAAGTTGCATTGGTTTGAGAAAGCTGGTGTATATCTGGAGCATTTTGGTGGACAAACATTCCGTGTTACTTCCTACCCGTATTGGCTTCCAAAGGGAAGTGAAGAATCAATTATTTTGGAGATGGCAGAATGGGTGTTATCAGAAAGAACGATTGATCTGTCCAAATTGCGAGAAGCCTCTTCCATCATGTGTTCGTGTAAAGCTTCGATTAAAGCTAATCAGAAGTTAACCGAAAAAGAGGCCGCTGTTCTGCTTGAAAGACTCGCAGAGTGTAAGCAGCCGTATACATGTCCGCATGGAAGACCTATTGTGGTATCATTTTCTACGTATGATTTGGAAAAAATGTTTAAGAGAGTCATGTAAATTAATATCATAATGCCAATCTATGGTTTTAATGAGTTATTAAATTATTTGCTTTAATGTAAAAATGAAGTAGAAACGGAGAAATCATGCTAATTACAACAGGGGAAACGAAAAACGGAGATCTAGTGAAACGGGCGATGCAACTGGCTGAAGCCACTGGATCTTTATATGTCCCAAGAAATAAAACTTCCCTTGCCCGGCTCGCAAAAGAGTACAAGGATGATGAAATTGTTGTCGTCGTAACAGAAGGTGCTAGGCTAAGCAGACAAAATGAGCCAGAGCTTTCTTTTCATCCGAGCATGGGTTATGTCAGAGCAAAGCGAATTCTTCGAGGTGAAGGAGATCCTATGCTTGCGGCAGGTGCGATCAAAGAGGGTGATACGGTACTCGATTGTACGGCAGGGCTTGGTACGGATGCACTAGTTTTTGCTGTAGCCGTTGGGAGAAGTGGCCACGTGATGGCATGTGAAAGTTCACATGGGCTCTATACGTTACTGCTGGAAGGAATGCAGTATTACCGTACAAAAAAGCCAGAGGTTAATGAGGCGATGAGATCCATCGAATTGAAACATAGTGACCATTTAAGTTTGCTTAAAGGTATGGAAGATAAGAGTGTGGATGTCATTTATTTTGATCCCATGTTCCGTGAACCTATGCTTGATTCGAGTGGAATTCAGCCTCTGCGAACGTTTGCCAACAGCGCTGCACTCCATGAAGAAAGTATCGTGGAAGCAAAAAGAGTAGCAAGGAAAAGAATTGTAATGAAAGAAAAAGCCGGAAGCGACGAATTTACAAGACTTGGGTTTCGTGAACCTGATCGTTCGAGGTCGAAAATAGTGTACGGAGTGATTGAACTTGACAGAGAGCAATAAACCCAAACTGCTTGTCCTTGTAGGTCCTACAGCGGTTGGTAAGACAAAAATGAGCATTGAACTTGCTAAATATTTTAATGCTGAGATCATTTCAGGTGATTCCATGCAAGTCTATCGTCATATGGATATCGGAACAGCTAAGATCAAACCTGAGGAAATGGATGGAATTCCCCATCATCTTATCGATATTCACGAGCCGGACTATCCTTATTCAGTAGCTGAGTTTCAAGAAAGTTGCCGTAATTTAATCAAGGAGATTCATGCCAGAGGAAAGCTTCCTTTTATCGTAGGTGGAACTGGGCTTTATGTTGAGTCGGTATGTTATGATTTTCAGTTCTCAGAAGTAGGGTCAGATGAAGCTTTTCGTAAGGAACAGTTTGATTATGCAGATGCTCATGGTCCTGAAATGCTGCATGAAAAGTTACAGCAAATAGACCCTGCCAGTGCACAAAGATTGCACCCTAACGATGTAAGGCGAGTGGTAAGAGCCCTTGAGATTTATCATATGACAGGTATGAAACAATCCGATCAGCTAGCAGCACAGAAAAAGGAATCACCCTATGAACTATTTATCGTAGGTTTGACAATGGATAGACAAATGCTATATAACCGTATTGAAGACCGTATTGATGAAATGATGGAAGAAGGTTTAGTAGAGGAAGTTGCTTCCCTGCTTGATAGAGGGGTTGTACCTGGCTGTATTTCTATGCAAGGCCTAGGTTACAAGGAGATCGCTTCTTATCTGCAAGGTGGTGTTCCGCTAGAAACTGCAGTAGATGAACTGAAGAGGGATACGCGTCGCTTCGCCAAACGACAGCTGTCCTGGTTTAGGCACATGAAGGATATTCATTGGGTAGATATGACCGATACAGCAAATTTTTCTACGAGTTTCGCTATGATACGTGATATAATAGCTGATAAGCTGAATTTGGATTAACAATATTCTTCAAAACAATCTAATTGAATTATTGGGGGTACGGCTAATGACCAAGTCCATCAACATCCAGGATACGTTCTTGAATCAAATGCGGAAAGAAAATATTCCAGCAACTATATTTCTAGTCAACGGTTTTCAAATTCGGGGTACGGTAAAGGCATTTGATAACTATACTATTGTTGTCGATAGTGACGGACGCCAACAAATGATCTACAAGCATGCCATATCCACTTTTACGCCGCAGCGTAACATCTCACTAATGCAAAATGGGAACAGCGAAGAATAAAAGAATGAAACTTTCTTAATATGAAGTTCGTTAATAAGTATAGAAATTTGGCGGAGCAACCTGTAAAGGTTGTTCTTTTACTTCTCACGTAAATTTTGCCATGTTTCTACAAATACTTAAGAAAAAGACATAAGGTAGCATGATAAATGCTATGCCGAAAGGGAGTCAGGAGGTATCATGTCAAACGATACACTGTCCAGGTCTAGTAATCGCAACAACAAGAATAAAAAGAAATCAAGCGATAAGAAGCCCGGACCTAAGAAGAAAAAAATTACAGGTAAACGTGTAGGTTGGACTTTATTTTTTACAGCCGCTTTTGCGATTTTCGTCGCACTTGCAGGATATCTATTTATCATGGTTAGTGGAGAACGCATTTTGTCAGCGAATCTAGACAAGATGACCGTGAATGAAACATCTAAGGTGTATGACCGAGAAGGTAACGAAATCAGCGAACTCTCCATAGAAAACTGGGAGCCACTAGAAGAGGAAGAAATTCCTCAGATTGTAAAGGATGCTTTTGTTGCTACAGAGGACCGTCGTTTTTATGAACATAAAGGTGTCGATCTGTGGTCCATTGGCCGGGCAGCGGTAAAAGATATTATGGCTCGTTCATTGGTAGAAGGCGGAAGTACAATTTCCCAGCAGCTAGCCAAAAACGTATTTTTGACTCGGGATAAAACTTTTTTCCGAAAAGCAACAGAAGTTTCGATTGCACTAGCGATCGAGCGAAACTATACCAAAGATGAAATCCTTACTATGTATTTGAACCGAGTGTGGTTCGGGTATCAGGAATATGGAATCAAAGCAGCTTCCCAGTGGTATTTCGGTAAAGATGATCTGAATGATCTCGAACTATGGGAAATTGCCACACTAGCTGCGATTCCCAAAGGTCCTTCTGCTTACAATCCGTCAGGGAATCCGAATGATTCCAAAGAGCGCCGTGGTGTCGTTCTTGATCTAATGTATGATCAAGGATATATCACGAAGGCAGAGATGGAAGAAGCGAAACAAGTCGATTATGCGTATGAAAGACCAGAGAAAGAACAGAAGTATCTGGCTTACGTTGACTACGTATTGAAAGAAGCAGAGCGCGTAACGGGTAAGACAACAGATGATCTTAACATTGGTGGATATAAAATTTATACAACGATGAATACGCAAGCACAGGACGCGATGGAGCAGGCATTCAAAAATGATGATCTATTCGAGGACAGTCCTGACGATCAAAAAGTACAGGGTTCCATGGTAATTATGGATCATGAGACCGGAAGTATCGTGGCTCTCCAAGGTGGACGTGATTATCAGCGCCAAGGCTTCAACCGAGCGACAAGCAGTTATCGTCAGCCGGGATCGGCATTTAAACCGATTGCTTCTTATGCACCTGCACTAGAGACAGGTAAGTTTACTAAAAATTCAAGTTTGAGTAACGCACAGCAATGTTTTGGTGACTATTGTCCACGGAACTTGCACGGATACTCAAGCACGATTGGTATGGCGGATGCCATTACAAAATCAGAAAATATTCCTGCCGTTTGGCTCCTTAACGAGATTGGTGTAGGGACAGGATTTGATTTTGCTAAAAAACTGGGTATTACCATGACGGATGAAGATCGTAACCTTTCGATGGCACTTGGTGGTCTAAACAAGGGAACGAATACGCTGGAAATGGCAGAAGCCTTTAGTGCATTTGCTAATCGTGGTCAGTACCAAGAAGGTTATACCATTAAAGAAATTGTAGATAGTGATGGCAAGACGATCTATCAACACAAAGATAAGAAAGAACAAGTGATGAGTGAAGAAACAGCTTATCAAATGACCAACATGATGCAAGAAGTTGTTAACAGCGGTACAGGCACAAGTGCCAAACTGAGTCGTCCAGTAGCAGGTAAAACAGGAACGACGCAAAGTGGTATACAGGGAAATAGTGCGAACCGTGATGTATGGTTCGTCGGTTATACGCCGGAATATACTGCAGCGGTATGGATGGGATACGATAATCCCGATGCGCAGCACTTGCTGAAGAACAGTAGTAGACTTGCCGCGACGTTCTTCAAAACAGTGATGGAAAAAGCATTGGAAGGTGTGGAACGTAAAGAGTTCTTCACTCCTAAGAATGAAATTCCAGATACTCCAGAACCGCCTCCGGTGGAAGAACCGAAAATTGATGTATCTGTAAGTGGCCTAAGTGCTTCTTACGATATCGGTCAAAAAGCGGTATCACTTAGCTGGAAAGGATCTTCGACAGATGGAGTCCAGTACCGTGTCTACCGCAAGGAATCTTCAGAAGGATCGTTTACACGGATTCAAGATGGGATTTCAGCAACAAGTGCAACAGATACCGGAGCTTTACCGGGACTCACATATGAATACTATGTCACAGCCATTAATCCGGACAATGGAGAGGATTCTGCACCATCGAATACCGTAACCTTGTTCATTGAAGCGGAAGAAGTGGTACCGGAAGAGCCGGAACAGCCAGAAACGAATCCAGGTGATAACGGTGAAAATTCTGGTGAGAATGGTAACGGTAATGAGAACGGTGGAAATACCGGAAACGGTAATGAGAACGGTAGTGGGAATGAGAACGGTGGAAACAACGGAAACGGTAACGGATCCGGTGAGGGTAATGGAAACGGCAATGGGAACGGTAATGAAAGTGGCAACAATGGAGGAAATGAAAATGGCGGTGGTGAAACCGAGCCACCAGGTGGCGGTGAAAGTGGTGGCACCGGTGGTGAAGGTGAAACGACACCTCCTGAGGAAACAGTTCCTCCTGCCGGCGAGACGCCAACACCTCCTGCGGAAGGAACAACGACTCCTCCAGCAGGATCCAATCCTCAAGGTAATACCGCTCCATAAATAACAAATGTATGAACAAAAAGTCAGCGGTCGAAATGACCTGCTGGCTTTTTTTGTTCTGCTGGAAGCTGCTTTGAGTGTGTAACTTAAATATGGTAAGCTGTAAATACCTTGTAGAAGGCATCCTGTTTGGATGTGAGTAACGAATAAAGAGGGATGAGGATGAAAAGAAAATTCGGAGATCGAGCCAATTGGCGTAGAATTACCAATCGGCAATTTGCCTGCCGATATGTGGAGAGTGAGGAATTCACAGGCTACTTATCCCTTTATACGATTCATGATTTGAAGGAACCGCTGTGGAAAACGTATGGTGGATATACCTTCTGTACTGCGGATAAGGGATATTCTTGGCTGCAATACTTTCCCAAAGACGAACACTATGTGGTGACTGCGATGTTTGATGACCAAGAGCGGATCATTGAGTGGTACATTGATACATGTCGCAATCAGGGAATTACTGATCAGGGGGTGCCCTGGTTCGATGATCTCTATCTGGATGTTATTGTACTTAAGGATGGGGAAGTATTTTTGCTGGATGAAGATGAACTGGATGATGCACTGGAGAAGGGCCATATTACAACAGCAGATTATGAACTATCGATGAGAACGGCACAGTATCTTCTTCATACGATTGATGCTCATTCGTTTCCTTATTTCAAAATGTCTCTTAACCATAGGGCAAACCTGTTTGAGAACGGTGATTTTAAGGAGTGAGATATGAAGGTAGAGAAGATAGGAACCAAACCGAAGATAAAAGAATTCATCCATGCAACAAAAGGCCGGGAGCGACTTTTTAAGTTTATCCTTGTGTTAGGAATTCTCTTTATATTGTGGGTCGTTTATGTTCAGTGGAAGATCCTCACTCCAAACGAGTCTAATGTAGTCGGACAACGGGTCGATGTCGGAATAATACTAGGAGCATCATTATGGGGTGATGAGCCAAGTCCAGGTTTGCAGGAACGACTCGATCATGCACTAATGTTGTATGAGAAAGGGGTGTTTACCCATTTTATCGTCAGCGGAGGTCTTGATAGTCCCCAGCATAAGTATACGGAAGCCGAAGGGATGGAGCGGTATCTTGCACGGCATGGTGTAGATCCTAAGCACATTTTTCTAGAAAATGAAGCAACGAGCACCTACGAAAATCTATTGTATAGCAAACGTATTATGGCAGAACAGGGATTTCATTCTTCTGTCATTATTACACATGATTTTCATGGGATGAGGTCTCTTGAAATTGCCAAATTCCTTGATTATGAAGTGCCAACGATTTCGCTTGCCGAATCGGTTGTTATGCCATTTTTACCTAGTCAAATTCGAGAAACGCTTGCCTACTCTAAATGGAAGATGGATCAGGTTCTACTCTCTTTCTAACAACCTACTTGCACAAAACTTCTAATAACATCCGATCAGCTAGAATACCTTAAGTGTAGAGAGAAGTTAGCCCCTGAAGAGTAGAGGTGAGCGTTTAATGAACGGAAGAGCGATGGCAGCTGGAGGGGGTCAGGAAGGTAGACCTTCCCGGCAAATTAATGTGGTATTACGTAACCAGACAGATATTTATGGTGTACAGGGCGGAGCAGCACTGGAGGCAGAACCCTCACAGGCCCAAATCAAAGATAACCCGCAATTCGCCATGTATCAGGATATTCAGAAAGAGTTAGATGAACTGGTGGGACTTGAAAGTATAAAAGATTTTGTGTTTGAAATATATGCTTTTTTACAAATTGCGCAGATGAGGACACAAGCAGGTCTGATGAGCGGCTCTCACGTCTACCACATGGTTTTTAAAGGGAATCCAGGTACAGGCAAAACAACAGTGGCCCGTATCGTCGCGAAGTTGTTTCAAAAAATGGGTGTTCTTGCGAAAGGACATTTAATTGAGGTAGAGCGGGCAGATCTTGTCGGAGAATATATTGGACATACAGCGCAGAAAACAAGAGACCTTGTGAAGAAATCGCTGGGCGGAATTTTATTCATCGATGAAGCTTATAGTCTTGCCCGTGGCGGAGAGAAAGATTTTGGGAAAGAAGCAATTGATACACTTGTAAAAGCGATGGAAGATCACAAAAATCAGTTTATTCTGATTCTTGCCGGTTACTCCGAGGAAATTGATTTTTTCATGCAGACAAATCCAGGTTTGCCTTCGCGGTTTCCCATACAGATCGAGTTTCCTGACTATTCCATAGATCAATTGATTCAGATTTCTGAGCTCATGGCAAAAGAACGAGATTATATTTTAATGCCACAGTCCATACTCAAATTAAAACAACATTTGCTAGAAGAGAAGTACGATACGTCTCAAGCATTCAGTAATGCACGGTATGTTCGTAATATTATTGAGAAATCGATTCGACATCAGGCGGTCAGGTTACTGAATCAGTATTCGTCAGGAAGCCCAGGCAAGCTTGAGCTGATGACGCTGCGTACAGAAGATTTGAAGCTTGAGAAGAAATAGGTAATAATATAATTCGCTTATACAAAGCAGACGATATGAAGGTTAAGGAGCAAATATAATGGCAAACTCCACGCATGAGACAAAAACGGAGATGAAAGATAAAGCAGTACTGGTCAGTCTTGTGACTGATCAAGTAAAAAGAACTGGAATTAACCCGGAATATTCACTTGAAGAACTCGTTAAACTTGCGGAGACCGCAGGGGTAGAAGTTCTTAGTGTGATTTCACAGAACAAGGAAACGCCAGATTCCAGATGGTTTATTGGAAAAGGGAAAGTAGAAGAGCTTAAACTTGTTGCGGATGAGCTGGGAGCAACGACGGCTATTTTTGATCAGGATCTGTCAGGTGCGCAAGTTCGGAACCTGGAAGAAAGTCTAGATCTGAAAATCATTGACCGTACACAGCTCATCCTTGATATTTTTGCGCAAAGAGCGAATACAAGAGAAGGTATTATTCAAGTTGAACTTGCTCAGCATTCTTATTTGCTCCCGCGTTTGTCTGGCCATGGCAAAAACTTGTCACGTCTAGGAGGCGGGATCGGAACTCGTGGTCCCGGGGAAAGCAAGCTGGAAACAGATCGCAGACATATTCGTGATCGAATTAGTGATTTGAAACGACAGCTGGAAGAAGTAACACGGCACCGGAAGCTTCACAGGGAGCGCCGCAAAAAAAGCGGAGTGATACAGGTTGCGCTCGTGGGCTATACGAATGCTGGGAAATCAACGTTGCTTAAACAACTGACATCAGCTGATGTGTATATTGAGAATCAATTGTTCGCTACGCTTGATCCAACATCTCGTACGATGGAACTTCCGAGTGGTAAAGAAATTGTGCTGACGGATACCGTTGGATTCATTCAGAATTTGCCGCATGATTTAGTTGCTGCATTTCGAGCTACGCTCGAAGAAGTGAATGAGGCAGATCTTATTCTCCATGTGGTGGATGCATCCTCCGAAATGAGAGATGACCAGATGAAAGTTGTTCATAATATCCTTCAGGAACTAGGAGCAGCGGATAAGCCGCAAATCGTTCTTTTTAATAAAAAAGACGCATGTACACCAGAACAGCTTCAAATGCTACCTTCTGGAAAAGGATACAAAAAAATTAGTGCTTATGATGAAGCTGATTTGCTGAGTATCCGTGAAATGATTCAAGAGGAGCTCACTGGTGACACCGTTACATTCCGTATTCCAGCTGAACGAGGGGACGTAACTTCGGTAATTTACCGTGTAGGTGACGTAGTTAACACCGAATATGATGAAAGTGATGTTATATATGAGGTGCAGGTTCAACAAGGGGAATATGAAAAGTACGGACATTTGTTAAAAGAGTTTATTGAAAGTGAATGAACTAGTTTACAAAGTCATGTAATTTTATGTGGTAACAATGTAACATACTAAAGTGCATTTCATGTCAGAATTGTACGCATGAGGAGAGAAGTTTAGCATGAAGGCCGTTTTTTCAGATGAAATCGTTCGTTTAGGACAAGAGATAGAAGAGAAGATTGAAGGTCGAATTCGAGAAGTAGACCGAATTATTGATAAAAATCAGTGGAAGGTTATTGAAGCTTTTCAAAAGAATCAGGTAAGTGATTTTCATTTTTCTGGTTCCACAGGTTATGCTTACAATGACCGTGGACGTGAAGTGCTTGACGAAGTATACGCAGACGTTTTCGGGGCAGAAGCAGCATTGGTACGTCCACATTTTGCCTCTGGAACACATACCATTGCTACTGCGCTTTATGGTGTGCTTCGCCCAGGAGACGAACTGCTGTACATTACAGGGAAACCTTACGATACGTTACATAAGGTCATTGGTAAGCCAGGTGATGGCACCGGTTCTTTACATGATTTCGGGATTACTTATCAAGAAACCGAACTTACATCAGAAGGTTTGGTTGATTGGGATGCGGTGAAGCTCGCAATCAATGAACGTACTAAAGTGATTGGGATTCAGCGTTCCCGAGGTTATGACTGGAGATCTTCTTTTACTGTGGCACAGATTGAAGAGATGGTTCAAATAGTGAAGTCCTTGAAAGAGGATGTCATTGTTTTTGTTGATAATTGTTATGGAGAGTTTACAGAGGAGAGAGAACCTACAGAGGTAGGAGCAGACCTTATCGCAGGTTCTCTTATTAAAAATCCGGGTGGAGGAATTGCTGAAACGGGTGGATACATTTGTGGAAAAGAGAAGTACGTGCAGCTTGCTGCCTATCGCCTAACTGCACCTGGGATTGGCGGAGAAGTAGGCGCTATGCTCGGAACGACAAGAGGGATTTATCAAGGTTTGTATTTGGCGCCAACCATTGTTGGACAAGCAATCAAGGGTAGTGTTTTTGCGGCTGCTATGTTTGAAGCTGTTGGCTTTATTACCAAACCTACCTGGCAAGAGATGAGAACGGATCTTATTCAAGCCGTTTCTTTTGATGGTCCAGATCATCTAATCGCTTTCGTGCAAGGGATCCAGCGAGCAGCCGCTGTAGATAGCCATGTTGTACCAGAACCTTGGGATATGCCAGGATATGAGCACCCAGTAATTATGGCAGCAGGTACTTTTATTCAGGGTGGAAGTCTTGAATTATCGGCAGATGCACCGATTAGAGAACCTTACATAGGCTATATGCAAGGTGGTCTTACTTACTCTCATGTGAAATATGGCGTTCTGATGGCGCTACAAACGATGAAAGATCGTAATTTACTGTGAGTTTACCTAACATATCATTGACACTTTATATCATAAAAATGTACAATGATGGTATATAGAATACTTGGAAGGTAGATGAACGACATGGGTGATGAAATTCGCAGAAATATGGCCTTATTTCCTATTGGTATCGTTATGAAACTTACGGATCTGTCAGCGAGACAAATTCGTTATTATGAGCAACATAACCTGATAGTACCTGCACGTACTTCGGGGAATCAGCGACTTTTTTCATTTAATGATGTAGAACGGTTACTTGAAATCAAAGCTTTAATTGAAAAAGGCGTTAATATTGCAGGTATCAAGCAAGTGATGAACCCTGTGACGAAAGAATCGGAAGAAGCAACGGTAATAACTCCTGATACGGAAGTAAAACGCAGAGAATTGTCAGACTCTCAGTTACACCGGATGCTCAAACAGCAGCTTGTTGCTGGTAAGCGTCCTGGTCAAGTGTCTTTGATTCAAGGTGAGTTGTCACGTTTCTTTAACAAAAAATAAAGTTTCTTATGTGTGAAATCAGGTGAAGAGTTGAGATGGGACCCACAGGTTCGCTTTCTTGACATATAGAAGTGGCCCTGTGACAATGAATGTGATCCATTGTTTCTTGCAGCGATAGTTATTTTACTATCTGTGATAAACGGATCGGCTGTCCTAGATGCACTAGTTGAAGCTGATACTTTTATGAAGAAAAGGGAGAGGATATTGTGAGTTTTACTAAAGAGGACATTACTCGTATTGCAGAAGAAGAAAATGTACGCTTTATCCGTCTACAATTTACTGATTTGCTCGGTACAATCAAGAACGTTGAGATTCCGGTAAGCCAACTCCAAAAAGCATTGGATAACAAAATGATGTTTGATGGATCTTCTATTGAAGGTTATGTTCGTATTGAAGAATCCGATATGTACTTGTACCCGGATCTGGACACTTGGGTAGTTTTCCCTTGGGTAGCTGAGAACCGTGTTGCACGTCTTATCTGTGATGTATATATGCCAGACGGTACTCCATTTGCAGGAGACCCGCGTGGTATTCTGAAACGTGTACTAAAAGAAGCAGAAGAAATGGGATACACTTCGATGAACGTAGGCCCAGAACCTGAATTCTTCTTGTTCCGTACGGATGAGAATGGTAATCCTACGACTGAACTGAATGACCAAGGCGGTTATTTTGACCTTGCACCAATGGATCTTGGTGAGAACTGCCGTCGTGAGATCGTACTTACTTTGGAAGAGATGGGCTTTGAGATTGAAGCTTCTCACCATGAAGTGGCTCCTGGTCAACACGAGATTGACTTCAAATATGAAGCTGCAATCAAAGCGGCTGATGAAATTCAAACGTTTAAACTCGTTGTAAAAACGATTGCTCGTCAACATGGTCTGCATGCAACCTTTATGCCAAAACCTCTATTTGGTATGAACGGATCGGGTATGCACTGTCACCAATCCTTGTTTAAAGATAACGTGAATACGTTCTATGATGAGTCCGATGAACTTGGTCTCAGTAAAGAAGCTCGTCATTACATGGCGGGAATTCTTAAGCACGCTCGTGCAATGGCAGCCATCACGAATCCAACAGTGAACTCTTACAAACGTTTGGTTCCTGGATATGAAGCACCTTGTTACGTAGCTTGGTCTGCAAGTAACCGTAGCCCAATGATTCGTATTCCTGCTTCCCGTGGTCTGAGCACTCGTGTTGAGGTTCGTAACCCGGATCCAGCAGCGAATCCGTACTTGGCACTTGCTGTTATGCTTAAAGCAGGTCTTGACGGAATTAAACGTGAATTGACTTTGCCTGCTCCAATTGACCGTAACATCTACATCATGTCAGAAGAAGAGCGCATTGAAGAAGGGATTCCTTCCTTGCCAGCTGACTTGAAAGAAGCTTTGCATGAACTTATCCGTAGTGAAGTGATTACAGACGCACTAGGCGATCACGCACTTGCTCATTTCTACGAGTTGAAAGAAATCGAGTGGGATATGTATCGCACACAAGTACATCAATGGGAACGCGATCAATATTTGACTCTGTACTAGTATGTGGAACCCTTGGCGCTCTAAGCGCTAAGGGTTTTTATTTTTGGGGATTAAATTAGATGACTTTATTTTTGATTAGTCTCCCCCCAATTGCCCCCGAAACTGTTTCGTGAGAATGTTTAAAGTCTGGTTTGGTTTTTATAGGTGGAGGCATTTAGGGGTTTGAAATTTGAAATCAGCAGAAAAAAATAATTCGAATCAACAGTCGCAACTAGCGGCTGTTTTTATTTGTAAACATAAAAAAGCAGAGACCTTTGATATAAAGATCTCTGCTTGAAAATATATAAGTTCAATACTAATTATATTCCGATTGCGGTATGAAGGCTTTAATACTTAATGAAAGTCACGGAACAAACCAATAACTTTACCAAGTATCGTTACTTTCGTAAGCCGGAGAGGTTCATATGTAGGATTCTCAGGCTGGAGACGAACATGATCTTTTTCTTTATAAAAAGTTTTAACGGTTGCTTCATCATCTTCTGTCATAGCTACAACAATATCACCGTTGTTCGCTGTTTGTTGTTGACGAACGATAACATAGTCACCATTCACAATACCGGCTTCAATCATACTATCTCCCATAACATTCAGCATAAATACTTTCTCTTCTCCGACATATTGCATTGGAAGAGGGAAATAGTCTTCAATATTCTCAGTCGCAGTAATAGGAATACCCGCTGTTACCTTACCAACAACAGGAACGCGTACTACCGTTTGAGCGAATTGGTTAGATTGATCTGACTCATCGTGACCCAAAAGCTCAATCGCTCGAGGTTTAGTAGGGTCTCTCCGAATTAATCCCTTCTTCTCTAACCGATCCAAGTGTCCGTGAACAGTGGAGCTGGACGCAAGTCCGACAGCTTCACCAATCTCTCTTACGGACGGTGGATATCCTTTTAATCGAACTTCATTACGTATAAATTCCAGAATTGCTAATTGCCTACTGGATACCTTCGACATACCGTATCAACTCCACTTAATAACGTTTGGGAAAATTATAGCATAGAACCTCCGTTCGTACAAACATTAGTTCTAAAATAAAACGAACAATTGTTCTAAAAACCTGTTGTCCAAAACACATGTTCGTGTTATAGTGATTACAGAAGATATGAGAACAAATGTTTGGAGGACGATATATATGTTAAAATACAGTACATACAACAGTATCTATAATAATAAAGAAGAGGGTAAAGACAATACTCTTTTAGGTAAAGCGCTGCATAGTTTTTACTCTAGCAATAAACGATTTATTGTTAGAATGTTAATTATTCTTAGTGTTGTTTTCTTAAGTCTAACTGGATTTATGAACGTGATTACGAATGCTAGTAAGGTAGTTTCATATGAAAAGTTTGTAGTCTCTTATGGAGATTCACTATGGTCAATTGCAACGAATCATAAACCAAGCCAAATGGACACGAGAGAATATGTTGAACAAATAAAGAAGCTGAATATAATGGCCACAAGCGACATTCAAACCGGACAAGTTATAAATCTACCTAATATAGAGTAAGCTAATAAGCTTCTTTTTTAATGATATGCTAGTCAGAATAATACTAATCAATGATACAGTTTCATACAGATCATAAATGCATGACCTACAAGGGCGCAATTCAATAATTGTGTCCTTTTTTTGTTGTTTTTCTTAGGAGTTCTACCTATACAGGTATTTACCTTGACAACCCTTTCTTATCATGGCAAAGTTAAGGAGATTAAGCTTTTTTGGAGGGGGAAAATGGGATATTGATCGTTTGGTCGAACGAATTAATGAACTGGTAAGAAAACAGAAAAACTCCGGTTTAACAGATGAAGAAACAGAAGAACGGGCTAAACTTAGAGAAATATAATTCAATAACATCCGAAATATCTTTCGTCAACAACTTGAATCTATTGAGATTGTAGATGATGCAAATACCCCAGCGATGGCTACGCAAAATCGTAGATAATGGGTTGAGATTAACAATTTTGAATGATGCGTAGAGAGTTAGTTTATGGCTACCATGATATAATAACAGCAGTGTACAGATTAAAGGGGGATTCACATGGCAAGTTCATTTGAACGAGCAGTTAAACGAAATCAACAAAAAACAAATAAGGATCGTAAGAAACAGGGAAAACCAATCGTTGGTTCTAGCATGGAAAATGAAGATATCTTTAAAGGAAGAGCGTTTATTTTTCCTTTTATTCTTGTTGTACTAGCTTTCATGTTCCTTACATTAAGTGGTCTTACTAAAGATGGAGTAGCTGGATTCGATTGGGTCGTATTTGTACTTTACATCGGGCTCGCGGTAATGTACTTCTTCCGTCGTCCTTATCTTAAGGTAGGTAAGAAGCGGATTAAGACGATTAAGCTTAGTAGAGAACGTTCGCTCGGTGTAGAAGACATCAAACGTATTGTTGTTGATAAAGGGTCTGTAATTATTGAACATAACGGTAAAGGTGGCAACTGGGCTTTTAGTCGCTTGCTGAATCTTTATGATACAGATGCAATGGCTGCGAGACTTATTACCTTTGCACAGTCACATCAGATTCCTGTAGAAGATAAGATCGCGCTGAAAGAAGCCAAATAAATAGACGGACTCAAAAGGGAGAGAAAAAGATGTCAATTAAAGCAGTTATGTTCGATTTGGATGATACGCTATTATGGGATGATAAGAGTGTTGAAGAAGCTTTTTACGAAACATGTCTCTATGCTTCAAAGCAATGCGGAGTAGATCCTCATGAGCTTGAGACATCGGTACGAAACGAAGCTAGAAAACTATATGAATCTTATGAAACGTATCCGTTTACGAAAATGATTGGCATCAACCCTTTTGAGGGACTGTGGGCGAATTTCAATGCCGGAGATCAGCCTGAATTTAGAAAACTTGAAGAATTAGCACCTGGTTATCGCAAAGCTGCTTGGACTAAGGGACTCGCGGCACTTGGAGTCGATGATTCTGAACTCGGGGCAACTCTTTCTGATAAATTTGGTGCAGAAAGAAGATCCCGTCCATATATGTATGATGAGACGATTCAAGTTCTTACTGAGCTAAAAGGTAAAGTGAAGTTGCTGCTCCTTACGAATGGATGTCCTTCTTTGCAGCAAGAAAAACTTGACGGCGTTCCTGATTTGGTTCCTTTTTTTGACCATATCATCATATCTGGAGCCTTTGGTAAAGGTAAGCCTGATGCAACTATATTCCATCATGCCCTTTCTCAGCTTGATGTATCTGCTGATGAAGCTTTAATGGTTGGAGACAAGCTGACAACAGATATCAAAGGGGCACTTTCTGCCGGGATTAAGTCCGTATGGATTAACCGTAATGAGAAAGTAAATGATCAGTCCTTTGAACCTGATGTTGAGATTAAACATCTTACCGAAATTTACGAACTGCTATAGTAACATCAACTTTAGATCATGCTTCCATGAACCGCTTGGCTGTTTTGACAAACAGGAGCGGTTTTCTTTTATCTTTTACATAAGAATAGAAGAAGGGACTTGTAAAAAATGAGGAAAATACATAGGTTGAGAGCGGAATTTTATGGAGCTCTTTATAGTTTTTCACGTAGGTCAGCAATTTTGGTATTCAGTACACTTTTAGCTTTGCTACTGATGAGTGGATGCCAAAAAGATGGAAATGCAGTAGTAGAATCGGCGTTATTAGAACCAATTAAGGTTGAGCTCGTTGTACCTGAAGGCGACTCAGGAGTTGAAGTTTCTGATGTAGTGAGATTGGAAGCGATCGTTACACAGCAGGATGCATATATCGATGATGCTGATGAAGTGAAGTTTGAAATCTCCTTAGAAGGTACTAGCGGTCTCGAAGTTGAGTCGGAGTACGATGGCGAAGGAAAGTATATTGCGGAATATCAGTTTCCAACTGCAGGCGTATATAAAATCACCTCTCATGTGACAGCAAGGGGAATGCATTCGATGCCATCCAAACAACTTGAGGTCATAGGAAAATAATAATAAAAACCACCCTAGTTGTGTAATTCATTAGGGTGGTTTAAAAATTAAACTCTTGAGTATTAAGCTTTAATAAAGGTCGGGTCCGGGTAAGGATCAGCAACCCATCCGTTCTTTTCAATAAACAATCGAACAGCAATAATTTGTTTGTTTTCCATAAGTGTAAAGAAGTGCGGAGTATTCTCAGGAACAGAAATGACATCACCAGGCTCAAGTTCCACATTAAAGTAGCCGGTTTGTTCGTCACCTTTAATGATAAAGATTCCTTTACCGGATACAATTGCGCGAATTTCATCTTCAGAATGAGTATGAATTTCTTCGAACTTCGCTAGCTTATCTTCCAGATCAGGAGTGGCTTCTGAAAGGGTAATGACATCCCAAATTTGATAGCCTCGACGTGCAGCCAAATCCTTAATTTCACTGTCATATACATCTAGAATCTGTTGCTTCTCTTCATCACTCAGTACAAAATTGTCCTGAAGTTCAGAAGGAAGTTTGGATGCATCCCATTTTTCAAAAAGCACTTCATATTGGTTGAGGAAGGCACGAACATTATCTTCTCCAGTGATTCTTTCGTTCGTGTTTCGAATTAAGATTTCTGCCATTTACTTTCCCTCTTTTCCACTTGGTTTAATTGCTATTATAGCGAATATCCCTTTTTTTGTCGATTGACATTTTGTAGAGCCTCTCTTATAAGTTGCTATAAATCCTTGTAGTGACGCGGTTAATTCCACTTTAAATATTCTTTCATAAAAGTCCCTTTTCTGCTAAACTAAGACGTAACGTTTTGCGGGAGGTATGAAGGTGAATAAAATCAGTCTGCAAGAAGCATTACATAAGCGAATATTAATCTTGGATGGTGCTATGGGTACCATGATTCAACAGGAAGACCTGACTGCTGAAGATTTTGGCGGTGAGGAACTGGACGGTTGTAATGAAATGCTGGTGCTTACGAGACCTGAACTAATCCAGACGATTCACGAACGTTACCTTGAAGCAGGTGCGGATCTAATAGAAACGAATACCTTTGGTGCAACCTCTGTTGTTTTGGCTGAGTATGATATACAGGACCAAGCAAGAGAAATTAATCTGGTTGCTGCGAAGCTTGCAAGAGCGGCGGTAGACAAATATAGTACACCGGATTTGCCGCGTTATGTCATAGGTGCAATGGGTCCTACCACCAAAACATTATCAGTAACCGGTGGAGTTACTTTTGATGAGCTTGTAGAGAGTTATGAGGAACAAGCACTTGCCTTGATTGACGGAGGCGTTGATGCTCTTCTTCTTGAAACATCCCAAGATACCCTGAACGTAAAAGCAGGTAGCATTGGAATTCGAAATGCGTACAAAGCTCGTAATATAACACTGCCGATCATGATTTCAGGTACCATTGAACCAATGGGTACTACACTGGCAGGTCAAAATATAGAATCATTTTATATCTCATTAGAACATTTGAATCCAATTTCAATAGGATTAAACTGTGCGACAGGTCCTGAGTTTATGAGGGATCACATTCGTACGCTTTCTGGTATGTCGAGCGCTGCAGTAAGTTGTTATCCAAATGCAGGTTTGCCAGATGAGAATGGTCACTACCATGAATCGCCTGAATCTTTAGCTGTGAAAATTGCAGCCTTCGCAGAGCAGGGTTGGCTTAATATTGCCGGGGGATGTTGCGGAACCACACCGGAACATATCCGTGCATTAAAAAACAAGCTGGATTTAATTGAACCACGTCCGCTTACAGGAGAACATCCTCCAGCGATATCTGGGATTGATCCTGTTTATGTTGAACAAGACAATCGTCCTTATATGGTAGGAGAACGGACGAATGTACTCGGTTCCCGTAAATTTAAACGACTGATTGTTGAAGGGAAGTATGAAGAAGCTTCTGAGATCGCTCGTGCACAAGTTAAAAATGGAGCTCAGGTAGTTGATATCTGTGTGCAAGACCCGGACCGTGATGAAACAGAGGATATGCGTAAATTTCTAGAACTTGTTGTCAAGAAAGTAAAAGTTCCGCTGATGATCGATACAACAGATGCGGATGTCATTGATCTTTCACTTCAATACTCTCAGGGTAAGGCGATTATTAACTCAATAAACTTAGAAGACGGGGAAGAAAAGTTTGAGAAAGTGACTCCAATTATTCGCAAATATGGGGGAGCCGTCGTTGTAGGTACGATAGATGAGCGAGGTCAAGCGATCACTCGTGAGGACAAGCTTGAAGTAGCGAAGCGTTCCTATGATCTTTTAGTCAACAAATATGATTTACGTCCAGAAGATATTATTTTTGATACGCTTGTTTTCCCGGTTGGAACAGGAGATGAGCAGTACATCGGGTCCGCTGGTGAAACAATTGAAGGGATCCGACTGATTAAAGAGGCGTTGCCTGGTGTGCACACCATTTTGGGTGTCAGTAATGTATCTTTTGGTTTGCCAGAAGCGGGCCGTGAAGTACTCAATTCTGTTTTCTTGTATGAATGTACAAAAGCGGGACTCGATTATGCGATTGTAAACACGGAGAAAGTAGAACGGTATGCATCCATATCTGCGGAAGATCGGAAACTGGCTGAAGATTTGATCTACCGGACAAATGACGAGACGTTAGCCGCATTTGTAGCGGCATTTCGTAATAAAAAGGTAGAGAAAAAAGAGAAAATCTCCAATCTATCTCTAGAAGAGCGTCTTGCTACTTATGTCGTTGAGGGCAGCAAAGAAGGTTTGATTCCTGATTTGGAGCTCGCGAGAGAAAAATATAGCCCACTTCAGATTATTAACGGACCTTTAATGAAAGGGATGGAAGAAGTCGGGAGATTGTTTAACAACAATGAATTGATTGTTGCTGAAGTATTGCAAAGTGCTGAGGTAATGAAGGCATCAGTCGCTCATCTTGAACAATTTATGCAGAAGAACGAATCTTCTGTGAAGGGTAAAATTATGCTCGCTACCGTAAAAGGTGACGTACATGATATTGGGAAGAACCTGGTAGAGATTATTCTGGCTAATAACGGTTACCAGATCGTCAATTTGGGTATAAAAGTACCACCGGAACGAATTATCGAGTCTTTCCGGGAAGAAAAGGTAGATGCCATTGGTCTTTCGGGTCTGCTTGTGAAATCTGCACAACAAATGGTTATGACTGCCCAGGATTTACGAAATGCTGGCATCGATGTACCTATAATGGTTGGCGGAGCTGCGCTTACTCGTAAATTCACCAAAACACGGATCAGACCTGAATATAATGGAATGGTTGTTTACGCTAAAGACGCGATGGACGGACTTGATATTGCAAATAAATTAATGAACCCGACATCAAGAGAAGTAATGCTCAAGGAGATGGAACTAGAAAAAGAAGCGGATGCTAAAGCAGCGGATAAAGTAGTTCAACTCCCTGAACTTACACGTGTCGAACGATCCAAAATATCAGTGGATGCTCCTGTGTATTTACCGCCTGATCTTGTGAGACATACCTTGCGTAATTACCCAATCGGGCACATTTTACCTTATGTAAACATGCAGATGTTGCTTGGTCATCATCTGGGTCTCAAAGGGAATGTAGAGCAATTGCTTAAGGCTGGCGATCCTAAGGCTGTTCAGCTGAAGCAAACGGTTGACGAAATTATGGAGCTTGCTATAAAAGACGGAATTATTAAGGCAAACGCAATGTATCGCTTTTTCCCGGCACAGTCCAAAGGGAATGAAATTTTTATATACGATCCAGAGGATCATAGTAAAGTATTGCATACGTTTGAATTTCCGCGGCAAAAAGTTGAGCCATATTTGTGCTTGGCTGACTTCTTGAAACCAGTTGATTCGGGGACAATGGATTATGTTGGTTTCCTCGTTGTAACTGCTGGGCAAGGGATTTCTGAACTAGCACAGGAATGGAAGGAAAAAGGAGACTATCTGAGATTCCATGCTCTGCAGTCGATAGCGCTAGAAGTAGCAGAAGGACTTGCTGAGCGAATTCATCACATGATGAGGGATACATGGGGGTTCTCAGATCCTCCTGAAATGACTATGAAACAACGTTTAGGCGCCAGATATCAAGGAATAAGGGTATCATTTGGATATCCTGCGTGTCCTGACCTTGAAGATCAAGGTCCACTGTTTGAACTGATGCGTCCCGAAGATATCGGAGTGGAACTGACAGAAGGATTTATGATGGAACCGGAAGCTTCGGTTTCAGCGATGGTGTTCAGCCATCCGGAGGCACAATATTTTAACGTGGAAAAAGCGTAAAGTGTAGAACAAAGTAAGGAATCCTCCGATCCTAAATCGGAGGATTTTTATCATTTATAGAGTAAGATGAGGTGAAGCATGATGGAACTATATTTTCTTGGAACAAACGCAGGTGTACCCTCACTACAGCGTAACGTCACTTCGATCGCACTTCGCCTAATGGAGGAGCGGCGTTCCATATGGCTGTTTGACTGTGGGGAAGGGACACAACATCAATTTTTAAAATCTCCGCTAAAACTCAGCAAGCTTGAGAAAATCTTTATTACTCACTTGCACGGAGATCACTTGTTTGGTTTACCTGGCCTATTATCTAGTAGAGCTTATCAAGGCGGCTTAACTCCACTTACGTTATATGGACCGCCCGGAATTCAGCAATATGTGGAAACATCACTTGAGCTAAGCCAATCCCGTGTGAATTATGATCTTCGTATTGTGGAACATGAAGGCGGTATTATTTTTGAAGACGATATGTTTGTAGTGGAGTCCGCTTTGCTTGAACATCGTATTGACAGTTATGGCTACCGGGTTATGGAAAAAGATCGTCCGGGAAGTATTGATCCTTCAAAACTAGCTGTACACGGGCTAAAACCAGGTCCACTTTTCGGGAAATTAAAACGGGGTGAAAGCATTGAGCTAGAAGATGGTATGATCGTTCATCCTGCTGACGTTCTCGGTTCTCCAAAAAAAGGGAAGGTGATTACCATCCTAGGTGATACTAGACCTACCCCCAATGTAGTACCTTTATCTGCTGGGGCCGATGTTATCGTGCATGAAGCAACTTTTTTACATGAACTTGCTTCAACAGCTCACGATTATTATCATAGTACGGCTAAACAGGCAGCAGAAGCGGCAAACGAAGCTGGAGCTAAGAAACTGATTCTTACTCATTTCAGTTCACGGTATAAGGATGAAGAGCAACTTGAGCCTTTACTGCTGGAGGCACAGTCTATTTTTCCAAGCACAATACTTGCAGTTGAACATGAGTTAATACCACTATAAGTTTCTTTAGAGAATGGAAACAGATGAAATGTCATTGCAAAAAATAAAAGCGCTGTAGCGCTTCTTTTCTACTTTGCAATCCTCTTAAAAAGATTGTACGATGGGCATAATGCTTATTTATATAAGTATATGAACTGTCTTTTGAAGGGAGCAATACAGTTATGAATTCACCTAAGGCTTACTTGCTGGACTTGGATGGAACCATGTATCACGGAAAACATCGAATTGATGGAGCGGATTTACTAATCCAGCATTTAAAAAGCTCAAATATACCTTATCTTTATGTTACGAACAATTCTTCAAGAACACCTGCAGGAGTAGCGGATCACCTTAGATCCCTTGGAATAGAAGCTGACGGAGAAGAAGTATGCACATCTGCGGTAGCAGCAGCTGAATATGTAGCCTCTGAATCACCAGGTGCCAAAGTTGCGTTTATTGGAGAAGAAGGTTTGGAAAAAGCACTGATCGAAGCAGGGCTTCAAATTACTGAAGAATCGCCAGAATACGTAATTCAAGGCATCGATCGTGATTTTACATATCAGAAGTTAACAAAAGCGCTTCGTTGGATTATGGGAGGGGCGAAATCGATTTTAACTAATCCTGATCTTCAGCTCCCAGCAGATGACGGATTAACGCCTGGAGCGGGAACCATTGGAGCAGCAATTGAAGCTGCATCAGGGGTTAAACCGGTCGTTATTGGTAAGCCGTCCAGCATCTTAATGAAACATGCTATTGATCGGCTCGGACTCCCTGCTAACGAAGTTGCTGTCATCGGTGATAATATGCGGACAGATATTGCAGCAGGCGAAGCAGCAGGATGCCGCTCTATTCTTGTCTTGACAGGAGTTACTACCGAGGCTAACCTCGAAGTTCATATGAGGGCTACTGGCATCAAACCTGATGAAATTCATAAAGATTTACATGAACTAATAACAACCATATAAACAAAACAATATAATAAATTACCTATATAGCATCAAGGGAAGGAAGATGTACGTATGCCGGAATTACCGGAGATGGAAAATTACCGGAAGCTATTATCAGATAAATTACTGGATAGCCCGATTACAAAGGTTACCATAGAGCGTGAAAAATCTATAAATGTGACCCCGGAAGTTTTTGAAAAAGAACTTGTTAATCATCGAATTGTGTATATCGAGCGTAGAGCTAAACATTTGATTTTTCATTTGAGTACAGGACGAAGACTTGTGCTACACCTTATGCTCGGGGGAGTACTCTATGTCGGAACAGAGGGAGAGCGCCCTAAGCGTTCGACACAAATCGAAATTGAATTAGGGGAAACTACACTCTGTTTTATCGGTCTAAGACTTGGTTATCTTCACTTGCTAAGTGCGAAAGAAACGGATGAATTAATGTCAGATCTCGGTCCAGAACCGCTTGATTATCGTTTTACCGAAGAAAAGTTTAAAGAGAGGTTAAAAGGTAGAAGAGGCACAATCAAAACAACACTTGTGAATCAGCATGTGATTGCTGGAATTGGCAACTGTTATTCTGATGAGATTGCTTTTGCGGCTAGCCTAAGACCGGATACTAAGATTCAAGATCTTCTTCAAAATGAGGATTCTTCTTCAAGATTGTACCACGCGGTTCAATCGGTTCTTCGTGAAGCGACAGCTGGTGGTGGTTATATGGAGATGCCTTTGTATGAAGGTGATGAACTAACCGGAAAATATGATGAGCAGTGCCGTGTCTATGACCGTGAGGGAGAGACGTGTACAAGATGTAACGAGGGGATCATTAACAAAGTTGAAATTACCGGGAAGAAAGCCTTTTTCTGTCCCGTATGTCAACATTGACGACAAACCTATATATAGGTAGTCACGTAAGTACTCGGGGTGGGTATTCGAAAGCAGCTCAAAGGGCGTATGATATGGGAGCTAACGCTTTTCAGTTCTTTCCGAAAAATCCCCGAGGACTTGGTGTGAAACGTTTTGATGTCGAAGAAGCATTACGCTGCCGGGCTTTCTGTACGAAGTATGGGCTTCGATCTATCGCACATTCTCCCTATCCTACCAATCCTGCTCTAGGTGACAGCAAAGGCACAGGTCTATACCAAGGGATGGTTGACTCCCTGAAAAATGACCTGCATATCGCTGAAGCTTGCGGTTCTGCTGGGGTTGTTGTTCATTTTGGACATGCAAAATTGAGTGACCCGCTTGCAGCGTATCACCATATTATTCGATTTTTGGATGATGTACTCACAGAATGGCAAGGCTCAGCTAAACTGCTGATCGAAAACCAGGCAGGTGATCATGGTCCTATGGGGACTACACTTGAGGAGCTGGTACAAATTCGTAACCTTTCGAGGTACCCTCACTCTATTGGATTTTGTTTGGATACTTGTCATGCTTATGCGAGTGGTCTTTGGAACGGTTCTGAGGATCTAGAGTTGCTGAAAAAAGGAAGAAAGCTTGGTTATTTTGATGCGCTTATTGCAATCCATGTGAATGATTCCAAGTACGGATATCTTTCGAATAAGGATCGCCACGAACGAGTTGGACAAGGTTTCATTGGTGAGAAGGGCCTAACCTGGCTGTTAAAGCAGAGGGAAGTAAAGGGTTTGATATGGGTACTGGAAACGGAAACTGGTGAAGATGGAACTCATCAGGACGATATTAAGCGTATTCGGTCCTGGATCATTTGAAAGCTTTTTAGAAAGGAGAGGGGAGAATGAACTTATTTCTGGATGATTATCGGACATGTCCACCTGGATTTACACTCGCGAGAGATGTAGAAGAGTGCAAACTTCTCCTGATAGAATATAAGGTGAATATATTGTCTTTGGATTATGATCTAGGTTATGGAAATCCAACTGGACTCGATGTCGCTTCCTTTATTGTGAATAAGCAGATGTTCCCAAATGCAATATATCTGCACACCTCAAGTGATGCTGGACGTAGAGCCATGTATGAATTATTATACGTTAATAAGCCTGACCGTACGGAGGTTCACAATGGACCTATGCCACATGAACTTCTGGAACAAATTGCTGTAACAGCGAGATCAAACCAATGAACCACTTAGAGCAAAATGAGATTTTAAGGATGGCATGGGAAGGGAAAGCCTTTGCTTTGTATGTGTACACCCCACTGTGTGGTACATGTCAAGCAGGTCTTCGGATGCTCGAAGTGGCTGAGTATTTGTTACCAGACGATATTTTATACCAAGCGAATATTGCGGACATTCAGAATGTTGTTCATCAGTATCAGATTACAAGTGTCCCGGCTTTATTATTGTTTAGTGGGGAGAAGGAACTTCCTACTCATATTTATAAAATGGAGTCAGCTCAGCATTTGCTGAATCAAATCAGGAGGGTGATTTCTTCATGATTGAAATGCAAAATGTATCGCTGAAGCGCGGTGACAAGCTCATACTAGATGATGTGAACATCCAGATGGGTAAAGGTGAAAATTGGGTCATCCTCGGAAGAAACGGAAGTGGTAAAACAACGATTCTGGAGATGATGATGGGATACTTGTTTCCCTCCAAAGGTAAGGTTAACGTTCTCGATTACACCTATGGTGAATGTGACGTTCGGGAAGTTCGTAAAGAGATCGGATACATTAGCCAAACGTTAATTGAGAAACTGGCGTTAAAGGATCCAGTATGGGAAGTTGTCGCTACCGGGGCTTACGCCTTTTTGCGTTTTTATCAGCACATTCCAGAAGAAGTGGAAAAAGAAGCTCATGCGAAACTCGCTGACATCGGATTTTCCCATTTAGCTCAGCAACCTTTTGGAATATTATCACAAGGAGAACGCAAAAAAGTACTTCTTGCTAGGTCCCTAATGGCACATCCAAAGCTGCTTATCATGGACGAGCCCTGCGCAGGGCTTGATTTGTTCGAACGTGAGAACATGCTGCAAGCTGTTGATAATTTACGTAATCAAAATATTGCTGTCGTATATGTAAAACATCATATAGATGAGATCGTGCCCTTATTCACTCATATCGCGCTTATAAAAGACGGGAAAATAGCTGCAGCAGGTCCCAAAAAAGAAGTATTGACAAAAGAAACAATTATGCAAACTTACGGTATTTCAGTGGAGCTGGATTGGTTTCATGAACGCCCTTGGATTCGAGTATGTAGTGGAGGTTAATTTCAATTGAGTAATCAAGTTCAAACGGCAGAAGGAATCTCTGCCCGGTTTATATGTACAGCAAATCACGGTTTTGCTCCTTACGCACAGGAGGAACTGCGAAGAATGTTTGGTGCTGTAAAAAGCACGATGCTTGTCTCCGGTGAAGTGTTTTTGGCAACTTTACCAACTTCACAAGGGGACGCAGCCGACTTGCTTCAGCAAACGCCGCCTATTTTTCTAAGACACCTTTTCCCTGTCCATTTCGAAGTAAATACAGAACAACAGGATATAGCATTCGACCAATTGTTCCGGTTTTTGCTGAACCACAGTGCTCTTCAAGAAGGTTCTTTCAGCTTACAAGTGAGAAAAACGGAACGGAGCAACTTTGAAGGAACTTCCGGAGTTTTCAAACAGCATATTCTAAGCGGAATCGAACTGCTCCCTGCTGAACACGTAATTCAGGATGCGGATCTCATTGTGTCTGTTTATCTTACAGAGGAACGTTTGTATGCGGGAGTATCCCGTGCAGAAGATAACTTGTCTGATTGGAATGGCGGAGCTGTTCGTTTTCAGAAGGAAGAGGGACAGATCTCAAGAGCCAAATTTAAACTGCTTGAAGCTGAAAAAACATTAGATATTCCGTTTTCATCTTTTCACCGTGCAGTAGATATCGGAGCTGCACCTGGAGGATGGACTTCATTCTTGTTAGATAGAGGACTTGAGGTTACGGCGGTAGATCCAGCCAAAATGAATCCAGTTCTTCTTAATCATCCTAAGCTAAAGTATGTATCGAAAAACGCAGGGGATGTAAAGTTTAAAGAAAATGAATTTGACCTTCTTGTATGTGATATGAGCTGGAGTCCAAAACTGATGGCAAGGCTTGTTACAGATCTGTTGTACAGTCTGAGGTCTGGTGGTACGGCGGTAGTAACCGTGAAACTAATGCATAAAAAGCCGATGGCTCTTATTAAAGAAGTGACTAGTGTATTTGAGGATTCGCGGATGCAGATCCAGCGTGCTAAGCAGCTTTTTCATAACCGGGATGAGATTACGCTCTATATGATTAAGTACTAACCATATAAAAGTTTGGCCCTATATATAGAGGCGTTAGTATGCTATATAAAAGAATAATTAAAAAAGTACTTTACATTGGGATCATCTGTGTCATATAATGAATCCAAAATTAACCAGTACGACAACAAAGGGAAAGCATCCCTGTTGCGTGAGCATGCAGTTTTTAATGCATGTTTCGCAATAGGGGCTTTCTCTTTTTTTTGTGTACAAAAGGAGGTCATTATGAAGTTTCCTTCGCGTTTAGAAAGAGGTTCTATCCTCGGAGGGAGATACCTGATCGTGAGAAGTATCGGTTCCGGTGGGATGAGTCATGTATATATGGCAGAAGATATGAAGCTGCCCGGTAAGAAGTGGGCGATAAAAGAAAGTATGGCCCAGCCAGGTGACCACGGAAACTTTGCAACAGAAGCAGAAATGCTTATCGCTTTACAGCACCCCCGATTACCACAAATTGTTGATTTTTTTGAACCCGATCAGGTGGGATATACCTATCTTGTAATGGATTACATTGAAGGAGTAACCCTTACGGAATACCTGAATAAACAAAATTACGTTCTGCCTTATGACAAGATTTTGACGATGATCAGAGAAGTGATGGATGTTCTAGATTACTTGCATCATAGGTCGCCACCTATTATTTATCGTGATTTGAAACCTGGAAACATCATGATTACAGGAGATGAAGACCTTCGACTTATTGATTTTGGTATTGCACGAAACTATAAAGAGAATCGCCTTCAAGACACGGTAAAGCTAGGAACTATCGGGTTTGCCTCTCCGGAACAATATGGTAGTGGTCAGACGGACGTTCGCTCGGATTTGTACAGTTTAGGAGCTTTGTTCTTATATTTGGTTACCCGGGGTGCTCACAGTGAATGGATCTCTGGGGTAGAGCAAATGCTCAGAAACGAAGCGATTCGCCCTTATATTCCGGTAATCAGAAGGTTGCTCAGATCCGATCCAGCAAATAGATATCAGTCCATTCACGAGCTCAGAGAAGAAATGTTCAAGTTGTCACATAAACCTTCCCCTCACCAAGAACATGGAGTGTTATTTTCTCAAGGAACATCGGTGGTAGCTGTTATGGGGGTAGGACCAGGTGTTGGTGTTACTCATACTTCGATCGCAATAGCCCATTACTTGGCTAGATTGAAGTGCAAGGTTGCTATTATTGAACTTTCTCAGCGAGCAACAGCATTTTCAAGAATTGATTCAATTGCTTGTGGATCGGAAGGGGGATTGCAGGATCGCCGTATGTTCGAATTAGCAGGTGTTCACTATTTTCGTAAAACAACTAAAAAAGAAATTCTTCAGCTTCTAAGCAGCAACTATCAATACGTTGTTCTGGACCTCGGCTGTGAGCGTAATCATTATTCCATGGAAGAACTTCAGCGAAGTGATGTCCCCATTGTGGTTGGAGGGGCAGCAGAGTGGAAGCAGTCAGACTTACAGCTGTTCTCCAGAAGTTACGAATCTTCGGTGAAGGCAAGGTGGAATTATGTTCTTCCTCTTTCATCCAAAGATACTGTAATGAGGATACGCAAGAATTTGAAGTCACGGCATGTGTACAGTTTACCACTACAGCTTGATCCGTTTGACCAGGAAAATGATGTAGATGAGGCCTTAACAGAAATACTTAAAAACATTATTCCAACGATGAAGAAAAGAAGCTTCTTTTTTAAAATGAGAAGTTAGTTATACGGAAGTACAGAGTACGAGTTCTAGAAAAGGAGTTCACTAGTGTCAAAACTTAGACGACAGAGCAAAAAAATGATCTATGCAGGCCTTGCAGGTGCAGGTGTGGCAAGTCTTTTGTTAGGAAGTTATTTGTTCTATGACTTTTATGCCGACAATGTGAAGAAGAGTAAGCAAGAAGCGAAGTATGAGGCTAGGTTAGAAGAGCTCACACAGCAGCTGAAAAGTGAACAGAAGGATAGCAAGACAGGTTATATTGCCGCTCGAGATTTGGAAGCAGGGACATTAATACAGGATTCAGATGTGAAAGCCATACAGTTTGCTTCGAATCAGTCACCTGTTAACCTCATTGACAATCTTGAGGAGATCAGAGGGACCATAGCAAAGATTGAATTGAAATCGGGAACAGCGATTACGGAAGCAATGTTGTATCAGGAAGAGCCGACTCCAGCTGATCTTAGAAATCGAGAAATTTCCGTAATTAAACTTCCAACTATTTTATCTCCAGGGGAAATGATCGATGTTCGTATTCAGTTCCCAACAGGCCAAGATTATATTGTTTTATCGAAGAAAAAAGTAGAAAAACTAAATGGTCCTACGATGTGGATGACGTTAACGGAGGAAGAAATACTGACCTTGTCGAGTGCGATGGTAGATGCCTATCTTCACAAAGCATCCCTTTATTCACTTAGTTATGTGGAGCCTGAGTTCCAAGAGAGTGCTATTCCAACCTATCCTGCCAATGAGAAAGTACTTCAATTAATTGAAGTGAATCCCAATATTGTGGAACATGCGGAACAGGCACTAGCAAAGCATTTAAGAGGAACACTGGAGAATGCTCTTGCCTCATCACAGACAAGTGTTGTCTCAGAATCGATTGAACAAGATTTGCTGACTTCAAGATCAAATGGACTCGGTTCGTCTGGAGGTACATGGAACTCCGATCTGAATTCTTCGCCCGTAGGATCAGAAGAAGCTGAGAAAGAGAGCGGAACCGAGATATGGAAACAAACCGGAGCTGAAGGCATTCAAACAAATCAGGGTGATGGATCTCTAGCAGAACAGAACCAAATTTTATCTCAGTCAGTAACGTCAAATCCTTAAGTGAGGGGAGGACAATAAACGTATGAAAACCTGGATATTTGCAGGCCTGGCAACCAAATCAGACGTTACTTTATATATTAGCAAGATACTCGCAAACACGGGATTTAAGGTACTTCTTGTAGATGCAACAGAATATGAGCGGTATCGATATAGTATTGATGCGATTTATTTACCGCAATGGATAACGGAATTTGAAGGATTTGATGTAGCATGTGGATTTACGAATATTAAGCAGATTTCGGATTACCTTTCTGGAACCGGTGAAGAAATATCCCATTACGATTTTATCATTTGTGATGTAGAGAAAACCGGATTTCTAACAAAAGAAGAGTGGATGTCTGCATCAGCAAGAGTATGGGTAACTACATACAGTCGACAGGACCTTGAGAGGGGTAAGACTTGGATTTACAAGCTTCAAGAGAGTTTACAAGTGGAAGAGTTGCCTAGTTTCTACAGACTATGGACGCAGATCATTGATACGAAAATAGATCAGTACGCTTGGGATTATTATAGCGACAGTCCGATCCAATTCCACGGAACTCCGGTATCAATATATTGGGATGAGATCGATACCGCACTACAGCTTGAAAACGAACATATTAAAAGACTCCATGTTAAACCTTTATCTAGGCAATATAAGAAGTCACTGGCGCTATTACTTGAACTGCTCACGGGATGGACGAGTGTGGAATCAAGGAAAGCTTTATCCCTTACAGAAAGGAAGAGAGCATGAGTAACGTTACTTTTTGGAGCCCTTTTCAGCGAAGTGGCACCACATCAAACTTAATTTCGGTTGCTTTTATGATTGGATTAACTCAGCGTTTGCGGGTGCTTGCAATGCACGTGGATTACGCAGGGGATAGTTTGGAAGCAGGATTGCCTATTCGTGAACCGAATGCCGATTTTTTTATGAATAATTTATCAACAACCGGATGGGACGCAATGTATCGATTGTATTCGAGCGGTAGTCTTACCAAGGAGAAGTTTAGAGATTGCACAACTCCACTTCTCAAAAACCAGCTGGATTTACTCCCAGGAAGATATAAACAGACTGTATTAGAAGAGAGCCTCTTCAATGGGCATCATGTTTCATCAATATCTAAACTCGCAAATGAGGCGTATGATTTGGTGTTGCTAGATGCAGGAAATGGTAAAAGAATGGAGCGAGAAATAGTGAAAGATAGCGATGTTATGGTAGTGAACTTGAATCAGAATATGAGAGAACTGGAACACTTTTTCCGTGATGCAAAATGGAAGCAAGATTTCGAACAGAAAAAGGTTATTATTACGCTCGGCTTATATGACAGAGAATCTAATTGTACCCCTGGTAATATAAAACGTCGTTTTGGCTATAAAGATCCGATTGTCCCGATTCCTTACTGTACTCCGTATAGAGAAGCATGGAATCGAAGAGAGACCGGTGCTTACGTTCACCAGACGATGAATCTGGATAAGAAAAATGGGGAGATGGGGGAGCACGCTACCAGTATCCGTGAACTTTCCAAAATCATTATGGAAAGTGCCGGTTTACGGAGTATTTTGAAACAGCTTGAAAGAGGAGCTTAAAATTGGGGGGGAGTCACAATGAATCTTTTCCTTCTGATGATGTTGTCAGTCTGTTGTATCGTTGTTCTTTTTATCAAAATTAAAAACAATCAAAAGATGATCGTTGCACTACCTCAAAAGGGGAGGAATGAAGAAGCTACACTCGAGCATTTGACGGAATATGTCAAACAAGCTTTGCATGAGCTGAGCCATAGTCAACTAGCAGATGTAGGGCTGCATGAAGAGGAGTATATACGTAAATTAAATCAAAGAGCAGAGATGAGAAGGGCACTGAAAGAATGTATTTCGGGTAGTTTGAATGATAAACATTATGTGAAGAAACTGATAACGGATCTGCTAATCCACAGCTATGGCCTGACGGAAAAAAATATTAATGAATCCATTCCATTTGATAGATTGGATCAATTAGATATTCAGGATAGGTTCGAGATCATATTTTATATTTACCAGCAGCAATTCGGCAGTGAGGCATTATCGAAGCTTATTGATACCTATGATCTGGCAGAACTGAGAAAAGTAGCTGAACATGATTCTGGAGGATATTACGCAATCTCTGCTGAGGATATTGAGTATATTTTTGAGTGTGAATACAGAGAACTGCTTTTTTTGGACAAGGTCAATATTATAGTGCAGCGTGTTTATCAGCATTACAAAGGATTTTCGGTCGTTGATGATATCAGGGATCAGCAGATTGATGGTGTAAGCGCGGGTGTAAGTGGTGTCTTAGGTCACGAAATGAATCATATTCCGGAAGTTTCTTTTCAAGGTTATCAGGATTTTGGGGAATACGAGTTGGAATCAGAAATAAACCGCAATACAGAAAGTGTTTGGATTTTTTATAAAGGGAAGTCGATACATTTATCGTTTTTATCCTTTGGTTCTGAACGTGAGCTTAGAAGGGTATGCCAGAATATATACAAATACAATCACCCTGGTCAACTATCAGAATCTAAAGGTTACAAGGTAAATGAAATGAAAGATGGTTCAAGGGTCGTTGTCGTAAGGCCGCCTTTTTCTGAATCATGGGCGTTTTTTGTACGGAAATTTGATTTGCCTAGTGCGACATTACCGAAGCTGATAACAGGAACGAATTCAGAAATGGTAATTGAACTTATTAGTTACCTTATGAAGGGTTGTCGGATCACATCGGTCACTGGCGCCCAGGGTTCAGGAAAAACAACACTGCTGATGGCAATGATCGAGCATATTTACCCATATCATACCTTACGTGTACAAGAGATGGCTTTTGAGCTTCATTTACGAAAACTTTACAGCAAACGCAATATTTTGACGTTCCGTGAGACAGATCATATTTCAGGTCAGCAAGGACTGGACCTACAGAAGAAAACGGACGGAACAGTTAACATACTGGGAGAAGTAGCAAGCGATGAAGTAGCTGCTTGGATGATTCAAATGTCACAGGTGGCCAGCCTGTTTACGGTATTTACGCATCATGCCAAAACGTTTCCTGATTTGATTTTTGCTTTGCGAAATTCACTTCTTAAGGTAGGGATGTTCAGGCATGAGCATATAGCTGAGGAACAGGTTGCAAGTGTACTCAACTTTGATATCCATCTAAAAAAGGATGCTGATGGACGAAGATATGTTGAGCGAATCACGGAGTGCATACCTGATTTAAAATCATCGCGTTCAGGGGGAGAAGCTTTTACTTATCGGAATATAATAGAATTTCGTTCGGGTATGTACTGCTGGGCAGCACCTATATCTCCTATGAATCAAAGGGAAATGATCTCTCAGATGAGTAAAGAGGATGCATCAAAGTTTGAACAATATGTAGTGTCGTATTGGGGGAGTGAGCATGTCTCTTAAGGAAGGGCTGCTACTGACGCTTGCTGCATCCATTCTAGGACTCATTGTGATTTATGTAGTTATACAAATGTCTAATCGTAAACAAAATTATTCTCTTAGTATGAGTAACCAACAGCGGTTAAGAAAAACAAAAAGTATGAGAGCGGTACTGAAGACATACCTAGTCCAAGCTTATTCTTTTGGAATCAAAATCCCTGGTGTATCTCATTACATTTTACTCGTTCGTAAAAAGTTAAGTTACCAATATGGGATGAGCGAATACTTGCTTCGAATAGAAACGATGAAGCTGACTTTCATCATATGGACTTGTTTCTTTACTTCGGGCGTAATTCTAATGTCTATTCAGCCTGGCATCAGCTTTCTGATGTTATCGATCCTAGTGGGAATCGTTGTAAATAGTCTATTTCTTGATATGTCGGTTGCAAGGCAAGAGCGCAAACTTTTGTCAGAAATGGTAGAACTATTTGCTGAAGTGAGGCATAGATATCATCAGCACGGTATGGTTGAGGAAGCACTTTATGAAGCAGCTGAAGTGTCTCATGGAGAAGCTGCAAGGCATTCGATGCACATTTATGCTGCTCTTACGTCAGTCCATCCGGATGAAGCATTAGAACGTTATTATGAAACCGCACCTAACCGATTCCTTAAAGCTTTTGCAGGGATTTCCTATATGGTGATGGAGTTTGGAGATCAGGATGCGAGGCAGGATTCGATCTATCTTAAGGGGATAGGTAGTCTGACTCAGGAGATACACCTGGAAATTTTGCGGCTTGCCAAACTCGATTACCTTTTAAAAGGTCTTAATATCATTAGTCTTGCACCCGTCTTTTTTACAAAACCAATTGAAGAATGGGCGAGAAATAGTTTTCCTACTATGAATGAATTTTATGAAAGCAAGCTTGGATTTATCGTTTTGTTGTCCATATATATCATTATCATCGGCTGTTATACATTGCTGCAGCAGTTACAGCGGACACAAGAGACGACTTATCGGGCAGAGGATCGTAAGCGAATATGGGAAAAAAGATTGTACCAATGGAAATGGATGCGTATTCTGGTATCTGCATTTGGTCCTAGGTCAGGGACTAGATCCTATGCCACTCTAGTTCAACTGCTTCGTGAAACCAATACGCACCTTAAACTAGAGTGGTTTGAAGTCAGAAGAATTGTTTGGTTTACCTCATGTTTTCTTTTTGCCATGAGTAGCGCATTCGTCTTGCATAGTATTGAAAAAAATCATATTTTAAATCAGCCTGTCGTTAAATGGAGCGTATTTGGCGAGTTACCTCCTGCCGAGAAAGATGCTTCTAATTGGTGGATACATCTCGATCAAAAAGTAATGGAAGATTTACATATGAAAGCAAGCAGTACTTACGAGCAGATTGAAAACTCCTTACGCACACATGCTGAAAAAAAGATGGTACCTGAAGAGATGACTGCCTCCATCACCCGAATAACGGAGAAGCTAGATGCTTGGAACAAAGAAGTATTTCACTGGTGGGAACTGCTTATTTGTCTGCTTATAGCTTATATAGGATATCATTTGCCAATATGGCTCCTACATATCGACCGGCGGGTCCGCAGGATGGATATGCGACATGAAGTATATCAATATCAAACCGTTATTTCTATTCTTCGAGATATGGATCGGATGTCGGTAGAAGAGATACTGGAATGGCTGAATCGTTTCGCGGTTATTTTCAAGATGCCAATACAAAAATGTCTTCTACACTTTGAACATGGTCCTGAACTAGCTCTGGAACAGTTAAAACAAGAAATTACTTTGCCGGAGTTTCAGAGAGTTGCTGACAAACTCATATTGGCACTTGGAACGATCACAATTAAAGAAGCATTTGACGATCTTGATCATCAAATGTCCTTTTACTTTGAACAGAGGAGACAGGAATACGCCAAGATGATCGAAACCAAAGCAGAATGGGGCCGCATTATTGGGTTTACACCGATGTATGCTCTGATCTTTCTATATCTTGTTCTTCCTTTAGTTGTGGTGAGCTTTATGCAAATGAATGTTTATTACGAACAAATTCAAAAAATATAAAATATATCGTGGAGGTATTTAAAAGATGAACAACGCATCTTCAGCACTAAAAGTAGCCGCTGGTATTTTTCTTACCATTGCCTTAATAACGATCGTCGTGATTTTATTCATTTCAGCTCAAGAAGCAACGAAGACGGCTCAAAATAATTTTGCAGACATTCAGACGGAGTTATCGCAAACATCTTTTACCGTCTATGACGGAACAACAATTAGCGGATCTCAGGTTACCAACGCACTTCGTAAATTCAAGGGTAAAGATCAATTCGGTATTTTTATTAAAACAGGTAAAAATGCAGCAGGACAATGGTATGGATATCCTCTTAACGTAACAACAGAATCACCTACTTATGGTGAAGTGGTTGCTCCTGAAGGTGCGACTTTAGGTATTGTTGAAAACACTTTAAATGAGCGTAAAAGTGAATATGTGAATCCGAGCGGTAGATTTAAAGCAACGGTAGTTAAAGACAGCTCTAATGTGGTGCGTGGTTTATTATTTACTCAATCCTAGTTAAAAGGAGGTGTGCAAGCTGGGAGAAAATACTCGCGATATTCTCTTTTTTAGTGCGGTAGTTAGCCTTTGGATTGCTGCCTGTATATTTGCCATCTCTTTATTATCCAGTATGGATAATGCTTCGGATGAAAGACGGTTGTTTCACGCAGCTGAGGATGGAAGAATTCAAATGACGTATGAATCACCTGATACGGATGTTGTTAGCGGGTCATATGTACATGCTTATGTCTATGCTTCTGTCTATGCTTCGCAGAATAAAGAGGACAGAAACAATGATGAATCTCATAGTATTAAGATTGATGGTCTTGATGTAGAGGATGCAACTATAGATCCTAACTTTAGTTATGTTATTAAATATGAGAGGGGTCCAGCAGGATCCCTTCAACAAATTTCTTTTTGGAAGGAGTCTAACTCTCCTTGACAGACAGTATTTCAAAAATGGTCGCAGCTCTTCTTGCTGTGCTCCTATTGTATATTTATCCTGCAGCAGAGGCCGCAAGCAGGCAGGATGAGCTATCTCAACTTACTGTATATAATACCGTTACTCGCTTTGTCGACGCGGTAAGAACAAAAGGTTATCTCACTCCTACGATGTATGATGAGTTTCACCGTGAATTATCCTTAACCGGGAATACATATAACATAGAATTAGAGCATCTTCATAAAAAATACGTACCGGAGTACACTGACCCCTCGAATCAGACTGAATTTACAGGTAAGTTTGATGTGGTGATGGATGGTTATTATAATGAGCAGATTATGCCTGTGTTATATCCTGACAACGAACTTCCTGTTCATGATTCGAGCCGGAGATATATTTTGACAAGTGGTGATTCATTCCGTGTAGCTGTTCAGAATACAAACCGCACGCCAGCGGTCATTTTTCAAGAATGGTTACATTTTGGAGCAGAATCGGCGAGCAAAGTGGCAGCAAGTTACGGGGGAATGGTACTCAATGAGGATTACTGATTATGCAGTCCTTTTTGTGCTTATCATGTTTCCTATGTTTTGGGTGTATTCTCTACATGGATCTGATGATCTTGTGGTAACGAGATTAGAACAAAAATATAACCAATCTATTCAGACCGCGGTACAAGATGCTAGTCGAATGATGCATCAGAATGAAAATCCATCTCTTGAAGCCAGTTATGATTCAGTAAAGTCTCTTAGGGTTGATAAGGATCTCATACTGAATACATTTATGCAGACCATTTCTATTAACTTTGGAATAATGGATGATCTTCCGGCACAGCGTACATTCCTAAATTATCTCCCTGCTCTTGCGGTTATCGATTATGATGGGTTCTATCTCTATCGTTCAGCAACCTATACGGATACAGAAGGAAACGAAGCAGAAAAACATTCATGGACTGAAAAGAAATTGTATGTGTATGAGGACGACGATGGTAATATTTTTCGATTCACTCTTGATGATTATGTATATGTATATGTCAATAATGCTGGTCAGTGGTTGGAAGGATATCGAGATGAGATGCAATCGATGGCATCCGTACCGTTACTGCAAGATGCGGATACATTTGAACATGTAAGAAGACAGACCATTGTAAGTACAATTGAGGACAATCTTTCTTATGCAATTCAAAGTCATAACGATCATACATTAAGGAATGGAAGTGTATATCAGTTTACACTCCCTATCATTTCACAAGAAGAATGGTACAACACCATCGATGACGTGGGAGTTATGGCTTTCATTCAGGGAATTCCGGTTGGAGATGAATACTACAATAATTACGCTTTTGGAAGTGGGAGATTAGTCAAGAAGGATGTAATGATCGGAGCAGTAGAAGAATCAACGGGTTCAAAATATTTTTATAAAAGCGGATGTGAGTTTCCTTATACTCCAGTCGAAAGGTTTAGCAGTGCTAAAGAAGCCGCTGCAAATGGATACTATGAGCGTACTTGTTATCAGGGTCAGGGTAGTTTATAAATGTATATATATCTAGTTATAAAATAAGATTGATATTCAAGTTACTTTGACTCGTAAGCATAAGACTGTTCTTTGGAGATTCCTCTGGCTAAATGCTGGTGGAGTCTTTTTGTTACTCATCATACTAAGCAGGATGAAAACTTCGTTAGAACCGGATGGATTACACTGATAAGCTCCTTTTTAATCTGAAACTTTATCAATTTATGTTACTATTGAATACTGGAAACACATTAGTAAGAATTCCCCGTGCTTTAGCCCGCGGAGGAAGCAGAAAATATGCTATTATAGTCTAGATTAGATTTTTCGGTAAATGTCCATATACATTAATAGCATTTACGGAATATTTAGCAATTGATAAAAAAAGACAAACAAGATAGAAAAGGCATACTGCCATACAGATAGGAGCCAATCGCACGCTTATGAGTTTATTGACTGTTGACAATGTAAGTCACAATTTTGGAGACCGCACTTTATTTAAAAATGTATCATTCCGATTGCTTGCAGGGGAACGTGTTGGTATTGTTGGAGCCAACGGAGTCGGGAAATCGACGCTAATGAATATTCTAACAGGCCAGCTTCTCAAAGATAGCGGAAAGGTAGAATGGACGCCGAAGGTTCGTTACGGGTATTTGGATCAGCATACCAAGTTGACTCCAGGAAAAACAATTCGAGATGTACTTAAGGATGCATTTTTACCTTTGCTAGAATTGGAAAAGGAAATGATGGTTATCACAGACCGAATGAGTGATGCCAGTCCAGAGGAACTTGAGCAATTGCTTGAGGAAATGGGTGAAATTCAGGAACAACTGGAAATCGGAGATTTCTACCTCATTGATGTAAAAGTCGAAGAAATGGCTAACGGGCTAGGGCTGTCTGCTATTGGACTTGATCGGGACGTGTCCGCGCTGAGTGGGGGACAACGAACAAAAGTTCTGCTTGCAAAGCTGCTCTTAGAAAAACCCAATGTTCTACTTTTGGATGAGCCTACGAACTATTTGGACGTAGAGCACATTGAATGGCTCACACGTTATTTAAATGATTATCCGTACTCGTTTATGCTTATTTCACATGATACGGAGTTTATGAATAAGGTTGTTAATGTTATCTATCATCTGGAATTTGCGAAGCTAACTCGGTATACAGCTAATTACGAAAAATTCCTGGAAATGGCCGATATGAATAAGACCCAGCATATTGAAGCTTATGAGAAGCAGCAGGAGTTCATTAAGAAACAGGAAGATTTCATTCAGCGTAACAAAGCTAGAGCTTCCACTTCTGGACGAGCAAAGAGCCGAGAGAAGAAACTGGATCGACTTGAACGCATTGATCGCCCAGAAGAAGCTGCTAAACCTATATTTGGATTTAAAGAAGCAAGAGCAAGCGGTAAAACGGTGTTCGAAGGTATTAATTTTGAAATTGGGTATGACCGTGCCCTTCTTCCGAAGATGACGATGACAATTGAGCGGGGAGATAAAATTGCAATTGTCGGATGTAATGGTGTTGGTAAATCCACGTTACTGAAGACAATACTCGGTAAGATTCCGACTTTCAGCGGGAAAACATATCTAGGAGACTTTTTGTTTCCTTCTTATTTTGAACAGGAAGTTCGGCCTGAGAAAATCACGCCTATTGACGATGTCTGGAATGAATTTTCTCATCTAAATCAGCACGAAGTTCGCGCTCATCTTGCAAGGTGTGGACTCAAAAATGAGCATATTACGAGACCTCTTTCTATGCTGAGCGGTGGCGAACAGGCTAAAGTGCGGCTGTGCAAACTGATGATGCGCGAAACAAACTGGATTCTATTTGACGAACCTACCAATCACTTGGATGTTATCGCCAAAGAAGAACTGAAACGTGCGCTAAAAGAATTTAAAGGCACTGTAATTCTCGTATCACATGAACCTGATTTTTATGAAGATTGGGTAACGAAAACATGGAATGTAGAAGAATGGTCTCAAAAAGTGTAACCTGTAGAAAAAGAACACACTTTTACAAATATTTTCTTCTGTGTTAAAATTACGATCTGAACATAACTTAATAATGAAACGAATCACTAGGGGGGCCGCTTTGTCGGCTGAGATGGATATGTTCCGGACCCTTTGAACCTGATCTGGTTAAGACCAGCGTAGGGAAGTGGACTAGCAGAACGGCTAGTATAAGTTTGTCGCTATTGAATGAGCATAGATCTAGAGCGGTGTAATAGCATGTAGGAATTAAATCCTTTTGCTATAATATCACTTCAGTGAACGCTTATTTTCGATTACGCCTAACCAAACCACTCCTTACGAGGAGTGGTTTTTTTGTGTTCATAGCCATTTTTTCATAGCAAGTTGTGTTCATTCGTTAAAATCCATTAGCTACAGTGCAAACATCGCTTTGTGTTCAAAACTACACGAGAACAAATCTGAACGTTTATGAGCTGTCTGCTAAGAAATGGGAGGGAGGCAAGGAAGTTTGCCGACTCAAAGCTTAGAATTTCATGTTATTTCTTCCAATCTGCCTCATCGTTGTGATTCGGAAATCGAAAGTTTTGCAGCTATATGGCCGTTAGTTAGTTCACTGCATCTTCGTAAGCATTCCTATTCAGCCGAAGAAATAGATCGAATGATCCGCCGTTTACTAGACTTGAAGGTGCCCATGGATAAATTGACACTGAATCGTCAAGAGGAGCTTGCGTTTGCGTATAAGACGGGTGCTCTTCACGTTGGTATGAGGGAAATAGAACACACCATGAAAGGTCCTCCATCATATAAAAGACAGGTTTTGCATACGGAGGGAAATCAGCAATTTTTTTCAAGGCTCGGTGTTTCAGTCCACTCTCTTGAGGAAGCTAAAATGGCTAAAAAAAACGGAGCCGATTATGTATTTTATGGACATATTTATCCTTCCACAAGTAAATCTGGGCTCTCCCCGAGGGGGATTTCTTCGCTTAGTGAGGTATGTGAAGGTGCAGATTTACCTGTTATTGCAATTGGAGGGATCACACCTGAAAGGGTTAAAGAAGTGATTTTGGCTGGAGCAAGTGGTATTGCTGTAATCTCAGGGGTATTACAAAGTCAAGCTCCACTCGCAGCTGTACTCAGGTATAGGAATGAATTAAACCATTTCGGTGAGATCAGCAATTGAAGAAAAAAGGAGGCAATACCATTGGCATTGACTCAGCAAAACGAAGAAACCAAATGGAACTTTGAAGTGCTTATTATCGGAGGCGGTGTTATCGGCTCAGCCATTGCTTACTATTTGTCTCGTGACGGCAGAGATGTATTGCAGCTTGAAGGCTTCAATCAGGCGAGCGGGGCTTCCGGAGATGCGGCAGGTATGATCGCAGCACAACTTGAACATTTCCCTTCGGAACTACTTAGAAAGTGGGCATTTCGCAGTCAGCAGTTGATGGGGCCCTTAATTGAAGAACTGAAACTCCATAGTACAGTAGATGTAGCAATGAACCGTTCTGGTTTTGTAGTTCCATTAATGGAAGAGGGATACTTCAGTACGAAGCGAGCATCAACTACTGACTTAACCAGCAAACAGCATTGGTGGGATCGTGGCAAATTACAAAACGAAATTCCATTCATTACGAATAAAGCACAGGGCGCCTTGTTTTATCCTCAGGAACAACAACTTTTGCCTGCCCAATTAACAGCGTCTTATATCAAAGGTGCAGCAGGTAACGGAGCTGTATTTATGGATAAATGTGCAGTTTCCAAACTGTTAATCGAAAATGACCGAATTACAGGTGTTGAGACGAATAAAGGTACTTTTACAGCGGGGAAAGTCGTCGTTGCAGCAGGGCTAGGTAGTAGTTCAATACTTCGCTCTTTAGGAATTGAATTGTGCACCTATCCTGTTAAAGGAGAAATTGTCGCTCTAACGATGCCAAGAGAACCTTTACGTTATACGATTTATACTCATGATATTTATATTGTTCCTAAGCCGGGCAATGAAATATGGGTTGGTGCAACCAGTATTCCGCACGATTGGGACAAAAAGGTGAGTATTACTGGAATGAATTCACTTTTGCACAAGGCTGCCGAGTGGATTCCAGAAATAGGTGAAGCTTCATTTCTTCGAACATGGGCAGGCTTGCGCCCACAAACGATAGATGGATTACCCTATATTGGAGCTTACCCTGGACTTCGAGGATTGTATCTCGCACTAGGTCATTATCGCAACGGGATTTTACTTAGTGCAGTTACTGGAGAAACGATTAGCCGATTGCTATCAGGAGAATCTGAAGAAGAGACAGGGATTTCAACGTTTTCAGCTAGCAGACTTTTAAAGGAGAGGAGTGTTATTCATTGAAGTTAAGAGTAAACGGGCAGTTCATGCAATTAGAAGATACACAGATTAGTGTTCAAGATTTACTGGAATCATTGGAATTAGGAGTGAAAACAGTCGTCATTGAGTGCAATGATCATATTTTGACCAAAGAGATGCACACAAGCACGCTGCTCAAAGATGGAGATCACATTGAAATCGTACATTTTGTAGGAGGCGGTTAACGATGTTAACGATAGGAAAATATAGCTTTAAATCTCGCTTATTGCTTGGTACAGGTAAATTTGAAGATCTTCTTATCCAAGGAAAAGCTGTCGATATTTCAGAAACAGAGATCCTTACTTTTGCTGTAAGAAGACTTAATTTGGATCAGAAAAAAGAAGCTCACTTTTTAGACCAGCTCGATCTTTCTAAATACACTTTATTACCTAATACAGCGGGAGCAAAGACGGCAGAAGAAGCAGTAAGAATTGCTAGACTCGCCAAAGCCTCAGGCCTATGTGATATGATCAAGGTAGAAGTGATTGGGGATGAAAGAACGCTGCTTCCTGATCCGATAGAGACTGTAAAAGCATGTGAAATTTTGCTTGAGGAAGATTTTATCGTTCTCCCGTATATATCTGATGATGTTATACTTGCTAAAAGACTTCAATTAATGGGGGTTCATGCTGTTATGCCAGGGGCATCCCCAATAGGGTCGGGACAAGGGATTAATAATCCGAGAGCCCTGGAGTTAATCATTGAACAAGCTGCTGTGCCTGTTATTGTTGACGCAGGAATCCGTTCGCCTCGCGATGCAGCACATGCGATGGAACTCGGTGCTGATGCTGTGCTTCTAAATTCCGCTGTGTCTGGAGCCGGCGATCCGGTTATGATGGCGGAAGCAATGAAATATGCAGTATGGGCAGGAAGGAAAGCATACGAGTCAGGTATGATCCCAGTTAAACGTTATGCTGCGGCAAGCAGTCCGCTAGAAGGGATGATTCACAATTGAACGAGGAAGTTCAGTCTGAACAAATGATAGAAAAATGTAATGAAAAACAGCATCATGAGCGATATTCAAGACAAGAGTTGTTCGCTCCATTTGGCAGGGAAGGTCAAAACAAATTAATCAACAGCCGAGTGCTGGTTATTGGTGCGGGTGCACTGGGTACCGGTGTTGCCGAGACGCTAGCAAGAGGGGGCGTAGGTCACCTAACTATAGTTGACCGTGATTATGTAGAATGGTCCAATCTGCAAAGACAACAGCTCTACAATGAAGAAGATGTTCGGCAGCGGCTTCCAAAAGCAGTTGCAGCACAAAAACGGCTTCAAGCAATTAACTCGGAAATTAATGTAGAGATACATGTCATGGACGCAGGAATAGATGAACTAGACGTTCTTATAGAAAATACAGATCTTGTTATGGATGCAACAGATAATTTCGATACAAGACTAATTATAAATGACATGTCCCAAAAGTACGGTATTCCATGGATTTATGGAGGATGTGTGGGCAGTTATGGAATTACATACACCTTTATTCCGGGCAAAACGCCATGCCTTAATTGTTTGCTGGGAGAAGTTCCTTTAGGTGGGGATACATGTGATACCGCAGGAATATTGCCGCAGGCGGTACAGATGGTAACGGCTAACCAGACGATGGAAGCTTTTAAATGGCTCAGTGGGAATTATGATGCCATGCGTAAAAAGTTATTGTCATTTGATATGTGGCGTAATGAATATACGTCCATTGGTGTTGACCTTGCTAGAAATCCAAATTGTCTTTCCTGTGGTGCAGATCGTACCTATCCATTTTTAAACGCTGCAAATAACGATAGATCTGAAGTTTTGTGTGGAAGAGATACCGTTCAAATACGACCTGCTCGCAAGAAAGAGTGGGATCTAGAGCTTACTGCTAAGCGCCTACGCGGACTGAATCAAGGGAAGGTAGAACACAATCCGTTTCTGATTTCTTTTCAGCTGGACACACACCGAATGGTCATATTTAAAGATGGGCGAGTACTTATTCACGGCACCAAGGATAAGGCAGAGGCAAAAACATTGTACCACCGATATTTTGGTTGATTTCTAGGGGATTATTCATACAAATAAAAAAATCCATTCACAACTCTGTGAGTGGATTTTTAATATTGTTTTTAATCCTTGCTTTGAATCACTAACAGTAAACCTTCACTTATCGTTACCGTACCTTTATCACCCAATAACCGGTTGCTAATCCCAAGGGAATCACCAATGGAGAGAGTGGCTTCTTGCAGAGGATACATAAAACCTTCAAGGGTAATCCCGGTAACGGAATTTGTAAGAGGGATAAGTGACACATATGGAAAATCATTTTTATGAACGATATGTACCGAGTCCGTAATCGTTAATCGATTATGAGTATTTTGAATGGAACACTCAATTCCTTGTTTACATACCTTGGACATAATTTGAATGTTAGCAAGGGTATGATCTAGTCTAGTTCCGATTGCGCCAAAAATGACAATCTCTCGGGGCTTCATTTCCATCGCATATTCTAGTGCGAGCTCAGTATCGGATAGATTTTTGTTAATGGGATCACAAATAACAAATTGTTTGCTATTTTGCTGTATTTTACGAAGCTGGTCCTCTGTAACGGAATCAAAGTCCCCGGCAGAGAGTTCGGGTGTAATTCCGTGCTGGACTAGGAACCATGCCCCATAATCCGCACCGATGACGATATCATCTGACTGGATTTCTTTGATGTAGCTTTCTTCGAGAGACCCTCCTGTAAAAATTATTACTCTTTGTATAGTCATTAGTACACCTTCTTGATTGTGAGTTCATTTCTATCCTTGAGTATAGAGGACATTTTGTTGTTGCACAATCCGCATACTGTCTTCTACAATGGGAAAAGTGTTGTTTATTATTGACTGATAAGGTGAGGATTGAAACCGCGGTGGATATGAGTGTATTTGAAGTTTTCAGTATTATAGGAACGATCGCTTTTGCTATGTCCGGAGCATTTGTTGCCATGGAGGAAGATTACGATATTTTGGGGATTGTAGTCCTCGGTTTGGTGACGACTTTTGGCGGAGGAGTGATTCGAAACGTTCTCATTGGGGTTCCTGTTACCATGCTTTGGAGTCAAGGAACATTAATTATACTCGCTCTTATTTCGATCGCGATCGCTTTTGTGCTGCCCATTCCATGGATCGGTCACTGGAAAAAAACGGAGATGTTTTTTGATGCCATTGGTTTATCTGCTTTTGCGATTCAGGGTGCACTTTACGCCACAGAAATGAATCACCCGATTAGTGCGGTTATTGTAGCGGGGGTCTTAACAGGTATTGGGGGAGGAATCATCCGAGATTTGCTCGCTGGACGGAAGCCGCTTGTACTTAAAGATGAAATTTATGCGGTGTGGGCAATTTTGGCTGGACTATTGATTGGACTTGGTATGACGCAGAGCACAACGAGCTTACTGGTTCTTTTTACAATGGTAGTTATGTTACGTATGTTATCCGTACACTATAAGTGGAGATTGCCAAGAAGATCACTTAGACCAAGCGGAGAAGCTGTTATTGAGGCAGGGACAAATAATCATCAAACAAAGAGTTTGTAAGAAAGGAAGAGCGAGTAATTATGATACACATTCTATTTGTATGTTTAGGTAATATATGTAGATCACCTATGGCTGAAGCTGTACTGGGGCATAAAATTGCTGAAAGACAACTAAATGGCACAATAAAGGTGGATTCTGCGGGTACCGGGGATTGGCATATCGGAAAAATACCTCATGCAGGTACAACTGCTTTATTAACCTCCAAAGGAATCAGTTATGAGGGTATGACAGCAAGACAAGTGCTGGAAGAGGATTTTGGTAAATTTGATTATATTATTTGTATGGATGATTCGAATGAGGTCAATCTTCGGAAATTGCGCGGAGCGGAAAATGCCCAAATTATTAAGTTCATGAATTTGCTTCCTGATGAGAAAGTAAGAGAAGTACCCGATCCATATTACACAGGTAACTTTGAGGAAGTGTATCGGCTTATTGATCTCGGAACGGAAGTGCTGCTGGACAAAATTGTAAAAGAAAATTTGTAATAAAAGAGCCGGCCTGTGAGCCGGCTTATATACAAACCTTATTTGAAAACGGTATCATGGGTTCGAAACTGATCGATGTGCTATAAAATAGAAGCAAAGAGAGCCTATTTAACTCCGTATTTATCTACCAAAAGCACAGCGATCTGAATTATATATAACAGTGGTTGTACTGAGTTACCCTTTATTAAGGAAGTGCATTAGTGCATCCGGAAGTTCATTCTGCCAGAAGCCCCATTGATGTTTTCCATCTTTTTCAGCATAAGTGATGGAAGCATCGCGATCTTCAAGTAGTTTGCGAGTGTTACGGTTTAATTCAACAAAATCAAAAACGCCGGTATCTGATTTGAAATCCTTCTCCTGGAGTCCGACAATCATCCAAACCTCAAGCCAGGACAAGTCTGAAGCCTCAGCGTAGATTTGTTGTGATTCTTCATAGAAAGCACCTGACAAGCTAATTACTTTGCTGAATAATTCCGGGTACATAAGAGCAAGGTGGAGGGATACACTGCCACCTAGAGAATCACCTGCTAAAATACGTTCTTCCTTTGAACGGCGTACGGGATATTTCTCTTCAATATAGGGAATAATTTCTTTCGCAAAGGCTGAGGTGTAATTTTCAAACAGATCACCGAAAGGAGCATACTCCTGAGTTCTTACTTTCACGTCTACTTCAACACCGACTACAATAAATGGTTCGATACCTTCATCAAGGATAAGGCGATTCGCAGTGGTTGCGATCCGACCAAAGTTGAAAAATTCTTCTCCATCTTGACAGTAAACGACTGGGTAGCTAAGTAATTCGTTGTAACCTGGCGGTAGATAGATGCGAAGATTACGTGTTCCTTTCAAAAATTGACTAAAAATTTCTTCTTTTAGGATGGTTCTTTTTAAATAACGCGAATCCGTCATGAATGATCACCTTTTTCGTGTATTTTTTGCAATCATCTTAACAATAAGATAAGATTAACCGTAAATGCTCACGTTGTACAAGCAATGGTTTAGCATTAAGCTGTTATACTAATTTGACCCACCTGTTATACAAACAAAAAACGATTAAAGTTAAAAAAATCAACGTTTATCTTTGACGTATTGACCAAAACAGGTGTATAATAATTCTATAACAGCGGAACTTGATATTCAAATTTTTTGTTGAGGTGAAGAAAAAAATGAGCAAGGTTCCTTACGAAGTATATACAGAGGAAGTAGAAGCTCTTTCTGTATTGTCTCCAGACGGTGAAATCGTTAACAAAGAGATGATGCCAGAGCTTTCCGATGAACAATTGAAAGAAATTATGTACCGTATGGTATTTACACGTACTTGGGATGATCGCGCAGTAAACCTGGGCCGCCAAGGACGTCTGGGTTTCTATGCACCAGTATCTGGTCAAGAAGCTTCTATGATTGGTAGTGAATTCGCTCTTGAGAAAGAAGACTATGTAGTACCAGGTTACCGTGATATTCCACAACTGGTATGGCACGGACTTCCACTTTATCAAGCATTCCTATATTCCCGTGGACACCAACATGGTGGTCAAATTCCAGAAGGCGTAAACGTAATGATGCCGCAAATCATCATTGGTGCACAAATTCTGCATGCTATGGGTATTGCAATGGGCTTCAAATTGAAAAACCAAAAGAATGTTGCGATCACTTACACTGGTGATGGCGGTTCTTCTGAAGGTGACTTCTACGAAGGTCTGAACTATGCAGGACGTTTTAAACTGCCAGTGATTTTCTTTGTACAAAATAATGGTTATGCCATTACAACACCTTTCTCCAAACAAACAGCTGCTCTGTCTATCGCACATAAAGCAGTTGCTGCAGGTATCAAAGGCATTCAAGTTGATGGAATGGACGTTTTCGCAGTAATCGCCGCTGTTAGAGAAGCTGCTGAACGTGCACGCAACGGTGAAGGCGCTACTTTGATCGAAGCTTTGACATACCGTTACCGTCCACATTCCTTGTCTGACGATGCTTCTAAATATCGTACAAAAGACGAAGAAGGCGAATGGAGCGAAAAAGATCCAATTAATCGTCTTGCCAAATACCTTGAGAAAAAAGGTCTCTGGACAGAAGAAGATACAGCTCGCGTGAAAGATGAAGCGAAAGCGAAAGTGAACGAAGAAATCAAACGCGCTGAGAAAACAGAAAAAATGACAATCTCTGGTCTGATCGACAGTATGTTCGAACACACACCAAAACATATGGAAGAACAAAAAGCAGATTTCGAATAATTTCGAAATTCGGTAAAGGCTTGTAGAAGTGTTTGCCACAGAATGTGGCTGAACCCTGATCCTTTTAACTGCTTGTACATATTCAAGCTGGCAAAGGTCATTGGGTGGTCATAGGAACTGTTAAATGTTTAAGGAGGATATGAAGCAATGGCACAAATGAACATGAAAGAAGCGATTCGCGATGCAATGCGCGTTGAGCTCAAACGCGATCCGAATGTCCTAGTTTTCGGTGAAGACGTGGGTAACGTCGGCGGTGTATTCCGTGCGACAGAAGGACTTCAAAAAGAATTCGGCGAAGAACGTGTATTCGATACTCCACTTGCTGAGTCTGCTATCGGTGGTCTTGCAGTAGGTCTTGGTGTTACAGGTTTCCGTCCTGTTGCTGAAATTCAATTCGTAGGTTTTATCTTTGAAGCACTTGACCAAATGGCGGTTCAAGCTGCACGTATGCGTTTCCGTTCTGGCGGTCGTTACAACTCCCCAATCGTGTTCCGTACACCTTTTGGCGGCGGCGTAAAAGCAGCAGAACTTCATACAGATTCCCTGGAAGGTTTGCTCACGCAAACTCCGGGTATTAAAGTAGTAGTCCCTTCTAATCCTTATGATGCAAAAGGTCTTTTGATCGCATCCATTCGTGATAACGATCCTGTATTCTTCATGGAGCATTTGAACCTTTACCATGCATTCCGTGCTGAAGTGCCTGAAGAAGATTACACAGTTGAACTGGGTAAAGCAAACGTTGTTCGTGAAGGTTCTGATGTAACGATCATTACTTACGGTATGATGGTTCATACATCTGTGAAAGCAGCAGAAGAACTGGAAAAAACAAAAGGTATTAAAGTAGAAGTTATCGATCTGCGTACAATTAGCCCAATTGATATCGACACAATCTTGGCATCTGTTAAGAAAACAAACCGCGCAATCGTGGTTCAAGAAGCTCAAAAGAGTTCTGGCGTAGCTGCTGAAGTCATTGCACAAATCAATGAAAAAGCAATCCTACACTTAGAAGCTCCTGTTCTTCGCGTAGCGGGTCCAGATACGATTTATCCATTTGCGCAAATCGAAGACGCTTGGCTTCCTACACCTAATCGCATCATTGCAGCAGTGAATAAAGTACTCGAATTTTAATTAGGGATTTAATTTAGGGAGGTAATACCAGTGGCAAAATTTAATTATAAATTCCCTGAGCTTGGGGAAGGTCTTCACGAAGGCGAAATTATCAAAATGCACATCAAACCAGGTGATAAAGTTACTGACGACGATATCATCATGGAAGTACAAAATGACAAAGCAGTCGTAGAAGTGCCTTGCCCTGTTAACGGTACAGTTCAAGAAGTATTCGCAAAAGACGGCGACATCTTCAATGTAGGCGCGATTGTAGCTGTTATTGATGCAGAAGGCGAAATTCCTGAGCAAGATGAGGAAGAACACGCTTCTCAAGAAGCTAATGCAGCACAAGGTGGAGCAGAAACTACGGATTCTCCTGCTGGAAATAGCCCAAGCGAAGCAAAAGAAGGCGGAGAAAAAGAAGTTTCTACAGCTTCCAGCAAAGAAGTTTTGGCAACTCCTAGCGTTCGTAAATTTGCTCGTGAGCAAGGCGTGGACATCGCTGAAGTTACTGGATCTGGCAACAACGGTAAAGTAACCAAAGAAGATGTAGAAGCATTCAAAAACGGTGGCGGTAAAGCAGCAGCTCCTGCAGCAACTTCTACTAAAGAAGAAGCACCAGCAAGTGCACCTGCAGCAAGCGCTGGAGTTAGCACTCGTGCAGAAGAAGAACGCGTACCATTCAAAGGTATCCGTAAAGCAATTTCTAATGCGATGGTTAAATCTGCTTACACAGCACCACACGTTACAATCATGGATGAAGTCGATGTAACAGAACTTGTTGCATTCCGTACTCGCATGAAACCAATCGCTGAGAAAAAAGGTACAAAAGTAACTTACTTGCCATTCATCGTTAAAGCACTCGTTGCAGCTACTCGTGAGTTCCCTGTAATGAACGCTATGATTGATGAGCAAACAAATGAAATTGTATACAAAAAATACTACAACATCGGTATTGCTACAGATACAGACAACGGACTTATCGTTCCAGTAATTCATGATGCAGATCGTAAGAGCATCTGGATGATTGCGGACAGCATCCGTGATCTAGCTGCACGCGGCCGTGACGGTAAATTGTCTGCTAACGAAATGAAAGGAAGCACAATTTCCATTTCGAACATCGGTTCTGCAGGCGGTATGTTCTTTACTCCGATCATCAACTTCCCTGAAGTTGCAATCCTCGGAACTGGACGTATTAGTGAAAAAGCGGTAATTAAAGACGGTCAAGTAGTTGCAGCTCCAGTAATGGCTCTGTCCCTAAGCTTTGACCACCGTATTATCGATGGTGCTACAGCACAAAACTTTATGAACTACATTAAATCCCTTCTCGCTAATCCCGAGTTGCTGGTAATGGAGGTATAAGAATATGGTAGTAGGAGACGCTTCTCTCGATATTGATACTCTAGTCATTGGTGCAGGCCCTGGTGGTTATGTAGCGGCAATTCGTGCAGCACAGCTTGGACAAAAGGTACTTATCGTTGACAAATCGGAGCTCGGCGGCGTATGTCTGAACCGCGGTTGTATCCCTTCCAAAGCTTTGATCTCTGCAGCTCATGCTTACGAGAATGCAAAACACGCTGATCAATTCGGTGTTACTGCAGAAAACGTAAAAGTGGACTTCACTAAAACTCAAGAATTCAAAAACGGCGTTGTTAAGAAAATGACAGGTGGCGTAAGCTCCCTGCTCAAAGGCAACAAAGTAGAGATTTTCAACGGTGAGTGCATGTTCATCAACCAAAACGAAGCGCGTGTATTCAATGATCATGAATCTCCGCGTTACCGTTTCAAAAATGCAATCATTGCTACAGGTTCCCGTCCAATCGAACTGAAACCTTTCCCATTTGGCGGACGCATTCTGTCTTCCACAGAAGCATTGAACCTGCAAGAAGTACCAGCTAGCATGATCGTTATCGGCGGTGGCTATATTGGTGCTGAGCTTGGTCAAATGTACTCCAAATTCGGTACAAAAGTAACGATTATCGAAGGTCTTGATACGGTACTTCCTGGATTTGATAAAGACATGACTTCGCTTGTAGCGAAAAACATGAAGAAAACAGGCATTGAAATCGTAACAGGTGCAAAAGCAGAATCTGCTGAGCAAACGGATAAAGATGTAACTGTTAAATATAGCGTTAACGGCGAAAGCAAAGAAGTAACTGCAGAATATCTGCTTGTAACTGTTGGACGTCGTCCTAACACTGACGGTGAACTTGGTCTTGATCTGATTGAAGTTGAAACTGACGAGCGCGGTTTCGTTAAAGTCGACAACCAAGGACGCACAAACCACAAACATATCTTCGCAATTGGTGATATCGTTGCAGGTCTTGCACTTGCACATAAAGCTTCTTACGAAGGTAAAGTAGCAGCAGAAGCGATCGCAGGAATGCCTTCCGTAGTGGATTACAAAGTAATGCCAGCGGTAGTATTTACTGATCCTGAATGCTCTAGCGTGGGATACACTGAAAAAGAAGCGAAAGAGAAAGGATATAAAGTTAAATCCGGTAAATTCTCTTATGCAGGTAACGGTCGTGCCGTTTCCCTTGGACATCCTGAAGGCTTCGTGAAGCTTGTTGCTGAAGAAGATACAGGAGTTGTACTGGGCGGACAAATCGTTGGTCTGGAAGCTTCTAACTTAATCGCTGAAATCGGTCTTGCTATCGAAATGGGTGCAACCCTTGAAGATATCGCATTGACTATTCATGCGCATCCAACACTGGGTGAAATCGTGATGGAAGCATCCGAAGTGGTTCTGGGTCATCCAATCCACACTATGGTTCGCTAATCTCTCACAGGCTTAAGCAATTCATTTAAACAGTATAGTTTGCTTTGGAGGCAAGAGACGATAATTCGTCTTCTTTGCCTCTTTTTTTCTGCTGAAATAGAAGTGGTTCACATGGTAAACTGTTATAATACGAGGATGTATATTTTGATATAAAGAAACAACGGTACGAAGAGAAAGGGGTTTGACTTGAAGTGAAAGACTATCAGGAATTGCTTAAAGATATTATGGAAAATGGGGTTAAAAAGGAAGACCGGACTGGAACAGGGACGATCTCTGTATTTGGACGTCAAATGAGATTTGACCTTGCTAAAGGATTTCCACTGGTTACAACAAAACGTATTCATCTAAAGTCAGTCGTTCATGAACTGCTATGGTTCTTAAGTGGTGAAACGAATATTAGATATTTAAAAGAAAATGGTGTGCGTATTTGGGATGAATGGGCTGACGAGAACGGAGATTTGGGGCCTGTGTATGGTTCGCAATGGAGAGCCTGGAAAACACCAGAAGGTACATTTATCGATCAGATTTCCCGCGTTATTGATTCCATTAAAAATAACCCGGATTCAAGAAGACATATTGTCAGCGCATGGAATGTTGCTGAAATTGATCATATGAAGTTGCCACCTTGTCATTTTGTGTTCCAATTCTATGTAGCTGGTGGAAAATTGTCTTGTATGCTTACTATGCGTTCGGTGGATACCTTTTTAGGACTGCCTTTTAATATTGCGAGTTATGCCTTGTTAACCCATATGGTAGCTCAGCAGTGTGGTTTGGAACCGGGAGATTTTATCTGGTCCGGTGGAGACGTTCACATCTACCTGAATCATCTGGAGCAAGTGAATACACTGCTTTCCCGAGAGCCATATGATCTGCCTAAGTTGATAATTCACCGGAAACCAGAATCTATTTTCGATTATAAATATGAAGACTTTGAATTTGCTGATTATGAGTACCATCCAACGATCAAAGCACCTGTATCTGTTTAAGACGGTTTAAGATGCAATAACAACTGGAGGTGGATATATGGGAATCACGATGATATGGGCCATGAGCAATAATGGAGTTATCGGAAAAGATAATGGAATTCCTTGGCGTCTGCCAAAGGATATGGCTTTTTTCAAACAACAAACAACAGGTCATACCATCATAATGGGAAGAAAAACATGGGATTCATTGAACGGCAAGCCTCTTCCTAATCGTAAAAATGTAGTTCTCACCCATCAGGATCAAACCTTTCTTGGAGCTGAAGTGATTCACTCTGTAATGGAGGGTGTGGAGATGGCAAAAGAAGAATCGCTTTTTGTTATTGGAGGAGCAGCTGTGTATGAGGCTTTTATGCCGTATGCTGATCGGTTGATTGTCACAAAAATCCATGAATCTATTGAAGGTGATACCTTTATGAAAGATATCGATTTAGAGGTGTGGAAGCTTATAGAAGAGATTCCAGGCGAAAAAGATGAGAAGAATCCATACGACTATTCTTTCCAATTTTTTGAGAGACGTTCATGATATCTGTTTAATGAAGAAACAGAGTTTCGTGTAGATTTATGTAGATTTCCATTTTAATTTATATCAACCTTCATAAAAACTATCTATCATGATATGTAATTATTATGATGAATAATACAAACAATTATTCTCAAAATCCATTTAATATCAGGAATTCTGAATGCTACTATAGTTGAAATATCCTTTCATGTCAGGACTTGCAGATGTTGTTCATTGATTTGGGATAAGTCTGAGTGCGAACATACTCGAATAATGCAAAACCTGAAGTACAAATATATTTTTTTGTGATACAATAATCAAAAACTATACATGGACTGTCAACTATAGTGCTATTGTTCGGATTTCATCATGGATAGCCCGTATCGTTGGAGCAGTTGAGAATGGATGGGGGAACGTTACATGTCTACACCAACTGGATTTATGGAATATAAAAGGCAGCTGCCGGCAGACAGACTGCCAGAAGATCGTATCAAAGATTGGGAAGAATTCCATAAACATATGTCAGAGGAAGAGCTACGAACACAAGGTGCCCGCTGTATGGATTGCGGTACTCCTTACTGTCACACCGGCATCGATATGACAGGCGGAACGTCAGGTTGCCCGGTTCATAACTTGATCCCTGAGTGGAACAACTTGGTGTATCGTGGTCTTTGGAAGGAAGCGCTCGAGCGTCTTCATAAAACGAACAATTTTCCTGAGTTTACAGGTCGCGTTTGTCCAGCTCCTTGCGAAGGTTCATGTACGGTCGGCCTCATTAGTCAACCTGTAACCATCAAGACAATTGAAGAAGCAATTATTGAAAAAGGTTTCGAAGAAGGATGGGTTGTTCCAAATCCTCCGGAGAAACGTACGGATAAACGAGTTGCTGTTGTGGGATCTGGCCCGGCTGGTCTAGCAGCTGCGGCGCAACTGAACAAAGCAGGTCATAACGTAACTGTATATGAACGTGCTGATCGCATCGGCGGTCTGCTAACTTACGGTATTCCAAGTATGAAACTGGATAAAGGTGTTGTTCAGCGTCGAGTGGATTTGCTTGAAGCGGAAGGAATTACGTTTGTAACGAACACGGAGATAGGCAAAGACATCCAGACCGAAGAACTTGTAAGTCAGTATGATGCTGTTGTTCTCTGTGGTGGGGCAACGAAACCGCGTGAATTTAACATTGAGGGCAGTACTTTGAATGGCGTTCATTACGCAATGGATTTCCTGAACGGTACGATTAAAAGTTTGCTGGATTCTAATCTTGAAGATGGAAATTATATTTCGGCCGAAGGCAAAAACGTAATCGTAATCGGTGGTGGGGATACGGGTTCGGACTGTGTAGCTACTTCACTGCGTCACGGTGCAAAAAGTGTAACTCAGTTTGGTACGCATGAAAAAGCTCCATTAGAGCGTGATCCAATAACCAACCCATGGCCGCAATTCCCGAATGTATATACTCTCGATTATGCTCAGGAAGAAGCGAAAGCTATTTTTGGTAATGATCCTCGTGAGTTTTCCATCATGACAACGAAATTTGTAGGTGATGAGAACGGAAACCTGAAGGAACTTCATACCGTTCAAATTCAGCGGATCGTGGATGAGACAGGTCGTAAGATTTACAGACCGATTGAAGGTACAGAAAAAGTTTTTGAAGCGGATGTGGCACTCATCGCCATCGGATTTGACGGACCGGAACAAGTGATTCCTCAGCAACTGGGACTAGAAACAGACCGTCGCTCGAACGTGAAAGCACGTTATGGTAAATACAATACGAATGTAGAAAAAGTATTTGCTGCTGGCGATATGAGACGTGGTCAAAGTTTGGTTGTATGGGCGATTAATGAAGGACGCGAAGCGGCTCGTGAAGTTGATAAATATTTGATGGGCTCTACTGTCCTTGTGTAAGGATTCTAAAATAGTAAATTATTTATTGTAGTTACAGCACTTATTATACTCATGAAAAGTCTCTTAGATGGAAGTTCTCCTTCCCTAAGGGACTTTTTCTTTTTTTAACTATATCTATGGGGAAATGTATAAAGCAAAGCTCTGCTTTATTGTGTACAAAGCATGTGGGTAGCCAGCGTACAACTTACGAAATATGAAGTTTTCTGCTATAATGAGGTCTAGTTAGAAGCAAGGAGCTTCCGTCATTACTTGAGGGGAGCTCCTTTTCGCTCGTTAGGGCTACAGGGAGGAACGGACGCATGAAAACGCTGATTATCGCGGAAAAGCTGGATATGGGACGCACCATAGCGGCGGTCGTTGAACCGCGTGCCAAAAACAATCGTACGTATCTTGAAGGAGAACATTATATCATTACTTGGGCAATTGGGCATCTGTTAGGGCTTGCTCAGCCAGAAGCCTATGATAACAAATATAAGCGGTGGAGTATTGATGATTTGCCAATTATTCCAGACCGATTCAAGATTACACCCAACCCAAGAACAAAAGATCAACTGAAGACGATTGGAGAACTTTCTCGTAAAGCAAATCTTATTATTAATGCTTGTGATGCCGGAAGGGAAGGACAATACATTTTTGATCTTATTCAGCAGCAACTGAAGCTGAGTCAGCCCGTCAAACGGCTCTGGATTTCGGACCTCACCGCTGAGAGCATTAAAAAAGGATTTGACCAGTTATATGATGCGTCGGAGTTTAAACATTTAACAGAGGCGGCAAGAGCCCGAAGTGAAGCAGACTGGCTGATTGGTATGAACGCATCAAGGGCTTTTACTACAAGACATAATACGCTTCTTTCGGTAGGAAGGGTACAGACTCCAGTCCTTGCTCTTATCTACGACCGTGAAAAAGAAATTGAAGCGTTTGATTCAAAAATTTATTACGAAGTTTCTGCTTTATTCCGGCAAGAGGCTACCGACTACCAGGGAATATGGCAAGGCGATCGATTAACTTCAGCTGAGAAGGCTCAAGAGATTGCAGATGAAGTAAAAGGAAAAACAGGAAAAATTGCAAAATACGATGTCAAAAATTCAAAAGAGTATCCCTATAAACTGTATGATTTAACTTTGCTGCAGCGAGAAGCAAATGCGAAATTTGGATATCCGGCGAAGAAAACGCTAGATATTGCGCAGGCTTTATATGAGAAACATAAAGTGATTTCATATCCGAGAACCAATTCAAATTATGTAACGGAACAAAATATAGACGGCATGCAAAAAACATTGCAATTGTTAAAAAATACGCCATATAAAGATTTGGCAGAACAAGGTAATCCGTCTCTTGTGCATAAGGGAAATCGTAGTGTTTGTAATCCGCAAAGAGTAGAAGATCACCATGCAATTTTGCCAACACTCAAGAAGCCGGGGACGCTTAGCAAAGACGAAGGTCAAATTTATGATTTGATTGTGCGCAGATTTCTTTCACACTTTTATCCACCCGCGGAATACAAACTGCATACTGTATTTACAGAGATAGAAGGCCACACATTTAAGACGAATGTGAAAGAGTTGCTTTCGCTTGGTTGGAAAGTCGTGCAATCCTCGGAAGAAAATCAAAGTAAGAAGCGCAACACAAAAAAGGATGGGGAAGAAGAAGAGCCGGAAGAACTAATATCTGTTCCTTTTAAAGTAAACGCTGATCTGTCTGTACAATGTAAAAAAAGTGAAATGAAAGAAAAGCAGACAAAGCCGCCTAAAAGCTATACTGAAGGAACCCTGCTGAGAGCGATGGAGAGTGCAGGAAAGCAGATTGAGAATGAAGAACTTCGTGATGCCATGAAGGACGCGGGTTTAGGTACCCCCGCGACACGTGCAGCAACGATTGAACGGCTCAAACAAGTTGGATACATCACGATGCAAGGTAAGAAAATGTTAGTAACCCAAAAAGGGAGAATGGCCATCGAACTTATTCGGAGTGCTGGTGTCGATTTGCTGGCTTCTCCAGAAATGACAGGGCAATGGGAACGTAGACTGAGCCAGATTTCCAAAGGGGAAGCTGAGCAGGATAAATTTATGGAAAACGTAAAGCGATTTACCTTGTCAATTATTGAAAAGGTTCGAGTTCAGAAGCCGGCTCCGAAAGATGCTTTTGGAGATGAGGATTCATCTGGCAAACGAAAGAAAGGAACTCGCTCTGCGGCGAAAAGCACGGCAAGTTCTACAAACCGGAGGACTAGCGGCAAAAGTAGTACAAGCTCGAGTTCTACTTCTACAGCTTCCTCTACATCAACTCCGAAGACCAGCCGATCAGGAACACCGACTACTGTGCGGACTGCACTTGGCTCTTGTCCTCGTTCTGGATGCGGCGGACAGATCATAGAGGGACGCAAAGGATATGGATGCAGCCATTTCAAGCAAGGATGCGGCTTTGTAATCTGGAAGGAGTATGCAGGCAAACAAATCTCCGAAAAAATGCTGGACTCACTGCTTAGCAAAGGGAAGACTCAAGTTTTATCGTTTAAGGACAGCAGGGGGACTGTGACTAAGGCTAAAATCACACTAAATGATCCCATGACCGGAAAGTTGTCACTTGAACGGCAAGAGTAGGTAAACTAAATCGTCGTCTAAGGGTAAGCATCCATAAAAAAAGACTGACCTCGTGATCATACACAGGTCAGTCTTTTATCTTTTATTGATTTTGTTGCTGCTTAACATACTCAGATATAATGTTCGGTACTTCTACCAGGTCGTGAATCGTATATAGGGAGTAATTCTCAGGTTTGTTTAATTCAATCAGATTATACTTCCATTCGATATCCTGCTCAATATAGATGGCGTGAACTCCCGCAGCGAGCGCGGGTTCAATATCAGTTCGAAGCGAGTTACCGATCATCCAGGTGTTTTTACGGTCCATCTGACCGTTACTTACAATTTTTTCGAGAGCATCAATATTTTTATGGCGAGTGATATAAATACGATCATCAAAATATTCTCCAAGCTTCATCTGATCGATCTTGCGTTGTTGGATCATTTGCTCTCCGCCTGTATACAGATGAAGAGTATGCCCCTGATCACGGAGGTATTCTAGGGTTTCAACCATACCCGGATAGGCTTCAATTTCCTGATCGTATACACTCATACCAAGTTCCTGAAGTTTAGCTTGTTCTTCTGTATCGATCTTGCGATGTACTTTTTTGGAGAAATAGAGATAGGTATCAATTAAAGACTGAGGGAAATGCTGACTGGCAAAACCAAATACAGCAACCCCGGATACATCAATCTCTATTTGTTTATTACGAATATCTTCGACCGTGATCTGGTAATCACAGAACCATTCCTGCATGAGTTCTAGAAAAGCCCCCACAGTCAGATTGAAATATTTGTTACAGTGAATCAAAGTATCGTCGAGGTCAAAAATAATCTGTTGCTTCAAATTGGATTTCATAGAATCTCACTCCTTGTTTCTCTAGTGATGTCATATCCTGATATAAGATTCCAAATACATGTTCAATTCCGATAATCCATCGGGACGCAAACTGTACTTCTCGTTTTGATCCTGATCAAGATGCGTTTGAAGGAGGCCAGATACCCGAAGTGACATCAGATGAGGTCTGAGCATCACTTCCGTTTGTCCAAGCTCCTTTGACATTTGTTTCAGGGATTTGGGTTGATTGGATATATATCGTAAGAGCCGGAGCCTCTCGGGATCGGATATCGCTTCAGTTAGACGAAGCAAACTAATGGGGGGTTCGTCCTCCCGCTGCTCAGGTATATCCACAGGATATTGAATCAATAACATACCCTCATAAAAACAATACATATTAATAGGTCGATTATGTACTGTAGGAAAAAGTATGATTTTACGGAGACCAGGCATTTCTTCGACAATTAACCCGGAAGTGGCATAATCAATCAATCGATCCGGACTCATTTTCGTTAGCAGTAGTTCTTTCTCTGAACTGTCCTCTTCTATTAGTTTACGATGTTCAGGGGTAAGATACTGAAAATAATGCTCGTCCCATAACTTTAGCAATGGTATGTATTGATTTCGAATGCGTAACGCTTCCGCAATAGTTAAATTAGGAAGGACCGTTTGAAGCTGTTTCCACAGCTCCTCAGGAGACTTGATGCTGAGTTCTTTGAGAAATGGCTCCACTTCACTAGTCGTCTCACGGAGTGCTGTCCAAGCAAACAAAACATCATAGTCGCTAAAGGGCCAGTTGGAAGCTTCTTTGAATAACTCACGAACTTCTTCCTTTAGTGTGCTATCTACGGTATGAATCCATTCAGGTCCGATGTCGAGACTTTGAACCCATCTTCTTGTTACATAAACCATAAAGCTGTTCAGCAGCTCGTATATGGGCGTAACGTCTATTTTCACCTGATAACTCATCTGTATGAACAGACCTCCTATCACAGGTATCAGCTTACTATACAAAAAGTAAGCGTTCATTCCATTATCGCTTGTATTTAGCTCTATTGTCCACTATAATGTTGAATACTTTGTAACCCGTTTCTTTATAAAGGAGCATATAATAGAGGACAGTGACAAGTCGTCAGAAATGGCGATTTTTTCTTTTTGTTAAGCGTGGGGGGTAACGATTGTTTTGAGTAAGGCAACCGGGGCAATACAGCAGGAAGGTTCAAAAGCACATTTTAGTATTCTTATTGCAATTATTATTGTAGCTGGTCTGAGTCAAGGATTGCTACTTCCTGTCCTCTCGATCTTTATTGAGCAGATGGGCGTATCTTCAAGTATGAACGGATTAAATGCCGCTGTCATGTATGTCGGTTCTTTTGCCATGACGCTTGTGGCAGAACGGATACTAGGGGCAGTAGGTTTTAAAAAGCTTATCGTTTCAGGCCTCATTGTGGTCATGATCCCGTTGATGTTATTTCCGTTGATTCCGGATCTCAGATTGTGGTTTGTGTTACGACTTTTGGTCGGAATTGGAGACAGCGCACTTCATTATGCAACTCAGCTATGGGTGCTGCTTGTTACACCTGCAGGATCTAGAGGAAGAAACATTTCTATTTACGGTATGTCTTACGGTATTGGGTTCAGTATCGGTCCTTTAGGGATTAAACTGCTAGGATATGGACAAGTTGTTCCTTTTGCTATTCTGTTTTTCATTATGCTCATCGTTTTGCTGTTTGCTCTGAAGTTGCCAGATACGCGGCCTGAAAAATTGGAGCATGAAGCAAGCAATACGGGAAGATATAGAAAAAGCTTTATGTTTGCCTGGTATGCACTTATCCCTGCGTTCTTATACGGATATATGGAATCTGGCATGAACAGTAACTTCCCAATATATGGACTTCGTATCGGATTTTCTGAGAGTGATATTTCCACCCTGCTTCCATTTGTAGGAATTGGGGGCTTACTTCTGCAATTACCTCTGGGCGCTTTAAGTGATCGGTATGGTAGAAAACAGATCCTTATGATTTCTGGAATTTTAGGTGGTCTTTTGTTCATGCTGATCCCTTCAGTGGGAACTGAGTTTTGGCCCACTTTACTGTTACTGACCGTAGCAGGTGGGCTCGTAGGTTCTTTCTTCTCTCTGGGCTTGGCATATGCAGCTGATATTTTGCCAAAAAGTTTACTGCCAGCAGCGAACGTAGTTGGCTCCTTTCAATTTAATATAGGGAGTATCTTAGGACCTAATCTGGGAGGAATAATGCTTGGGCTTGGAGTACCAGGGGCCATGTTCTGGCTGCTTGGGTCTTGCTATCTTTTGTTCGGAATCGCGGGAGTCTTGTTTAAGCGAGACAAAACAATGACATGAGAACTTCCGTTCGCATGGAAAATCTACTCTATTTCCAATAAACTAAAGATATACAATCTACGGATAAGAGGAGATATATACGCAAATGATCAGAGTAGAGCAGTTGGCGAAGACGGTTGGTGCGGACAAGGTTTCTGTGTTAAAAGAGATTAGCTTTGATATGCAGCAAGGGGAGTTTATCAGCGTTGTCGGCAGTAGTGGAAGCGGTAAAAGCACATTGCTTCGACTTTTGGCTCTAAAAGAAAGTTGGGACAAAGGTAAATTTCTAGTACATGGTACTGATATTTTCCAAGCTGGTTATGCTGGTAAAAAACAAATCAAACGCGAATGGGCATATCTGGAACAAAACCCAGAACTGTCTACAAACCGAACGGTACTGAAGAATGTACTTATCGGCCGAGCAGGTCAAACACCGTGGTGGCGAATGCTCACAGGAATGGTTCGTTCCGATGATTATATGGGTGCGATGGACATTATTGAAAGTGTAGGGCTCCTAGACAAAGCTCATATGAAAGCTGGGCAGCTTAGTGGGGGAGAAAGACAACGTGTAGCGATAGCACGAGCATTAGCACATGGTGCCAAAGTGATCCTAGCAGATGAACCTGTTATCGGTCTTGATCCGAAATCGGCAGACAGTGTGCTCGAGAACTTCAAGAAGCTTTGTCAGGAAGAGAATGTAACGGTAATTACCGTGCTGCCTATTGAACTGGCTGAGCGTCATGCAACTCGAATTTGGGGACTTGCCGAAGGCAGACTTGCTTTTGATATTCGAGGTAGACGACTTACATTACATGAAAAAAATAAGATTTAATGAATGAAGAGAGTGATCCGGTGTTAATCACAAAAAACATACAGAAACTTTTCTTTCTAGGTGCCTTGCTGCTTCTTGTGTTGCTGCTTGGCGGTTGTGGGAATGGAATGGATTCTTTTAATGATCCGAAATCACTCATGAAGACTCCGCAAATGACGACCGAACGAGAGAATTTACTTAGTGTCATTCAGGGGGAACTTCCTGAAGGATCTACCATTACTCAGCCCAGAGAGATGTCGAATAAAATTATACAAAAAGATTTAAATAATGATGGCGTGATGGAAGCCGTTGTTTTCTATGACTTGCCCGACGATCCTGAGATCAAGATTCGAGGAATGTTGCTTGAGAAGCAGGGAGACACTTGGGTCAAAAAACTGACTTTCGACGGTATTGGTTCTGTCCTGAATTCTTTCCGGGTTCAAGAAATTACGGGAGATGCGGGACTCGAAATTGTTGCAGGTTTCTCTAGCGGCGTTGAGCAGAACGCTCAAAACTGGCTGGTCTCTTATTCTTATAAGGGTGGTACCTTGCAGAAAATACTCGAGATGCCATACACAAAATACGTAATTACGGATGAATTCCGTAACCCCATGGATATGAATGGTGATGGTATTAATGACCTCACAATAATGAATATTTTGCCGACGACAGGACAAGGGACTATTACGGTATACCAATATAATGATGGTAGTTTTGAACCGATTGATAAATTGACGATTGATACAAGGATGCGAGATTTTTACAACGTGTCCGCTGGAAAAATTTCTCAAGATAAGACTGGGATTGTGCTGGATATTGCACTAGATGCCTCAAACTCATATTCCAACTTGATCTATATGGAGAATAATCAGCTTGTTGAAGCTTTCAAAGGGACGGATATTACGTTTAAGCCTAGACGGATTCTAAGTGAAGATATTAATAATGACGGGATCATCGAATTTGGTTTACTCGAAGAACCGCCAGGCTGGGAGCATTTTGTAGATAACGAGAAACTTTATTTCTATTCTTTCTATCAGTGGGATGGCAAGGATGATCTTAAATTTGTGATGCAGCAATATCGCGATGATCAGGATCGTTTCTATTTCAACTTAAAACCTGAACAGCATGGGAATGTTACACTAGATACGAAATCTGTTAAGGACAAGTACCTGCGCTTTAAACTTACGGATACGGATGAAACAGTAGCTGAAATTCAGTTCTTCTCACTCGACAGCTGGGAACGGGTAAAAGATGAATGGAAACAGATTGTTCGCTCCAGTAATCAGGTAATCGGATACCGATTGCCGAAGCAAGTTGGGCAAATTGCACCAGGGGGTAAGGTAAAGAATGATCCGGAACAGGAAGGAATGATTATGGAATGAGTAAAGTATTAATCATGGAAGACGAAGAATCAATCCGTAGTTTTATTGTGCTTAATTTGAAAAGAAATGGATTTGATGTGCTCGAAGCAGCTGACGGTTTTGAAGCTATGAAAATTATTAACGCCGTAAATGATATAGATATTGCGTTGCTTGACGTTATGGTACCGGGGATTGATGGTTTTGAAGTGTGCCGTCGTATCCGGGAAACGAATGAACGGATTGGCATTATCTTTTTGACAGCGAAAGTACAGGAGCAAGATAAGGTATATGCACTTTCTGTGGGGGCTGACGATCATGTAAGCAAGCCTTTCAGCCCTACAGAGCTGATTGCCCGTATTCAGTCTTTGCTTCGTAGGGTCAATGTACACCGCGAAACAGCTGCAAAAGTTACTTTTGAATCAGGACCGTTTGCGCTTGATCTAATTTCCAAACAGTTCAAGAGAAATGGCCAGGCGATTGAATTGACACCAACAGAGTTCTCTCTCGTGCAGTTCTTTCTAGAAAAAGAAAATACTCCACTCAGCCGGGACGTACTGCTAGACCATGTCTGGGGGAAAGAATATATGGGTGATCCCAAAATTGTAGACGTGAATATCAGACGTCTTCGACAAAAAATTGAAGACAATCCTTCTGAACCGGAATATCTCCAAACGGTTTGGGGACATGGCTACAAATGGAAAGGTAGAGCTTAATGATGAAAGGCATTCGCAGGCAAATCGTTCTGCAGTATTTTATTCTTGTTCTGCTTGCGCTGCTTTTGATTGAATCCATTTTTCTGGTTGCAATGCAGAAGTACTACTATGACAGTATCTATAACTATATAGAGTCTAACTCGAAGAATGTAATCAGGTACTACAACTCTTCCTTTATTGACAGTAGTAATGAGAGCTCGTTCATTTCAAACCTGATGTATTATCTTAAACTCGAAAATACATCACTTGAAATTTTGGATACAGAAGGGCGGGTTCTGGCCCTTTCATCTGGGTTCGAATCGGACCGTGTAGTTCAGACAAGTGATGTTCCCCAAGCTCTTAAAGGCAGTACAGGACGCTGGATCGGGAAAGACGCGATAACTGGCGAATCTGTTATGGCTGTATCTACCAAAATTGATTATGGAAATGACAACGTTTATATTGCTCGTTACGTGACAAGTATGGAGCGAGTGAATGACGCATTGGTCGATATACTCATTTGGTCTGGACTTATTGTTGTAGGGGTTCTCGTTCTAGTCTTTACCATCAGTATTGGACTCGCTAACTCGATTGTAAGGCCTATTAATATTATTACGGCTGCCTCGGCAGAGATGGCAAAAGGTCGTTTTGACGTTCGGATTGAAGGGGACTACAAGTATGAGATAGGGGAGCTTTCTTCTACCTTGAATTATATGGCTCAAGAAATTGTGCGCAGTAATCAGGTAAAGGATGACTTCATATCGTCGATTTCTCATGAACTAAGGACACCGCTAACAAGTATTAAAGGCTGGAATGAAACGCTCGAGTCAGGTGGGTACGATCCAGAGGAAACACGGATGGGACTCAAAATCATTTCGAAGGAAACCAACAGGCTGATTGGACTCGTGGAAGAGTTGCTAGATTTCTCTAAATTGCAGCAAAACGAAATGAAGATGGTTAAAGGTACAGTGAGTGTTCGAGAAGTTCTTCAGGAGATTATGCTTAATGTTTGGGCTAAGGCGGAGCAAAAGCAAATTAAATTGAGACTTAATGCGGAAGAGGAAGATTATTTAATCATTGGAGATGGCAACCGATTAAAGCAAGTTTTTCTGAATGTCATTGATAATGCAATTAAATTTTCGCATATGAATACATGGATTGATATTACACTCAAACGCGAGCAAGATCAGGTGGTTGTATCTGTTCAAGACACCGGTATTGGAATTAGTGAAGAACATCTCGCTCGTGTAAGAGATCGTTTCTATCAGGTTGATCATCAGCATGGAGGGACTGGCCTTGGACTAGCGATTAGTCAGCAGCTTATCGAGCTCCATGGAGGTGTACTTTTGATGGAAAGTGAACTTGGGAATGGAACGGTAGTGACGGTGAAGCTTCCAGCTTTGATTGAGGAAGACCACTACGAAACAGATTTAGATACTCAGGAAACGTAAACGGGAGAACAGGGGAGAGACCGATGTTTCAAGACTTGAAGGTAGTACAAACAAGAGAAGAAAAGGATGGTCTTATTAGGCTTGTACAAGCGACTCCTGCTCAAACAGCAGATATTGTAGCGCTGCTTGTAGAGGCGGCGGAGTGGATGGTCGAAAATGAGCTTAAACATTGGACACCTGATTTGTTTACAGAAGATTCCGTACGTGCATATTTTAACGACCGAGATGTCTATGTGGCTTACTTTAATGAAACACCTGTTGGATTATTTACACTTCAAGGAAGCGATCCTTCGTATTGGGGCCCATTAAATGATGAAGCATTCGGTTATCTTCACCGCTTGACAGTGAGCAGATCTTATCGAAAAAGAGGTCTCAGTTTATGGATGCTTAATGCTGCGGAAGAGATCGTACTTGCTGCGGGGAAAAAGGGTCTTCGGCTAGATTGTATCACCCATAGTCCTAAACTGAATGAATTTTATCAAGGACAAGGGTTTATTCATCAGGGTGTGACGGATATGGGGGTACGCGTAGTTAATTTGTATCAAAGGTAATTACAAAACGTTAAAATAGAGGAAAAAGAGCATCCCTGTCATAGGGATGCTCTTTTTGGTTAAAGATGGTATTATGAGGATAATCCTTTTGCACGAAGGTGACCCGTTTTTTCATACACATCTTTCAACAGTCGATTAGGTCTTACTGCAGGTTTAGCAACCACCGTTTCTCCAGGACCAATGACGACAATTTCATCAACACTGCCTTTAATGATGGCACCATCTCTGACTATTGCTCCTTCACCGATAATGGCACGTTCGATGGTTACATTGCGTCCAATGCGAGCGTTAGGCATGACTACACTTTCTTTAATGGAAGAGCCTTTTCCAACTTCTACGCCGTAGAAGACGACAGATCGATCAGAGTTACCTTCCATTGCGCAAGTTTCGTGAACCATGGAATTTTTAAATAGTTGAGTTCTTGGTTTATGTGCATTCAGCTTGGTGCGGCCTTTACGTGAGTACATAGGCCAAGTTTGCAGTTCCTCTTTTGTCATATTCACTCCGTTTAATACATCCATGTGGGCATCCCACAAGGATTGAACGGTACCTACATCTTTCCAGTAGCCATCAAAGTTATACACATACAGCGGATCTTCACTATTAAGCATGGAAGGAATGATGTCCTTGCCAAAGTCATGACTAGACTCCATAGAAGCCGCATCCTCAATTAAGTGTTTTTTCAAATACTTCCAGTTAAACACATAAATACCCATGGAAGCCAGATTACTTTCCGGCTGTTCCGGTTTCTCTGCAAATTCAGTCACTCGCATCTCTTGATTTGCACTCATGACTCCAAAGCGATGTGCTTCTTTCCAAGGTACTTCCATTACTGCGATCGTAGCAAGTGCTTGTTTTTCCTCATGATATTTCAGAATTTCACGATAATCCATTTGATAAATATGATCTCCAGACAATATAAGAACATTTTCTGGATCTTGTGCTTCAATGTACTCCATATTTTTATAGATGGCATCTGCGGTTCCGCAGTACTCATCTGAACCTGTATTCCAAGAAGGAAGGAGTGATACTCCATTATCCTTAGTTGTATTTAAGTTCCAAGGTTCACCTTTACCGATATGTTGATGTAAAGAATCTGCCTCGTACTGTGTCAAAACACCTACGGTGTCAATTCCTGAATTTACACAGTTACTGAGAGGAAAATCAATTATACGATAATTACCACCGAAATGAACGGCTGGTTTCGCGATTTTAGATGTCAGTGGAGCTAATCTTTTTCCTTCTCCTCCTGCCAATAACATGGCGATGCAATCCTTTTTAGCCATTTTTTTGTTTCCCTCCCATTTGTATGTTTTCCGTGATATATACTTAAACGAAGCCCAGCACGGATGAATCACCATTTTCAGAAAATAACAAAAAATAAAAGTATTATTTTCGTGTAGCTATTTTTCATTTTCATTTTGGAGAAAATGGGGTAATAATCAATTTGAATCCATTCTATTTTAAAAAAGCAGGTGATCTCTTGATTGATAACAAATTATCCGAATCTTTTATATCTCCAGAAGATGTTTACTTATTTCATGAAGGAACGTCACATTTTAGTTATCATTTTCTCGGAGCTCATCCGGTTCAGGAAGACGGAGTATCAGGTTACCGCTTCACAGTCTGGGCACCGCATGCGTCAAAAGTAGGCCTTGCTCTCGATCGCAACGGTTATCACGGTCTGGGGGAATCGGATATATTATATAAGATACCCGATTCTGGGCTTTGGACTCGCTTTTTTCCCGGTATGGAAGAGGGAACTTTTTACAAATATCATATTGTTACACCCTATAATGAATCGTTACTGCGCGCTGATCCGTACGGGTTTCACGCAGAAGTGAGACCGAATACGGCTTCCATTACATCTAAGATTGAAGGATATAAGTGGAAGGATGCTACTTGGCGTCGTAAACAAAAGGAACTGTATCAAAAACCGCTTCATATATATGAAATGCATTTTGGAACATGGAAGCAAAAAGAGACTGGGGAATTTTATACATATGCTGAAATGCCCGAGTTATTAATCCCTTATCTGAAAGAAATGTCATACACTCATGTAGAGTTTATGCCAATTACTGAACATCCATACGACTTGTCATGGGGATACCAAAATACCGGTTATTACGCTCCAACAAGTAGGTACGGGACGCCGCATGAGTTTATGTATTTGATTGATCAGCTACATCAAGCAGGCATTGGAGTTATTTTGGACTGGGTACCGGCGCATTTTGCCAAAGATGCTCATGGACTTCGGATGTTTGATGGAACCCCGTTATTCGAATATGGCGATCCGCTTAAAGCAGAAAAACCAGGTTGGGGTACACTTAGTTTTGATTATTCCAAGCCTGAGGTCAGATCATTCCTCATTTCGAATGCAATTTATTGGATGGATATGTACCATATTGATGGTCTTCGTATTGATGCAGTTACAAGCATGCTGAAACTGGACTTCGAGAAAAAAGAAGGTCAATTCAGACTTAACGAGCGTGGTACGAACGAGAATGTGGAAGCCATTGAATTCATTAAACAATTAAACGAAACAATTTTTCATTATTATCCTGCAGCCCTTATGATGGCAGAGGAATCAAGTTCCTGGTCTCAGGTAACAAGTCCTGTGTATGCTGGAGGCCTCGGTTTTAATTACAAATGGAACATGGGTTGGATGAATGACACGCTTGAATATTTTGAGACAGATTTTACTGAACGTCCTGACAAACATAATTTATTAACCTTCCCGATGGTCTACGCTTATAACGAAAATCATCTACTTCCTTTATCACATGATGAAGTAGTACATGGGAAAAAATCGCTACTTGATAAAATGCCAGGCAGTTATGATCAAAAATTTGCTGGGCTGCGAGCGCTATTGGGATATTTCATGACTTCACCCGGTAAAAAATTACTGTTTATGGGCGGTGAATTCGGTCAATTCATCGAATGGAAGGATGAAGAACCATTAGATTGGTTCTTACTAGACTATGAAAGCCATCGTAAGCTCCTCCATTTTTCCAAGACACTGAATGAGTTTTATTTACAGGAAAAAGGATTATGGGAACTTGATCATAGTAGGGATGGATTTGAATGGATCACTGCCGATGACCGTTCTCAAAGCGTACTTTCTTATGTAAGAAAAGGGAATAAACCCAGTGATTCACTGATCGTACTCATCAATTTACAGCCAGTAACTCGTACCGATTATAGAGTAGGTGTCTATCGTCCTGGCTCATATATAGAGGTTCTTAACAGTGATCATATGGATTTTGGCGGACAAGGTCTCCTAAATGGAGAACTTCGCACCGAGAAGATCGATTTACATGGGCAGCCTAATAGTTTAGCCGTCACTTTACCTCCTTTAAGTGTCGTCATTTTAAAGAAGACGCCCAGAGGTAAAACTGGAACTACAACAAAGGATAAGCCAGCCTTGAAAACTTCCGCAAAAGAACCAAGGAAGAAAACAGAGGCTGCGATGGACATGAAGGTAAAACCTAAAAAACAAACAAAAAAGAAAGTGAAAGAGGACGTACCGTCCTTATAGAATGGAAATCACATACAATCAGGTTAGACATAATGAAGGAGGAAGCAGTAATGAATGTACTATTCGTCGCAGCAGAAGGTCATCCATTTATAAAAACGGGAGGACTTGCCGATGTAATCGGTGCTCTGCCCCAGGCTTTAACTAAAGATGTAGATGTTCGTGTCATTTTACCCAAATACAAAGGTATACCTGAACGGTATAAAGAAAAAATGGAACCCATAGAAGTTACAGATGTCTATGTGGGCTGGCGCAAGCAATATTGCGGAGTGGAGCAACTCGTTCATCAAGGTGTAACTTTTTATTTCATTGATAATGAGTACTATTTTGGAAGAGATGGTATTTACGGTTACTCAGATGATGGTGAACGATTTGCTTTCTTTAATCGCGCGGTACTCGAGGTTATCCCTCTTCTGGATTTTAATCCAGAAGTTATTCATTGCCATGATTGGCATACAGCGATGATCCCACTGCTGAAAAAGGCTCATTTTGACCACATCGCTGCCTATCAGTCCATCAAAACTGTATTTACGATCCATAATTTACTCTACCAAGGGATATTCCCCTATGAGGTACATAGCGATCTGCTTGCACTGGATAGTCGTTACTTCACCTCCGATGGCGTAGAATACTACGGTAATCTGAACTTCATGAAAGCGGGTCTGGTCTACTCTGATCATGTCACCACCGTTAGCCCAACCTATGCAGAAGAGATCAAAACATCTCATTACGGATATGGTCTAGATGGTCTTTTACGCTCCATCGACGGTCGCCTGACAGGGATTGTTAATGGTATTGACACGGACAGTTACAATCCAGAAACGGATGAGGAGATAACTGCAACGTATAGTAAGCAACAGCTTGAACAGAAAGCTCTAAATAAGATCGCTCTTCAAAAGGAACTGGGATTACCTGTTCGTCCTGATGTGCCTGTCATTGCAATGGTTACCCGTCTCGTGGAATCAAAAGGTCTTGACCTTGTATCCAGAGTGCTCGATGAATTATTGTATTACGATGATATTCAGTTTATTCTTCTTGGAACAGGAGAAGAATCTTACGAGCATTGGTTCCGGGAAGCTGAAAAACGTTATCCATTAAAAATGTCGGCACAGATTCGCTTCAATGAAGGGTTGTCGAGAAGGTTCTATGCTGGAAGCGATATGTTCCTCATGCCTTCCCAATTTGAACCATGTGGCATTAGTCAATTACTCGCTTTGCAATATGGAAGTATTCCGATTGTAAGAGAGACGGGTGGGCTTAATGATACCGTTCAAGCTTATAATGAAGTGTCTGGTGAAGGGACTGGATTTACTTTCACAAACTATAATGCTCATGACATGCTCCATACGATTCGACGTGCAGAATCATTTTTTACACAAGAAGAACATTGGAACAAAATTAGGAATAATGCAATGAGCGGCGACTATAGCTGGGAAGTGTCAGCGAGAGCTTATCTCGATATCTATGAAACAATAACAGAGCAGAATTAAAGTGAATGGGATAAATAAAAACAGGGTTTTGCCACTTGGCAAAACCCTGTTTTTTGTATGTTTTTCTTTTCTAGAAGAAAGGGAATTGTAATTATTGATTAAGCATTACGTTGAAATTCTGCCTGAATGGAAGCGAGAAGTTCAGGTTGAGTAATGACGTCATAAGCAGTGCCAGCCAGCGCTTTGGCGCCTAGGATCATTCCATCAAGTGCTTGTTCTTTCATCGCAAGATCTCTGAACTCGATGGAGTGGAGCGCATGTTTTTCATTAATAATTTTGATGTATGGATGGATTGCGGGAACACGTAAAGAGACATTACCCATGTCCATGGATCCATGATCGTTACCTGTCACAATTTCTTCTTCTGCAATGCCAAGTTCAACGAGGTTAGATGAAAAAACGTCAGATAAAGTTTCATTCGTATACATCTCATCATATGAAGTTTCATAATTAGAGGTTGTGAGTTTACAACCAGTTTGGAGGGCTGATCCTTCCGCAATCTGAATCACACGCTCTGTCAATACATTGAGTTCCTTACGTGTAGCAGCTCGCACATAAAATTGTGCGGAGGCATAGTCAGGAATGATGTTAGCTGCCTCTCCGCCATGGTTAATGACACCATGGATGCGAACTGAGCTTTTCACTTGCTGACGGAAAGCATTGATGCCATTAAACGTTTGAATTACGGCGTCAAGTGCATTAATGCCTTCATGAGGGCTTGCAGCAGCATGAGAAGATTTACCAAAAAACTCAAATTGGATAGCATCGATGGCAAGCGATTGACCTGATTTTTCATACGCATAAAACGGGTGAGTCATCATCGCGACATCACAGTCATCAAATAGTCCAGCTGTAGCCATCGGGACTTTCGCACCCCGTGTTTCTTCAGCAGGCGTCCCGAATACTTTAATTGTTCCGCCAATCGTATCAATAACCGATTTCAGGCCAACTGCTGCACCCAGACCCATCATACAGATCAGGTGGTGTCCACATGCATGTCCAATTTCCGGTAAAGCGTCATATTCACATAACAAGGCAACTTTCAGACCTGGTTTGGAAGAGCTATAAGTACCAATAAATGCAGTGTCAAGACCGAGTACAGGTGCCTCTACTTCAAATCCGTGATAGATTAGTTCTTCTTTTAATCTTTTTGAAGCAAGATATTCTTCGTTTCCAAGCTCGGGATTTGCTCCAATATATAATGAAATCTCTTTAAAACGGGAACTATACTGATCGATGGTGGCGTTTATGGTTTGTTTGTTCAAAATTAGACTCTCCCTTGATTTGTAGTTTACAGATGCACTGTTGTATCGAAAGAATATATACATTATAGCACCAGCATCTAAAATCGTCTTGTTATTCAAGCTCATCAACAGAAAACTATGAAAATATAAAGAAATTTCATTGCATATTCATACATTTTCACTTATAATAGTCCAATCTTATAAAAAAATTCATGATCTATCGTCAGCTAAGGAGAGACAGAAGTTGAAAAAAACAGTTCGGTTACTTATGTTTTTAATGTGTATATTCTTGCTGCTTCCAGTAGGAATGTCTTCGGTTTATGCTACGGATGCTGTAGACAACAGTAAGAAGACGCTGGTTCTTGGGACTAGCGCGGATTTCCCACCTTATGAGTTTCACAAAACAATTGATGGTAAAGATCAAATTGTCGGTTTTGACATTGAAATAGCGAAAGCAATTGCTAAGAAAATGGACGCAGAACTTGTCATTGAAGATATGGGATTTGACAGTATGCTGCCTGCACTTCAGAGCGGACGTGTTGACCTCGTTATATCGGGAATGACTCCTACAGAAGAACGCCGTCAAAGTATCGATTTCTCTGATCCTTATTATAAAGCAAGGCAAGTTGTCTTGGTTCGAAGTGAAGATTCAGATAAGTATCAGACGATGACTGACCTTGAAGGAACGACAATTGGCGTTCAGAAGGGTTCAATCCAAGAGGAAATTGCCCTAGGAGTTAAGAATGCAAGTCTGGTATCGCTGGACAAAATCGGAGATATCGTACTTCAGCTGGAAACGAAACGTGTTGATGCTCTAATTGTTGAAGATACGGTTGCCAAAGGTTATTTAAACGATAAGATTGTTCTATCGGACGCAGTCCCTATGGATTCCGAATCGGAAGCTGCCATCGGTGTGGCTAAGGGAAATACGGAATTATTAAATGTAATCAATGCCACTTTGGCTGAATTAAAACAAGACGATGGAATTACCAAAATGGTTGAGGAAGCCAGCTTCCTTGCTTCTGGTAATGCTCCTGATAAGGACAGAAATATATTCGATATTGCTTATGAATATCGCCATTATTATGCTAAGGGAATTGGGTATACGCTTATGTTATCCGCCCTTGGGGTTATCTTTGGTTTTCTCATTGGCTTAATCATTACATTAATTCGCATGTCGGGAATGAGAGTACTCAGATGGATCGGTACGGCTTATGTTGAGGTGTTACGTGGTACACCAATGCTTGTACAGCTGATGATTATTCATTATGGTCTTGCGCTCGTATTCGGTGTTAACTTGTCACCACTGCAATCCGGTGTCATCACGCTTTCCATTAACAGCTCAGCTTATTTAGCTGAAATATTTAGAGCAGGGATTCAAGGTGTGGATAAGGGTCAGATGGAAGCTGCACGTTCACTAGGGATGACACGCAGTGCTGCGCTTCGGCACATCATTCTTCCTCAAGCTTTGAAGACGGTACTGCCTGCGATCGGTAACGAGTTTATTACGATTATTAAAGAATCTTCTATTATCTCGGTTATCGGTATGGCTGACATTATGTATCAAGCGAATGCCATCAGAAACATTACTTATGAAGGTTTGAGCCCTTACATTATTGCTGCTGCGATTTATTTCATTCTAACCTTTATGCTATCCAAGCTGTTGGGTCTATTCGAAAGGAAGTTGAGTGCTAGTGATAAGCGTTAAAAATTTGCATAAATCCTTCGGGAAACTGGAAATCCTTAAAGGAATTGATATTGAAATTGCCAAGGGAGAGGTCGTTGTTGTCATCGGTCCTTCCGGTTCAGGGAAAAGTACTTTTTTACGTTGCCTAAACCTGCTAGAAGTACCGACTGACGGCGAGATTTTATTTGAAGGAGCATCCATTACGGATCCTAAACACAATATTAATTCTACCCGTGAAAAAATGGGGATGGTGTTCCAGCACTTTAATTTATTCCCGCATAAGACGGTAGGTCAAAATATTACACTTGCTCCTACGACCGTGAAAAACTTACCTGCGCAGGAAGCACATACGATTACCGATCAACTGCTTAAAACAGTTGGGTTATCGGACAAAAAGGACATGTATCCCAATCAGCTATCTGGTGGGCAAAAGCAACGTATTGCCATTGCAAGAGCGCTTGCGATGCAGCCGCACGTAATGCTGTTTGATGAACCGACGTCAGCACTTGATCCTGAGATGGTTGGGGAAGTGCTTGATGTAATGAAAAAACTTGCTGATGGCGGAATGACAATGGTTATTGTTACTCATGAGATGGGATTTGCTCGGGAAGTCGGAGATCGAATTGTATTCATGGATGGCGGTAAAATCGTAGAAGAGGGAACACCAGAAGAAGTATTTAATAACCCTCAGCATCCACGTACAAAAGACTTTTTGAGTAAGGTGTTATAGCTCGATAATAGATGAATAAAAGGTTACAAAAATAGCTCTCCTAACATGATTTTTATTCATGTTTAGGAGAGCTATTTTTATGCACTTCACGTAACACAATAACAGATTGGTAACAATTACATGCGCACAGGTTACAAAGTTGTGATATATTATCTTCAGCTCACACGACAACAACTCAGAAGCTTCTGTTAAGAGGCTACGCAATAGGAGGCAATTATGTTTAAACTGATTAAGAAATCCACTACGGTGGCAGCAGCACTTCTAGGTGTTACCCTAATGGTACAAAGTATTCCTGTTCATGCAGAGCAAGTGTATGTAGCTAAAGAAGGAGATACTTTTTATAAACTTTCCCAAAAATACGATATTAACTTAGAAAAATTGATGAACGCTAACAAAGAAATTTCACCATACAATATTTACGAGGGATTAAAACTTACACTTCCAACTGAAAGTTCGAAGAATACGGTAAGTGCAGCCGGAAATAAGGTTATGGCAGCAAGTCTGAATGTTGACAGCAGCAACAAAGTAGTTGAAGCTTGGGGCAAAACATTTGATTACAGTAAAACAATGAATGTCAAAGCTACGGCTTACTCTTCTGACTCTGCTGAGAATGGTGGATACGGAGCAGTAGACTATTATGGTAATCCGCTGAAGCTTGGAACGATTGCTGTTGATCCAAAAGTAATTCCACTTGGAACAAAAGTACTTGTTACTGGTCATTCTCATGACGGTCTTCCTGATAAAGCATTCGTAGCTACTGCAACGGATATTGGTGGAGCGATTAAAGGAAATAAAATCGATATTTTCATTCCAGGAAGTAAAAGCTTTGTATCAAAATTTGGTATCCAGGATATCAAATTATATGTACTCAAATAGTAGCTTTTTATGAAAAGCACCTGTGTAAAACATGCCGTTTTGCACAGGTGTTTTTTTATTTTGCTTTGTCAATTCCAAGTAGTTCAGGTACTGTGACAATTTCGTATCCTTGTTTTTTTAAAGATTTAATGACTTCTGGCAAAGCTTCAATGGTTCCCTGAAGTTTTGACCCGTGCCCGCCTCCCGCATGTTGAAGCACAATGGCACCAGGTTTAATCCCGGAAAGAATGTTAGACAGCACTTGTTCTTTGTTCAAACCTTTCCAGTCCAAAGAATCCACATTCCAATTTACGATTTGATAATTGTGCGCAGCAGCCCATACCAGTTGTTCTTCCGTAATTTCACCATAAGGTGGACGAATCAGTTTGGGAATATATCCGGTGATAGGGAATATCGCTTTTTCTGTTTTTTCAATTTCTTTAACAAAAGCAGGCATCGTTATTTTATTAAAATCTGGGTGAGTAAAACTGTGATTTCCGATGACATGTCCCTCGTCATGAATTCGCTTGGCAAGTTCGGGATGATTCAGTACTCTTTGACCATTCACAAAAAAAGTAGCTTTTACCCCGTATTTCTTTAGAATATCTAGTACTTGAGGGGTGAATCTTGGATCTGGTACGTCATCAAACGTTAAAGCGACTCTTTTCACATGAGGTCCATTGGTGACGAATGTGCTTCTATATTTTTTTCGAAGCTGGCCGAGCGTAAGTTTAGATTTCGCATTCTCTTGTTTATTTGGTTGTACTTCATTAAGATCTCGTTCTTTGGAAACAGACTCAGGCATAAATAACAGACTAGATAACTGTTTACTTTCAGTTGAGAAGCTATATGTACGATTCTCATAATCCATCGCTTGTACCGGAAGAAGGAGTAAGAAGAAGCTTGTGAATACTACAAATACAACCAAAGTACAAAATATAATCCGTTTCATGTAAAATAACTCCTTACTCTGTGATTTATCAATTCGTAAACAGAAGGGCAGAATCTCACGGGTATTGGTTTGTTATTGCCTACACTTGACGAAATTATTCTCATTTCCGATGATTGGGCTAAACTGACCTATATAAAT
>NZ_JAGXCY010000011.1 GCF_018310695.1 Paenibacillus sp. Marseille-Q4541 | reverse complement strand
ATGTACGACAAGATGATGAAACTCTAAGATCTATAACATTTATCATTTACAAGGTCTGCTTTATAGCTTCCCCTCCTTAGTCACCAGTTATTTCATGTATTGTTCAACCTAAAATAAAAAAACGACCCTTCATTAAGAGTCGTTTTTTTTACTTATTATAAATACCTTGAAATCAGACGAACCAGCTTAACCGGAAGTTCTTGTAGGTTCGTGAGATCCAAAAACCGATCGGCACCATATATTTCACTGATAACCTCTTTGTCCTGTCCTATTGCAGCGGCAATAAAAGTTACACCCTTGCGTTCATATTCAGCAATCGTCTGCTGCATGTCTCTAGTGGCATAAGAACCCGTATAGTTATCCATTGCTTTGGGCTGCCCGTCACTTATACTGATGATCAGCTTCGTCTGGTGATTCGACGTGGCTAAACGATCTGCGATAATGCGCAAAGCCATTCCGTCCCTATTATTACTTCGTCCCTTGATGCCCATTAATCGATAGCGGTCATACGGATCCGGGTTATCATAATCTGTATATGCGTATATAGACATCTGTTCCATCTTAGAAACATCGGCTGTATCCCCATATATCAAGACGGGAATATTACAGATCCGGCAAAATTCATATACAGCAAGGACTGCCCTTTTGGCTGCATCCAATCTTCCAAATGCAGACATCGATGCCGATTCATCCACTCGGATCCCCACTACGAGTGATGGAGATTCAGAGGGCGGGGTCTTCTTGCTAAAATATCTAAAATCTTTTCGTGCCGTGCTCTCTGCTTGAAATTTGGTTCCATAGAATTGGTTTTTACGGTAATCTACAGAAACTTCATGCTCTAACAATGGCATTGTCTTTCTCGCAATTTCCCGAACGATAGGCATCATGTCTTTACTTATTTTGTCATATTGAAGTTGCTGCTCTACGTCGTATTCAGGCCGATGAACAATGAGTTTAACTCCTTTGTGGATAGAATCAGAAACAACTTCACGTGCATTCCGATTCATTTTCTTGCGATAATCCCGGTTCTTCTGCAAAGTTTCCTCAGACATTGGTTCAGGATTGGACTGATGAATAAGAGGATCCCCATCATTTGTTGTATCCGTGCTCTCTGTTCGGGTCTGATTCTCAAATCGATCTGATGAACTAGCGTCACTTTGATCCGATTTTTTCAATACGATCCCATCTTCTAACTCAGCACGAGCTGGACTAGAATCTGTCTCGTCAATTTCACCCATTGTCATCATTTCTATTGCTTCAGATGATCTTTTTTTTTAGCGTTTCCCTGCAGAGTCTCGGGGTGATCAAGTTCATCAAGTTTCGCATCAAGCCCCTGATGTTGGAGCGCTTGTTCGAGTATTGCGATCTCGTCAGGATCTGTCGTTATTTTATAAATCACCTTGTGATAGAGGGATTCTTTAGCAGAAGCTCCTCCTGCAACGGAATCAGCCCAATAGAAAAAGGAACGCATCCCTGCTACCCCTTTAATTGCATTCACTCGGGCCGTTTTATCGAGAAGAATAATTGTATCTGCCAGTAGGTTTAATACTTTCCGATCCTCAAAACCAATTTTGGCAATGGCACGTTCAACCATCACTTCCCTAGAAGGCAGATCCATCTTCTCTGAATGCTGAATTCGGTCGCGTAAGGATTCATTTAATGGCCTTGTTCCTGTATAGTTTCGATTCGTTGTTATAACAGCAATAAAATCTGGGTGCCTTGTAATCACTTCAGTTGGAAGATTGATACTCCCATCAAGCTCCAACGCAGAGTTTAAAGCCATTAGCACAGCAGCATCTCTGATAACCGTAGGCTCCTGAATTTCAAGAAGATATCCATGTTGATATGCGCGAACAATCTCTGAAGGATAAAAGCGATATTCAACGACCTCATTATCACGATGTTGTTCTGCCAGGCGATTCAGCAATTGCTTCATTTGAATAGATGCTTGTTCTTTAGAAAAACCAAAAGCTTCCTGTAAAATTTCAGTGGTACTTTGGAAACCATCACTTTCATAAAGAACATGTAGCAGTTTTTGATCCGACTGACTCAGTTCTGCTACTCGTTCGGAAGAAATAACGGGCAAGATAGCTCCCACAACATCCGATTTATCCATATCAGCAAAACAGGTAACCTTGGTGTACGGTAGCCTGAAATTTGCTGATAGTGCTTTTGCAAGCTGGGTTTTACCAGAACCTGCGTCCCCTTCAAGCAGTATATTGGCTATCTTCATTTCTCCGCGGTTCCAATTCCGAATAATTTCTTTGCATATACGTTCTTCTTCTTCACTGGCTTTATGAGATTTTGGTTTACGCCAGACAAGTTTTGCTTCTTCATCCGTAAGGACTCTGTCTGGAGATAATACATAATGTTCTTGCGTGTACATAACATTACTCCTTTCTTTAGATTGTCTTCGAATCGTTTAATAGCGTTTAATAGCGTTTAATAGCCCATTTCTTTCAGCAGACTAGACAATACACGAAGTCTTTCTCCAATCATTTCACCATCTTCACTTAGCGCTTGTGAGAATAATTGAATGTCATCGTCAATCATTGGATTCTCTTCACATACAGATACGTCCATCGCGCTTCCTTGAAGACCTATCCGGTCAATTGTTGTATTCTCGGGATCGTATAGTTTTGGGTAACGGTAAGCATCCTGGAAATACAAGCTGCTGCTACAAATCAAAATGGCAAGATCAAGAACACGGTGCATCGGCAATTCCTCCGATTGGCGGGACCATTTTTCTCCTGTATAACGCCATACTTTCGCAGAGATATCTACCTTTCCACGGTCATTCCACTGGGCAAGACCAAGGGAAAGACCCTTAGCATCCGTGTTGTTCGCTTTGCGACCATCAATGTTTTCATAATTTTCAGAAACAATAACAGGTTTATGTTTCAAACTCGTAGGAATTTTCATAATAATCCTCCAACTGATTGGTTTTGTTTATAATCTCATTTTAGTAATTTACTAAATTACTAATTCACTAAATCAACAAGCTGATTTTATCTCTAAACGACTCTAGAGTCAACCTGGCAAGTGCGGAATCCATAAAAAAAAGAGATCATAAATGATCTCTTTTTTTATTCGGTGTTTTTTATTTTCACTCAATATTTTCTACATTTAAACACTTAGTTTCACAATAATAGCCTTTGCCGCCAACATAAACTTTTTCTATTTCATTCTTGCTATTGGTTGCTAATTTAACTAATATTTCGGAAGGCGAGTGTAAAGAATAACCTTGTTCAAATACATAGACTTCTTTTTGCAAGTAGTGCTGTTCAAAAAGGTAGCAAGCTAATGCACCGTTTGAAGTTCCAGTCGCTGCTTCTTCATTGATGTCGTATAGTGGAGCAAAATTTCTGCATATAATTCGATCGTCATTAAAAGTATATAGATGCATCCCGACAACATTATAATACTTGCTGATTTCTTTAATTTTTTCAAAATTAGGTTGCAGTGCATGTAATCGTGTTTCGCTTTTTATAGGAATTAAAATATCTTTTAAGCCCGTGGAGACAATTTGAATTGGGTATTTATTGTCTATAGCTTTAATGTCAAAACAGTCGATCAACTCGTTTGAAGATACAACATCATAGAATATCGGTTTATTTTGTTCCATGAATATGATGTCATCTTTTATGGTAATAGTAAGAACACCGCTGTTCGTTTCAATCGTATAGTGATTCCTGAAAAGTTTATTTAAATGCATCAGTACCACGAAAGAGCCAATTGTGGCATGACCACATAAATCAACTTCTTCTTTTGGTGTAAAATACTCAAATTTATAATCAGCAATTTCAGATTCTGATATAAATGCGGTTTCCGCATAGCCCAGTTGTTTGGCTATTGCCATTTTTTGAGTAGTGGTCAATGTATTCTCAATCAATACCACTCCTGCTTTATTTCCTCCTTTATGATCCTTGCTAAATGCACTTGCAACATAAACGGATATTTTCATAAGATACCTGCCTTCCTCACTTATAGTAAATTGTAGCATAGAAGGCACTACATATAAATGTTGTTTGATAAATTTGCTATAAAGCAAGAGACAAACTATTTTTTAACATCTGATCTCTCAAAAAATAGTTTGTCTACAGTCTCAGAGATCATAAATGATCTCTTTTTTCGTTTTCTTATTTACTTATTTTTCGGGAAATACCCAATGTTTACTGCATGGTTGATTAATTTATGGAAAAATGTATGATCCGGTTCTGCACAACTCACACCTGTATTTTCAAGATACTGTACCGTTTGCGGACATGCAAAGCGATACAAGGAATTTTTTGCTCCGTCGCCTTCCAGTTGAGCCATTGCGAGTTCGAGCCCGGCTTGATCTTTTGGTTCTTCCGGATTAAGGAGCCAAGATTCAAACTCTTGAAGTTCCAGTAATGTGATGTCATAACCAAAGTTTTTAAAGTGTCCTACCATTTGCTCATACGAGATCGTTACCGGATTACAAATATGAAATACTTTGCCAACCGTTTCTTCCTGTAGAGCTAACGCTATAATGGCTTCGCCTGCGTAATTAATCGGAGTGAGATCAACCTCCCACCTTACGTTCGGTGTTTTCTCAAGTAAGAGCATCGCTTTCAGCATCCGATAAAACGCATTCGAATCAATATTCTTCTGGAACACTCCTGAATCTGAATGGCAGGAAAGATTACCTACTCGATAAATACTGGCAGGCACGCCTTCTTCCTCACCATATTTTACAACTAGTTTTTCAGCTTCTAGCTTACTATTCGTATACACATTCTCAATAAATGAAGTCTCATAGCCAGTTCCCTTAGTGATCGAGTCCCACTGTCCGTTAAAAGCCAAATCCTCGGGAATGCCAAGGGTAGAAATAAAATGGAACCGCGTATTTGGTTTGCTTTTTGCTAGTTTCAGCAGACGTCTTGTGCTCTCTACGTTTACACTTGCAAAATGCTCGGATTCTCCAAAATGTTTTACATCTGCTCCGCAGTGAACAATAGAATCAACAAGCTTATCAATGAGCATTCGATCAGCTTCGCTGAAACCAAGGTTATCTTGTGATAAATCCCCCTGTATTGCCAAGACACGTTTCTCCATAATCTCTGCAATCGAGCTACCAAAATAACCTGTCATGACCTGTACCAAACGCTCGAATGCCCCTTGCTCACCTGAAGGACGAACGAGGCAATACAATACTGCGTCAGTCTTAAGCAACAACTCATATAACAGATGAGATCCTAAATAACCGGTAGCACCTGTGAGCAGAATGTTAGTCTGTTTAGACAAGTCGAGTGTATTTTCTTCCGCTGTCCCGAAAGTTAACGGATATTCGATCAAATCCTGGATCGGAAGATCAGCAAAGCCAGTAGTTTCTTGGATTGAATTATTTCTTCCAATCTCTTCAATCCGCTCTGACAATTTCGCAATCGTAGGATATACAAAGAAATCGTTAATTTTAAGCTGAGGATAATGTGGTTTCAAAATAACCAGAATCTCCAGTATTTTTAAAGAGTATCCCCCAATTTCAAAAAAGTCGTCATGAATCCCGATTCTTGTTTGACCTAGCGCTTTCTCCCAAGCTAAGCTTACTTGCTTTTGTAATTCATTCTCAGGAGCTTCATATGTAGCATCTTCATGATCTATATTGATTTCGAACAGAGCTAGTTTTTTGCGATCCATTTTGCCTGTTGGTGATAATGGCATTTGTTCCAAATGGCTAAAGTATTTAGGAATCATGTAATTTGGAACCTTTTTGCTTAAGAATTGTACCAATTCAGAGTGAGGAATAACTTGTCCATCATTGGTCGTGTAAAATCCAACCAAAATTTTAATCCCATCTGCATCAGGTCTTGCAATTACTGCGATTTCCTTCACGAGATCATGTTTCGCTAGGTTATCTTCAATTTCACCGATTTCAATCCGGAATCCCCTTATTTTCACTTGTGAATCTTTTCTTCCTCTGTACTCCACTTCACCATTTGGCAGGAGACGAACGAGATCCCCAGTACGATAGACTGTTCGGCCGGAATCTGGAGTAATTGGATCTGGGATAAACACTTCCCTTGTTTTCTCTGGTTGATTCAAATACCCCTTCGCAACACCAATCGAACTAATAAGCAGTTCACCCGTTACACAGGTTGGGCACAGCTCATTATTTTCATCAACAACGAATAATTCATAGTTAGCCAGTGGTTTCCCGATACATACAGTAGCTATATGCTCAGGGAGCTCATAATTAATGACATGTCCTGTCGCAACTGCAGTGATTTCTGTAGGTCCGTAGACATTTACGATGGGTACGGAAAGTTTCTTTTGGAACATTCTTACGGTCTCTCCAGGGAGGCCCTCTCCTCCTACGACAATGCTTTTAATATTACGATAGATGCTTGTTTCATTTTCTGGTAAATAGGTAGCTAATTGATTAAAGAATACGGTTGGTAAGAGTGCAATCCTTGTTGCTCCTGTTTCTTTCACGGCAGCTGTGAAAGAATCGATAGAGAAACGTTCTTCATCCGCTAGCAAATGCAATCTTGACCCGCTTGCAATCGATCCAAACAAATCATACACAGATGCATCAAAGCTAAAGGTAGAGTACTGTATAATAATATCTTCCTCGTTCATTTTCAGCTGATCCTGTATTGCCATCCCTAGGTTCACAACACCCTTATGGGAGATGATCGCCCCCTTCGGTTTGCCAGTAGACCCCGAAGTATAAATAATATAAGCTATGTCATCTGGATGAATGTCTGTCATAACAAGTGATTCCTCTGATTCTGCAAGGAGGTTCGTTTCAGGATACATCATTACCGGCTTTGTACCGAAATCTGACAACAGTACATCTAGCTTTGCCGTGAATTCATGCTGTGTAAGGATGAATCCTGACTTCGTATCGCTAATAATATAGGCATTTCTTTCATCCGGGTGAGTAGGATCAAGAGGAACATAGGCTCCTCCTGCTTTAATAATACCGAATAAACTGATAATGGTATTGAGACCTCTCTCCATAAAAATAGATACATATTCACCTTTACGAAGGCCCTTAGAGATAAGCATATTTGCAGTGTGATTGGATAAACTGTCAAGTTCACGGTACGTCAATTGTTGATCTCCAAAAGAAAGCGCGATTCTCTCCGGGAATTTTCCAACAGCTTGAGCTAGTATAGACGTGATTGTATGTTCTATTGCAAAGTGCTTCTTCGTATTATTGAGCTCTACATATGCTGCTGTATCTTCTGGTGTAACGAGTGAAATTCGGCTAATCGAAATATTCATATCTTCAAAAAGTGCATTGCAGAGATGCAAGTAATTAGCACTAAATTTTTGAATCGTTGATGCTTTAAAAAGCTCTTCAGCATAGGAAATATGAAGCAACCAGCGATCAGCTGACTCCTGTTGTACCGACCAATTTAACCCGCTATGCTTATGAGTAATTTCATCTCCATATAGCGTATGGATGGTTAGAGACTGCCCTATTAACTCTTCTAGGTCAGTGAGTACTAGTTCGGTCTCTTCCAGCGCTTTCTGCTTCAATGCTACGAGTTCATACACCTCTTGGAAAGTCTCTGTTCCACTTAGAACAACACGTAGGGGAAGTACCCCACCCTTGTTATCCTTCACGCCAATTAACAAATCTTTGTCGCCGCTTATTCTGTATAGAAATACGATGTAGCTTGAGAGCATCCATGTATTGATGTCGTACTTTTGACTTATAGAGTTCATACTGCTAGCTTGCGAGTCCAATACAATATCCAAGCTCTGCATGGTTCTCCCAGCAACAATTGCCGGATAATCTGTATACATATGAAACCCCGGCAGAGGAAGTTGTAATTCATTTGTCCAATATTCTGTACCATGTTTAATAAGTAGTGTTGTATTCAAAAAAATCAGCTCCTATATTATTTCACTCGTAATTGATCTACGACTGTCTCCAGTTCACCTGATACCTTATTTAGTTGTTCTGCAGACTCAAAAATTTGAGCAAATGTATGTTGTTGCTCCTGCGTGCTCATTTGAATCTCAGTGGAAACTACTGAGTTTTTCTCAGCCAAAACTGCGATTTGTTTAATGGCAGCCGTAATTTGTTCCGTCTCTGCCACCATTTCTTGTGTAGCCGCAGAAACTTCTTGAATTTGACTCGTTACCGAATCGGTCGAAATTAATATTCCTTCGAATAGTGATCCTGTTTCTTTTACTACATGAATCCCTTTTTGAACTTTTTCTTCACCTTCACTGATGACTTTAACAGCTAAAGTAGTTTCATCCTGGATAAACTGAATTAACTCGGCAATCTGATCGGCGGACTTCTTGGATTCCTCGGATAATTTTTTTACTTCTCCAGCTACAACCGCAAAACCTCGCCCTTCCTCACCAGCACGAGCTGCTTCAATACTTGCATTTAAAGACAATAAATTCGTCTGTGCCGCAATCTCAGTAATGACTTGTACGATTTGTCCGATTTCCTCAGAGCGATTCTGTAACTTTTCAATAATATTTACTGAATTCTTAACAGAATGATTAATAGAGTTCATTTGTTCAATGACTCGCTCAATATTGTGATTACCTAACTCAGACTGCTCTTTCATATGTAAAGAAATCTCAGATAACTCTGTTGTATTTCCAGCAATCGTTGTGACACCTGTCGTTATTTCTTCGAGTGAGACTACACTTTCTGAAATTGAAGTACTTTGCAAGTCCACACTTTCAGACATCTCGTTCATGTTTTTTGTAATCTCTGATGAATTCTTGTTATTTGATTCTACAGTCGAGTATAAAATCTGGGATTGCTCTGCTGATTTCTCAGATACATCTTTAATGGTTCTAACCAGTTCATTCATGTTTTTCACAGTCATATTAAATTTCGCGTTCACTTGACCAAGCTCATCGTCACTCGTTTTTAATTCTACGGTGAAATTACCATCACTCAGTTTTTCTAAAGCACCCATTAATTCCTTAATCGGTTTAAACGAGAGTTTCGTCGTATAATACTGCATGACAAGTACGATGATTAAAGTGATTAAAAGTGCAATTAACGTTGAAGTGAGCAACTCTTTTTTACCTATATCAATTAAACTAGCATCTACATCAATCCCCATGTAGGCAAACACTTCACCATTCTGATCTATAAAGGGATACAGTACGGTGATCCAAGTACCCCAATTATCTGTATAGGCATCCGTATAGGATAGACTTTTTGTTTTCAGCATTTCTTTTACAACATCTGCATGCACTTTAGGTTGCTCGTATAGATCACCAAGAAAAATATTTTCTTCTTTGAATATGTCATGGAGAGCATTCGATGAAGCTATGAATGAAGTTTTATTCCCGTCCTCAAGTTCAGGACCAAATATGTAACCTTGAGCAATATTAGGATGTGTAATGGGTACCTCATTAAATAGCTCGGTTAATTTTTGCTGCACAGGGGAATTTGGATCCGTAGAATTCTTCGCTTCCTTTGCGTCTTCGGCAGACACTGTGTTTACCAAGGACTCCATCGTTTTTCCTGAGTCTGATTGAAGCTGATTGGTGAGCACATTTCCTTGAATATAATAACTGTACCAAATCACGACGGCACCCGTTATGATGATATAACAACTTGTCAATAACATATTCCGTGTAACAATACTTAGGTTTTTAAAGAGGTTCCCCATCTTTTGTATAAAGTTAATTTTTTTCATTTCCCGTGACTCTCCTCCCAATATACTTCTATACATTTTTACAAGAGGTATCAAAAGACTACCCTTATACCTCTCTAGTATTAATCCTATCTTATCTAGCTATCAGCCCCTAACTGCATCCTTATTTAGTACAGCAAATATAAATCCCTACTCGAGATGTTAATTAATTACATAACTACGCATGATTTCTATTTGCAATACTAATATTTTGTTTGTGAATAGGTCCTTATTACTAATCGGTTAATCATCAATGATTTTTAATACCTATGGAATTGTTTCTCTCTCATAATTTCGACACCTCCGTATAATAGAGAAACGTGAATCCGATTACCTCTTTCCTGAATATTGCAGAGATGAAAATTAATGATTATTCATTATTTATAGACTCCCAACTTTCTTCATTTCCTTTTTATGCAACATTCTTCATTCCTTTTATTGGAAACAAAGCTCTGTTATACTTAGATAGATACCTACCATTGTTATGGTATACATCCATTCATAAGGAGTGATTGCATGAACTTTTTACCTACCTTTTCACGATCTAAACCACTGCTTGCTGTTTTTCTAGCCCTATTTCTCTTCTTGGGTATATTCGCACCCGCAGCTCAGGCAGATACGGCTTCTTCTTCATCCGCTGTTCACACGAAGAATTTAACTCCTGAAACCGCAGAAACCTTTCTGGACGAATTCTTCAGCTCCCCTGCAGCCTTGTCTCAATATGTAGGCACTTCCGTAGTCATTGTAAAGGATGGAAAAGTTGTAGCAGAAAAAGGCTATGGCTACGCGGATTTGGAAAAAAAATCTCCTGTAGATCCGAAAACAACGGCTTTCCGTATTGCGTCAGTATCTAAAACATTCACTGCTCTTGCGGTAATGCAGCTTGTTGAACAAGGAAAAATTGATCTCCAAGCAGATTTCCAAAAATACGTTACAGGCCTTGATTTCGATAACCCTTATGACAAACCAGTTACCATCGAACATTTGCTCACACATACAACGGGGTTTGAAATACGTGATCCTCAGGCAGAAGATATTCATGCTGATTTCGATAAATACATATCCATTGAGGACTATGTTCGTGAACATATGCCTCCGGTCGTACGAGAACCAGGCAGTTCCTATATGTATGATAACTTCGCGTCCTTGCTGCTTGGACTGGTTGTCCAGAAAGTCAGTGGTGAACCATTTGAAGCCTATATGCAGCAGCACGTATTTGAGCCTCTTGGTATGCAGAACAGTGATTTTATGCTGACGGATAAATTTAAAAATCAACTATCCACTGCGTATGATGCAGCTCATAATCCCATTGATTTATACGCACTTTCTCCTAACCCATTGCCTCAAGGGGGCATGATGTCTACAGCAGAGGATATCGGTAAATTTATGATTGCATTTCTGAATGGAGGTACTAACGGGAATACTCGCGTACTAAGTGATGCGACCGTTAAAAGTATGGAAACCTACCGCTCCGAAGTTCATCCGTTATTACCAGATACCACTTATGGCTTTGAAGCACCTTTCCAAATTCCTGGAGCAGGAAGCAGCTCCAAAATTATTACTAAAGCAGGCGACCTCATTGGGTTCAGCTCTTATCTATTCCTTATTCCTGAACAAAATACAGGCGTCTTCCTTACTTACAACCAAACTGGAGCTTTACGGAATCTGTTCTACCCTGCTTTCATCTCAACTTTCTTTCCCGAGTATGCAAAACCAGCGGAGTTAGGTAAGTTCGAACCACAGACACCCGAGGAGTTAGAACGATTTGCAGGACTATACTCTGATCTTCGTCTGAAAACGATCGTGAGCAAACTTTCTGGTGACAATAAACAGACAGGAAAAATGGAGATATCTGACGCTTTTATCGGGTCTCGTACCTTGATTCAAGTGGACGATAATTTATTCATGGATGAACTCAGTGGCCAATTCACTGGTTTCAAAGAAAATGCAAACGGAAGTATCTATATGAAAGAACCTTATTTAAACCCACTCGGATATGAACAAAAAGGAGTCAAAGCAGCAGGTTACAAAGATGTCCATCCAGGCAGTGCTTATGCAAAATATATTTATGGACTACAATCACTAGGACATTATCCAAATGATGCTACTACCGATTTCAAACCAAGAAATGCGATGACTCGTGCGGAGTTTATCACGCAAATTCTTGAAATCAGCGGCATTCCAGGAAGCAAAACGCCACCAGAACCTGAAAGTGATTGGGCAAGTCATTCTGCTGCCGGTTACATCCAGGCAGGTTATGAGATTGGCATGATTGAAGGGGCAGATGAGAAGCAGTTCAATCCTGATCGAGTCATTACGCGTCAAGAGGCAGCAGTGATGTTATGGAGAATTTACAAACAGCAATACCCCGAACAATTATTCAGTCATGTAAAGCTCTCTGGAGAAACAGATACATGGGCTGTACCTGCAGTTCAAATGATGGTTGGGCTAGGACTCTATGGTCCCGAGGTCAAAGTACAAGAGGATGGTACAGCAAATTATCAATCTCGCAAACCACTCATTCGTCAAGAAGTAGCAGCTCTTATGTACCAATTGCTAACACAACCAACCGATCAGATTGCTGCAGCACTTTCTGCTACGCAGGAAAATGCGCAAGCGGATAGCAAGGGTAATGATTGATTAAAGATTAAGTAATGAATAAAAAAACAGTCTTTTCCCAGAACGTTAATTCGTCTACCGGAAAAGACTGTTTATTTTTATTCTATATTTATACTGAGTGCATCTCCGACTGTCTCTAGAATATTTCCATAGTAGCGAATTCGTTCAACTCTGGTGGTTGGTTTTTCAGCTTCCGCAATTTCATAGGTTCCCCCTAGTACAGCCAATAAATTGCCTTCTTCTATGAGTTTCTCTCTTTTATTATTCGATTCAGGCAGCTGAAGACCTAACAACGCTACTGCATTACCAATGGATCTAAAGGAAGCTGCAACACGGATACTGCTGGATATGCCTCTTGCTTCTGCCACTAAAGCGAAGCCAACAGCTCTTAGAAAGGTTCCTCGTTTTTCAAGCCTTTCTCTTTCCATCTTCCTGATCTTCACTGTCTTGGTTGACGCCAATGCAGATAGTATAGCCCCTAAAGCGGCTGCGCACGTACCAATTACATATAATTTTGAGGTTTCCCCTTCATTTGAGACGGAAGCGATTAGCGTGGTTCCCAAGGCCGCAATCCATAGACCAATACTTTCTATGCCCTGGGCCATTGTATTACCTCCCTTCTCTCACAAATAAGATATTTTATTATATGTATGAATAAGAGATTGGTCTTTACTTTTAGGAAATTTGGTTGCTTGTTCTAAGCTTGTCTTATCAAAGGAATGAGTAGTGCACCGATCCAATATGTAAATATAATCACAATAAAAAGGAAAGAAGCGACTGAACGAGTTCAGCCGCTTCTTTCCAATTTTTTTAAAATACATGGTGAATAGACTCATTCTTTGATTAAATGAACACCATAGCGATCAACATAGCAATGACACCGGACAAAATGACATAAAACAAGTTTGGTATTAATGCTAGTCTAATGATCTGCCCTTCCTTACCGAGTACCCCAACTACGGCCGATACAGCTACGACATTACTAACACAGATCATATTTCCTGCGGCGGCTCCCATGGCCTGTAAAGCAAGAATAAGATCTGGGGCAAATCCATTTACGGTAGCTACATCGAATTGCAATGAACTGAACATCATGTTACTGAACGTTCCACTCCCAGAGACGAATGCACCGAGTGTTCCGATGAATGGAGCAGCTATTGGCCATGCACCACCGAACAGATTGGATGCGAGCTGCGCAAGTTCAGTTGGCATACTTTGTAAGGCAGCACCCTCAATTCCGGAGTTCAAGAAAATACGTACCATTGCCGTAGAGAATACTAATGCGATGGCTGTTCCTACCATGGAACCCGCAGCTTCAGTGAAGGCTAATTTCATTTTCTTTTTTGGAATCTGATGTAAGACCACAGTGACCGCTATAACTAGCAGAAATATGAATCCAGGCGAATATAAAATTTGCCAACTCTGACTAATCCCCGTCCCTATAATATCATTCCAGGAGATGGTTATTCCTTGTAACCAGCGCTGTAAAGGTTTAATAACTCGAGTCAAAACAAGAAGTACTGCGATAAGAATATAGGGAATCCAAGCCTTTACCAGCGATAGGGAATGACCTGCTGCTTCTTGTTCTTCTTCCGCTTTTTCTTCTATTTTGACATACTCGGAAGGCCCAAATTTACACCAAGGCTCCCCTTTCGGTAGTAAAAACCCATTTTTCGCTGCAAAGACAACAACGATGAGACTGACTAGAGCTCCTAGAAGGGATGGAAACTCAAAACCTACAAAAGTAGCTACAAAAGCTGCGGTTAATGTATAGGTCAGTCCTGCAAAAATCGCAAAAGGTGCCATCTCAAATCCTTCCTTAAAGGACTTGTTTTTTCCGAATACTTTCGTGATTACAATGACCAGGATCAGAGGAATAAAGGTACCGATGATAATATCTATTTGGGTTAGACGTATAGCGATCGCTTGCAAAAAACCGTTCAAATCCATACCTTGTTCAGTTAAATAGTTCATGAAAACAGGAGAGGTTTCATCTAGACCTTGTCTAATCCCAACATTAAAAGTAGTACCTACCGCCCCAAAGGCTACCGGAGTGCTATCTGCAATGAGTGCAACAACAACAGCCGCAAGCGGAGGAAATCCAAGCGCTAACAGCAATGGGGCAGCAATGGCGGCAGGCGTACCAAAACCGGCAGCTCCTTCAATAAAACCACCAAAACACCAAGCTACGATAATAACTTGAACTCGCATATCAGCCGAGATGTTCATAAATCCTTCCCGAATCACGGCAAGTGCTCCCCCATGAGTCAGGGTATTCAGAAGCAAAATCGCTCCAAATATAATAAACAACACGGTAAGTGTGACAAATATCCCTTCTAGTGCAGATGCTGTAAGGTTCAATAGCGGCATATCCCATACAAAGTATGCGAGCACAGCAGTTACCGCAAAACTGAGCGGCATAGCTACGGTAGCAGGCATACGTAAGACAACCAAGAAAACCAACACCGAAAGAATCGGCATAGCTGCCGTAATTAATTCAAGAAAATTCAAGTTATTTACCCCTTTACTCGTACTCGAAGTGTAATATTAAATATTCCCTAAATTTCACTTTCTAAGTCGTTCCCAGCCATTATTCCGAATCATTAGTTCATAAAATACAAAAAAAAGCACAAAGACGAATTTCATCTTTGTGCTTCAGACTCATGTCAGCATGTACCTTACTTAATATAGGTAAGACTAGCGAGTTCCTTTTCAATCCGATCCGTTGGAATTTCAAATTCGACCGTCCCCATATATCCAGGCGCAACTTCGTAATCATTAAAAACAATCACTAATTTCCCATTCCTATTAATATAGAAACTTTGTTCAGGTTGAATCATTTCAAATCCCTCTTCCGGGTTATTCAAATCTTCCCCTTTTATCCAGTAATACTTCTCAGGATCTGTTTTCATTTGCTCCTTCATCTGCTCTTTAATGTTGGCACTAATAATCTCCATATACTGTTCATCTTTGAAGAGGCTAGGTAAAGTAATAAGTACTTGATTTTGTTTATCAATCGTATCATATTGCAATGTAGTAGCAGTGGATGCCGTCACATTTTCAGTGTAACGCAAAATGGAAAAAATCTGCTCGTTGTCAGTTACAATTTCATATCCCGTAGTTATCCCTGCATGAGTCTCCTTCTTGTTCTTTAAACCATCCATTTCTTTCTGAAAATCAAGATAAAGCTGTTTATTTTCTTCTAGATATTTCTCATTTAATCCACTTTCCAGTTCTTTATTATCAAGGTTCGTTATCTGTGGAACTTCCATATCGATATCCTGGTTTGGACCGTCAACTTGATAAGTTTTTAAGGAAATCACTTTAACTAACCCTTCAAGTCCAGGTACCAATGCTACAGCATTGGCAACCGTTGTACTCATATTGATTCCAATCGCAATCACAAGAACGGCAGCACAAGTTCCTGCAACCATTCGGGAGTACAACCGTTTACGTATCGATTTGCGATTCGATCTCAATGCACGGTTCACGACGAAATCAAGTTCCCCTGGAATCTTTGTTTCTGAATAAACCTGCTTCATTTTTTCTAAATTAGGTTTCGTCATTTGAGTTATTCCTCTCCATAATGTTGAATGAAATCCGATGATCTGATCAATTTCAATGCTTGATAAAGCCTCGTTTTTACTGTATTGACATTTACCTCAAGCACTTCTGCTACTTCTTCAATTTTCATATCCTCAAAAAAGCGAAGTATAATGACAGTGCGGTATTTCGGAGGTAGTTCATCCAGCGTCTTCACTAAATCCATATTTTCGTAGCGATCTGTAGTGCCTTCTAAGTGTAGTTCCAGCTGTCCGTCGTCCGTAATGACTTCTTTTTTGTGTTTCCGTAAAAAATCAAGTGAAGTGTTCACTACAATTCGATAAAACCAGCTTTTGACTGACTCTGGATTATGGATAGTTTCCACGTGACATAGAGATTTGTATATGGATTCCTGCACAATATCAAGTGCATCTTCTTTGTTCTTCACATAACTGTAAGCAATTCGGTACACATTCTCCTTATTATCGGTAATACATTTTGTCAGCCATTTCTCTTTTTGTTTGTTAAACATATCAACGTAATAACCCTGCTCTCTCCTTAAGTTCTTTCTGTTTAAAGGTAAGACGTTTAAGAACTATGAAAAAGTTTGTTTTTAAAACTGGAAATTAGAGTGAGTAAAATATCATCTATTTATGCAGTTCCTGCAACGTTTTGATAAGGAGCGAAGCATAATACTCTGCACCCTCTCTTTTTAAATGAACACCATCATCATAAAAAAATGGCTTTCCTTCGCTGGCGGCATACCAATCGAGCAATGTAACTTTCTCATTTTTCTCGGCAGCTTCAGATAATATTGTATTCACCCGATTCTGCCATTTACGAGGTACTCTTGTATTTACAAGAACAATATGTTCCACGTCATCCAAAGAGTCCAGTAACTCTGCTAACTGCTTTTCTGTAAAAGCTCCATTCGTACCTAGCTCAATCACGACATCGTTACCAAGTCTTCCTTTTGCTCGCAGTTCATTAACAACATCCGTCGCTGCAGACATTTGTCTGCCTACTTTCCCGTCAATGACAATACCTGGCACACTTTTCTTCAAAAACGGCGATGCATCCAAAATAACGGAATCCCCAATAAGAGTGATCTCATCTCCTTGTAACTGAGTCTCTGCTGATGACGCATCTTGATTGTCCAAAGATTCTGAATTCGCCGGTTCATCATGAATGATAGGTTGTTCTGTAATCGAAGGTACATTAGATTCCTCAGGTGTTTCTGTAGTTACAACGGGTGGATTCCTTTGCTCTATTGCATCGTTTAGATCTGCCTCCGTCAATTTATGAACACTACAAGAGACAGGAACTAATAATAAGGGACTCGCGACAATGAGAAGAAAAGGTCGATATGTCAGTGCTCTTTTCAAACTGCCTCGCTTCCAAATATTACGGAATGTGCCGCGTCGTATCGGTTCTTCTATGTACGTATAAGAAACGGCAGCGAACAAGAAGCTCGCTAGGATCTGCAAAATGATTCGAACCATACTTCCCTGATCCGTATTCACATTTGAAGAAGTAAGCACCATGATCGGATAATGCCATACATAAAGACTATATGACCTCACTCCAATCCATCTTAAAGGCCGAAGTCCCATCATTTTCGCGATTCTGCTGTGCGGATGGGCAAGTATGGCGATCAGCAAGGCGGTCAGTATAGATACTAGAAACAACCCACCTTCATACAGAAAGCTTCCATACTCATCAGTATAGACAATCATACACAAAAGAATCGCCAGTAGAAGTACACCTGTCATGTCCATCCAATTAGAGTGGGTGCCGAAAACTCTACTCCTTGCAGGTACACTTGGCCAAATAACCGCAAGTGCGGCTCCGATAAGTAAACCAAAAGCACGCGTATCTGTTCCGTAGTAAACTCTGCTAGGATCTGTACCCGGAGTGTACAGAATCATCATCGCAAGTGCTGACACGATACTCCCTGTCATAATGATGAGAAAAAGTTTACCTCTCTGTCTTGTTACATGCAGCAGTCCAAATAGGAGTAGTGGCCACAACATGTAAAACTGCTCTTCTATCGCAAGGGACCATAAGTGACCTATGGGTGACTGAGGTCCAAAACTTTCAAAATAAGAAATATCATGAAAGATAAGGTACCAGTTGTTTACATAAAAAGCTGCTGAAGCAAAATCCCCTTTCAAAGCGGACAGTCTTGAAGGATCTGAAATGAGAAGCCATACGGCTACAAAAATAAGCATCACAAACATCGATGGAATTAATCTTTTTGCTCTCCGTATCCAGAAATTTGTAAGATGAAGTCTTCCGTCCTTTTTCCATTGGAGCAGAATTTGGTCCGTAATAAGGTACCCGGAGAGCACAAAAAAGATGGCTACTCCAAGTAGACCACCCGATGCCCACTCCACATTTAAGTGGTATGCCATGACAGCAAGCACCGAAATGGCTCTTAGTCCATCTAATCCTGGCATATAGCGTTTTTCTGTTACATTCTTGATGTTATTCATGATGTATCATCCTTACTTTTATTAGGTTACATATGCAAGACGAATGAAAGGGGCAAAAAAGTTTGGTGGATCATTAATTTTTTTGCATAAAAAAGACTTCGTCCATAACGTACGAAGTCGATGTCAAAATGTAATGGAAATAAAACCAAATGAAATCATGGATTAGGTATAATTACCATGCTTTATTCTAGCCATTTCCTTTTGCTGCTTTTAATTTCTCTACTTCTATCTCCATTTGTTTGACGTCAATCCGTTGAAAAAGAACTTCAATGGGTCCTACTTCATGTCCTGCAAATAATTCGGTATATCCCCATTGGATGTCTGATGCAGGCAGATCAAAAAATTGGCGAATCTTGTTACTGGCAAATGGCAAGAAGGGTTCAAGCAACACCGATAAATTTACAATCACCTGCACGCAGGTAAAAAGAGTTGATTTACAAGCCTCGGTATCTTCTTTTACCTGTACCCAAGGCTTCTGTTCATCCACATATTTATTGCAGGACCGAATAAGGCTGAAGATAGACTCCAATGCTTCCTTTAACCGACCTTGTTTTATAAGCTCTCCACTATTAATGTACAGCTGTTCCAATTTGTTTTGAATACTCGCTTCCATGTTTCCAGCTGGAATTCTATCGTTGTATACTTTATTGACGAACACCAGATTCCGATGAACAAAATTACCAAATGCGCCAAGAAGCTCTCCGTTATGACTATAGATAAACTCTCTCCACGAAAAGTCAGTGTCCCGATTCTCTGGTCCGTTTGCAATGAGAAAATACCTTACAGCATCAGGATCATAATGATCGAGAATATAGGGGACCCAGACTGCCCAGTTGTTGCTGGTTGAAAATTTCTTTCCTTCTAACGTTAGATACTCACTGGATAAGATATGATCTGGAAGATGCAAGTCTCCTAAGCCCAAGAGTAGAGCAGGCCATAAGAGCGTATGAAACGGAATGTTGTCTTTTCCGTGGACATAATAAGACTTCACTTCATTATCGCTCCAAAAATCCTTCCAAAGATCTGGATCACCTTGTTCCTCAGCCCACTGTTTACTTGCTGATAGATAACCAATTATCGCTTCAATCCATACATAAATCTTTTTGCCACCGCCATCCTCAAGCGGAACATCGATACCTAGATCGATGTCACGAGTAACTGCCCGGTCCTGAAGTCCTTCCTCCAAATAACGAGCAGTTAGGTGGATCGCATTTTCTCTCCAACCCTCTGCTTTGCTGAGATAGGTATCCAGCTTATCCTGAAAAGAGGATAAAGATAAAAAATAATGATCTGACAATCGAGTAATCGGTGTTTCATTACACAATTTACATACGCGATGATGGAGTTCTAGTGGATCGAGAATCGAGGAACAGGAATCACACTGATCCCCTCTTGCGATATTTCCACAATGCGGACAATTTCCTTCTACATATCGATCAGGTAAAAAACGATCGCAATTTATACAATAGGTCTGTTCTACCGCTTTTTTATATAGCACTTTTTTCTCCAACAGTTCAAGAAATATGGACTGCACTACTTTTGCGTGAAACGGGTCATCTGTCCTTGTGTAGAAATCATATGAGAATCCAAGCTTTGTAAAACAAGCTCTAAACTGTTCGTGATAGCGATCTGCAATCGATTTTGGAGATACACCCTCTTTATTCGCTTGTAATGAAATGGGTGTTCCGTGACAGTCACTCCCCGATACGTAGAGTACCTTTTCTCCAGTTAAACGATAAAAACGTGCGATCACATCACCTGTCAGTAATCCTGAAACTCTTCCCAAGTGCAGTGAACCATTCGCATATGGCCAAGCGCCTCCGATGAAAACGTTCATGCTCCATTCCTCCTTCAATTTAATCTGCGCGCAGTAAATTACGATAAAACACAAAAAGCTCCCGTCCCCTAAAGGACGAGAGCATAGCTCACGTGTTTCCACCTCAATTTACCGCTTCCTCACGAAAAACGGCCTCCACAAGTACGTCATCTTTTTGATACATGTCATTAATAGATGATTATACCCTGGCACGATAACGGGCGCACCCGGTGCAGCCTACAATCTTCTCTGAAGAAGAGTTCGATGCACAGCTCTGAGACCATATTCGGTGGACGCTTCTTTACTCCTTTTCAGCTGCCGGAGCTCTCTGTTCAAAGAAGAGTGTCTTCCCTACTCTTTCTCGTCATTGCTTTTTGTTTTTACTGTTGTGACTATTATATCCACATTATCCCTAAATGCAACAACAAAAATAACACTACCTTTCAAACAATTCCTTTTTTTCTTCTTTTGATAATCCAGTAAAGAACTTTTTATGTAACCGTAGTTCTTTCTCTTTTTTAGGAAATACTTTTTCTAACCAAGTGACTGCCATTGGAGTATGTTCGGGTTGAGCATTAATTTTTTGTAAAAACCATTCATATTCTTTTACAATTTCATCAGTAAGAAGCTTTACATCTTTGTTTCTGCTTTTATAATCTAGCTCGGCAAGTTCATTTGCTGTGATATGATTATTTATCCTTTTGATCACACCAATTTCAGAGGGCATCCGTTGTTCATTTACTGACACAAAATAATGGATATAATTAGGCAATCTAAAACGCCCTTTTTTAGTATCTTTGTTATTTGAAATATATAGCCAGTCCCCTTTGTTTGAGTAACAATTCAAATCAGGTTCATGAATTGCAACTAACATTTTTTCATACTTTTTCATAATGCACCTCTTATACTGTATTGGTCGGTTGTGCAATCCCGTTCTGGTACTTCCTATCGCACAATCGTTCCTTGTGTTCTCTAACCTTATAAAAAAAAGGGACCCTCTTTACAAAAAAGAAGGTCCCTTTTAGGTAGAAGAAAATAGCTTGCGAATATCCTATAGTGCCATCAACTATGTTTTAGAAGGGCGAATCGTCAGCAGAGTGTCTTTCCCTTAGTACCTTCGCCAGGCCTTCCAAATCCAGTCCATCCACATAGAATGCCGTACGGACGAGCTGTGGTGAAACAAACTCATCATATTTACCGAGATAAGGAGCTTCATCCGGATCAAGCAGCGTACTTGCATCCTTGTTGTTCTCAAGTTCTGAAAGAATCGCATTTAGAACCGCTTTGTCATCTGTATTACCTGCTACGACCATATAGTACGGTTCCATCGGAACGAGGGAACGAAGTTCAAGACGACCTGCTAGATTATGCTTGAGCATTCGCTCTAATGTCCGAAACTGCTTACTGCCAGCCCACGGTAAAATAAAGAAAGAGTCTCCACCCGCAGGAATGACAACACTTTTCAGAAGACCACTTTCTCTAGCGAGTCTTCTAGCTCTTTCCAATCGATTTTCTGCACTGGGAGTAAGATATGGATATAGATCACTGCTCGCCAGAACCTCGCGCATTTTCTGAATAACAAGGGTGTGAATGTCCCCTCCTGCACCAAGCCACAACGTATCCACCTTGCCTTTAGCAGACTTTACATATAATGCTTTGTGCTTCGTGTCCACTTCTTCTACTTTCCAAAGCTTCCCTGCCAAAGAGAAACAATATCCTGGAGGCGGGACGGTCGTAATGGAGCCGATTTCTTCTGACCCGTTGTATACAACATGTTCTTCATCGTCTTTAAATACCGCATAGAATCGATAGTTATTTACGATCTTTTCCCCGCCAAGACCGATAATGAGACTTCCTTCGTCTGTACGCTGGATATGATCTATATCCAAAAGATATTGCAGGAACCGTTTGTATTCAGCTGGTTCAATCTCTCGAAAAGACGGTAACGTCAGCACCGCACGAGCAAGTTCCGCTGGTTCAGCCTCGCCCATACTTTTGAGTGTACTCATCGTTTGATGATAAAGTACACCTACTGGTTTCTTACGAATATAGACGGGTTCAACCCACTTATGCCGTACATACAATTCAGTTACTGCGATGGCGCGAAGCAAAGTCCACGGCATACGAGCCGGAAGCTCTGCTTCCTCGTCCTCTTCCTCAGGGCACAAAAATAACATCTCCGAAGCTTGGTCTCCCCGGCGACCTGATCTTCCAAGCCGCTGCACGAAGCTGGAACAGCTATAAGGTGCGCCTAATTGAATGACGCGTTCCAGCTCACCAAGATCAATCCCGAGTTCCAGTGTTAAGGTGGCCGCAGCTACGGCCGGACCTTGTCCAGTACGAAGCGCCGTTTCTGTCTCTTCACGCAGCATCGCAGAAATGCTGCCATGATGAACGTGGAACACATCGCGCTGTTCTCTTTTTGCGGCAATTCTTCTAAGTTCAAGCGTTGTTAATTCTGCATCGGTACGACTGTTCGTAAATACAAGCGCCTTTTTCAGGTGAGTCACATCGTATATATAATCGTAATAGGCTTTTTTAGCTAGCTCCAGTTGCTCAGCCTGTTTCTCATCTCTGGCATCCGGGAATGAAAAATGGTCAATGGAAATTCGCAATTTGCGTCTTCCCTGAGGAGACACGACCTCAACAGACTGCGGGGTTCCCGCTCCAAGCCATCCAGCTGCAGCATCATAGTCACTCAGTGTAGCAGATAACCCAATTCTTCTAGGAGAACAAGACGTCATTCGCTGAATCCGGCTCAGCTGTGAGAGGACCTGTATTCCGCGGTCAGCTCCCATAAAAGCATGAACTTCATCAATGATAATGTACCTGAGATCATGAAAAAGCGCAGGAATCGCATTTGGACGATTCATCAGTAACCCTTCTAGCGATTCAGGTGTAATCTGGAGCACCCCGGAAGGTTTTTGCATCAGTTTGGTCTTCTCCGCTTGACTGACATCTCCGTGCCAATGCCAGACCGGCACTTGTCCTTCTTTTAGCAGATCACTGACCCTTTCAAACTGATCATTGATCAGTGCTTTCAGAGGACCTATATATAAAATACCAACTGATTCTGATGGATCATTATAAAGTTCAGTTAACGCAGGAAAAAAGGCCGCCTCCGTTTTGCCCGAAGCCGTGCCTGATGCGATGAGCAGATGATGATCCGTATCAAACAGCACACGGCATGCCTCGCCTTGTGCTTCACGCAGCGTTTCCCATTTCTTCTTATAAATAAATTCTTGAATAAAAGGTGCCAATCTCACGAACGGCCCGCTGCTCATAGTTCAAACTCCGAAAATAGATCATCCAGATCGTCGCCTTTAGCAGAAGTACCCTCTGTTTTTCTGCTGCTAGCAGAAAGAGCTTCCTTCTCGCCTAACAAACCTTCAAAAGTCGATTGCGGATGCTGATGCAGTGTATGAAGAAGATCCATGAAGTCTCTAACTACTTCACGTGTCGTTAGCATTTCTTCAGCACCGAGTCGCCCTACAGCAGCTTGCATAAAAGCAATCATTTGTTCATCACGTAGCTGTGCTTCATATCCAAAATGCATAGCATGAATATCTCGTAGTTTTTGCAGCAAAATGAGAATCTCTTCATGGGATAACAAGTCCAGCTTCAAAATGGGGGATGTGTAGGTTTTGAGTGCTCCTCCTCCGTAACGTCCATCAATGAGTCTTGAACGAAGGGCATCATAACTAAACAGACCTCTTCGTTCATCCTCAACAAATTGTGGAGTCCCGCCCATGTAAATTCCTAAATGCTCGGCTTTGCCCTGCATCGTATCATTAAACATCGTGAGCAGTTTCTCATAATTACTCTGTCTTGATATGGTGTTCGTTATCTTGTAAAGGTTTACCCCTTCATCAATGAACAGCAGCAATCCTTTATAACCAATTTTTGCAGCAAATTCAGACCATAGTTTCATATAGTCGTACCAGTTATCATCATCAATAATAACGCCTACACCAAGCTCCTTGCGCGCTTCTGTCTTGGTAGGCACTTCCCCCCTGAGCCAACGGAGAGCAGCAGCTTTGCGGTCTTCATCAGCGAGTTTATATCCAGACCAGTAAGCTGCAAGAACCTTAGCAAAATCAAAACCATGAACGAGGTTTTGCATTTCATTCGTGACCGCATATATTTTCATTTCAACCGCTTCGTTCATTGCCGGATCGTCAGGGCGCAGACCACTACTGCTCATAATCTCCTGCTGAAGAGCAGCGATCCATTTTTGCAGCATGATCTCTAAAGCACCGCCATCTGGTCTTGTCTTCGTTGACAAATGTGTCATCAGTTCACGATAGGTTGCTAGACCCTGACCTTTCGTCCCCACTAGACGACGTTCCGGAGATAGATCCGCATCTGCCACTACAAAGTCACGGTCCATCGCATATCCTCGTATCATTTGCAGCAAAAAGCTTTTTCCGCTTCCGTATCTGCCTGTAATTAATCGGAAAGCAGCCCCTCCTTCTGCAATATTGTCCATATCTCGCAGGATCGATTCGACTTCAGGTTTACGCCCGACCGCAATATGTTCTAGTCCTACTCGCGGTACTACACCTGCAGTTAGAGAATTGACGAGAGCTGTCGTCAAACGCTTTGGTATTTTCAGTTGTTTCATGAAGCTGTTCACCTCTATTCTTCTATATATCGCAAAGTTTCTAGTACATGTACATATTCCTCTGTTATCTCTTCACCATCAATTAGAATATCACCAATGATCTCCATAGAAACTTCGTTAATTTCTTCTATAAGTAAAGCAGGCATAGAGCCGACCTGATTAGCGATAGCTTGTAGTGCGGCAGAACCTTTGTTTTCCCTTAGTGTATAAAGAGCTTCCAGGTGGTATGGTTTCAAGCGTTCAACGAATTCCTGCCACTCTTCATCTAAATCGTTTGTTTCCCACATGATAAGCGGGTCCTGTCCTTTTTCACGAATATCAGGAGTACTTTTCGTGCTAACAGTCTGACCGCTATCACTCTCATCCCTGTAATGATGGTTAGATAAGTCTACCTCATCAACATTAGATCTTGACGATAATCCGTTCTCTTCCGCACGGTTAAAACCAATATCAGCTATAGCATCAAAGTCCATTTCTGTTTGTATCGTTTGTAAATCTTGGACCTTTGATCTACTTTTTTGTTTTTCCCCATCTTTGTAGGTCCGCAGATTCGATGTAACTTCTACCTTCGCAGGATCACCGTGACTCTCTTCCCCTGAAGGAGCTTCCGTCATTTCATAATCCGTCATCAGCATATCACGAACTTCTTCCGACTCTTCCTGTAAACGTCTTAACTTCTTCGTGTTAATGGTTACTGCTGGACGAGCAGCCTTGGCTGTGTTTACTTCGCGTTCTTTTATTTCTTTTGTTAAATAGCGAGATATTAGCTCCTCTACCTCGGATTCTAGTTGTACTCCGCGAAGTCGCCCCTTAAAACCGGCAAATTCACGCAGCTTATTTTCCGTAAAACGAACAAGCTGCGTTAAATAAGCGCGGAGTGGAGCATACTCGCTGATCGGAGTCACCTTAACTTCCATGTGTCGTCCGTAAAAATCATGATCATATACTGCACTGCGGAACAACGCTCTCTTTCTTGTTACTATCTGAGGCTGGAATCTATCTATCAAGCGTGTCCCTTTCCTTTTCATCCAGTAACGGTCGACTAAAGCAATCACCTTAGGTGCATAAGATTTCATATCTTTACGGCCTTGTTCCTTGAAAAATCGGCTTTGTTCTGCATCGTAATCAATCAGCATAAACAGCAAATCCCATGTCAAAAGAACGGGATCAGCTGTAAACCTGCGCATCCACTCTCGCTCTTTCAACTCATCAGACATCTTCCGCGGAAGTTTGTCCATGAGCTCTGTATATGGCATTTCAAGCCCATGTACAAGACAGAAATCATATAACCATTCACGCATATAAACATCGATTTTTTTCTCTCGCTGTCCATAACCAAACCAGACTTCATCGAGCAAGGCGAGCCCTTCCTCAGGAGTAGACCAACCTACCCCATGAATCAGTTCATAAATGTATAGGAATAGATACGATAAATCAGTATCCGGATATCTGCCCAGTTTTACTTCCTTACGCCAGTAGAAATACCATTTCTTCTGAGCTGGAGACATTTGCTCATAAGTCGGCCAGTAAGCTCGGTATGAAACAAATGCCGCTTCTGAACAAGTCATGGATTCAAATTCTCTGGCTTGCTTCACAAACGTCTGCTCGCGTGTAAGGAACATAAATTGCTTCTCCCAATTGGCATCACGATCAAATGTTTGAGGAGCCACCACCCGATTTCCACTTAGCTTAGCATCTTCCTTAGGCATTTCCAGTGGTTTTACTTTATCTATATCAAAAGCAGGATCTATAGATCTGTCATATATAGGTGAAGGTGTAGTGATTCTTTTCCCTTTCTTTATCGAGAAAGAATCTTCACTAGATCCCTCATCCCAACTGTTCCAGTCTTCCACCTGCATATCATCCAGAAAATCAAGCCCGTCCCAATCCGAGTCAATCGGTACATACGAAAGATCTTGTATCTCCGTCTCGTGATCGGTGTTATTCCGAAGAGCATCTTCTCGCTTTGGTATATCCGCTTCCTTCTCTTCATCCGTCCACTCATACTCCGCAAACCGTATCTCCTTATCGGTTCGAATGGACTGTTTTGGATCTTTATTAGGTTGTTTCGTTATTCGTTCATTATCATTCGTATTATTATCCATACCGTCTGTACCTCCATCACGCTTCCATTATAACAAATCCCTTCCTATCAAAGGAGTGTTAAAATGTCTCCACTTCTGAAGGAACAGCGGATGAACTGCTCAAGGATTTATTTGCAAAACACGATATTTAAGTAACACTATCGGTCCTACCAACATCAAACCAGATCGTGTGTTCCCATATTATCATACAGATCTTTACTCAGTCTAGCTTAAGTAATGATAAAAAAACCATCAACCATTTTGAATGATTGACGGTCTATTATTGTTTATTCTGTTTTAATGTTCTCTCCTCGTTTCACATACCAGCTATAGAAATGACCTGCTGATTTTAGCGGCACATCCTTGATCTCTTGTGAAAGGGCCGGTCTATTTAATGTATGGATGGTAGCAACACCGTATAATCGTTGAACATATCCCCGAGTTACTTTTACTTCTATAATTTTGTCCCGCTTGGAGATGAACAGATGCGTCCCAAATCCACCACTTCTGAGCTGAATGAATTCCTCATCCATGACATATCTTGTGTTCCAGAAATCTAGTATACGCCACAAGTAGATCCATATAAGAAGCACGACAGAAAGAATCCACCAAGAAAGATCATATCCAAATAAGGAAGGATCAATGTAATACAGCGCGACCGTAACGATGATCCACAGCCAGCTTGGTCTAAACATTCGAATCCATAAAGACTTGCGGGGAAGTTTCTCCATTTCCTCAATCACTCTATAAGAAGGCAATAACTCAGAAATCAGGGAGTACGCTTCCTTGACAGGCAAAAAAGGATAAAGTGAATTCACTTCCTTAGAAGTATCCCCTGTTAGACTTACTGTTGTGAGCTTCACTTCAGCCAGTCCCATACACCTTTTCAAAAACGATTGTGAAATGTCAATTGCCTGCACCTTTTCTTTGGAGATAGAAAAAGTACTTTGCTCCACTAGGCCTTTGGAAATATAGATTCGATCTTCATCGGATGATATTTCATATTTACCATATTTAAGAAAAGTCGTTACAATACCAAGACCCGCTGATATCACAAGCAGACCCAGAATGACAATGGTTATTAGCCACCAAGATTGAATGACATTAGAGAAAACACTCTCCGCTTCCTCTTCGATATTAATCCAATCTTTTATAAACGAATAGATGGAACCTACGATAGGGATCAATACAAAGAAACTAAGGGAAATAAAAGAAGCCTTGAACAGTTCCTTTTTAGTTGATGTGTAGTGGATGGTTTTCTTTTTCCCGTGATCCACTTCTCCATGACTCATCAATCCTATATTTTCATGATGCTGTTCTTCTATTACATTCCCTGTTACATTCGCAGTCTGTTCATCCTGACCTAAGTTTGATTGTCCAGTCCACAATATTTCAGAGGAAGCTAAGTCTTGTGATGAGGGATCATCATGGTCTCGGACTGTTTTGCTTGTAAGACTTTGATGTAGATGCTGTTCAAGTGAGTTCGCTTCTGCTTTGGTAAGCACACGAAACACTACGGCTGCATCATCGCCTTTCATCCCGGTTTCAAATCGAATCGAAGTTACGTTAAAGATACGATGAAAATAGGAAGAATGACGCTGTACATTTTGAATTTTGGAGAATGGAATTGTTTTTTTCGTTTTTGTCAGCATTCCATGCTGGAGATGAAATGCCGCATCATCTAGCAGGTATTCACTTGTTAGCCATTTCCATAGGATGACAATGAGCGTAATAACAATTGCCGCATAGAAAGCATACCTTCCATAAGTAATGAAGTTAGAATTGGAATTGACTTGAATAATAAAGAGAAAAATGATAATAGAAATGGAACTTTTAAATACATTCCACAGTTCCAGTAGCATCGTAAGAGGATGATATCGCTGTGGTTTACTCATTCATCCACCTCTTTAATCTTAGCGAAATGCGCAATGTTATCTCTTAGCTCCAGAGCTACCTCTTTAGGCAATGCAGGAATCTTATGAGAAGAACCCATCGTTTCAATATCTATGGCGTATAGATCATATTTTCGCAATAGTGGACCTTGCCTTGTAGATACAGCTTGGATCTTCGTCATTGGCACCAGTTGATTGACTTCCGTCATCGTTCCAAACTTCAGCTGCAAAAATTCAGAAGATACATCATATCTCCACCGATGATAAAGAACATACGGTCTAATAAAAATAGACCAGATGGCAACTAGAATTGAAATACCCGCGAGTCCATATAAAATCCATCCAATCCATACAACCCAAGAGAACCTGATGTCCAGATATATCAAAATGCCTAGTATAATAAAAGCGATTATATTCTCTATCGTTTCTTTGATCATCCAAACCTTTATTGCATCTTTGGATAAAAGATTTTGCGGTTCTGGAATTGGTGTATGCATCATTTCACTCCTGACCTGTCGCACAATTTGGGATTATGTAATATCTACAATGTAACAGGTATACTTTTGTATTTCAATATAGTTTTATTGTTTATCGATAAATTTATATTGATTTACGAAATCCAAAAGTTTATCATATTTTATATTACATTTGATGCTTCAAAAGGAGATTTATTCAATGTTGAAATCGAAAAAATTATTTAAAGCAGGCTCCATTCTATGCATGATTTTATTTTACCTCACAGCCCTCGTTGGTATTTTTATTGTGGGAGAACATGTAGCTCATCTGTGGTTTCAGGATAGTTCTTTTACAACCTTTCTAGGTCCTTTTGAACCGATATTCAGCTATGCTGATCTTTACTTTTATGAGGAGCCTGAACTTTACAGCAGCACCTCTTTTCTTGCTCTGTCCTTTGCTTCCGGTATCTTATCCATTGGAACGGCGCTTCTTTTTCTCTGGTATTTGAGCAAATTTCTTAAGAACCTTAATAAGGACGGTTTATTCATGAAAGAGAATGTACCCATCCTTTATAAACTAGGTATGGTTAATCTGATCCTCGGAACCGCATTTGTTTATCTTGATGGCTATCTATTGAAACAAGCTTTACAAGAACTCGAGATTGTCAATGCGGATATGGTATTCACGGACTTCTCGTATTGGGATAGCCTTATAAGCGGATTCATACTTATCCTATTTGCCTCCGCTCTAAAAAGTGCCGTCCACGCTGTCGAAGAAAACAAAAATACAATCTAATGGTAAGTAGGCGATCACAATGATACGTGTTAAGTTAGATGTAGTCATGGCTGAACGAAAAATGTCTCTAAATCAACTTTCTCAGTTGGTTGGTATTACTCCGGCGAATTTATCGATTCTCAAAAATGAGAATGGGAAGGCCATTCGTTTCACTACACTAGATGCCTTATGTAAAGCACTCGATTGTCAGCCAGGTGATATTCTGGAATATATACCAGACATAGAACAAATTCAGAAATGAAACCAGCTATATGGCTGTAAATGCAACTCAAAAATAAAAGGAGTACTTCATCATGAAGTACTCCTTTTATCACTTTATGAAGACAGTTTCGTTGTATCAAATGCAGGGTCCGGAATCATATTTTTCTGTCGATAAATCGAGAGAATCAGTCCAATCGCTGCTGAATCAATGAATTGATTACTTCCTCCGTAACCGATAAAAGGGAGCTCCATGCTAACAAAAGGTAACCATCCAAATGCCATAAATACAGGCCAAATAAACCTCAAACTAAAAAAGAATACTACAACATAAACAAGTTGTTTTCCGTATGATTCTTGGATCTGAAATAGTAATTGAGCTACATATGCAAGAAACAAACCAATTAGAATGATGGTAATTAAACCAAAACTCCATCCAAAACAATAGATCAAATAAGGAAATAGAGAATCACTCTGTACATGGAGGAGATTAGGATTATTAGATGCAAATCCATGCCCAAACCAACCCGCCGAACGAATGACTTCCATCGTTTTCATCTGAAGGTAGGCGATCTCTCCTACTGGATCAAGATAAGTCAGGAATCTTTCCTTAAGTGTATTCAGATGAGGAATCATAAAATAAAACATAGCCAAGCTTGAAATCACCGTGAATACGATAAACTGCTTAGCATTCTTTTTGGTTAGCCACGTTATCATAATAAACCCAGCCAAGTACATTCCGCCGTAAAGAACAGAATTTCCTATGTAAGTGAATAACGAGAGAGGGATAACTCCTCTGTAACCAAGTTGGAATATGATGCCCTTCCATCCCATCTGCTTTATTGGCTTCATTCCTGCTAGGGCCAGCAAGAGCAATAATACAGAAACATATAGCATATTTATACTAATAGGACCTAATGCCAGGAAACCTTTTACACCATTAATCATTTCTCCTTGTGATAGCACTACAACATTCATGAATAATACGACCAGAAAAATATCATTGGAGTACTTTTGAAGCTTAATATAATCGAAGAAATAAAAACCAATAAGAAATAAGAAACTTATCACCATCTGAGTTGATTTTCTTGGTATAAGATCACTTATCATAGATGAACCAGAGACTTGAATGCTGCTTGCACCCAGAACCCCAATCAACGAAATGAATACTACAAGGAGTAGCAGTTTCCAATTGAGCAACGGTTTATGCGTGTCATTCAGACTTCTGCCTATAAGATCTGGAGATCCCATTTCATCGATAGCAGTCAGTGCCGAGGTTGCCTGAGAATTCCCTGAGAGTTGTAGTACTTCCATCCGCTCTTCAATATGATTCTTTAACTCCTCACGAATCTCTGGCCGCATCTTCTTTGCCTTGATATGACTACATACTTGATCCAAAAAATCATTAACTACTTCATTAGCATCACGGTTGTGCACGTTATCCTCCCTCCCCAATCACAGTATCTACTGCGGTACGGAACCGAACCCATTCTTTTGTCTTTTCCTGCAGTTGACTCTTACCCTCGTCTGTAATCTGATAATATTTGCGTTTACGACCATCCTGCTGACTCCAATAAGAGTTCAGTAAGCCTTCTGACTCGAGTGTGTGAAGTATGGGGTACAATGTGCCCTCTTTCATCACAAACACCTGATCAGACTTCTTCTCAATTTCTTTAATTAATTCATAACCATACATCTCTCGTTCATTTAATACGGTCAGCAATAAAATTACTGTGCTCCCTTTAAGGAGTTCCTTGTTCACAGACAAATTGCCATCTCCTTATCTCTATACATCGGATATCTATGTATCGTTTATCTATGTATAATGTAATACAAATTTTACCTTTAATCAAGAAAAAATACCCAGTAATGTAGATACCAGGTATTTTGTAACAACGAATCGCCTCCAATAAATAACATTGAATAGTATTGTCGATTTTGCTTCTGAAAAATAAGCTTATGTACAAAAAAAAGCGACCGGAACGGTACCGATCGCTTTTCATCTAGTATAGACTATGTTTATTTCATTTTCCGGTATATCTTCTCATCTTCATCAACAGCCTCATAATAACGAGTATGCTCATTGAAGAGCATCGATTCTTTATCTCCAAGGACCAATAACCCAAGCGGGGCTAGACTCTCATGAAAAAGAGTATGAACTCTGCTTTGTAAAAGCTTGTTGAAATAAATCATCACATTGCGGCAAAAAATAACATTGAATTCATTAAACGATTGGTCTGTCACTAAATTATGACGAGCAAACACAATATTTTTCATTAAGTCGGATTGAAATTTAACGGAATCATGCCTCGCTGTGTAATAATCGGAGAACTCTTTCGTTCCTCCTGCTTGTATATAGTTCTGCGTGTAGAGCTTCATATTTCGTAATGGAAAGATACCGTCTTGCGCCTTTTCTAAAGCTGCTTCATCTATATCGGTTGCATAGATTCGGGCTCTATCATAGAGCCCTTCCTCTTTCAGTAAGATCGCCATCGATAATACTTCTTCTCCAGTAGAACAACCCGCATGCCATATTCGAATATGGGGGTAAGTCTTCAAATAAGGAACTATTCTTTTTCGAAATGCGAGAAACATCGAAGGATCTCTAAACATCTCGGTTACATTCACGAAAAAGAAAGGGAGTAATTGTTGCATCCGTTCTGGGTGATGGATCACTTGTGCAATTAATGTAGATATTGATTCTTCACCTAAGGAATTCATTCCATGGCGGATTCTACGCGCTATCGAATCATAAGCATAATTTCGAAAATCATAACCGTACATTCGATAGATCGCTTGTAAAAGTAATTCGATCTCAACTTTCTCTCTCTCAAGCGAATTATGAACGAAAGGAGAATTTTTAATATTGTCATTCACGTTTGAGAACATTGCTTCCTCCTCTATGTGTATAGCCATACTTTCAGTAGGGAAAGCAGTTTCTCTACATCAATTGGTTTGCTAATATAATCGGAAGCACCTGCATCAATACAACGTTGACGGTCTTCTTTCATTGCTTTTGCGGTGAGAGCAATAATCGGAAGCGAATGGAATTCCTCCATAGAACGAATCGCCCTCATCGTCTCATAACCGTCCATTTCCGGCATCATAATATCGGTGAGTATCAGATCAAAATTCGGATCTTGTTTCAGTACTTCCAAAGCTTCCCGGCCGTTTTCCGCAAAAGTGACACTTAAATTGTATGATTCAAGTACACTCACAAGTGAGAAAATATTACGAATATCATCTTCAATAAGTAGAATTCGTTTTCCTTCTAATGCATCTTCATTATTATATAATTTTTTCAGAATATTGCGGCGATCTTCCGGCAAATTAGCTTCAACCCGGTGCAAGAACAAAGCAGTTTCATCAAATAGACGTTCTTGTGATTTTACATTTTTCACAATAATGCTCTCTGCATATTTTTTAAGTTCAATTTCTTCTCTCATGTCTAATTCTTTACCCGTATAGATAATAATCGGCAGCTGTTTCAAATTTTCATTCCGGCGAATTTGGTCAAGCAGATCAAAACCTGAAATATCGGATAGTCCCAAATCCATAACCATACAATCAAAATGCTCTCTGTCCAGCTCTCTCAAAGCTTCTGCCCCAGTCGATACCGCAGTGATAGCAACATCGTCATGTCCAATCAGTTCAACCATACTTTCCCTGAGCACATCATCATCTTCAATAATAAGCAGGCGTTTTAGATCCCGATTAATAAACGATTCAATCTGACTCAGAGCGTCTTCGATCTGGTCTTTGTTTACTGGTTTTTTCAGATAAGCCATTGCCCCCATTGTTAGGCCTTGCTTAGACTCATCAACTACCGATATGATGTGGACCGGTATATGGCGGAGTTCAGGATGTTGTTTTATTCTTTCCAGAATCGTCCAACCGTCTATAACAGGGAGCTGAATGTCTAACATAATGGCATCTGGTTTATAAGCATGTGCAAGAGCTAGCCCCTTATCTCCCTGCAATGCTACAATCCCTTTGAAATTGCGGGAACGCGCGATATCCAGCATAATTTCAGCGAAATTCTCATCATCTTCAATAATCAGAATGACTCGATCTCCTGGCGCAAGATGATGACGGTCGTCTTTCAAATCCTCATCGCTCAGTAAATCCGGATTGGAAATTTCAATATGAGGAACCAGCACATTTTCCGAAACCTTACTTTCCACCTGCACCGTATCTGACACAGCAATCTCCTGTGAAGTAACATGGCCTGCAGTCTGTAATTCTGGAACATACAAAGTGAATGTGCTCCCCTTGCCTTCCACACTATCGAATTCGATATAACCACCGATCAAGGAAGCGAGTTCTCTGCTAATGGTCAGACCGAGACCCGTGCCACCATATTTGCGGCTCGTTGATCCATCCGCCTGTTGAAACGCTTCGAAAATGGTGTCTCTTTTATCAAGTGGAATCCCAATTCCCGTGTCCTCAACAGTGAACGTAATCATATTACTTTGGGTGGAATGCTCAACAAAAGGAATTGTGTGATGGGTACGGCTCAAACTTAAAGTTACTGAACCGTTGCTAGTAAATTTAATCGCATTGGATAATAAGTTTTTTAATATCTGCTGTAAACGATGCGAATCAGTAATGATCGAATCAGGAAGATTTTCTTCCATATGAATATGGAATTCAATTTGCTTCTTAAGCGCCACAGGCTGGAAACTACGCCATAAGGTTTCTTTCAGATCGTCAAGAAGTACGGGTTCCATTTCTACTTTCATTTGACCAGCCTCAACTTTGGATAGATCAAGAATATCGTCAATGAGACGAAGCAGATCATTACCTGAGGAATGAATCGTCCGAGAAAAATCAACTTGTTTCGTCGTCAAATTCCCTTCCTTGTTGCTCATCAAAATTTCAGATAAAATAAGCAAACTATTAAGCGGTGTTCTCAGTTCATGTGACATATTGGCAAGGAATTCGGACTTATACTTGGAAGCTGTAATTAAATCCGAAGCCTGTTTCTCCAAAACATAATTTTGCTTCTCTATTTGTTCCTTAATTTCTTCGATTTTGCGCATATGTGCTTCTACTTGCTCTGTACGTTGTGTCAGATCCAGGTTATTTTGCTCCAGTTCTTCTTGCTGGCGTTGTAAACGTTCTTCTGAGCGCTTCAAGGAATCATTGGACGCCTTCATCTCATCTTGTTGTGAAATGAGCTCCTCTGACTGGGTCTTCAGTTCTTCAGTTTGAACTTGGAGTTCCTCTGACATCACCTGAGATTCCTCTAGTAGACGTTTCACTTCCATTTGAGATAGCACACTGTTAATGGCAATTCCTATCGTACTTCTGATCTGATCTACAAGTTTCAGTTGAAGATCAGAAAATGGATGTAACGAAGCGAATTCGATCACACCCTGAACTTCACCTTTGTACTCAATCGGGATGATCAAAATACTATTTGGCGCGGAATATCCAAGTCCAGTTGCAATTCTGACATGATCGTCAGGAACCGAATCCAGCGTTATTATTCTCTTCTCAAGAGCTGCTTGTCCTACTAACCCTTCACCCATCTGGAATTGTTCCGTACCCGCTTCTGGTCCAGAAGCTGCATAGGATGCAGTCTTTATTAAGTAATTCCCTGAACGAAGATAGAAGACCCCATAGGATGCCTCTAACAAGTGAGCAATTTTTGTTGTGAAAGCATGCGAAAGATCTGATAATTCAGATGCTCCCTGATAAGATACAGCTACTTCCCCAATGCTTGTCTGCAGCCAGTTTTCGTTCTCATGGCGTTCGAGCAATCGATTGGTTGCCTCACCCAGATCCCTTATCTCGTCTTTGCTTTTTACATTGATCCGTTTTGACTTTTGACTTCCTTCTGAAGAAGCAATATCCGTTATAGCGGATATAACTTGTTTAATAGTTTGTACAATCGATCTGGAGATGAAAGTAGACAACACTACAGATAGAACGATCAAAATAAATAAAGCTACGTATAGTACGATTCTAAATTCCGCATTCTTTTGATCTAAATCAGCTATACGAATCTTGGTTAGGTTTTTTTCTGTATTTCGAAAATCATCAAGTTGTAGCCGTAATTGATCTATTATTTGCTTACCTGGATCTGCTTCGTAAAATGCAATAACCTCTTGATTCTGGTTTTGTCTCTTCATTGTGATCACAGGTTGCCCAGCAGTCTCAATCCATTCTTTAATATTCTCTCTAATCTTATTGAGCTCATCTTGTTGACTTGGATTATCTGTGATCAGCTCATACAAATTTTTGTAATCTGATTCCCATGCAGACCTAGCCGATTCATATGGAATTAAATACTTCTCATCGCCTGTTAATGCAAACCCTCTTTGACCTGTTTCCATATCCAGCACGTTCTTCTCAATCTTATTGGTCAGATTATGTACCTCAATGTCATGATCAACAATAAAATTCATTTCGTATTGCATCGATGAAATCCGGTTGGCCAATAAAAAAATAGAGGTACCGAGGCATACGAGTATAATGAAATAACCAATCATAATTTTAGCGCCGATTGTAAATTTCGGTTTGTTAAACATCTTTCACTTCTCCTCCGTTTAATAAAGCGTTCTTACATAGTTCCAATAAAGTAAAAGAAATCTTACATACGGATCGCAAACAAACTCACAAAAAAAAGAATCCAAGAAATGTGTAAGGATTCTTCCTGTTAGAATAGAGAGACTTGAACGAATATTTTATATGACTACTAATTATTTTCTTCCTAACCACGCATTGTCATGTTGCCTCTCTTTTTAGTCTACTTTAAAAATTACCGTTATGTCTATATTTCTATAATGTTATCCTGCGGTTTAGATTCCCACCTCTGTTTAATTAGCCCGCTAACAATATAGGATATAACAATCGCTAAAGTGTAAGCAACTAGATCGGACACACCGAAGAAGCCATGACCTAAGATCAACTGGAGAAAAGCATCTTCACGAAGCATATTGATCCACGGTGCATGATATAACTGAGAGAACTCTATTACATAACAAAACAATAAAGGTATCCATAGTTTATAAAGACGGGGAACATGTAAGAAAACAAATGAGAACAAAAAGAAAATGAGTACAGCCCATAAAAAATCACCGATAAATGGTATTGAACGAAAAGTTAATCCTAACATAATAATTAGGATACAAGTCATTCCAATGATGATTCTTTTCATATGAAATGCCCCCCTCTATTCAATGATATAGAACGATATCTATCAAAAAAGTTGATATACCATTAAAACAAAAAAAAGAACCCTATATTCAGGATTCTCACATCATACCCTACTGATTACTTATTATAAAGAGCGTCTATCGCCATTTGCTCCATTTCTTTGGAACCAGAAAGCAGGGCATATTCCGCAATATCAATTGGATAACTGGCAACCAGTTCTATAATATGTTCCTTCATTAAAGCCCAGGTATAACCACCCGCTTCTTTATAATGCTTAATAAGCCTCTCAAGATCTTTCTCTCCAAAAGCCTTGTAATGAAAAATAAAGTCCCTTGAACAGTCCGTTACTTTCACTTCTGTCCAATCGATCAGACCTGTCACTTCTGCTTGAGCATTAATCAATGTATGACCAGCATGAATATCTCCATGAATAAGCCCTGTTTCTAACGGCCACATCTCTTTGTTATTAATCCAAGCTTGCCATCTATTCCAGAGCGAATCGACTACTCCGTATTGTTTCTTAACCACGTCCATTCGTTCCGCCATAAGTGACCTAACTTCTTCCGAAGTATGCACTGCCAACCCGGCTCCTGCCGCTTCTGTTCTGGGTATCTTGTGAAGTTTCGCTAGGATATGTCCTAGCGACCTATGATAGGCGTCTGGAACATGCTTTTCATCCATTTCCCAAATATAATCATGAATATGATGGTCAATGGTTCCAGCTGGTGTGCCCGACAGCTTTCGATATGCGATAAGATCATTCTCATAGACGGACCAGTTCGGAATCTCAAAATTCAGGTTTATGGATTGAAGGAGATCTAACGCTCTTTTCTCTACAACCGTTCTTGGCATGACGTCATCTCGTCTTGGAATCCGAAGCACCCATTCATTCCCTTGTTCATCCTGCCCGTATACGACTTGAAAATCCATCCCTGATTCATTAAATTTTAAAGTTTCGCGCTTCACTCGAATACCGTGCTTCTTAGCCAGTTCTTCGATTTGGATTCTTTTTCCATCTATACTTTCATTCACAGCAATCACTCCTTTACTACCCCTTACCCTTATTTTAAATATTGCTACTCATAAGGGAAAGGTAGAGACTTTTCTTAAAATAAACCTTACCAGACAGCCTCTTTCAGTAATGCGGAAGTATATGGATGAGTAATTCATCTTAGCTTTTCATAGAGAGGTTCGCTACAACGGGATAATGGTCGGATGGATACCGTCCTTCAAATGATCGTCTATCGACGAGCACGGAATGAACATCCCAATCTTGGCTCACGAAAATATAATCAATAAGTTCTCCATCTGTTCCTCCCTTGAAATCATGGAACGTGCCTCCGATATTTTCTTTACTGTGGGTTGAAAGGAACGTATCTTTTAACTGCGACCGCTCACCTGATAGATCTAGTTCTCCTCTCAAAAATTGAATGGTTTGATCATCAGGTGTACTGTTGAAATCTCCTGTTAAGATGATTGGAAGATACTTACCTTCCTGTTGCTGTTGAATCTCTTTCGTCAGAAGCTTCGCTCCTTGCATTCTTGCCTCATGACTAAGGTGATCCAAATGCGTATTGTAAAAAACAAATTCCGATCCCGTGTCCTTTTCACGAAAATGAACCCACGTACAAATCCGCGGACAACCACTATTCCAGCTGATAGATCCCGCTTGATCAGGGCTTTCAGACAACCAGAACTGTCCATCCTCTAGTGCTTCGAGCAGCAACGTGTTATACAAAACGGCACAATGCTCATCCTTTTCCCCACCCAATCTGCCGCTGCCCAGCCAAGCATATCCAGGTAAGTTGCTTTGAAGTTGATTTAGCATTTCATATAGCCCTTCTTGCGTACCAATGACGGATGCCTTATGGGATGAGATCACTTCCGCTACCTGGTTAACTCGATTTGGCCAGCTGTTGACTCCATCCCGTGGTTCGTTATACCGAAGGTTAAATGTCATCATTGTATGATTCATAAGTTAGCACCTCTATCTTAAGTTTGATCATCCAAAAAAATTTTAGCTGTAGCTACGTATAAATTGTCCGATTCTTCTTGCAGCTTCCTCTAAACGCTGCTGATCCTGTACAAGTGCAATACGTACATAACCTTCGCCTTCCGTACCGAACGCATCTCCAGGAATGACAGCTACCCCGCTATGGAGCAGTAGTTCCCTAGCAAAAGAACGCGAGTTCCATCGATTCGGTTGTTCACGAAATGGCCCCGGAAGTGCCGCCCATAAAAACATCGTTGCGCAAGGTTTCGGAATCTCCCAACCTTCATTAGCAAGAGAATCAATGAACACATTACGGCGTGCTTCGTATAGAGGGGCAACACCAACATAATCTTCTCCCTCGGATATGGCATGTTCTAAAGCCGTGATTGCCGCTTGTTGAACCGGTTCAAAAACGCCGTAATCGATATTTCCTTTTAAATCTCTTAGAGACTGAATAGCCTGTTCATTACCAACAAGGAAACCAATTCGGCAGCCTGCCATATTGAAACTTTTGGAGAAGGAATGGAACTCAACAGCGATGTCCATGGCTCCCGGTACACTTAAAATGCTCATCGGCTCATAACCATCAAACCCCATCTCCGAATAAGCCATATCGTGCACAATGAGTACATTCCACTTCTTCGCTTTGGCTATTAACTTCTCAAAGTAATGCTGATCTGCTGGGGCTGCAATGGGGTTGCCAGGAAAGCTTAGCAAAATAAATACAGCCTCATCCCATATTTCATCAGGAATAGATTCAAGGTCCGGCATAAAATCATTTTGTTCCCTAAGCGGAATTTCAAAGGGTCTTACCCCTGCAATAGCGAGTGAACCAGCATAAATGGGATACCCAGGGTTTGGAACCATAGCGAGATCCCCTGGATTACAGATTGCCTGAGCCAGATGAGCGAGTCCATCTTGTGAACCCATCAAGGATACGATTTCCGTATTCGGATTAACCTTTACCTGAAAGCGGTGGGACATCCACTTCGCTGCACTGTTTAGAAATGATTCACTTCCGCTTGATTTGGGGTAAGCGTAGTTCTCCTCTTTCAGGACTTCCCTGCTTAACGACTCTCGTATGATGAGAGACGGTCCTTGGTCAGGACTGCCTATACCTAAGTCAATAATATCCTTACCCTTTGTCTTTGCTTCCTCTTTCCAGCTTGCCACTTCTGCAAAAATGGATGAACCTAGATGGTCCAATTTTGTAGCGCGCCATGTGCGGTGAGTATGTTCAGTATGTATCGTCATGAGGACTCCACCTTTTATTTTTTTCCAATTATAACATGCAAAAAAGAGCCGGAGGTAAAATCATACAATTCCTCTGACTCTTACTATATCCTTACAACTCAAAATCTTCTATTCCCAAAAAATATGATGATTGCCTTTCAGCCTAGCGAGACCCTCTACAAAAAAATAATCCCCGTAGATTAAAGGAACATCTACATTTTGCTGATGAGGATAATGACTTGTACCGTGCATAATCAAACCTTCTTCCTCAGGATGATCAAATGTACTATAGCTGGTATAGAGTGACTCTAAGATACGCTCACCCGCACGCTGGTAAGTTGCCCCCTCCGATTCAGGAACTAGTGTGGATAAAAGTAACAGCCCGCAAGCGGCACATGCCCCTGCTGAAGAATCTTTGAGATGCCTGGACTCCTCTGGTGCACGGAAATCCCAGGCTGGAACAGCGTCTTCCAGAAGCTGTGAAAGAAAGAAGTGAGCCGTTTGTTTGGATGCGTTCAAGTATAAGGAATTTCCCGTATGATGATATGTAAGAGCAAGACCATATAGTGCCCATGCATTACCTCGTGACCAAGCTGATTCTGGTGCATATCCTTGGCCACCGATGTATTCAGCGACTTCCCCTGTATCTGGATCAAACCGCACAATATGACGAACAGATCCATCAGGCCGGATGAAATGATCTACCACTGTATTCATATGTGCATTAGCAACATGTGCATATCTTGGATCCCCACTTTCCCGAGAAGCCCAGTAGAGTAGAGGCACATTCATAGAGCAATCAATTATAGCTAGTCCCGTGTTAGACTCTTGCGGTGTCCACGGATTCCAAGCTCTTATGTAATTTCCTTTCAAATTAAACCTTGCCATTAAATAATTCGCAGCTTTGAATGCGCGCCGACGTGATACCTCACCACCTTGTAGCTTGTAGTTAGCCAGGCTGGTCAAGGTCCACATAAATCCGATATCATGGTCTAGACGATCATAACCATCCAGTACTTTGTCCAGCTGCTCCTCACATTGTTCTGCAATGTTGCGAAATGTTTCTTCCCCGCTTCCTTCATATAGAACCCACAATAAACCTGGCCAGAATCCAGCCGTCCACCATGCAGGATCTTCAAGTACATAGGTACCCTTTTGACTCGCATGAGGGAAGTTTGCACCAATTCGCTTTGTGGTAATGAGTGCTTTTTCAACCGTTTTTTGAAAGGCAGTATCAGCCCATACTTTAGCATTTGCAGAATTCATCTGATCCTTCATCGTTTTGGTCATTTTATATTACACTCCTTCTACTCTAAATTGAACATATGAGATGAATAATGTAACCGCTCTCTTTCCCTTCTAAATTCTAACATGAATAGTGAAAAAAGGGGGGGCGTTTCTGAAGGATATCAACCGAAAAAAATACCGTCACCTAAAGGGACGGTATTTTGCACTTTATTTTTCATACTACTTTTGACCCTCAAAGAGAACCTTCATCTTCTCATGTAACAATTGAATAGCTAACTGTACTTTATCACTCGGTGTCTCCAGATAACGATCGCCCATCGTCATTTCACAGGAGCACTCTTCCTCGTTTACTACCTTTAGATAAGGTACCAACCCGACACCGGATTGTTCGTAAACTTCCATAAGAAGAGGTTCCACCTTCTCCATTGGTTGAAGAAAATGAAGATGAAACATATTGGACACAGGGATTTCAGGCTTTGTTGTTACTCCTTTACAGGTTTGATACAAGCCAGCCAGTTCAACAGCAGCCTTATAATAAGATTCCATTTTGCCAATCCGCATATCAAAATAATAATCAGAACTAATAATATAAGGATAAAGACTAATCAAATCTCCGCCGTGCCTTCTTTTCCATACCTTCGATTGAATCGTGAATTCCGTTTCTCCTGCGAGGATCGCACCCGCAATGCCTCCGATTCCTTTATAAAAAGAGACATACACACTATCGAATAAAGAACAGATTTCAGCAGCTGTCTTCTGATAGTATGGCATTACTTCAAAAAGTCTTGCTCCATCAAGGTGTAGCTTTATCCCTTTGGATCTACAGTATGAGGAGATTGCCTCCAGTTCCTCGTAGGTCGGGAGCACTCCTCCTATTTCTCTTTGAGGAAGTTCAAGCAGCAAACAGGCTATATCATCAGGCATGTTATGTACATCTTCGAGTGTAATGATCCGGAGCTCATCGGCAAGGAGAATAGATTCAATATGATGAAGTTCCTTAAGTCCATCTTCCTCATGAATTTCAAGATGGCATAGCGGATGATAAGCTACCCTTTTGATCTGTTTTTCATCACACCATATGCGGAGTGCGATCTGCTGGGCCATCGTGCCGCTAGGAAAAAATACAGCAGATTCTTTTCCTAAATAATCTGCCATTTTCCGTTCAAAATCTTCAATGATTGGGCCACCGCCATACTTGTCACTTTGTATGCTTGCATCTATCTGTTTCAGTGCATCTGTAAGCATCTGTACACTTCTGCCAGAATGACCTCCCAAAGGGTACGTTGTCTCAGCATATGCTTCAGGTAGAGAAAGATGTTTAGTATTCATTTGACGAAACCTCCCTATAGTATTAGCGCAATGATCTATCGTCTCTTTCATAATAAATAAATTACATAGGAATAACTACCTGTTCTTCACAACCTATGATAAACGCTCAAACCCTCGAATTGTCAGATGCATAGAATAGGTTAGAAATAATGAAGGGGGTGAACTACATGAGCGAAGGTTACGGTGGTGGAGTTTGGACCAGCACAGCAGCTATTCTTGTTTTGTTCATTTTGCTTGTTATCATCTCTAAGGCTTTTTCGTGGTAATCAGTAAATAACCTCATTGCTATTAACCCAGAAGCTTGTGAACCAGTTCAATCGAAATTATCTTATTCTGGTTCTCGAAGCTTCTGGTGTTCTTTACTATAAAGTACATAAATAGAATTTAATCAATTATTTTATGATAGAATACCGTAGCATCCATATCGCCGTTTGCAGACTTCGCAAACTTAGGTATCATTCCCGAAGCAATATATCCAAGTGACAAGTAGAGGTCGTTCGACGGATCACCTTCTCTTGTATCGAGCACTAACAGAGATCTATTCTCTTTCAAAGCAAGTTCTTCAGCCTTCTTCATTAAGGTGCGGCCTATTCCTTGTCTTCGAGACAGCGGATGTGTCATCAGTTTAGCAATTTCTGCTCTATGTAACCTCTATCGTTAACGTAAGATTCATCTAAACGCCTCCTATCTTTTTCTAGCGTAATCATACTTCAAAGACTATAATTCGTATAACGAATCTTATGTATTACTCTCATTCATTTTATCGATTACAGGAGACAAAAGATGGATACAGGTCAATTAGAAGCATTTCTATGTATATGTAAAGCGGGGATATCCATCCTGCCTTATGCAGAGAGAATGCTGCACTAAACCAGCCCACCAGTGAACCATTTATACGCCTATTACCTACAGATCACAAAGAAAACGAAAATGTAAGACTAGCTCTTGAACTTCTTGGCGTTACCTCAAAATAAAACAAGCGTCTCCTCTGTAGTAAAGAGAACGCTTGTTTTTTGATACCTTTATTTTTTCGGCATTTGTGTAAACAGCAAATTGACAGGAAGGTTACTTCCCGGTGCAGCTGTCAACAAAATTTCTACTTTTTGCTCATAATCACCGGTACGATACAGAACCGCTTGCTCATTCGGAGCGCTGACTTGACCTTTGGAATAGATAGCAGTAATGTCTCCATTTACCATCGCATAACCAGAGTACTTTCCTCCACGTGGGTTAAAGGAGATTAATGTATTTGGTGCGACGCGATCCAGTGTAATTTTGTATAAGACACCAAAGTTACCTGCATTGGATGCTTCTACACCCATCATTGGATCCATTCCGGTAAGGTTTGGATCATCTTGATTATCACCCAAAGGAAGACGCTGCGAAATTGCTCCTACAGGTTCTGAATAACGAATAACACGTGTGGAATTCGGATACGTTCCGCGATTGTGAACGCCATCTCGATCAAGAATTGGCAACTTATCAAGAACAGCTAAAGGATCCAGCTTTTCATCAATCATAATGACATTGTATTGTATCGGATAATCACTGCTCATATCCGAGAATAACGAGATAACGCCACCTGGTTTCATCACAGATTGATTCAGTTCAGTCATAACAAGCTTGCTTTCGCCAGGTGCCAGCGTTACGGATGAACGTTTACTTCCATCTTGCATGGACTGGAAATAACGTTCAACAGAAGATTTACCCGCTGCAGTCGCGATTGGGCTCGGGCCCGCAAAACCAAGGTTTTCTGTTTTGATGGTGGCTGGTGTAAAGTTCGTGTTGGTAGCAACAACGTACATTTTTACATTTTTGCCTACATTGTTCACATGGTGAATCATGAATCGAGTGTTACCCACAGCTGTTTCTTGGTATACAATACCTTCTGTGTTGACTGTCTCTGGGCTGTTACTACGAATCAATGTGCTTGGCTCATCATTATAAGTGTAGGCAACTTTCGGCCATGAAGGAACTGCTGATCCATCAAATACAAATTTTTCGCCAGCCGGCAAAAACATACGGTTAAACTCATCTTGACTGTAGAGTGTATCGCTAGTAACAACAATCGTCTTTTCATAGGATGCAGTTTGGCCACTATCGTCGGTTACCGTAAGACTAATTGTTTTTGGACCCGGAGTGAAAAATGCATAAGCATTGTTATTCCAATCGTGTTTTACAATTTTTCCGTCATCTGTACTTTGATCCGTAATCGTAATGAATTCACCCATTTTGTACTCTTCTTTATCCGTTGTAAATATAGCGACTGGTGGAAGATTAGGCTGTTTCACTTCGATCGTTACTGTATATGGATCACTCCATGTACCGTTGGAATCCTGAACGGAATAAGAAACTGTGTACTTTCCTGCTGTTGCAAAAACATCCTGTTTCCCTTCCCATCGTTCATCTACAATGGGTAATCCTTGCGGAGAGGAGGATTCTGTGGTGTATGTAACTTCCGTTTGTCCTGCCATAATCTCACCAGGCTGAATTGTGAACTTGGCAACGGGCTTAGTCGCCAGATTCATTATGACTCTTTTGCCTACGTTATCGACTTTATATTTAATATCCAAAGCCGCTGTAATCGCGGTCAGAGGAACCATAAATGTATTTTTCGTCTGGTAGGAAGTACCTTTCATCGTTTTAGTAACGCCATTTACGGTGTATTTGCTGCTGTCTGTCTTGAAACGAAGTTCATTCACACCGCTAACAATGACCGTTTCCTTCGTTTTCTTGTCGTAGCTTACTTTGTAACCTACACGATCCACAAGGGCACGAATGGGAACGTAGGATACTCCTTTTTTTACTTGCATCGGCTGAGGAGCGTTATAAGTAACTCCACCTTGTTCCATTTTGGTACTGTTAAAATAAAGAATGAGATCGGTCGGTGCTGCTTGATTCGTTACCGTTGTTTCCTTTGTTTCTGTTGTCTCGGCTGTTTCTGCTGCATTATCCTCACTATATACTTCCTGTGATACAGTTGCGTTAGGATAGACAGTAGTACTTGCCTCTGCACTTACCGGAATCGCTGTTGCCACCTGGGACAAAGCTAAAACGGTCAGCATTGATAGTTTCTTCAGTTTCATGCTTAGACTCCTTTTGATTCTATTTTCTATTCTCTTCGAATGCATCTACTATTAGACGCTCATTACCGGAAAAAGTTTCTAATTAAATGGTATAAAAATAGGTTAGTCTACAATATGTTCCAAAAAACTCTCTATTTATTTATTTTATTCTCCTAAATTAAGCACTCAATAATAAAAAAGGAACAAACAAAAATCGTTCGTTCCTTTCAACGCTAACTGCTATACGTGTATCGTCCTTACTTCCTCTTGCGGCAATTTCATTAGTTTCTTCATACTTACATAATAAGCGATTCCTAGTGGAATAACGGCTCCTATCCAAGCAAGGGGATTGGCGAGACTTGCGCCAAGAAAACCAATTTGTGCGGTTAAGAATATGGCTGCAACTACTCTCATTGCAAGTTCCATAATTCCCGCCACAGTCGGAATCATGCTCTGACCAAGTCCTTGTAATGTAAACCGATATATGAACAGTAAGGAGAGCAGCAGATAGGCGCTTCCATTCGATATAAAATAAAGCCGTGATAAGGATAATATTTCTTCTTGATCAGCGCCTACAAATAGCCCTACACCCGCTGGTCCAAATAATATGACGAGTATGCCGACAACTACACTGAAACTCCCGGATACCCAAATACACTGTCTAACGCCAAGGCGTATTCGATCCAACTTGCCTGCTCCATAGTTTTGAGCTACGAAGGTTGCCATCGTAACACCAAATGAACTCATGGGAAGTGTGGCTAACATATCAATCTTCTGGGCTGCGGTATAAGCGGCAACTGACGCGGAACCCAGTCCATTTAGCGTAATTTGAAGTATAATGGCTCCAATTGCAATGATCGATGCTTGAAATCCCATGGGAAAACCAATCGTTAAATGCTCTTTAATTAATTTCTTGTTCATTTTCCAATCTGCATTCTTAAATTGAAGCAGAGGAATCCTTTTATGGATATAGTAAAGGCATAACACACTTGCGGTAAGCTGAGCGATGACCGTAGCAAGGCCTGCACCTGCTACACCCATGTTAAATACGAGAATAAAAAGAAAGTCGAGCGCAACATTCACCACACTAGCGATAACCAGGAAGAGAAGCGGTGTTCTGCTATCGCCAAGCGCACGCAATAAATTGGACAATAAATTAAACATGACGGCAGCACCTATCCCCCAATTGATGACAATGAGATATCGATAAGCATCGTCAATAATTTCTGGAGGAGTCTTCATCATGATCAACACTGGCTTCGTAAAGATAACACTTATAATCGTGAGAAAGATTGTAAATACAGCACTAATGATCATGCTGGCCCCCACACTTTTTCGTATCCCTGTAATGTCGTTTGCCCCATATCTCTGTGCTGTGACAATCGATAAACCAGCTGTCATCCCTTGTACGAACCCGATTACAAAGAACAGGATGCTTCCCGTAGAACCCACCGCTGCAAGTGCGTTCACACCGATCGTTCGACCTACAATAAACGTATCCGCCATATTATAAAACTGTTGGAAAAGATTACCGATGATTAGCGGAATGGTGAACGCGATGATCAATTTAATTGGATTGCCCTTCGTTAAATCTTTCATGGTTTCTCCTTAGCTATGTACTATGAATCTCTTGGTATCTCGTGGTATTCTAACACATATTTTTACAAATAAAAGCCCCCTAATGAAATCATTTCATTAAGAGGCTGTTGTAGTTTTCTTATATGCCAAATTGCACTCTTTTTTCACGATCTGGATCTTGCACCACTTTCGTCGCCGTATTGAAGATCATAGTAGACCTCTCCTCTTTCGTGTAGGGAGGCCACATCAGGTCCTTCAGGTCTGGTGATTCTCCTTTTGCAAAGGCAATCCAAGCATCCTGCATATGGTACGCCAGTTTTTGCATAGAGTCATTTGGGATGATCTTCATCGATTTAAGGAGGTGTAGATTGTTAAATACAAAGACGATTTCAGCTGCATGAATAGCCTTGTTCAATAGTGGATGACCATTTAGTGCCCAATCAAAACGATACATATACACTGGGGCATGTTCCGTCTGTGCCGCCGCAAACAGGACGGAAGAACGCCAGAAGTAAATATCCGTCATCAGCTGTGCCTGGCCATCGGTTGTTTTGGGATAGCGGTAAGCAATTCCTTGTTCATCCCTGATCCCAGTCATCAGTTCCATAGCTTTCACGATATCGTCATCATGAACGATAGGAGTGTCTGGACGGATAAACAAAGCTCCTTCGTCAAGATTCGTTCCGATAAGGAGCCGGACACCACCTGCATCCCCATCCTCGATCGCTTGAATAGGAGATTTCGGAAGTGTCGCTTGATCCACGACAGGCTCAAACAGCAAAGCAAGGCCTGCACCCGTCTGTTGTTTTAGCCGTTCTCCTGCAGCTAAAATTTGCTCAGCTGGTAAGGTTTTCAGTTGGTGTACCTCTGCAGAACTGACACCGAGGGTCTCCAGCATTCCAGCAGTGACCTGAGCCGCTTGTTCTGCGGATAAATGCTGCGAGGCACCGCTTTGCATGATTGTCTGTTTGAATAGTCCTTTTGCTTTTGGCATCGCTAGCAGAGCAGCGATGCTCATACTTCCTGCAGATTCACCGAAAATGGTAACTGCGTCCCCGTCGCCTCCAAAAACAGCAATATTGTCTTTCACCCATTCTAATGCTGCAATCTGGTCAAGTAGGCCAGCGTTGGATATAAAAGATTCACCAAGCGGTGATAAATGCATAAACCCAAAAGGTCCCAGACGGTAGTTAATCGTCACGACGATAACCTCTCCGCGCTTCACGAATTGTGTTGCATCATAGAACGGAGTACTGCCTGACCCGGTAACAAATGCCCCTCCGTGTATCCATACCATAACAGGCAGCTTCTTACCTGAATCATGTTCGGGTGCCCACACATTTAGATAAAGACAGTCTTCTGACTCCTCCGGTTTATAACCGGGAATACTGAATAAACCATCTTCCATTCTTGGCTGAATACTCTCTGGCCCAAATTGAAAAGCCTCTTTGACTCCTTCCCAAATATCAGGATGTTCAGGAGCTTCAAAACGCAGCTCGTTTACTGGAGGTTTGGCATAAGGTATTCCCTTCCAGACGGATACTCCATTTATATTTTGTCCTTTTAGCACACCATATTTAGTACTTACTTGAAGCTCTCTCATCTTCGTATTCATCCTTCCTGTCATAACAAAAAGCACTGTTCAATGAGATGTACAAATGGATTACGATGTAAATCATTAGTTACACCCTGTACTCTGAACTTGTGCCCTCGTCATATTGCCGTAATTTATTGATTTGCTTTACGTATTCTTTGCAATTGGCCAATATGTCTAATTTCATGATAGGCAATAAAATGTGCCCACTGATTGGCATTTAGTTCAAAGCCAGCAGGGTGAGGATATTTCAAATCGTTCGTGTTTCGTTCTCCAAGCTGATGAATGATTTGTTTCGATACAGCTCGAATCTCATTCAGCTTATTTATCGCCTGTTCATAGCTCAGCTGACCACTAGGTCTAGCAGGTGCTGGCGATTCTAACTTTTTTTCAATAATACCGCTCTCTTTAACAATATCCATAACATCCGTTTTCTTTTCGCTCAAAGGTTCAGACGGAAGAATCGGTTCAGCAACAAGGGCCTTTCCCAATTGATACTGGATCATTGCTTCAATCTTTCCAAGATGGTCGATTACTTCGGTAACACTCCAGCCTTCTTTTACTTCTCTAAGATCTTTCTCGTCAGGCCCGAAAGAATCTAACACTTCAAGCAATTGATTTCTTACCCCGTCCATATAAGGGATGATTTCGCTAAACTGTACCATACTTATTCCTCCGATTCATTTTCATATTCCGAATGAGAGCATTCATTGTAGCCGCTTGTTGAAAGGCGGTTCCATGATGACCAAGAAGAGTGAGCTGGCGTACGTAGGCAAAAGAAAGCTGAACCCACCTTTTTCACCCCAAATTTTTATACTCCGGTGTTTTCTTCAACTGCTCGAAAAAATGTTGTTTGGCTTTCCGGTAACTTTCCATGTCTTTTCCGTCAAAGGAAGCTTTCAACTGATCATATTGCTCTCGGTACCCTTCATTTATTAATAGTACGTCCCGGAACTTATGGAAAACATCAAATTCAGAATGACATACGGTCAGCTGAACTCCAAGTGGCAGAATCGTATCATTCGTATAGAAAGAACGAAAAGAGGAGGTCTGCACGCTTCCTTCATTCAATTGATATAAAGCATTCAGTACACAAACCGCTTCTTCAAATTCTTCCTTCTGTACTCGAACCTGAATATCAACGTCACCTTTAGTTAGCGTGCCAGGGATTGCCGAACTTCCTACATGCTGAATGTCTGCATGCGGAAGTCGTTCCTTCATCTTCTCATTTTCCTGCCAATATAGTTCTATGGCCTTATCGTTATATTCATTCCTTGCAAAACTCACAGTTTCCATAATGCTTCCTCCTCTGAAATAAAGAATAGCAATGAATTCTATCAATTTAAACGAATAGCCGGATAATCAAACATTCTAAGTAAGAGTGAGATACTCCTTCTAAATTGGTAAATAATGACGTTATATTCTATAATCTAGTAACCGACAAGAGGGGATCAGGGAAGGGAGTGTTAGAGTTAGATGTTTTTGAAAATAAAAAAAGTAGATGCACCGATCATCTGCATCCTTTGTTTTTTTATGATCTCCAGCATTCTTTTGATACATAGTGGAATTCAATATAAACTGGAAGAGTTTGCTGGATCAGAATTAAAAATGTTCTATTATTACCTGCTAGGTTTTGCAGCTTTAATCATCACTGCTTTATTTCCCTACAAATTAATCCTGAAATATTATTGGTATATTTATGGAGCAGGAATTTTATTGCTTATGTATGTTACATTCTTCGGCAAGGTCATCAATGGATCTAGAGGTTGGATCTCAATTCCTTATTTATTCAATGTTCAACCTGCTGAGGTATTTAAAATCATACTTATTATTAGTGTCGGCGGAATCCTCGCGAAGCAGAAACATGAACTGACCTTCTGGAAAAATATTATCCCCGTTTCGCTAGTAACGCTGCTGCCCTTTCTCTTGGTTCTAAAAACAAATGATATGGGGAATGCACTCAGTTATATTGTCATTTTGATCGGTATGTTATGGATGGGGAATATAAAAAATACGCACGCACTTATTATCTTTTTACTGATGGCAGCAATCATGGTAGGTGGACTGAAGTCTTATATTACGTTTCACGATCAAATTGCCGCCTACTTATCTGAAACAGAAAAAGGACACTGGCTTGATCGAATTGATCCATGGCTTATGCCAGAATCCGCAAGCAAAGATGCTTCTTATCATACGAATAATGCCAAACTTGCGATCGCTTCCGGAGGATTGCTTGGGAAAGGGTATATGCAAGGCTCAATGGTCCAAGCAGGTTATGTTCCGTATACCTACTCGGATTCCATTATTGTGGTAGCGGCGGAGGAGTTTGGATTTTTAGGTTTATCTCTGTTGTTATTTCTTTATTTCATTCTTATCTATCGACTCATATGTATTGCCTTGGAAAGTGTAAACAAAGAAGGTCCAATTCTGATTATTGGTGTTATCGCAATGTTCATCTATCAAATTTTCGAGAATGTTGGAATGTTTATCGGTCTTATGCCTTTAACAGGGATTACGTTACCTTTTCTTAGTTATGGAGGTTCCTCCCTCATTATTAATATGTTATGCATCGGCATTGTACTCAGTATTCGAGTAAATGATGGCGAATCAGACGAGGTATTTCAGCCCAGCAAAAACTTAAGTGCTACCGTAAACTGATTATTGAAAAGGAAGCTTAACCGAAACAGAAGGCCGAAAAGCCTCCTTATGGATTTCATCTATGATTATCATAATATTAGTAATTATATGGATGAGAAGCGCTTCAAACCAAGCAAACCCAATCATAGGTCTCTTGCTATCCACTTTTTATGGTTTCCGCACCTACAAGGAGTGGAAGTATAACCGGGCATCCAATAATCATGTAATATTCCTTATTTTGCTCGTAATTGCTATCATGTTTACGTTCATTATGTTTCTTTTTTGGCTGATGTATCGCACTATATATTAAAATTGACCTTAAAAGCATCCATCATAAAAGGGACACGTTCTACGTGTCCCTTCGTTCAGCTTATTAGCTTCAACTGTGCCAATTCCATAGTTCTACGTCTTCTACCAATTTCGTTATATCCGTGTTCCTGCAATGACTCGAACCTTCTCACTTGTTAAGTGGACGGTATTGATTAGCTAAACGATTTAGGAAAATCGATACCTGCTTCGGGATATTTCTCTTATTCGGCTGCACCCATCCCACATAAGAGGAAGACATCTCTGGAATCGCGAGAGGTAAGGTTACGATTTCAGTGCTAGAGAAATCTGCATGTTTGCTAAATGACAAGTCAAAACCAATCGTAATAGCAACATCTTCTCGAACAATTTTCTGGATGACAGAGGTCTGATTTGTTGAAAATAACAAATGACCTTTCCCATAAGTTTGCTGTAGATCCTCGTAAAATTTCTGCAGAAGTTCGTCTTTATATAATACAACCGGATACTTCAAAATTTCTTCTGGCGTAATGGAATTCTGTAGGGCGAGTGGAGATTGCCTACTTACTCCAACAACCATGTGCTGCTTAATAAGCTTACCAAAAAGTAAGGAACTATGCTGTTTGGTAAGCTCTTCTTCAAAAATAATAAGTCCCACGTCAAGACGATCCGCTTTAATCTCTTGAATGATATCATGTGTGCCCATCTCAAATAATTCAAGCGTGACATCAGGAAATTTTTTATTAAAATCAATAATTGCATCGGTATAGATCAACGTTGGAAGTGGAATCGTCGCAAGTCTAATTACACCTGTAAGCTGCTCAGAACGGTCCTGGGCTTCTTTCTTCAGTTCATCAAATGCATCGAGCACCCGGTATGCTTTGGATAAGATTCGTTTTCCATCCTCTGTTGGAACGGCTCCTGCACGAGATCTTTTGAACAAAGGAAAACCTAATTCGTTCTCCAGACTCGTAATCGACTGGCTGACTGCAGATAATGTAACATTACAAGATTCGGCTGCTTTTGTAAGAGAGCCTGTTTTGGCTGTCTCCGATATATATAAAAGTTGATCGAAATTCATAAATCCTCCCTTTGGATTAAACTTAAGTATAAATTAACTATGGTTCAAATACTTTAAATATGATTAACACTATAATGAGTATATACTGAATCTAAGCTAAACAAAAGCAATGATCTATTTCACAAACTATACCCATTGCAGGTGGTTATTAGGATGAGTAACGAAAAAAGAGTTGCCGTTATTACAGGTGGAGCGAGTGGAATCGGCCGTGAAACCAGTCTTGTTTTTGCTAAAAAAGGAGACCGTGTCGTTGTTGCCGACTTTAACGAGACTGGCGGTAAAGAAACCGTTGCAATGATAGAGAAAAACGGCGGTGAAGCTACATTTATTCAGGTTGATGTGTCCAATTACGAGAGCGTAGAATCCCTCATAGAACAAACGGTTGGGATGTACGGTCGTATTGATGTGATGTTCAACAATGCTGGGATTGGAACACCGACTCCTGTTGCTGACCTTGATTGGAACTCCTACCACCGTATCATTAATGTCAATCAACACGGGGTAGCACACGGTATTGTAGCAGCGAGCAAAAAAATGAGAGAACTTGGTTCCAAAGGTGTTATTATTAATACCGCTTCCGTATTTGGATTCCTTGCTTCTCCAGGTACGTTCGCTTATCATGCAACCAAAGGTGCCGTTATTATGATGAGTAAATCAGCTGCATTAGAACTTGCACAATTTGGTATTCGTGTCGTTGCCGTAGCTCCAGGCGCCGTTGACACTCCAATTATTCAAGGTTACAAAGATCAAGGCCTAGCTGATGAAATGGCTCGTAAAGTAATGGGCGGTCAATTGACTCAACCCGAAACTGTTGCTAAAACCGTATATCTCGTTTCCTTAGAAGACGCGGATTCAATTAACGGCAGCGTAGTAATGGCTGACCAAGGTTATGCTTCCTTTAAATAAAAGGGTTCCCCTCATTCGATTAAAAAAAGATGACTTTCGGTCTTCCGAAGGTCATCTTTTCATTTATCTTGCTAATGTATATTCGCTTTATACTGGGATGGGGTGACTCCAGTCCACTTTTAACGAGTTCATTCTTCCACTCAAATACAACCATTCGATGTTCTTTAGCAATACGCTGAAGACTCACCATAAACGGAGTTGCTCTAAGATGGACTTCTTGCTTACTAAGATAAGAGTTCATCTTAAACATGTCAAGCCAGCTATCAACCAAATCAAGTGCTTTTTCATAACTTCCATGTCGAAGATCATCAAATATATGTTGTTCTACTTCTTCAAACCACTCTATGTCAAGTAGAGCTTCTTTTGCAGGAATTATCCCTCGATTTTTCCTAGCTTTTGTCATGCTGAGTATGATTATTCCAATCCATGCGACACTGCTGCCTAACTTTATCCTGTTTAACAAACTGGATATGTTAAATAATCTATTTACATTGATCCTGCCGTACTCGGCATTTTCGGAGTGATATTTAAAATCATCTTCCCAATCACAAAACCTGCACTCGCTACAATCTGCGTGCTGAATTTTATTAGTACTTGGAATGAATTCATTATGGCGAACACGTTTCTGACAAGCGAGGATATAAAGACAATTCCATTCTCGATCATGAAATTTGCCGGAGAGTATTCTTCTAACTATGGAGCTCAGTTTGCTGTCATGACGATAATTGCGCTGCCGACCATTCTGATCTACCTCTTGTTCACAGAACAGATGACAAAAGGGATCACGGCGGGTGCAGTAAAAGGGTAATCCTTGCTCTAAAGACCACCTCATTCATCGAATGAGGTGGTCTTTTCTCTTCAAGTGCCTGATTCAACTCTTACTTCATTTGATGCCTTCGCACGATGGCTCCTATTGTTCTACTAAATCCTCCGAAACCTCAGCTTGATCTAAGATAGCTGCATTGATGCCGTTAATAAAAGCGATCGCACTTGCCTTAATGATATCCGTATCCATGGCTCGCCCGGTGTAAGTTTTCCCCTCATAGGTGAGCTGGAGATGCACACGCCCAACCGCTTCTTTTCCTCTGGATATACTATTTATTTTGTAATGAACTAGCTGAACATCGAGATTTGTTAATGTTTTAATGACGCTATATAACGCATCGATAGGTCCGTCACCGATTGAGCTTCCTCTCAGCACTTCTGCCCCTCTTTTAAGTTCAACACTGGCTGTTGGATACTGGTCATTCGTCACAACTTGGAAAGATGTCAGTTCATATAAATGTCCTCTAGTTTCCGGTTTGTTCAAATGTTCAGTAATCAGATAAAACACATCATGGTCATACACTTCTTTTTTAGCATCCGCCAGTGTAATGAACTGCTGGAACAAGAATTCAAATTCTTCAGAGTCGGATACGGAAAATCCCATGCGCTCCACCGCATTTTTAAACGCATGCCGCCCGGATCTCGCAGTGAGTATGAGCTCCATCTTCTCTCCGCCCACTTCCTCAGGTGACATAATCTCATATACATTTTTATCTTTCAACAAACCATCCTGATGAATGCCAGAGGAGTGAGCAAACGCATTATCACCCGTAATCGCCTTGTTCACTTGGACATCCAGCCCCGTTAAATGGGTTAACAATCTGGAAGTTTGCAAGATCTCTTTCGTATGAATTCGGGTCGAACAGCCATAAAAGTTTTCTCGCACTTTGAGTCCCATTACGACTTCTTCAAGAGATGTGTTACCGGCTCGTTCACCCAGCCCATTGATTGTACACTCCACTTTTTCCGCACCATTCTTAATTGCACTCAGCGTATTTGCCGTTGCCATACCCAAATCATTGTGGCAATGAACGCTTAGAATAACTTTATCGTTTAGATTCTTGAGACGTTCATTAATTCTTCTTACCAAATCACCAAATTGTTCAGGAACGGCATAACCAACCGTATCAGGGACGTTAATGATCGTCGCTCCTGCTTTGACCACTGCCTCAATCGTTCTCCATAAGTATTCAAAATCGGACCGTGAAGCATCCTCTGTCGAATATTGCACTTCTGGAAGCAGCGTCTTCGCATATTTCACCGCATCCACACCCATCTGCATGACAGCATCCTCTGAGCGGGCAAATTTCTTCTCTAGATGAATATTTGAGGTTCCAAGCACGATATGGATGAAAGGATTCTGTGCCAGTTTAATACTTTCATAGACTGCATCGATATCGCTTTTCACTGCACGTGCAAGTGCAGTGATGGAGATTTGATCTCCTACTTTTTTGGCAATTTGCTGAACCGCATGAAAGTCACCCTGGGATGAGGCAGGGAAACCTGCTTCGATCATGTCTACATTAAGACGTTTCAATTGCTGCGCAAATTCAATTTTCTGCAAAGTGTTCAGTTTCGCTCCAGGAACTTGTTCTCCATCTCTCAGGGTCGTATCCAGTACCAATACATTACGGTTTGTCATTAAGATTCCCTCCTCAAGGAAAATATGAATGTAATCCATTTTATGTGAACACGAGGTTTGCTAAACCCGGAATTTAGCAAACAAAAAAACCCCGTCTCTGTAATAGAGACGGGGTTACCCGCGGTACCACTCTAATTCATCTCATATCCATTACTTACGAACGGATATGAAACAATCTTTGTTCGATGGCTATAACCATCTATCCCTGTAACGGCGGAAACCCGGCATACCTTACTATATTCAGGCAGCTGTTCATAGACGAGTTCAAAGTGATCCCTGCTACCGTTTCGCACCTACCAACGGCTCTCTGAAAGAGTTCCTCACTTCTACTATTTCTAATCAGCACATTTGAATTTTCTATTGGTTAAATGGAAGTATATTGGTATTCATTTCCTTTGTCAACCCTGAATCACAGTAGCTGATTCCATAGTTAAAGCTTCAGATGGCTGTTTCTCCATCGTTTCTGCCTTACGCAAATACTTTTGACCTCTCCATCTCACATAAGATAAGATTCCCCTCAAATACTCATCAGCGATCATACAAGAATAGATTCCGATCAGGCCAAAGCCAAGATGAATTCCTACAAAATAGGACATTCCTGTCGCGATGATCCACATAGAACCGAGTGAAATATACATCGTAAATTTGGTGTCGCCGATTGCATTTAGCGAGTTTCCAAGAGCCATATTCAGCATTTTGCCTGGCTGTAGAATCAGGTTCATCCCAAGCAGGGAAGCACCAATCGCAATAATGGTTTGATCATTCGTAAATAGACCAAGAAGCTGTTTTCCAAAAATAAAAAGGATAAATGCGTTTACAACCACATAAATCGCTCCGACCCCTAACGCACGATATGCACTACGATAGGCTTCCCGAATTCGACCTGCCCCGAATAGATGGGCAATTTGGATCTGTGCAGCCATCGCGATGGAAGATCCAAGCAGGAAACAGAACGACTCCAGCGTATTCATATACGTACGGGCAGCAAGTTCTGCGGCACCGAGTGTCGCAATGAACGAGTAAATAATGAGCTGAGAGAATACCCAACAAGACATGTTCACACCAAGCGGCCAGCCAATTTTCAGTATTTCCCCGAATAAGGGCCGATTAAAAACGGCGAGCTCTCTCCATTTGATCCGGTAATCAAAAGATCGTAGGAACATCATTAGTAGTAAGATAACGGCGAGCAGGCGACTCGCGACGGTAGATATAGCCACACCCGTTAATCCCCACTGTGGAAAGCCAAATGCTCCAAAAATAAATGCATAATTCAAAAACACATGAAGGACATTCATCCCGAGAGCAACATACATAGGACCTTTCGTATTACCTGTGTTCCGAATGACCGTACTCATCGTTGCCATCATGGCAATCAGAACCATCCCACCACCAACAATAGAAATATAAATACCTGCAAGCGATAGCAAATGATCTGGTAATTGCAAAACAGTTGCAATGGACTCTGGCGCAGCAATTAAAACTACACTACATACGATACCTAGAAGGGTCGTGACGGTAAAAGCCATAATTCCAATTACGCGTGCATCCAACTTTTTATCTGAGCCTAGCTTCTGTGCTATCAGTATTCCTGCGCCACTAGCTACGGTGGTAAAGAGAACCGTCATCGCTTGAAATAGTTGATTGGAGAAACCGACGACAGCCACCGCATCATCCGAAATACGACTGACCATCAAGGTATCCACTGCACCCAGAAGGAACTGCAGAAATAACTCAATAAAGATCGGCCATGCAAGCACCCACAGGCTAAATTTTTTGTTATCCATATCTAGTATTCCAACCTCCGATGAAAAGTAACTATGCAAGTATAAATTCATTATAAAGCGCTTTAACTTTTCAAATTATAGTTGGTATAATGGATTTATAATATCATTTTCTGAACTCATAATTATAAATTTAAAACCTTCAATACATCGGAAAGGGCATACATATGACAATACTACATTTCACAGTGCCTCCCCTGCCAGAGTATATTATCAGCGGTCTTTGTAAAGCCCCTGATGCAGGTAACAGCCCAACCGAAAGAACATTGGTATTTTTGACCTTTTGGTTGTGATCCATGGTCAACTCGATGTGATGGAGAACGGTGAAAATTATGAAGTAGAATCAGGTATGTATCTTATTTTGAGACCTGACGCACATCACTATGGGACCAAGGAATGTTCTATAGATACTACCTATTACTGGCTGCACTTTCAAACGAGCGGGGAATGGAGTGCTGATAAGCTACAGATCCATCAGAAGGAAGACGTTAATGAACTTCAAATCATGACCCCTAATTATTTTACAATTGAAATCCCTCAATGTGGACGCTTGTCGCAAATGGAACGTACTGAAGAACTGCTGGAGACGTTAACAGGGCTCGTGCAAAGTGGGCATCAGTCGCAGGCGCTCTGGAAACAGCAGGTCCTTTTTCAAGAACTGATTGAGCTCCTTGCTGCTACCGGGGAAAAATCCAAGTCCTCTCCATCTTCTGCCTGTGCCGAGAAAGCTGCAAGTTACTTGCGCAAGCACTTCAGAGAAGAGTTCAAAGCACAAACTATGGGAGTTCAAATCAATTTTCATCCCGTCTATATTGCTCGCTGTATGCAAAAAGAGTATGGATGTTCTCCTGTTGAATACCTTTTGCGGTATCGAATTGAACAGGCCAAGCTTTTACTTGTACAGACGGATTACACTATTAGCCGTATTGCAGAGGAAGTAGGGTTTAACCAAGCCGCTTATTTTACCTTATGTTTTACCAAACAAGAAAAAATCTCCCCTCGAAAATATCGCCAACGATTTTTTATGGATTAAAAAAAGAGGCAATCTCTTACTCTATAAAATTAAAGACAAGGAAATAGATTAGAATACATTCATATCAAGAGATTGTCTTAAATGCCACTTATTATCTAAAACACGAATATTACTCTTCTCTTTTTTCATTAAAATACTAAATAATATAGAGAAACCAAAACTATAATCTCCATAAAAACGAACATTATAATAAATTTGTTATTTTATGTTCGTTTCCGCCTGATTTAACCTCTTGAAAATCATATTCCACATTTGATATATTTGATATCCTCGATAACACCGTTGTTATTGGGAAAATTAATGTTCATGAGGTGGCATAGTGAATTATTTGTGGGGTTCGTTAGGGATTTTATGTATTTTGGGCATATCGTTTCTTTTTTCCACCAACAAAAGAAAAATTAATTTCCGTACCATTGCAGTTGCTTTAGCCATTCAAATTTCATTTGCTTTTATTGTTTTAAAATGGCCATTAGGTAGAGCTTTTCTACAAAAGGTAACGGATGGGGTCAATGCAGTAATCGGATACGCTAACGAAGGAATTAACTTCTTGGTTGGTGGGATTTATACACCTGAATCAGGCATTACCCATGTTTTCTTATTTAATGTTCTAGGTATCATTATTTTCTTTTCTGCTTTAATATCCGTTTTATATTACTTAGGTATTATGCAATTTGTGATCAAATATGTTGGAGGCGGACTTTCTAAATTACTTGGGACTAAAAAAGCTGAATCTTTTTCCGCAACTGCAAATATCTTTGTAGGTTGTACAGAAGCTCCTCTCGTGATTAAACCTTTCATTGATAAATTAACTACTTCCGAATTATTCTCCGTTATGGTCTGTGGATTGGCTTCAGTATCGGGTAGTGTGTTAGTAGGTTATTCTTTGCTTGGTGTACCTTTAGAATACTTACTTGCCGCAAGTGTTATGTCTGCTCCAGCTGGATTAGTACTAGCTAAAATCATGATTCCTGAAACTGAACAAAGTCAAGAAGATGTTGAAGGATTTGAAATGGCAAAAGATGAAGAATCATCAAATGTGATTGATGCTGCTGCAAATGGTGCATCTACTGGTCTTCAACTTGCTCTTAACGTTGGGGCTATGCTGCTTGCTTTCATCGCTTTAATCGCTCTAGTTAATGGTATTTTAGGTTTTGTAGGAGGTTGGTTTGGATTTGACCAATTATCCATTGAGCTGATTTTGAGCTATCTATTTGCTCCTTTGGCATTTATCATTGGCGTTCCGTGGGATGAAGCTTTGATAGCAGGTAACTTTATCGGTCAAAAATTAGTAATTAATGAGTTTGTGGCATACAGCAATTTCGCTCCAATTATCGATACTTTATCTCCAAAAACAGTGGTGATTATAAGCTTTGCACTTTGTGGTTTCGCTAACATTTCTTCCCTAGGAATTTTACTCGGAGGACTTGGCAAACTGTCACCTAAACGCAGACCTGACATCGCTCGTTTAGGTGTAAAAGCCATCATGGCAGGCGCATTAGCTTCTTGTTTAAGCGCCGCTATTGCAGGTATGATTATCGGTTAATAGAAAAACGACATTACTTTCTCAAAGTAATGTCGTTTTTTCTTCTACTTATTCACTATCAAGTTCAATCGTATTTAAACTTGCGTATACATGAGGTTCAAAACCTTCTGAAGGTTCCCCTTCTGGGATCGTAACGTGAAAAACAAATCCATTACCATCCATTTCTTTTACAATATATTGATGTGACGTCCCATTCGCTTCTTCTTTTGCAGTAAGGAACAGTGTCGAATCCTTCATTGCTTCAGGTCTCTTCTCTTCTGTAAGTTCTTCAACGGTACCATACTCAGAGAGCTGGTTCGTTCCTTCTTCTTTAAGAGATTCAAGGTTAGCACCCGAAGAGAGTTTCTCTACTTTCACTGCATAATTGGGATCCACGTCCATCGTTAATAAACCTGTCTCTGGATTAAAAGTGAAACTATCAAACACATATAGGGAATATCCATCCGCCGCTGGAATCAGACTCGCTTCCTTCTTCTCCGTCATGCCTTCTAGAGTAAGCGTTAGTTCTTTCGTTTCAGGACGACTTTCCGAATCTGTGTTTCCTTCACTTGAGCCTGTGCCACTGTCTGAACCTGTCTTCGTAATCTCAGCAAGTACTAACTGTTTTACATTTTCTTCCCCTTCGATTGCCTTCTCTTCATATTTGATTGAAACGGTGTCGTTCTCTTGAAGACCAGCAACCGCCTCTTGCAAGGATTCGTCAAATTGGAACTCTGTCGGCTCCCCGTTATCAAGAACAATTTCTACGGTATGCGGATCTGCCAGTCCAGTAAATGTTCCACTTGCTTCCTTCAGATTCACTTCCGGCTCGGAAGGCCTATTACTCTCCTGATCTGAACCAGGGTCTGGTGAAGGACTGCTCCCACCATTCTGCCCACAGGCTGCCAGCATAAGTGCTAAGAGTGCAACAAGAACAGCTGACCCTCTTTTTGTGCCATTTCTCATAGTAACACCTCCTTATGTTAAATAAACGCGAGGAAGTACAAATGAGTTGCGTTTAGTACGTATAAATCTATATATGATGAGACAACTAGTAGCTCGCATACCTATTCGATGCCCAGCCTCCTTGAAAAATCAACCTTTTCTTTTTTGAACTGAATAAGCTATAATACCAAAAGAACCAAACATCCTACGTTTGTTTTGAAGGAGGGTGAATATGCTAAAGAAAACAAGCCGTCAGTCGCTGACAGAACAGATCGCTGATCAGATTGAACAATTGATTGAATCGGGTGAATGGCCTGTAGGGAAGCGAATTCCGCCTGAGCCTCAATTGATGGAAGAGCTGCAAGTTAGCCGCAATACGCTAAGAGAAGCCATTAAAGCGTTGACTCATGCAGGACTCTTAAAAACAAGACAAGGGGATGGAACCTATGTCTCTGCTTCCAGCGCTCTTGGTCCTGTTTTACATAAACGGGTTCGAAAAACGGATTTTATCCGTTCTCTAGAAGTACGTTATGCATTGGAACGGGAAGCGGCCTATCTTGCGGCAGACAGAAGAACAAAGCAAGACCTTGAACAAATTCGTTCCTGTCTCGATCATCGAAATGAAGCAATACGTAATGAGCAATACGAAGCTTTTGCCGAGTGGGATGTAGAATTTCACCGGGCAATTGTAGCCGCAACAAGAAACGACCTTCTTATGGATCTATATGAACATGTTACAGGTGCGCTCAAAGAAATTGTCACTGAGATCTCTGTTATCTCTGGTATCGATGATCACTTTCAGGATACGCATGAACAACTGATGAGAGCAATAGAAGAGCAAGATCAAGCACGAGCTGTAGATGCTGTCCATAATTACATCGAAGAATCTAAACTACATTTTATTAAACATGGAGGCAGCAGTAATGAAATCAACTGAAAAAACCGCTTCAACGCGGCTGGAATGGAGAATGAGCGAAAGTTTCATTCTTGTATTAGCACTTATTCTAGTAGGAGCTAATCTAAGGGCTCCCATTACTTCCATAGGACCTTTACTCGGTTCAATTAAGGAATCCACCGGAATTTCTAACACCTTAGCAGGCATGATTACAACGGTCCCTCTGCTAGCCTTCGCTATTCTTTCCCCGTTTGCATCGAAACTGGCACGCAAGTTTGGCATGGAAAAGGTTATTTTATGTGCGTTACTATTTATAGCTTTTGGAGCAATTGGTCGAACCTTTTTCGGTGCGGGATCTCTTTTTTTAGGCACACTACTCGTCGGACTTGGTATTGCGGTATGTAATGTTCTTTTACCCGGCTTAGTCAAACAAGAATTCCCTGATAAAGTGGGGGTGATGACCGGTGCTTATACCCTTTCTATGAATATATGTGGTGCTCTCGCCTCGGGAATCAGCATTCCTCTGGCAGTTGGGCTTGGAATTGGCTGGAAAGGTGCTCTCTCCTGTTGGGTAATCCTTACCCTTCTTGCCATTGTGAGCTGGTTACCGCGTATGAGATCAGTACGCCGTAGTGCAGCTGTTTCTGCATCTTATGAATCTCACGTGAACATGTGGAAGTCTCCTCTTGCTTGGCAGATCACGATCTTCATGGGACTTCAATCTTTTATTTTCTATAATATCGTTACTTGGTTGCCAGAAATTCTTATGGACCGGGGAATGGTGGCTGACACAGCGGGATGGATGTTGTCCCTCACTCAGTTTGCTATGTTGCCATTTACCTTCCTCGTACCGATCCTGGCAAGTCGGATGAAGAGTCAGCTTCCGCTCGTGTATGTCACTGCCCTGCTGTATACCGCAGGTATTCTGGGTCTAATCTTCGGAAATACGGCCCTCGTTCCTCTATGGGTTTCACTCATTGGAATTGCAGGCGCCTTTTCCTTTGGTCTCGTTATGATGTTCTTCAATCTTCGTACCAAAACGGCTGGGGAAGCAGCCGAATTATCAGGAATGGCCCAGTCCATTGGGTACCTCATGGCGGCAGTAGGTCCTATGATGTTTGGTTATTTGCACGATATAACGGCTAATTGGACAATTCCACTTTTACTATTGTTTGCAGCGAGTATGATCATATTCCTCTGCGGGCTAGGGGCTGCCAAAAACAGATTCGTTAGCGAAAATAAATAAATTGTAAGTTGTGAAATAAAAAGAGCGTATTCTCTTCGTACTCCTAGAGATACGCTCTTTTTTTATGTTTTAATCATTCACTTCAATAGCGATCCCAAAAACGTTGTTTTGCCATCGCTTCCGTAAATTCCTTAGAAAAAGAATCCGGAGAATGCTGAATGATAACGCCCGGTTTACCCACGACTCCAAGTTCCCTAAGCAATTTCTCTCCCGAAGGCGAACTGCCAATCGGCTTAAAATGATTATACGATTCCACAATAAATGCTCTTGCCCTATTGTTAAAATAGGGATCTGCGTTGTCACTGCCAACAAGGTAGAGCCCATCATACAAGAGCGGAGAACCGGTAAGAAAACTTGCATTTACTGTCCACTGCTCTCCTTTATCATCTCGAATCATCCCATTTCTAACACTGACAATTACTGGTTTTAATCCCGATCTTATTAACTGCTCGAGGATGCGTCTCGTCTCATCTCCTTTAAATCCTTCATCCACCATCACGCCTACTTTCAGTGTGTTTGGAAGGAAGCGAGTATTCGCCATACTAAGTGCTGGACTCGAATCCGTTACAGGAGACTCTGGAACATCCGCAGGTTGTAATGTCAAATTCTCACCAACACGTACAGCGAGCACCCTGTCAATATGAGCCAGCATATCCACGAGTTTCTGACGTACTTCGATCGAATTTACTTTGCCCAGTTCAAAGGAATAAGCATCAATGATATGGTGTTTCTCCACTTCGCTCATGCTGTTCCAGAACAATTTAGCTTGTGAATAGTGATCCTGAAAACTAGGGGCTGTTGCTCGTACTTTGTATCCATTAACTAAAGACGGATAAGTTACAAAACCTCCTTCCGTTCCGGGAACGGTGAATGGAGTATTATCAGCGAGTGAATTTTTATGATAAGCAACTTTTCCTTTGTCAATGACATATCTAGCGTCTCCATCCCTTTGGTTATTATGAACTGGACAGACAGGTCTATTAATGGGGAGTTGTTGGAAATTAGTTCCAACACGATAGACTTGAGTATCTGTGTAAGAGAATAATCTGCCTTGTAGTAATGGATCATTCGTAAAATCGATCCCTCTTACGATGTTACCCGGATGTAAGGCAACTTGCTCCGTCTCAGCAAAGACGTTATCCACATTTCGGTTAAGCGTCATCTTGCCAATGATACGAACAGGAACAATCTCCTCTGGCCACAGTTTAGTCGCATCTAGAATATCAAATGTAAATTTAAACTCTTCTTCTTCCTCAATGACCTGCACACCCAGTTCCCATTCGGGAAAGTTACCTGCTTCGATATTTTCCCAAAGGTCTCTTCGGTGAAAATCTGGATCTGCTCCTCCCAACTTCTGTGCCTCATCCCATACTAAGGAATGGAGTCCGAGTAGAGGCTTCCAATGAAATTTGACGAACCTCGATTTTCCATGCTTATTCACGAAACGGAAGGTATGTACGCCAAACCCTTCTATCATCCGGAAGCTGCGCGGGATCGTCCTGTCCGACATAATCCAGATGGACATAGCAGCGGACTCCTGGTTAGAAGTGATAAAATCCCAGAACGTATCATGTGCGGTCTGCCCTTGTGGAATTTCGTTATCCGGCTCCGGTTTCAGCGCATGAATCAGATCAGGAAATTTAATTCCGTCCTGAATAAAAAAGATGGGGATGTTATTACCTACTAAATCGAAAATCCCTTCCTCGGTATAGAATTTGGTTGCAAAGCCGCGTACATCCCGATTCGTTTCGTTGGCTCCCTTGGAACCTGCCACTTCGGAGAATCTAAGAAATACAGGGGTTTTCACGTTTGGATCTTGCAGAAAATGGGCCATTGTCAATTCTTCTTGAGATTCATATACTTGAAAAACACCGTGTGCTCCGTACCCCCGAGCATGAACCACTCGTTCCGGAATACGTTCTCGATCAAAATGAGTCATCTTCTCACGCATAAGAAAATCTTCAAGCAACGTAGGACCACGATCGCCTGCATTTAATGAATTTTCATCATCTGAGATTTTGACTCCCTCATTAGAACTAAGCGGTTTACCGAAATTTTCACGAACAAACGGCTGTAACTGTTCTGTTTTTTTGTTCTCATTTTTCCGATCTTCGCTCATGTAATCACCTCAACATTATATTTACGAAGACATAAGTAAGATCATTACTACTAATTCGATTTTATAAGCCTTTACTAATCCTAACCATTTATTGCTTGGACCTTGTGCAAATACAAAAAAACGAAGACCAATGTCTTCGTTTTGCTGCTTTTACTATTAAATTGCACCCTACCTTCTAACATCAGGAGAACAGTCCCACCATTGTAGCTGTCAATATCGAAACCATCGTAGCTGCAAGTAGCATTTTCAGTCCAAAAGTAGCTACGACTTTTGCCTTTTCTCCATTCAAAGCTTGAATGGAACCAGAGATGATCCCAATGGAACTAAAGTTTGCAAAAGAAACGAGGAATGAAGAAACGACAGCCACGGTCTTCGGGGAAAGCTGACCAATTAACGGTTGGAATTCAAGCATAGCTACAAATTCGTTGGTTGCAAGCTTGGTCCCCATAATGGTTCCTGCTGTTCTCACCTCTTCCCCAGGAATGCCCATCATATAAGCAATTGGACTGAATACATAGCCTAACAACTGAGTAAAAGACAGCCCGATAACTGAACTAAGTAACCCATCGACGAGAGCTATCAGACCAACATAAGCTACTAACATTGCAGCTACGATAAGCGCTATTCTCCCCCCATCAAGTGCCCCTACGGATACGGCTTCAAAAAATGATTTCGAAGTAGTGGCATCTTTAATGTCAATTACCTCTTCTTCTACTTCTTTTGTAGGGGCGATAATGGAAGTAATAATTAGCCCAGACAGTGCATTCAGCATCATAGCTACCAGAACATACTGCGGAGGAATCATGGTGATATATGCACCCATGATCGAAGCGGATACACTCCCCATCGCAACAGTGGATACTACAAACAATTTATTATCATTCATTTTATCCAGATGAGATTTAATGGCTAAGAACGATTCGGATTGTCCGAAAAAAATACTGTTTACACTGTTGAACGTAACTACTTTTGATAATCCAGTAATCTTAGCCAAAGCACCGCCTATGTATTTGATTGCTATTGGCAATATTCTGATATAGGTAAGGATCGAAAGAAGTGTGGATGTGAAAATGATCAGCATAAGAACGTTAATAAAAAACACGCTGCCATCATCCGGTACGAGTCCACCAAGTACAAATCGAATTCCTTCATATCCATACTCAAGAACGTTAGAAACACCATTCGAAATAGCTTCCACAATTGTGTTACCAAAAGTCGTTTTGAACATCAGCAAAGTTACCAAAAATTGAATGACAAACAATACGCCGATGGCCTTGTAGTTGATATTCTTTTTATCGTTGCTCATTAGATAGCTGAGCCCGAGTAATAACAGTATTCCAACGATACCGATGAGAACTGACATGAATAACAAGCCCCTTTTTCCAGAAGTTTTATTGTCTTTTCGGGTAATGGCACACAAAAAAGACCACCGCACGATTACATATCGTATGGTGGTCATATTGACTCTTATTTATTCTTTACTATAAAAATCAATTCATAGTTGAGTCCAATGAAGATGCCTATAATTTTGCACGAACCTTTTTAAATGATATCAAGCGGTACCTTGTTAGAAGGCGCTGGGAAAGCATGATCGAGTTGTTCAAGATCCTCTTTCGTCAGCATAACTTCATACGCTGCTGCGTTCTCTTTTACATGCTTTTCACTAGAAGATTTGGGTAAGGCAAGAACTTGTCCAGATCTTACACACCAAGCAAGTAGCAACTGAAATGGGCTGATGTTGTGCTTCGCCGCTACTTTTGTAACGATCTCATTTTGTACTAATTCCTTCCGCAAACTGCCTCCTTGTGCTAAAGGGGAATACGCCATGAGCGGGATGTTCCGTTCCTTATGCCAAGGCATGAGATCCACTTCAATCCCTCTAGAACCGAGGTGGTACAGCACTTGATTTACCATGCAATGATCTCCATTTTTTACTCGTAACAACTCCTCCATGTCCTTCGTATCGAAGTTCGATACGCCCCAGCGGGCAATTTTCCCATCTTCTACGAGGCGTTCCATTCCTTCAACCGTCTCTGCAAGTGGAATGTCACCTCTCCAGTGTAGCAAATACAGATCAAGGTGATCCGTTTTTAATCTTCTAAGACTCTGTTCACAGCTCGTAATCATCCGGTTTTTTCCCGCGTTATGCGGATATACTTTGGACACAAGGAATACTTCATCCCGTATCCCGTGAATGGCTTCACCCACTAATTCCTCAGACAGACCCTCACCGTACATTTCGGCTGTATCAATAACATGCATTCCGAGTTCAACACCCCGTCTGAGTGCTGCTATTTCTGTATTCCTTTTCGATGGATCATCTCCAATATGCCATGTCCCTTGCCCTATTGCCGGAAGCACTGTACCATCTGGAAGCTTTACCGTTTGTCTTTTGATCATGTTCATTCATCCTCTCTCATGTTTTCGTTATGCAGATCACGGCAGACTGATCTCTATGGTGATCTTGCTCATTTGCCTTTCTGCAATGGTGAGTATAAGATAATTTGTTGAACCACCTTTGGTTATGTCTACATTACCCTAGATTCGAAAGGAAATATCCCTCTAACAAAAGATTTATTATATTATTTTTATAACAGACACTATATAAGATTGATGCAAAAGAAAGGTATGATCCCAATGATTCACATTTTAGTAGCCGATGATGATGTACATATTCGTGAGCTCGTTCATTTTTATTTATCTGCAGAAGGTTACACTGTATTCGAGGCAGCTAACGGAGATATTGCTTCCTCTCTTCTTTCAACCGAACAAATTCACTTAGCTGTTATTGATGTCATGATGCCTGGTAAAGACGGGTACCAGCTCGTTGAGGAAATTCGAACTTATTACGATGTTCCCGTAATTTTGCTTACTGCCAAAGATCAGCTCGTTGACAAAGAAAAAGGATTTGCCGTTGGAACGGATGATTATGTTACGAAACCTTTTGAGCCAAAAGAACTCATCTTCCGCATCAAAGCACTGCTTCGGCGTTATCGGATGGTAAACTCGCAGAAAATAAAGCTTGGCCAAACGATCATCGATCGAGACAGTTATGAGGTCTATTGCGAGGATCAACTCCTCATGCTACCGATGAAAGAATTTGAATTATTGTCTCAACTTGCAAGCTACCCTGATCGGATTTACTCCAGAGAAGAGCTGATTCATTTAGTCTGGGGTGCTGACTTTAGCGGGGATGATCGCACAGTTGATGTACATATCAAACGTCTGAGAGAACGATTCCAGCATCGAAGCGAGGATTTTGTCATCAAAACAATTCGAGGAATTGGTTATAAACTGGAGGACTGCTCACATTGAAAACTCTGTACCTTCGAATCGTACTTACCACCGTTCTGGTAATGCTGCTTAGTAGTCTAATGGCGTTCGTTATCTCTAATGCTTATTATCAGTTCAATCTTAAACCATACAATGATGAGAAAATGACGGACATCACATCAGATATCATTCATTTCTATGAACAGAATCCTGAAGTCAACCTCCCTGCCTACCTTACAAGCGTTGGAGAGCTCGGATATCAAATCTATCTTGCTGAAACCGTTGATCAAGGAACATTTTATGGAGGCGCTTTTCGAAAAGAAGATCTCAGGACGGATAAAATTCAAAAGGTGCTAAATGGATACGTATATCATGGGATTGTTGCCTTTCCTGTAGGGGTCTTTATTACAGGATTTTTTGACAATGCACTAAGCAATTCTATTGGAATGCCTATCGTCGTTGACGGACAGACACAAGCCCTTTTTGTTCGTCCCAATGTTGAGCTGCAATTCGGTGAAATGCGTATTTTCTTTGCACTCCTTCTTGTCCTGACTACACTGATCAGTATCTTACTTGTATTTGTCAGCACAAGATACATTGTAAAACCTATCTCTCGCTTAACTGAAGCGACGAAGCAGCTTGCAAAAGGTACCTATCATTTCAAATTGAATGTAAATAGACGTGATGAGATTGGGATGCTTGCGAATCATTTTTCACAAATGGCCAAAAGCTTGGAACAGCTCGAATCGATGCGGCAAGAGTTCGTATCTAACGTATCACATGAAATCCAGTCGCCTCTCACCTCCATTCAAGGTTTTTCCGAGCGTTTGAAGTCCGACCAGTTAACAGAAGAAGATCGTTTGCATTATCTTGATATTATTTCTGCCGAAAGCCGCAGACTCTCCCAATTAAGTAAACAGCTGCTCACACTGGCTTCCCTGGATAAAGAAGATTCAATTATGGATAAACAAATGTATTCTGCGGCGGATCAGATCAAACAGGTAGTCTATATGCTCGAATGGAATTGGCGAGAAAAAGATATCGCAATGGATCTTCACCTCGCTTCCGCTCCAATATACGCCGATCCGAAATGGATGCATCAGGTATGGGTTAATTTGATTACCAACAGTATTAAGTTCACAGAACCAGGAGGGACTGTACGAATTCGGAGTTATCAAAAAGAGCAACATTATTGGATTGAAATTGAGGATACCGGCATTGGAATGCACGACGAAGAAATCCCTTATATTTTCAATCGATTCTACAAAGCAGATAAAGCAAGACTACGCACCGAAGGAAGTAGTGGTCTTGGGTTAGCTATCGTTAAACGCATTATTGATATGCATGATGGGAATATTGTCGTTCAGAGTCAATTAGGTAAAGGAACTCTCATTCAAATATCGATTCCTATCTCCTCCCCGGAATAATTTATTCCAGGGAGGTTTATTGGCATGGTTATCTGTAATACGCTGTTCATGCTCCGTTCATATTCCGGCTCGATACTTAAGTGGTAGGTGAGATATCAATTCTCACAAAATATAGAATGCTTAAGGAATGGAGTTGAACCGTATGTTTTTGGCTTTACGAGAAATGAAACACTCAAAATTACGCTATCTTCTGATCGGACTCATCATGGTACTCATTGCATGGCTCGTACTGTTTGTATCCGGTCTTGCCAAGGGTCTCGGCAATGACAATGCTTCAGCTCTGCAAAATATGGACGCAGATTATATCGTTCTGCAGAATGAATCCGATTTGAGGCTTAATCGATCCCTCTTATCGAATGAAATACTGGATCAGGTAAGATCCATAACGGGTGAACAAGGTGCTACACCGCTCGGTCTACAAATGAGCACCTTAACCAAAGAAGGTTCTAATACCAAAACGGATGCTACCTTCTTTGCCATTGATACCAACAGTTTTATCGCACCTACCATTGTAGAAGGTAAAATGATTGATAATAAATCTGCTGAAGAAGTCGTGGCGGATGTTACTTTGAAGGAAGAAGGATACGCAATCGGCGATCGCATTGAAGATCAATCTTCCGGCAAAACCTTCACGATTGTAGGATTTTCAGAAGGTCAATCTTATAGCCACAGCCCAGTCATTCATATGAATATGGCAGGATGGTTTGCCCTTCATGATGCGGATCCAAACAGTAAAATCTATCATTTTAATGCGATTGCCTTGCAGACTACCCAAGACAATGCAGATCAAATAAGTCAGATTAAGGACATTGAAGTTATCGCCAAAGATGATGCGTTATCTGGAATTCCGGGTTATAAGGAAGAACAAGGTTCGCTTCTGATGATGATTGCTTTCTTGTTTGTCATTGCAGCTTTTGTACTGGCGGTATTCTTCTACGTCATTACTATTCAAAAAATGAATCAATTTGGCGTTCTTAAAGCCATTGGTGCCAAAACGGGATATCTCGTGCGGAATGTAGTATCACAGATTTTGTTATTAACGATCGTAAGTCTCGTGGTAAGTATTGCTCTAACTTATGGGGTAGCTGCCATTCTTCCGGCAAGTATGCCATTTGACCTGAGCCCATCACTCGTAGCTCTTTGTTCTGTCCTGTTTATTGTTGTATCCATTCTCGGATCACTATTGTCACTATATCGTGTTGCCAAAATTGACGCTATCGAAGCAATTGGGAGGGCTGCATAATGAACACTGCGAATATGAAATTACAACTAGAGAACATTACGAAAACATTCGGAGATGGAGATTCCTCCATTCAAGTACTGAAGAATGTAACCCTGAATGTCAAAGCAGGAGAGTTTATTGCGCTCGTTGGTCCATCTGGATCCGGGAAAAGTACGTTCCTCTCTATTGCAGGTGCGCTTCTGGCACCTTCGAGTGGACGAATTGTGATTGGCGGTCAAGATCTAAGCCAGTTCTCTGAAAAAAAAATGAACGAAATACGGCTAGATAAAATAGGATTTGTATTCCAATCCGCGAACCTCATTCCTTATCTAACAGTGAAAGATCAACTTCTTTTGATCGCTGAATTGTCTGGTAAGAAAGGGAAAGCAGCCAATCAAAAAGCCGATGAGATGCTGAAAAGGCTTGGCTTGGCGCATCGAGCACATGCTTATCCAGAAAACCTCTCCGGTGGCGAACGTCAGCGTGTCGCGATCGCTAGAGCTTGGATGAATGATCCTGAAATTCTGCTTGCTGATGAACCGACTGCAAGTCTTGATTCAGAGCGAGGCCGTGCTGTAGTAGAAATGCTTGCACAAGAAGTAAAACAAAGTAATAAATCCGCAATCATGGTTACGCATGATACTCGTATGCTTGATCTCTGTGACCGGGTCGTATATATGGAAGACGGAGTGCTGACTGAACAGCCCGCATTCCAGCATTAATCTATATCAGACAGCAGCAGCCTTTTCATGAAGGCTGCTGTTTTTATTTTGACCGTAGATTAGATCAGGACACTCATTCGATTTTCAGTACACTTCCTTGTAGAATAGACATATGGATTCAATTTTGAGGTGATCTTATTAATGCAGATTGATTATACGGATAAACAACCCAAAACTTTATTAAATAAAGGGACTGGCTTTCTAGCAGGTTACTCCCACTCTCTCAATCCATATACCGGCTGCGCTTTTGGCTGTTCCTACTGTTATGTACGCAAAATGCCAGTTTCCTTGTTTCGGGGAAAAGAGTGGGGAACGTGGGTTGATATCAAAAAACAAAGTGCTGCCTTGCTGCAAAAAGAGCTGATACGAGAAAAGAAAAAAGGACCCGTTACGATCTTTATGTCCTCCAGTACGGACCCCTATCAACAGATTGAATATAAAGAAGAAATCACTCGATCTTTACTCGAAGTCATGACCGGGTATCCTCCTGACTTTTTGCTCGTTCAGACACGGAGTCCACTCGTAAAAAGAGATATTGACCTGTTAAAACAGCTCGGAACTCATGTACGGGTTAGCATGACCGTGGAAACAGATCTGGATGACGTTCGCAAGCATTTTTCTCCATCCGCTCCTCCCGTTCAAGCACGTTTGAATGCACTTCAAAGGCTGCGAGAGGAAGGCATACCTACACAGGTTGCCATAGCCCCCGTCCTGCCTAGTAGTGAGGCATTTCCTGAACTTCTCCGCCCTGTGGTGGACCTAGTATGTATTGATGACTTCTTCATGGGGGATGGAGCTCAAGGAAAACGTACTCAGCAGCTCGGAATACGTGCCAAATATGAAGAGCTTGGCTTCAGCGATTGGTACAATCGTGAAGCTTACAAAGTAGTTGTATCCCGAATGCTTGAAGTTTTTCCAGAAGACAGAGTACGAATCAGTCAAGAGGGATTTGCTCCTTTCTAATTGTAACGGGACTGTATTTATACTGATTGACGATGAAGGATTCGATTATATAATGAAAAGAACGCCATGAGATAATATCTCATGGCGTTCTTTTTTATGATGAGCGTAGCCCAGCAAGTTACTTAAGCTGACTCTTTCATTTCTATTGTCGAACTCGTTTGCGCACGTTCTTTTCCCATTAGGAATACAACAACGACAGCAATCGCAATCGGTATGATCGCAATCTGAAACACATGTGTAATGGAATCAGACATCGCTTGAGTAATCTTATCAAGTACCTCAGGTGGAATTTTTGCACGTCCTTCTGGTGTGAAAATTTCTCTTGTATTCATTTCTCCACCACCAAAACCGGTACTATTTCCACCAAACGCTTCACTAAGACGTTTCGTAAAGGAATGAGTCTGAACCGTTCCGAAGATTGTAAGACCAACCGTCATACCAAACGAACGTAGGAAAGAGTTCGTTGAGTTCGCTGTTCCGCGAAATCTTGGTGACAAGTTGTTGATCGACGCGGTCGGAAGCAGTGAGAATGAGAAACCAACACCGAAACCGGCAATAAACATATATATCGTCAAAACAAGTCTTGTCGTATCCGGTGTCATGGTCGATAGTAAAATCATCCCGATTAGAAAACTGAAGACAGAAAAAATCATCAGCGTACGGAACCGCACTTTGGACTGCGTAATCCCACTAATCATGCTACCAATAACCGTTCCAATCACCATTGGCATCAGCACAATTCCTGCGTTCGTTGCAGATCCTCCATATACGGCTTGCACAAAGATCGGAATAAATACGGAAAGAATAATAAAGGTTGCACCATAAATAAAGGCAAGTGCTTGTGATGCTGCAAAGAGACGTTTCTTAAACATCCAAAATGGAATGATCGGCTCTTCAGCCTTCGTCTCTACGAAAATAAAGATGATAAAGGACACAACAGCAACCGCAATTAACGAGATGATAACAGCAGAATCCCAAGCATATTTACCGCCGCCGAGTTCCAGCGCAAACATAAAGCATACAATCGCAAGTACCAGTGTAAAGGCACCCGCCCAGTCAATCTTCTGTTTCCGATGTTCCAATGTCTCCTTATAATATTTAGCAATGAAGAAGATCGATACGATCCCAATCGGAAGATTAACATAGAAGATCCAGTGCCAGCTAAATGTATCCGTCAAGAAAGCACCTAACAAAGGTCCAACAACACTCGACAGTCCAAACACTGCACCTAAAAGCCCGGTCATCTTACCGCGTTTTTCAGGAGGAAACAGATCAAAAATAATCGTAAAAGCGATTGGCATCAAAGCACCGCCGCCTATACCTTGAATGACTCGAAATGCGATTAACTGTCCCATACTTTGAGACAATCCGCAAAGTGCTGAACCCACAATAAATACGACGAGACCAAACAAGAAAAAACGTTTCCTACCATACATATCTGACAATTTACCGTAAATCGGCATCCCTGCCATCATTGCTACCATATAAGCTGCGGTAACCCATATAAACTGATCATAGTTACCAAGGTCACCTACAATCGTCCCCATCGCTGTAGCCACAATTGTGTTATCAACGGCTGCAGCAAAAATCCCGAGTAACAGACCTGCTGTTACAAAAGAAGCTCGCTTCTTCTCCATATTTTCATCTCCTGATTCTTATCTAAATATTACATGTGGATGGGATTGTTATTCCTCTCCACCTTGTTCACTCAATAGCTCCATTAGCTGATTTTCAAGCCAGGAAATCTCTGATCTAACGAAATGCAGACGATGGTTTATTGTTCTTAAAATACTTCTGCGTTCGCTCTCACTAATGGCGGTATTACTTGAAATCATCTGCAATCCATAATCATAGTGCTCTTGAAGAAAACATAAATACTGTCTGTATTCCTCGAAGATCTGCTCTTGATGCCGGCTAGATATATGATGGAGATTTGCAAATTTGATATCAAAAACATCTTTTGCATCGGCATTATATATCGTATTTTCGTCCATTAAATGCAAAAACTGTTCTTTGCCTGCTTCCGTAATACGATAAATCTTCTTGTTTCCATCTTTGCCTGACATCTCTATAAAATTGTCTTTTTCAAGTCTTTGTATGAGCGGGTATAGTACCCCCCAACTAACTTGCCTTGTTGGACCTATAATTCTAGATAAAATCTGATGCAGTTTGTAGCCATGCATAGGTCTATCCATCAGCTCACCCAGAACAAATAGTTCATACAACGAAAATAGCCTCCTTGTTTCAATTTGTCACGCCATCCGGACAAATATATCGTAGCGATATATGACTTTATTATAATATATCGCTGCGATATAAAAATCAATACTTGAATTGCACCACAAAAAACCGCCTGTAGTTATATCAGGCGGTTTACATTTTAATGAATTGCCAATTTACGAACTGACGCTTTTAGCCGTATTTTCTGGAAAAAGAGCTAGTTTATGAAGCATCTTCTGACTCGATTCATTAAGTCCTTTTAAAGTCACTTCATTTCGATTCTCGTAATATTTAAGTGTTATTTTATCAATCGCACCGACACCGGAGTCGTCCCAAATATGGGAGTTCGTAAAATCAATGACGATATGCTGATCCTGCACTGTCGTATCGAATGCTTTTTCAAAACTCTGCGTAGAGGCAAAGAATAGCTGACCTTTTACATGATATAAATGTAAATCGTCTTTCTCTTGTCTGACGACTTCAAGTTTTGAAATCTTGGCTACAAAGAAAATGGCACTGAGCAGAACACCTGCGATAACCCCTTTGGATAAATCATGGGTCGCTACAACGATGATAACCGTTACGAGCATAACAAAGGCGTCCCCTCTCGGTGCTTTTTTCAAATAACTAAATGAAGACCAGTTAAAAGTACCGATACATACCATAACCATGATCCCTGCGAGTACGGGCATTGGCATAAGTACGACAAGATCACCAAGAACAAGAATTAGAAACATGAGAAAAAGTCCAGCGACCAAGGTAGATAACCTACTTCTTCCACCCGATTTTACGTTGATGACCGATTGACCAATCATTGCACATCCAGCCATTCCTCCAAAAAAACCGTTAATGAAGTTTGCAATCCCTTGCCCTCTTGCTTCTCTATTCTTGTCGCTGTTCGTATCCGTCATATCATCAATAATGGATGAAGTCAGTAATGACTCAAGCAGCCCTACAAGCGCTAATGCAAAAGAATAAGGCATAATAATTTGTAGTGTATTCCATGTCAAAGGCACATCAGGAAACAAAAAGGCAGGCAACGTTTGTGTAATGGTGCCCATATCTCCTACGGTTTGGAGATGAACACCTGTCATGACCGAAACTACAGTTAGCACTACAATGGCAATAAGAGGTGCAGGAATAGACTTTAGGAACCGCGGTACAAAATACAAAATAAATAGCGTACTTCCTAAAAATAAATAGGTCATAGAGGATTTTCCCCAGAAATAAGGAACCTGAGCCATAAATATAAGAATAGCGAGCGAATTTACAAAACCGATCATTACCGCTCTAGGTATAAATTTCATGAGACGAGCCACCTTGAATACACCAAGCAAGAACTGAATAATCCCTGTTAATATAGTAGCTGCAAGCATATACTCAAGTCCGTGATCCCTCACCAGCGGAGCTAACACAAGCGCCATTGCACCCGTTGCTGCTGATATCATGGCTGGCCTTCCACCTACAAAAGAAATGATGATCGCTATGCAGAAGGAAGCATAGAGTCCAATCATGGGACTAACCCCTGCAATCAGGGAGAAAGCAATCGCTTCCGGTATTAATGCTAATGCAACGACCATACCGGATAAAATATCTGCTCTTACATTAAAAAACCAATTACTTCTCCATCGCTCTACCAACTTTACTCCACACCTCTTCTTTTAAATATATTTAGGTAGTCCTTCTCAATCCCATAAGGCCAGACTATACTAAATAACTGTAATAAAAATCCTTCGTTAGTCTATCACGAATCGTTCCTAAATGGAACCTTTTTGATACTAATGATTATGTTATGATAATAATTAAAAAGTGTAATTTAGGAGAAACACCTATGTATATCGGATATATGAGACCCTATCAGGATGACGCTGATCTGAGCATTCAGACAAGCAATTTAGGTAAGTTATCTTGTGATAAACTTGTCGTAGAAGAACACGCATCCGCCAAAAGAAGAAATGATCTCGATCAATTAATCAGCGATCTAAAACCAGGAGATATTATCGTCGTATACAAATTGTTTGCACTCGCCGATTCTACAAGGCATCTCGTTGAACTCTTGCAAACGCTTGAAAAGAAAAAAGCATATATCTGCTCTCTTTTTGAGGGGATTGATACAAGTAGACCCGAAGGATATCCTTTTCCGGATATCGTCAAACATCTAGTCGATTTTCAAAGTGATGTCATTAGTGAAAAGACAAAAAAGGGGCTTTATGAAGCCAAGCAAAAAGGAAATAACCCAGGACGTCCTCGGAAAGCAGACGATAATGTAAAAAGAGCCATAGTAATGTATCAGAGTAATCAGTATAGTCTTGCGCAAATCCGCGAGGAAACGGGAATTAGCAAATCCACGCTTTATCGCTATCTGGATTCAGAGAATTAATAATCTCTAGTTTAATGAAGAAAAAGAGCTTTTCCGCCATGATGCTTGGTAGAAAAGCTCTTTTTTATAATGCAATATTGCAGATTATTTAATAATTCATGTTGTTACTTACTGTCACTTATTAATCTTCAGTTTCGGAGTCCAGGTTTTCCCCCCGTCCTTGGTCAGATAAATGGCCCCTTCAGAGCTAGTATCTGCCATCCATACCGTTTTTCCATTTACAAAATCAATATCGTTTTCAATTCCGGTGATAGAAGGCATGTTGGTCCAAGTTTTTCCTGATTTATCAGAACGCCCCACTCCAATCTTCTCACCCGCTGGGGAGAATCCTCCAAGATAAGCAACTCCCCCAAATATGGATAGGTTACTAGGGTGACCTCCAGGAGAAGCTGGGCCTTCTTTAACGACACCACTTGAATTACCTGGCGCATTTCCACCGCCTGCTGTATCTTGACTGATCACTTTCGTCCAATCCTTACCTGCATTATTCGATGAATATAGTGCATAAGATTGTTGCGACATACCTGCACCGCCGTTCAGACGCACCCATACTTGATGCCCCTCTACAGCAATTTCTCCACCGCTGATTTCTTTAGAAGGTACGGATAAAACGGAGCTCCAGTTCTTACCGCCATTCGATGTTTTATGAATTTTATATCCATAACCCGGAACGACTTCAAGTGCATACCCGTTCTTCGGATCTGAGAACTCAGCATATCTGGTATTCGCCGGTGTTTTCATTTTCGTCCATGTTTGCCCGCCGTCCGTAGTGCTGTAGGTGAAGGCTTTAGAATAGCCAAACCCAATATTTTCGTTCTTAAAGTCGATACGTTCAAGATTCATCGAACCTGTCTTGATTTTGGTTAGTGTCTTGCCTCCATCTTTAGTATAGAGTAATGCATTGGGACCATTCTCTGCAGATTTGGCAAGCATCCAACCTGTCGTATTATTAATAAAATCCAGCTGTGTAAATTGCCATGTACCTTTATATATCGATTGCCACTCGTCCCCGGAATCCGAAGTCCCAATCATGAACCCATTTCCGGCAGCTCTTCCTGTACTCCCTGTTAAAAACTGAATATCACTAAATTGAAATTTTTCTGAACCAGCTGGCTTGTTACCCAATAAATCATCCGCTGAAGATGGAGCAGCCCCTGCTGGAGCTACACTCATTGTCATCGCGGCAGTGAGTGCAAGTGCTGTAATTCCTTTTGCTAATTTTCTTGGTTTCATAGGTAGTGCCTCCTGTCTTTTTCTCTGATGTTCATTTAGTAATTACCCTACTATGTACTTAAACCATATGCTCATATGTAATCAGTACCATACAAGAATTACGAAAAAATCCAATAAAAAAAACAGACGAAATTTCTATAGCTCGCCTGTTTTTTCGTATCAAACAAAGTATGAAATTATAGTGTCTGTTTATATACTCTAGCCTCATACGGACGAAGAGTCACTCCCTCATTGTTTGCATCCTCTATGGCGGAATAATTAGATATCAATAATTGTTTCTTATTACCGACAAAATCAGATGGATAATTAAAGTTTGCCTCCCGATCCGAGTAATTCAAAATGACGAGCAACTTGTCCTTATCTAGCGTACGCAAGTAAGCATAGATTTGTTCATCATCCTCATACAGCAGTCGGTAATTACCATAAACGATGACGTCATGTTGCTTGCGAAGCTGAATCAGTTTCTTATAATAATAGTAAATCGAATCTGGTTCAGCTAAAGCTTGCTCTACATTCACTTCCTTATAATTCGGATTTACCCGAATCCAAGGCTCTGCTGTTGTGAATCCTGCCTGTTTCCCACCATTCCATTGCATTGGAGTTCTGGCATTGTCCCTGCTACGCTCGTGAATAGACTTTAGTAGTGATTGTTCTGTGTGCCCTTTTTCTTTATATTCTCTGTACATTTGCAGTGTCTCAATATCTTTGTAATCCTGAATGGACGAAAACCGGGCATTGGTCATTCCAATCTCTTCTCCCTGATAAATATAAGGAGTTCCTTGCAGCGTATGCAGTAAGGTCGCCAGCAGTTTTGCAGATTCTATGCGATAGTTCCGATCGTCACCGAATCGCGATACCATACGGGGCTGATCATGGTTATTGAGATACAGGCTGTTCCATCCTTTTCCATCTAGCGTTGTTTGCCACTGATGCATCACTTTCTTGAAGTCTGTAAGCTTCCAGGGGATGATATCCCATTTTCCTTCAGGTCCACAGCCCACATTCATGAGATCAAAATGAAAGACCATATTCAGTTCTTTTCGATCTTCACCCACATAACGCAGCGCTTCTTCAGGAGGGACATCCAAACATTCTCCTACAGTCATTACATCATATTTAGACAATACTTCACGGTTCATCTCTTGCAGAAATTCATGAACTCTTGGTCCATCCACAAAATAGGAACCGCCCCAGGCATAATGATCGTTCTCATGTTCTTTAGCGGCATTTGGAAAACGCTGATCTTTCGAAATCATATTAATAACATCCATCCGGAATCCGTCGATTCCTTTATCCAGCCACCAGGTCATCATATCATATACTTCTTTACGCACTTTCTCATTTTCCCAATTCAAATCAGGCTGCTTCTTAGAGAACAGGTGCAGATAGAACTCATTTGTATTCTCATCTTTTTCCCAAGCCGAACCTCGAAAATAAGACATCCAGTTTGTCGGCTCCTTGCCTTCTTCGCCAGAACGCCATATATAATAATCCCGGTAAGGGTTATCTTTGGATTTTTGCGCTTCGAGGAACCACTCATGTTCATCCGATGTATGGTTTACAACAAGATCCATAATGAGCTTCATTCCACGTTCATGCAGTCCTTCCAGCAAATCTTCCCAATCCTTCATTGTGCCAAACTCATCCATAATGGCTTTATAGTTACGAATATCGTATCCATTATCATCATTTGGTGAGTCATAAACAGGACAGAGCCAAATGACATCTACGCCAAGGTCTTTCAGGTAATCCAGTTTAGAGAGGATTCCTTTCAAATCACCAACACCATCTCCATTGGAATCCATAAAGCTGCGTGGGTAAATTTGATAAACTACGCTTTCTTTCCACCACTGTTTCTTCATCGTGTTAACAGCCCCTTACATACATAACTATCATCTAAAAATGTATTATTACCCAAAATCATAAACAATAAAAAAAGAACTCACCATGAGATATCTCCCTCAGTGAGTTCAAATCTTCTTTCTATTTCGTAATTCGAAACGATCCCGTACCGAGTGCAACCAGTTCTTGATCACGATCTACGATTCGTGATTCGGTCGTTAGGGATCGTCCAGTTTCATGAACAATTTTTGCGGTAACCGTAAGCGGCCCATTCTTGGCCGGTTTGACGAAATGGACATTCAGATTACTTGTAACCGAAGATTCTCCAGGACGTCTTACCATAACTGCAATGCCCATAGCGTTATCCATCAGCGAAGAAAGAACCCCTCCGTGAACAATACCCATGAGATTTAGATGATGTGGCTCTGGTTGTAAAGTAACAATAATCTCATCTTCTTTAATTTCAGTAAGCTCACATCCAAGGTACCCCCAAAACGTAGGTTCCGCGGCTTTCGTCATAGATTCAATATATTGCTTGCCTTCTGTACTCTCCATGGAAAGAGCCTCCTTCTCTGTCCCAGACCCTGTATTCATCCTGCCGAAGTTTCTTCCTCTTCTTCAAGCAATTTACGGCGTAACACTTTACCTACAAGGGTCTTAGGAAGCGATTCACGGAATACATATTGTCTCGGTACTTTATATGCCGCAAGCTGGGAACGGCAAAACTTCTCCAGATCTTTCGGATCGGCTGTCTGCCCATCCTTGAGCACAATAAAAGCTTTCACTGTCTCACCACGGTAAGCATCTTTGATCCCTACGACGACCGCTTCTTTTACCGCAGGATGTTCGTAAAGTACTTCTTCAATTTCTCGTGGGTAAATATTGAATCCGCTTGCAATAATCATATCCTTTTTCCGGTCAATAATTGAAAAATAACCTTCTTCATCCATCGTCGCCATGTCACCGGTAAATAGCCAGCCATTTCGAATCGTATCGAATGTCTCTTCCGGCCTGTTCCAATATCCCTTCATGATCTGTGGTCCTTTGACAATGAGTTCACCTGGTTCACCCAAAGCAACTTCCTCGCCCGTATCTGGGTTTACGACTTTTGCTTCTGTATCTGGAAGCGGAATACCAATCGTTCCAATTTTCCGTTTCGCCCATATTGGATTGGCATGAGTCACAGGCGAAGCCTCTGTAAGTCCATATCCTTCAATCAGTCTTCCTTTCGTCAACTCCTCAAAGCGATCCTGAACTTCAACCGGAAGTGCAGCAGAGCCGCTAATACAAGCGTTAATGGAAGATAAGTTATAGTCTTTTATCTTAGGATGATTAATAAGGGCAATATACATGGTTGGTGCGCCGGGAAAAAGGGTCGGTCTTTTTTTCTCTATCATTTTGAGAATGGAGTTTAGTTCAAACTTTGGAACCAGAATCAGCATCCCTGCGCGATAGATCCCTTGATTAAGAACGACAGTGAGTCCAAACACATGAAAGCAGGGTAGCGCCGCAACGTAACGTTCTTTCCCTTCCTCCACCTGATAACACCAATTGGCGGATTGGATCGTGTTCGCAATCAGATTCATGTGTGTTAGCATCACCCCTTTGGGGACACCCGTAGTTCCTCCTGTATACTGCAATAACGCTAAATCATGTTCTGCATCCACCGTTTCACAGTATGGTGTTTTATCAGCAGCAGCAATGATTTTAGTAAACGAATGTACGGTTGCACTGTATTCCACTTGAGGCAGCGGTCCATCTTTTTTAGCGACAAACGGATACAACACTTTTTTAAGCAAAGGTAAATAATCTGGGATAGAAGTGACAATCGTATGCTCCAGCATCGTCTCACCAGTAATCTTCTGAAGCCTAGCATAAAACTGATCCAGCGTGATGATGATTTTTGCTCCAGCATCTTTTAGCTGATATGCAAGTTCCCGCTCCATATAGAGCGGGTTGGTCATGACAGCGATCCCCCCTGCCAGGAGGGTGCCATAATAAGCAATGACCACTTGCGGACAGTTGGGTAGCATAATAGCTACCCGGTCCCCCTTCTTCAGCCCTTTACTTCGTAGTGCGTTTGCCATACGATACGCAGACTCCAGCAGCTTTTTATAACTTATCGTCTTGCCCATAAAGTGCATTGCTGGCCGATTCGGATACTTATGTGCGGAACGGACCAGGAACAGCGCCAGATTCTGTTTCGGATAATCAAAAGCGGGGGCCACTTCGCTCGGGTAAAACGGCAGCCAGGGCTTTGCATTCATAGAATATCAATCCTTTCCTCTGGAATGCTTCCTGCTGACCTACTCCTCATCCAAAACAATTGTATATCTAGCTAAATCAAGCGTCTGTTACACAGTGTATCTTTCGTTATTCACTACTCTAGCTGCTATACTACGTTTGAGTGCAACCGTATCTGCCGGCGTAAGTCTTGTTAATTTCTTCAGAACAGATAATTGCATGCGGAGCATATCCCCAGATTCAACAGAGGTCAGTGTTTCTTTTGCAAAGGCTTCCACTCTTTCCAGCGCTTCATAAGCATATACTTTCGTCATTTCAATCATGTTCGCTGCTTTCTCTTCGGAGACGCGAGCAATTTGTTTCTTGGTACGGAACAGCGCGCTTTCCAGTGCAAATACGTCAATCAGTATATCTGCCAGATTAGACAAAGCTTCTTGTTCCTTTTCAAGTTTGGTGCCAAATTTCTGTACGGCGAGCCCCCCTACGAGCAGGAAGATTTTCTTGGTCATGTCAAGTATATGCTCTTCTTGTCCGAGTGGACCTTCAAATTCTTGTGTCGGCACGATTTGCAGCAATTCACCTTGTAGACCTTGCGCTTTTTGCAAAAGGGCGATTTCGCCTTTCATTGCTTTTTTCACCAGCGTACCTGGAATAATGAGGCGATTGATTTCGTTTGTTCCTTCAAAGATACGATTAATACGGGAGTCACGGTAGATCCGTTCAATTTTATACTCCTGAATATATCCGTATCCGCCGTGAATCTGTACACCCTCATCTGCAATGAAATCTAGGCCTTCCGAAGAAAAAACTTTATTAATGGAGCATTCAATCGCATAATCTGAAATGGCGTTAGCTGAATGGAGCCCCGCATCTGGGCTGTTATAATCAATGTCTGCAAGTGCTTCATCCAGAAGCCCCGCTGTACGGTAAACCATACTTTCCATAACAAAAGTCGTGATGTTCATTTCAGCCAGTTTTTTGCGCATGAGCGGGAAACTCGAAATAGGGGTATCGAATTGTTTCCGCGTATTGGCATATTTCGAACTGAGCTCAATGGACTCTTTTGCTGCACCGACTGTTCCAGCTGCGAGTTTGTAACGGCCGATGTTTAGGATATTAAATGCGATGCGATGACCTTTACCAATTTCACCCAGTAAGTTTTCTCTCGGTACTTTTACATCTTCGAAGAAGAGCGGGCGGGTGGATGAACTCTTGATCCCCATTTTCTTCTCTTCAGGTCCCAGTGTGAAACCTTCCATCTCTTTTTCCACGATAAAAGCAGTAAAGTGTTCTCCATCTACCTTGGCATATACAATAAAAATATCTGCAAATCCTGCATTCGTAATATACAATTTCGAACCGTTTAGGATATAGTACTCTCCGTCATCGGATAGGCGAGCCGTTGTTTTGGCTCCCATTGCATCAGAACCTGATGTTGGTTCGGTCAGACAGTAGGCTGCAATTTTAGCTCCGCTTGAAAGGTCAGGTAAATACTTTTCTTTTTGCTCTGTCGTTCCAAAGTAGACGATAGGCAGTGTTCCGATTCCTACGTGTGCTCCAAAAGAGAGAGCAAAACCAGATCCTTTTGCGAGAGATTCATTAATAATGGTTGAGCTTACTTTATCAAGCCCGATCCCACCAAAAGCTTCCGGAACATCTGCACCCAGAAGTCCGAGATCGCCGGCTTTACGCAGCAGTTCTACGGTCAATTCATAATTCAGTTTTTCAAGCTCCTCATCTCTAGGAACTACTTCTCCATCAATAAAATCACGCACCGTTTCGCCAATCATGCGGTGTTCTTCTGTAAAATCCTCAGGTGTCACGATACGATTTACATCTAAGTTATCGATAATGAAACTTCCGCCTTTAATTCTTGGTTCTTTTGTTTGGTTGTCGCTCATTTGGTGTTACTCCTTTCGGATGATGGATTTGTGGATGATTAATGGTCGTGGTGCTTGGGAGGGTGCTTGGATGGCTGCTTCGAATGCGGATCGTCTTTCGATCGCTGTTACATCCGGATATCTTGATGATATGAGCTGAGGATGAAATCCGGATGTAAAGGCGAGCGCTTCGCTTCTTCAGTCGATTCCGCCTTCTCCGCAGCAGTTTTGCACTGTGCCTCAAGTACCTCAAAAGCTTACTTTCCCTACACAAATTGTGGTGTAGGGAGGGCGAGTTTCGAGGGTTTCTCCTTGAAACCGCCCCATCTTAGTTCAAGTTAGTACCCCACGCTGAACTGTTTCTCCGCGTGTACCTCGAACACCCCTGCGGCTCCCATTCCTCCCCCGATACACATACTCACCACGCCATATCCGCCTCCGCGTCTCGCCAGTTCCGAGATCAGGCTGATGGTAAGTTTCGCTCCTGTACAGCCAAGTGGATGACCCAGTGCAATAGCCCCGCCGTTAACATTGACTTTGTCCTCATCTAGCTCCAAAGCTCTGATAATGTGAAGACATTGCGATGCGAATGCTTCATTAATTTCGAATAGCTTCACATCGTCTTTTTCAATTCCAGCCATTTTGAGTGCTTTGGGAATTGCCTCAACAGGACCTACTCCCATCACCTCAGGTTCAACGCCAGCAATAGCAAAAGAACGGAAAGTAGCTAAAGGAGTAAGCCCAAGTTCTTTTGCTTTTTCACGGCTCATCACCGCTACCGCAGCTGCTCCGTCACTGGTCTGGGAAGCATTCCCTGCGGTTACGGAACCTTTAAGTGCAAATGAAGGTCTGAGACGTCCCAATCCTTCCATGGAGGTGTCTTCGCGAACGCCTTCATCTGTATCAAAAGTAAACGTACGGCTGCGTACTCTACCTTGGTCGTCAACCGAAGTAGAAGCTACCGTGACAGGTACGATTTCCTCTCTGAATTTACCGGAAGCAATCGCGGCTGCTGCCTTCCGATGACTTCCTACAGCAAAGGCATCTTGTGCTTCGCGATCCACATTGAATCTGCGAGCCACCTCTTCCGCCGTGTGCCCCATCCCCATATAGACTTCCGGCATTTCTTCGACAATCCGGTAGTGCGGGGAAGGCTTGAATCCGGTCATAGGTACATGGCTCATGCTTTCCACACCGCCAGCAATGATAACGTCTGCGTGTCCGAGCATAATACGCTCTGCAGCAAAAGCAATCGCTTGTAAACCAGAAGAACAGAACCTGTTGACCGTAAGTGCCGGAACGGTTACCGGATACCCTGCATAGAGCGAAATGATCCTCGCTACATTTAACCCTTGCTCGCCTTCCGGCATAGCACAACCGAGAATGATATCTTCGACATCTTCTTTTTGCAGACCAGGTGCCCGATCAATTACGGCTTCTAGTACCGCTTTTCCTAAATCTTCTACTCTTGTCTCCGCAAGACTTCCCTTTTTGGCTTTACCAATCGCAGTACGAGCCAGCGATACAATCACTGCTTCCCTCATGATTTTCACCTCATCCTTTGGATTCAAGATTAGTTACGTAGCGGTTTACCTTTGGACAACATGTGCTGCATGCGCTGCTGTGTTTTCACTTCTCCAAGTAGACTCAGGAAAGCTTCACGTTCCAGATCAAGCAAGTATTGTTCACTGACGACCGTTCCTGGTGCCACATCTCCTCCTGTCAGGATGTTCGCTAATTTCTTCGCTATCAAATAATCATGGTCACTAATGTACCCGCTATTTTTTAATCCAAGTGCTCCCATTTGCAGAACCGCGCGGCCGTCTCTTCCAGCCACTCTTGCTTTACCAGATACTTTAGGCTGGTACCCTGCTCGTTCCATTTCAAGTACCGCTTGTTTCGCTTCATAAATTCGGAAATCTTGATTCATGACGACGCTATCCTGACTTCGTCCATACATACGTAGTGCTTCATGACCGCTGGTCGATGTTTTGGCCATCGCAATCATTTCGAAGATACGGTTCAGTTCAGGTTGTAGATCTGCATCAGGACTGAGCCGGTCGCTTGTCATAAGTGCTAGTTCTTTACAACCTCCACCCGCTGGGATCAAGCCTACACCCGTCTCAACCAATCCAAAATAAGATTCTGCCGAGAAAATAATACGATCTGCTGGTAGACAAGCTTCTACTCCGCCTCCAAGCGTCATTCGGTGAGGAGCTGCCACTACTGGTTTCTCAAGACCTTTTAGCTTCATCATGCTGCCTTGGAATAAACGAATGATATCGTCCACTTCATCCCAGTCTCCACTTTGCGCTTCCATCAGCATGAGCATGAGATTTGCACCCACACAGAAATTACGTCCTTCATTCGCAATCACAAGACCACGATAATTGGCTCTCACTTCCTCAGCACTTTGCTGGATCATCACGAGAATATCTGCACCAATCGCATTATTCGGTGAAGTAAACTCTAAGCAAGCGACATCATCGCTAAGATCAATGAGGTTCGCACCTGAGTTTTGGCGGATGATTTTATTCTGAGCTTTCAAGCTTTGAAGTGAAATCAATTCAGGCTGAGTTTCAACTTCTTTGTAAGCTCCTTTGAAGAAATGAAGTACGGCTCCCTCTTTTTGTTGGTAGAATGACTTGTTACCAGCGGCGATCCAATCTTTAACCCAAGCAGGTACGACAAGGCCCTCTGCTTCCATCCGCTGAACCGACTCTGGCAGACCGATCAGATCCCATGTTTCGAATGGTCCCATTTCCCAGTTAAATCCCCATTTCATCGCGTTATCGATGTCTTCAATAGAATCTGCGATTTCACTGAGCTTGTCGGCAGAATAGATCAAAACTTGTTTCAATACGTTCCACGCCAGTTCCGAATAGCGGTCCTTTGTGCCGAGGAATGCTTTTATTTTCTTCCTTGAACCTTTCACTGCTTTCGCAGCTTCAAGAGAAGCTGACCTTACTTTTGCGCTTGGATTGTAGTCCATCGTAGAAAGATCCAGGGAGAGTATTTTGCTTCCTTGATCCCCTTTGACCTTCTTATAGAAACCTTGACCACCCTTTTCTCCAATCCACCCTTTGGATACAAGTTCGTTCAGTACATCCGGCACGGAGAAAATATCTTTCTCGAGTCCGTCCGGTACGGAATCGTATACGTTCTGGGCGACATGAACAAAAGTATCAATCCCTACAAGATCCAGCGTTCGGAAGGTGGCGCTCTTTGGTCTGCCCAAGACAGGACCTGTTGCTGCATCCACTTCTTCCACGGTGTAGTTGTTCTCTTTCATTTCATGTAAAGTAACGAGCAGTCCATAAGTGCCAATACGGTTGGATATAAAATTAGGGGTATCTTTCGCGAGAACGACCCCTTTTCCAAGACGTTTCGAACAGAAATTCACCATAAACTCACTGATCTCCGGATCTGTATCGAACCCCGGAATGACCTCCAAGAGCTTCATATGTCTAGGGGGGTTAAAAAAATGGGTTCCAATAAAATTCCTGCGGAAACTTTCGCTACAATCCTCCACCATAGCGTTTACCGAGATCCCGGAAGTGTTGGTACTAACGATCGTTCCTTCTTTTACAACTCCCTCGATCTGTTTCAGAATCGATTTCTTTATATCGAGCTTTTCCGTCACCACTTCGATAATCCAGTCCACGTCTTTAAGTAGATGGAAATGATCTTCCGTATTTCCTGGTGTAATTCGGTTTACAAAATCAGCTACGTAAAGCGGAGCCGAACTTGATTTTGGAAGAGCTGCAATTGCTTTTGTTGCCAGTTTATTTCTAAACTTAGGATCCGTAAGGCTTAAACCTGCTTTTTCATCCTCTGGGCTTAGTGATTTCGGAACCATATCAAGCAGCAAACAAGGAATTCCTGCATTGGCGAGATGGGCTGCAATTCCCGACCCCATGACACCAGAGCCAATAACGGCGGCTTTTGAAATCGTTCTAGAAGCAGTTTTGTGAGCGAAAACTTGCGCTAACGTTTTGTTCATTTAACAACGACCTCCTGTACGTGGATTTCCTTCATTCCGAATACGGACTCTTCCAAAATCTCTGCAATATCCCGGGTTTTCACCTGCTCTTCTACTTCCTTCAGCTTTGTGCCATCTTCAAGCATTGTCAGGCAGTAAGGACAAGCGGAACTGATCATCGTCGGTGATACCGCCAGCGCTTGTTCTGTACGAGCCAGATTCACCCGTTTCCCTTCATCCTCTTCCATCCACATCTGCCCGCCTCCGGCACCGCAACACATTCCATTTTCTCGCGTTCGATCCATCTCGAGCAGCGTTACCCCTGGAATGGCTTTAAGAACATCACGAGGTTGATCGTAAACATCGTTGTAACGACCAAGATAACAAGAGTCGTGATACGTAATTTTTTCGTCAACTGCATGTCTCGGTGATAGTCGTCCTTCTTTTACAAGTTGGTCTAGCAGCTGTGTGTGATGAAGGACTTCCGCCTTCAGTCCAAATTCAGGATATTCATTTTTGAAAATATTGAATGTATGTGGACAAGCAGTGACGATTTTATGGGCACCATATTTTTCAAATGTCTCGATATTCTCTGTACAAAGTTGCTGGAACAGAAACTCGTTACCCATGCGGCGTGGTGTGTCGCCTGAATTTTTTTCTTCGTTGCCCAGAATAGCGAAGTTCACTCCTGCTTCATTCATTAAACGAATGAAAGCACGCGTAATTTTACGGCTGCGATTATCGTATGAACCCATGGAGCCAACAAAAAACAAGTAGTCAAACTTCGGATTCTCTTTTACGGTTGGAATCTGTAGATTCAGTGTTCCTTCCGGGTCTATTTCCTTCACCCATTTACTGCGTTCAGACCGGCTAATACCCCATGGGTTACCTTGACGCTCAATGTTCTGCATCGCACGTTGCCCTTCTTGCGGCACACTGCCTTCCATTAGCACCAAGTGTCTTCTTAAATCCACGATTTTGTCTACGTGTTCATTATCCACAGGGCATTGATCTTCACAGTTACGGCAAGTCGTACAAGCCCAGATCTCTTCTTCTGTCATAACACCGCCGATGAGCTGTACATCCTTCACGTTCACGCCTTCAACCTGGTGCCAGGCTTTCTTCTGAACTGCCATCGTGGGACGAATGTCTGTGATCCCTTCACCCTTCCACTCCGTGAGTGCGTGCTCTGTATCACCCATGGTATAAACACCGGAGTACCCAAATACGCCAGCTGGAATCCAAGGTGATTTCGAAGTTAATAGCGCTCCTTTTTCTGTCAAATGATCTCTTAGTTTTACGATCATATGCATCGGGGACAGAATCTTTCCCGTACTTGAAGCGGGACATACATTCGTACAGCGTCCACATTCTACACATGCATAGAAATCAAGCATTTGTTTCTGAGTGAAATCTTCTATTTTGCCTACACCGTAGGATTCAGCCTCTTCATCTTCAAGATCCAATTTGGACAATTTACCGGGAGGATCTGTTCTGCGAAGAAGAATGTTGATCGGTGCTGTAATTAAGTGAAAGTGTTTCGATTGGGGAACATAGATCAGGAATGACAGCAAGATGATCAGATGGAGCCACCAAAATACATAATATAGTGTGTTTACTGCCAGCTCAGGCATCCAGCTTAAACCAGCAGCTAGGCTCGATGAAATCGGTGCCAATGGAGATGATACCAAGCCTTCTCTTAATCTCTCGAATGCCATGGTAAACAGCACGGATATCATAAGTGTAGTAATGAAGATCACGACAATACTCGGTTTAATCCCTCGTTTTAAACGATCCAGCTTCTCACCATATCTGCGGAATGCCGCATAACCGATCGCCAGAAGAATCAGTACAACGGTAATCTCCTGCATGAGGATAAACCCCTCATAACCAGGAATCGGAAGTCCATGACCACTTATCCCTTTCCAGATAATATCAAGTGCACCAAATTGCAAGATGATAAAACCGTAAAATACTACAAAATGCATTATGCCGCTCTTTGGATCTTTAAACAGTTTCGTTTGACCAAATACCTGAATTGCAAAGGTACGTAAACGTTCGTTCAAATCTTTCTTAAGGTCAGCCGGCCTTCCTAAACGAATGTACAGATACCGGTGATACACGACTTTTATGAACATATATACCGCTAGACCTGTAACGAGGAAAAAGAGCAGCGCATTTATGATTTGCAAGATCATCCTCATCAGCCCCTTGTGTAATCAATCTTTACCTTGAACCTTTATGCGTTAGTTCCTTACCTATTGCCTCTCACTCCCTTCATTACCTCATCAAAGCCAGTACCAGGGGATTATATGAAGCGCTTACATTACATATATAAAATAGAGACCTTCATACACCACTTGCCCCAAAACAACCTAGGAACTGTCAAATACTCTGGATGATGAACGTCTCTATTATTTGTAATGTATAATTGCTTCAACATTTTCGTAAAACTTGTTAACCCATCGTTGACAATGACTATAACGTATTTTATGATGGTACCAAGAACTGAATGAGTATTCATTCATAAATTTAACTGTATTTTAACATCGGGGTGAAGATATGACAAGTAAAAAAACAGAAAAATATCATCTCATCCTTCAGGGCGCACTCAAGGTATTCGCCGAAAACGGCTATCACCGTTCGCAAGTTTCTAAAATTGCCAAGGCAGCTGGCGTAGCTGACGGAACGATCTATTTGTACTTTAAAAGAAAGGAGGATATTCTGATTCATCTGTTTCAGGAGAAGCTTGGGGAACTCGTAAGTAAGTTTCATGAAAGCGTAGCCGGAACTACAGATGCTGTAGAAGCACTTCGAATGGTATGTACCATTCATTACACGGAGCTTGAGAAGAATCCGGAGCTTGCTTATGTGACTCAGATTGAAATGCGACAAAGTGATCTCGAGCTTCGCAAAGAAATAGGAATTACGCTTAAACCTTACATTGAGCTTATCGAGAATATTCTTCTACAAGGGATTGAAAATGGGCAGTTCAGATCTAATCTTAATGTGAAACTTGTGCGAAATCTCATTTTCGGATCTATGGACGAAGCCGTAACTTCTTGGCTTATCTCAGGTCAGAAGTACTCCTTACGTGATCAGGTCGATGAAACACTTCAGTTTTTTATTAACGGAGTTTCCAAGTAGAGATGTTCTACATCTCTATTATCATCATATAAAAAACTCACAAGCATTCATTTTGAAGGGAGAGCGTAAACGATGAAAATTGTAGTGCTCATGAAACAAACTTTTGATACTGAGGAAAAAATCGTAGTGGAAAATGGCACGATCGCTGAAGATGGAGTCAAGTTTGTCATTAACCCTTATGATGAATATGCTGTGGAGGAAGCCGTCAAACTTCGAGATGAACTTGGCGGCAGCGTTACCCTCCTATCCGTAGGTCCAGACCGAACGGCAGAAGCACTTCGTACAGCACTAGCTATGGGTGCAGATGATGCAGTCTTAATCTCAGATGACCGGATTCCAGATGATGAATATGCAGTGTCAAACGTCCTATACGCCTACCTTTCGAAAGAAAATCCAGATCTGATTCTAGGAGGTAATTTCTCTGTCGACCGCGGATCAGGTCAGGTTGCTATTCGGCTCGCCGGGCTACTGAATATCCCTCATACCGGATCGATTACAAAACTGACAATTAACGGTACCGAAGCGGAAGTTCACCGTGATGCAGAAGGAGATCTTGAAATATTGACTGTATCTTTGCCCGCAATCTTTACTGCACAACAAGGACTAAACGAACCTCGTTACCCTTCCTTACCCGGAATTATGAAAGCAAAGAAGAAGCCTTTTAAAACATACATGCTTGAAGATTTAGATCTAACAGAAGACGACATGAAGCCTGCGACGAAACAAAAAGAACTGACTCTTCCTCCTGAACGAAGTGCTGGACAAATTTTGAAAGGCGAACCCGCTGAAGTCGTATCTGAACTTGTATCCTTACTTCGGACCAAATCAAAAGTGATCTAATATTTGAATCCGCTTTCAAATAGGATGTTTATATAACTGTATGGCTAGTAGAATGTCCTACATGCGCTTTTTTTGCGAACTCGTTCCCTTGTTTGATCCATTCTATAATGACCCGGGAGGTTACGTTTATGAGCAGAGCAATATTAATCTATGCCGAGAACCGTGATGGTAAATTACGTCAAGTCGCTATGGAAACGCTAGGTGCAGCTCAGATCATTGCAAATGAAGGAGATAAAATCTATGCTTTCGTAACTGGTTCACAAATCACCGAGGCGGTATCCGCGATTCTCCCTTACGATGCCGATCAAGTTGTTGCAATGGAACATGCAGATCTTGAGCACTATAATCCGGACGCTTATCTAGCTGCCATGACTGCTGTACTCGATCAAATAAAACCGGATGTTGTGCTTTTTGGTCATACTGCCATCGGTCGGGATCTTGCCCCTCTTGTTGCAGCCTACCTACAGGCAGGACAAATTTCCGATGTTACGGCGATTGAAAAAGAAGATGGGGAGGCAACGTTTACTCGTCCTCTCTATGCAGGGAAAGCATTCGAGAAACGTGTATTCGAATCCACTCCCGCTGTAGTTACGATTCGTCCTAATAATATTAAACCTGCCGAAGCAAGTGAGACTCCTGCATCACCCAATGTTGAGGATATCGCTTATCCCGCTCCTTCTCTTCGTACCATTGTTAAGGATGTGGTGCGAAAAACGACAGGTAAAATAGATCTTACGGAAGCCAAGATTGTCATCTCAGGTGGCCGAGGGGTCAAAAGCGAAGATGGTTTCAAACCGCTTGAGGAACTTGCTGATTTGCTAGGAGGTGCAGTGGGTGCCTCCCGCGGAGCTTGCGATGCTGGATACTGCGATTATTCACTTCAAATCGGTCAAACCGGTAAAGTAGTTACTCCTGAAATCTATATTGCCTGCGGGATTAGCGGTGCGATTCAGCATTTAGCAGGCATGAGTCAATCTAGAGTCATTATCGCCATCAACAAAGATCCGGAAGCACCCATTTTTAAAGTAGCAGACTATGGTATTGTCGGGGATCTGTTTGATATTGTCCCTCTTCTTACAGAGGAATTCCGTAAAGTATTAGTGTAATCAACTTTATATACCCATTATTATTAGGTCTACCTTTTTTCAATAAGGGTTAAAAAAAAGAACTCCCCCCTGCTTGCATCCTTATTGGATCATGCAGGTAGGTAGTTCTTTTTTATGGTCAAGATAATCGCGCTCATGTTTATTTACGCATGAACCGCTTCCAACCATGCTTTACTGATAAGTGCATGTCCTGCAGGTGTCGGATGTACTCCGTCTTCTGCCCAATAAGCAGGATCAACCTGGGTACTATTCGCAGCAAATAATCCGTCTAATGGAACATACCTTGTTTTAAATTCTCGAGCAAGTTCACGGATGACTTGGATTTTCGGGTCAAGGTCTTCTCTCCATTTTTTCCGGTCTTCTGGAACGGGGAGAACAAAAGGTTCGATTAGAACAATTTTGGCTTTGGTTTGTTCCTTGGTTTGAACAAGCAAATCACGGTATGTACGATAAAAATCTTCCGGCGAAGTATACTGACCTGAATCATAATGACGCCAAGTGTCATTAATACCGATATAGATGGACAACCAATCTGGCTGATGAGCAATACAATCTTGCTGCCATCTTTGCGCAAGATCCGTCACGCGGTGCCCATTGATGCCTCTATTCAACACCTTAACTTCTTGCTGAGGGTACCGCCTTCCAATTTCGGCAGCCGTCAGTAAGGCATAACCTCCGCCGAGACTCCATTTGTTCCCGTAATCTCTACCGCAATCCGTAATACTGTCTCCAATGAATAAAACCGTGTCCCCATGTTCGAATGGAATCGTCATAGGTTAACCCCCTTATCACATCAATTCACATTCATTATGATAACGCCAACAATAGGAATTGAAAATACTAATTTCAGTATAACAATTACTTATCCGCGTCTATTTTAATTAGAGTAGTTAATCCATCAGCGGTCCCGATAAGTAAGCTTTGTCCGTTGCTCAGAGGTTGCACCTTTACCCCTGCATCGTAATTGGCCCGATGAATAGATTTCGTCCATTTTGTATTCCCATGAGAATCTAATTTCCAGACCCACTGGGTAGCTACAGTACCGTGCCAATCTTCATTTACTTTACCTGTAGCAATATAACCACCATCTGGAGTATGCTGAATATCATTTAACATACTTCTATCCAAAGCGGGGTCCGGGGTTTTTATCCATTGCTTCGCCCCTTCTGCATCAACAGCTAACACAAAACCCGTAGTTAAATAACGGTAACCTCCATCCGAGTTCGGATGATTATAATATCCAGAGGCTACGATTTGTCCGTCAATTCCCTCTGTAGTAGACAGAACCTTGATATTCTGAGAATCGTCTGCCGGAGTGAGGTATTGTTTCCATACTACGCTACCTGTGTGATCGTATTTAGCCAGATAGATGTTTTCTTCAGTTTGTCCTGAGCGATATACTTCTCCGGACAAGACAAACCCTCCATCTGAAGTAGGCTGAATGGATTGAATGTCATTGAATGATTCATCCTGCACCTCTATTCTTCGAGTCACTTCTCCAGTAGAGGATAATTGAATGATAGAAATTTGGTTCGTATTCGTTTGATTGTTATGGGCACTTGCTACTCCTACGAAACTCCCATCCAATAACTGATCGATAGAACGGATATACACCTCTTCTTCGTCCATTGCGTAGGTCCATTCTATCTCACCATTTTTTGTAACTTTATATATTTCATTTCCTCCAGCCAGTAAATATCCTTGATCTGCCGATTGAAGAACGTCTGATACATATTCTAGGGGCGCTGAAAAGTTACTTTCAAGTCTAATATGTCCATATGCACCAATGGTTTTGGTGACGATCTCATCTCCCTGTATCCCGGTAAAGGACATGCTGTCATTCCTATGTTCAAATATACTTCCTCCTGGGACATCCACTTGATTATAAGAGAGCATTTCAGGCGGTTTTTGCTCGGCAGCTTCTGCAGTAACTTCATAACTTGTCGGAAACAGCAGCATACAAATAGCCGTTGTCATCACGAAATTCCGTACAATTACTGTAGTTTTTGAACGTTTCTGCGTCTTAAAAAACATCACTTCATCTCCTGACTATATTTGAAATCAGTAACATTATGCATCTCATCTGAGGTGGGTACAAGTGGTAAAAGTCGTATCTATTGCTGAGGGATGCAGTCTGACGAACCAGTCTTAAGGGACTAACTGAAGCCAACAGAATACAGGTAAACTTCATTTGAAAAGCAAAAAGGAACCGCCTAAAAGGCGATTCCTTTTGTTTATTTTATATCTAGTTCAAGCAATACCGGGCAGTGGTCACTTCCAAGAACATGACAATCTGCCGATGCATCACTCAGCAGTGGAGTCAGTCTCTCTGACGCCAAGAAATAATCGATACGCCAGCCAATATTCCGTTCTCTTACTTTGGCCATATAAGACCACCAGGTATATACGTCCGTCTTATCAGGATAGAAATAACGGAAAGTATCAACAAACCCCGAACCTAGTAACATCGACATTTTCTCCCGTTCCTCTTCTGTAAAACCGGAGTTTCCCCGATTGCTTTTCGCATTCTTCAAATCGATCTCTTGATGAGCTACATTCATGTCCCCGCAGACGATAACAGGCTTCTTCTGATCGAGTTCCACAATATATGCGCGGAATTGTTCTTCCCACTCCAGCCGCAGGTCCAGTCTCGAAAGATCTCTTCGAGCATTCGGTGTATACACGTTAACCAGATAAAAATGTTCAAACTCTAACGTAATCATTCTACCTTCTGCGTCCGGATCTTCTTCGCTCATGCCATATTGGACTGAAAGCGGAGGAATTCGAGTGAATACTGCAGTTCCGGAGTACCCCTTTTTCTCCGCATAACTCCAGTAATCCTGATACCCATCCCCAAGCTCCAGTTCAATCTGTCCTTCTTGAAGTTTGGTCTCTTGAAGACAGAAAATGTCTGCATCCATTTCATGAAAATAATCCATAAATCCTTTTTTGACACAGGCTCTAAGCCCGTTTACGTTCCATGATACCAGTTTCATAACGCTCTCCTTGATGTGTGTACTTCCCTACTATTCTAGCAAAATATTTGTGCTGCGTCCTTCATGGAGTGCAGGGTTACAAAGCGGTTGTTCCATACATTTTCATGGTGCTTGATGATCATTTCTGCATCCATAATAGAACTGCTTAACGTACTATGCGCATCTCTAAATGCAATATTGTTTTGATATCCGAGGCTATAGGCCATTCGAATCGTTGTATCCAGGCAAAATTCAGTCTGCGCCCCAGCAAAAATCAATTGCTCTATTCCTTTTTCTTGCAAGTAGGACAACAAATCCGTTTTGTAAAAAGCATCCCATTTGGTTTTCTGGAATACCGGATCTTCTTCTATTCTATCGAGTCCGCTATAAAGCTTCCAGTCTTCTTTCCCTTTAAATAGTTCATTCTCTTCTTTAAGGTCGGTATGTTGAACAAAAATGACAGGGACCTTCTGCTGTCTTGCGTAACCAATAAGTTCATTTACATGAGATACGAGCGACACATGCTGATGCAAATGATATTCTTCATGCCGGAAAAATATTTCTTGCAAATCAATAATAATGAGTGCCTGGTTTCCCTTTTTCATTATTCTCACTCTCCCATTTACGAACGTATTGAACTACTTTTACAAAAAGAACCCCCTGTCGCGTATTAAGGCGATATGGAGGTTCTTTTATGTGAACAGTCTATGCTCTCTCAGGCATTTCTTAGAAACGACTACTCTTCAAACTCAACGTTGTGATACACCTGCTGCACATCTTCTAGATCTTCAAGCACATCAATCAGTTTCTCAAACTGAGCAAGTGCGTCACCTTCTAATGAAACAAAGGTTTGCGGAAGCATCGTAAGCTCGGCAACGGTAAATTCAGTAACACCTGCATTTTTGAAAGCATCTTGTACGACATGGAATTGATCCGGCTCTGCGTATACGATCACTGCATCGTCTTCTTCCACAATATCACGTACATCAAGTTCTGCTTCCATCAGAAGTTCAAGAACTTCTTCCGCTGTTTTTCCTTCTACACCGATAACAGCTGTGGAATCAAACATGTAATTAACGGAACCACTCACGCCGAGGTTTCCGCCATTTTTACTGAATGTGGAACGCACTTCGGAAGCTGTCCGATTCACATTGTTCGTGAGGGCATCCACAATAACCATGGAACCGTTAGGCCCAAAACCTTCATAACGAAGCTCGTCAAAGTTTTCTTCGGAACCGCCTTTTGCTTTTTCCAGTGCGCGGTCGATGATTGCTTTCGGTACGTTATAAGTTTTGGCACGCTCAAGTACTACTTTCAGTGCACGGTTAGACTCTGGATCAGGTTCTCCCTGACGAGCTACTACATATATTTCACGTCCAAATTTGGCATAGACCCGGCTAGTACTCGCGTCCTTGTTTGCCTTTTTCTCTTTGATGTTATTCCACTTACGACCCATAATATATCGCTCTCTTTCACATAGAATCAGGCTTAATCCTTTCTATTATAGCTTTTATGGAATGAGTTGAAAAGTTAACAGATCACTTTTATTGCGAAAGATATATGAATAAACACATAAGAACAAGGCCTACTTGATCTTGATTTGAAGATCTTTTTTCACATAACCAGGGTACTCAGACACCTTAAATGACAAGGGCTTCTCGTACTTTCCTTTGGGGATAGAAAAAGTCATTCCTGGCTCTCAGAATTAGGGGTCCCCGAAAGTTACAAACTAGCGTCAGCCATTGGGTATTCTTTACCTGTAGCATCTGTGAGCATGTTATCTTCATTAAATATTTGAACATAAGGGTTAAAATAAGGATATTTTGTATTCACATAAAGTCCTTTTGTACTTATGCTAATCTGAATTTGGTCTTCTCTTTCCTCCACCTTATCTAAGACAATGTGTGAGTCAAGAGTCTGTATGGTCTCCACCGTCTCCGTATTAAACGTAAATACCTGCTCTGGCTTGCTCATAAAGAATCCTTTAGCCTCTAAAGTCAGAGAATCCGTCTCCTTAAAATGCAATGCCGTATAATTTATGTTTATCTGCATCCATTCGTACCAAGAAAGCTTCTTCTGTCTTGCTCTAGCAGCCATTTCATGAAGATCCACTCATTCCATTCTCCTCTCTGCTATCCAAGAAGCGATTATTTCGAATCCAATAGAATTTTGACTTTTTCTTTCACATAACCGGGATACTCATTGATGGCAAAAGTCAGCGGCTGTTTATAGTTTTCTTTAGGAATCGAATAATATGACATTTGTTCTGCCTTGCTTCCTTCTAAATGATTCCATCCTGTTCCAAAGTCATTAAGTATTTTATATTCGTTATCCTCTGAATCTGTAAAAGTATACCTGCTATCTAGTAACATAAAACTCCTAGATTGATTAGGAACAGGAAGGTCAATCTCTTTTGTGAGAATACCGATTTCTATCTGATCATCCTTAACTAGGACCTCAGACAGGGTAATATTATCACTTGGTGTCTCCAAAGTTTCTTTCGTATCTGTATTCACAACTAATTTTGTATCCTTATCTGAGATATAGGCCCCCTCTGACACCAGATACACTGGCGAAGAATCATCAAAATAGGTGCTAAAAAATCGGGCAGTATATCCATCCGTTAAAGATACATCTCCGTATCCACCTTGCTCTGGATAAAATCTCCTTTCCTTATTCATCAGGGATAAGGAAATCATACCGTTGATCTTTCTTGTATTCAGCGGATCAGCTGTTAATTTTACATAAGCCGTAAGGGGAGTAATGACAACTTCATGGACCGTCAATTTTTGATCACCAATAGAAAAGGTTTGTTCAGGTTGGACCGTTTTTTTCATATGAGCATATCGATTTTGATCGTTTTGGATGGTCACATGAAGCTGTTTATCATCTATTTTGATGTTTAAGATTAATGTATCTGGGATGATTCCCTCTACACCTGCTTCAACTGTATGTATACTCGCGTTTGTCAACATTTTTTCTTTACTTTCCTTTTCATTTGTTCTTACTGGCAGCCATCCGTAACTGCTTAATGCAACTCCATTCCCATCAAGTATTTCCACTTCAAGTAAAGAATCTTTTCTACTTTCTTGATTAGGTATTTTTAATGTATATAAAATAACAGCTTTTTTTTCATCGGCAATGAGTCCATCTACCGTTAGTGAATAATCTACGTTGGTATCTGTGATGTTCACATCCTGCAATAAATCATGCTTCACCGCATTATACAGCGTGGGATCTCTGCGAATAAAATCGATGTAGCTTACTTTCCCTGACAATGTAGTCTGTAACATGCTTTCTTCGGATACTCCGTTCCTTTCCAATATGAGCAAAGCGAAAAGTAACACGGCCGTCGATCCAATAATATATAATACTCGCTTACTCCATTTCGGTTGAGGTGATTTTGTGTTACGATGTGGTGTTTTTGTATTCGTACGTTGACTTTTCGGGGATTCATCCGAATTTTTTTTCATCACTTTGGCTACATTTTGATCTTCTATATCGTCTTTCATGTGGGCTTCCCACCATTTCATAGTAAAAGTAATGAAGATATATAGTTAACACCTTGTAGCATGCTTTGGTTTGCTAAACTAAAAAAGAAAGAGGAACATCCATGCCACTCACCTTTGCTCATCCCGCAGCCGTGCTGCCATTTATCAAAACGAATACCTATTTCCACTTCACTGCACTCGTACTAGGTAGTATGGCTCCAGATTTCGAGTATTTTCTGAGAGGTAGACCTGCCGGGGAGATCGGTCATTCCTTACTTGGTTTTTTCATTTACAACCTCCCGCTGGTAGCCCTCATTTATATCGTATATCGTTATATTATTTTTGATCCGTTTTTCCAAAATCTTCCCCATCTTGTGCAGCCGGTTTTCACCGAGTCAGTAAAATCAAATAACGGAACTAGACAGACCTGGATATCGGTTATTGTCTTTCTTTATTCTGCGCTCCTTGGAATGATAACGCATGTAGTATGGGATTCCTTTACGCACAAGGGAGGTTTCATGGCAGTAAGATGGGGGATTTTGCAAGAAACAATATCCATATCCACTTTCGACATTCCTGTATATAAATTATTGCAACATGGCAGCACTTTGCTTGGATTATTTATTATATTCATCTGTTTCTTGACCCTCCTATGGAAAAAACGAAGTGGTAATTCACTCTCTATAGATGGGATAAACCTACGCTCTGGAAAATGGAAGTACTGGATATCCCTCATTCTTCTCATGATTTTGATCCTGTTCCTCTGGATGGTGATTGAACCGATTACCCTATCGGAATATGGAGTATTCGTCGTTCGAGTAATTGATTCAGGAATCCTCAGCGTATTATTTGTATCTGTAACCTTTCAGTTATGTTCACGTTTTTCTACCTCGAATAGGCAATAACTCATACAAAAAAAGGAAAATAGTCACATATCACTTAATAGGAATTTATGGTAAATTTTTCAATGTCTTATCACTAGAACATTGGAGGTATGTAAAAGTGAACAAATGGTTTGAAGTAAAAAAGAAAAAAGGATTAACCTTTGCTCTTGCCTTAACGATGGCACTCAGCATTCCATTCTCAACTGCACTAGCAAGTGAAAGTGTGCCTAATGAAGACGTGACGAGTGAAAATGTAGCAACTCCGGGTGTGGCTACGAACGGTGTGGTTTCACCTTTGGGAGCGGGGGAATGGGATTACTTGGGATCGTCCACCTTCACTACTTCCAGTGCAATTGCTAATTCCAGCGGAGGGGACTTCTTGGTTTGCCTTAATTCTGGACCATCAGGCTATTATAATTTGTATGAATATGATCCTAGCAACGCAGATGATCGGGTTGGCTATGTATATTTAACTGCTGGTGATTGCGGAGCCTTCCGCAGCATTGGCGGATTCGTTGATGGTGACAACAAGAAAGCTGAATTTTATGTATATAAAGCATTTGGAGGATCTGCGACCGTTTCTTTCTATGATTGATATCATAATGTAACGTAAATAGCCGTAAGACGGATATACCTTTAGAAACAATCCTCCCGTCTTACGGCTGTTTAACTACCCAATTATTTTACTCTGACATCAAATCCAGAATTTCTTCCTCTCTCAAAGCTTTGTTATATATGCTGACTTCATCCAGACTTCCACTTAAATAAGGATCTGCTGCAAATCTGCTTTTCCCTAGGTAAGCTTCCGTTGTAAGCAACTCTTTCGGATCATACGTCATCTCATTGTTAGTTGCGACTGGCTTACCGTTTACGTACAGCTTCCCTGTATTCCCGTCTAAGGTAACCGCTACGTGTGTCCATTCATTAACAGGAAATTTCGCTTGTGAGAGCAAACTTTGATCTACTCCGTTATGAATCGTGAACTGTAACACGCCAGAACTTTGGGAAGGAGTAAGGAACATATGCTTTCCTAGCCCATTACCAAAATCAAAGATACGCTGCCAGTCTCCTCCCCCATTCCATTTCACCCAAGCTGCAAAAGTAAAATCATTCGCATCGGTTACGAGGTTAGGAACCTGCATATACCCGTTACCTCCGTCAAACTGCAGTGCTGCACCTTTTTTACCTGTAGACTGTGAAGAAGCTCCTCCTTGAAGTACTCCGGTCAGCCCATTTCCGCTTACATCATTCACTTTTGTCCCCTGAAGATCTTCAAAATGATAACTCGCTATTACAGGCCCCGTTATTTGAGCAAGTACTTTTACATCAAATGTTTTTGTTTCCTTCACTGTTCCTTTTTGGATCGTTGCCGTAAGGCGAACGGTTGCCTCACCAGTACTTGCTGCAGGTCTTGTGACGACCCCTTGATCAGAAATGACCGCTTTATTGGACGATACCCAATTAATTGTGCTGTTCTCACTTCCTTTGACTGGTAACTTAAGATCCTGATATACCGCAGACGTGTCTCCAAGAGATAATTCATTTTTGACCGCAGTCACTACATCACGATCTTTCCGCTCTTCCATACGACTGCCCCAGAGAGAGACCCCTTGGTCAGAAAGAACGGTAAATGTGACCACGGTTTGTTCGCTGACTGACTCCCATTCTCTTGAGAAAACACCACTATATTTTTCACCATCTACATTCAGAACAGCCTCTCCGTTTTTCCCAAGACTCCACGTGCCCTTAATGTCACCTGTAATCTTCCCTTTTTTCTCAAAAACAGCATTCACCGAAGTTTTGATAGTCGAGGAAATATCCTTTCCGTGATTAATTATTTTATAAATTCCTTGGATGTCATTTGCATTGATATTTTTCTTGTGCTCGATATCGGTATAACGATAAGGTGCTACCACAGGCCAGCCGTCTGCATTCATATACATTTCGTGAACCCGTATTTCATGTTCTTCTCCTCGATCAGGAAAGCGGGTATGGAAAATTAGAAATGACTTGCCTGTCTTCTTATCGTAGTAGGCAGAGTTGTGACCCGGAGATACGTAACCAATGCCGGAACCTGATCCCGGATCTCCAATTTCTCTTGTAAACTGATAGTTCCCCATCAGCTTTACGCCGAAAGGTTCAATGGAGCGATCATCAAAAAGAGGCAGAGTAGGGTCTGATTTGACCTGGGTCATGTCATTCCCTTCAGCATCAAGGTAAGGTCCATCGGGGTTTTTAGATCGAGCCACTCGCATGTTGTATCCGCCGTAAGAGTCTAGCCCACCATATGATAAGTACAGATAATAATAATCTGTTTTCGGATGATATAGTACATAAGGCCCTTCAATACGGCTGTGGTTACCGCCAATTAATCGTTTGCCGTAACCTTGGTCTGGGAGTGTTTTGCCTGTTTTCGGGTCCAACTCTAAGATGAAAATACCTCCAGAATACGATCCATAGACCATCCACAGCTTTCCATTCTTATCATAAAAAACGTCAGGATCGACGACATTCGGATGCTTCGTGGCATCATAGATGGTACCATCTTCTCCCGCTTCGCCCCACATTCCTGATTTCAGTAATATCCCTTCATCCTTATAAGGACCTTCAATTTGATCAGCTACTGCAACACCAAGCGCAGATCTTGGAGAATCTCCTTTACAGGCATTGTAGTACATATAGAAACGCCCATCCTCCAGCTGAATGACATCCGCTGCCCAGAGGGTATCTGACTGTGCCCATGAAAGGGTCTCCTTCAACTCTTCGGTAACATTCGGAATTAACTTGTTCCCGTCCCTAACCCCGGAATCAATTAAATTCCAACTCATGAGATCCGTTGATTTCGCTGCTGCCAGGTGTGAGCCGAATACGTAATACGTGTCATCTACCTTAATGACAGATGGATCATGAACAGAAGCCTCTTGAAAAACAGGAATTGTCTCATGATTAGAACCCTTTGCCTCGCTAACAGAAATGGAACCGCTAGAACCTACAACACTGCATAAAACGGTTAGTGTTGTCGTCAGTATAGCCGCTTTTTTACTTCGCTTGAATAATGGATACAAACGCGATCCTCTCCTTTTTACGTTCATAAATAATGAAGACTATACCCAGGATAAAACGCTTACAAATACAAATACAATTATAATTATAATTAACACTTATATAAACCTATTTAGTTGTTTGTTAAATAATAACATTGAAGTCAAACACTTTTCAACACAAATTTGGAAACCCTTACAAATTTAAGACCCTGTCTTACTATTTTCAATGCTAAACCAACTGCGTCTTTTCATTAATATGTTCGTAAAATAAAAAACGGCTCTTCTGAAACGTTGCTCACAGCATCTTGCTGTAATCCGTTCCGAAGACCGTTTATTGAAATCATTGTAATAGCAACTAATGCTGGATATGAAACTCATCTAGAAGATTTCCATCCAGATCGTATGCTTGATACGTCAGCGTATGATCCTGAATCGTAATTCCAGCAAACATTTGCTTGTAATTCTGGAAATGGACCTTGTGATAAAATTGATCAACTTTTTGCTCATTAAACTTAGGGCCACTTGCATTAGCAACTACATACACAGTCCCCTCGTGATTACGAATAGAATCTGAGCCATCGCCCGTAATTTGTCCGTCTCGTACCGGATAGGATCTCGAATACTCATGATTGTGGCCCTGAAGGACCAAATCAACCTCATATTCATCGATTACTTCTGCCCAATCCTGAATTTTCTTATAGGTATTTCCTCCATATATAGGCCGGTGCATCGCAACAATTTTCCACTCTTTATCCGTATTTGCCAAATCTTCTTCTAACCACTCCGTCTGTTGCTTAATACTGCCCTCCGTATTGAGTACGGCAATATGTGCACTTCCGTATTCAAAAGAGTAATTGGTTTCTGTTCCTGAAAGTTTGGAAGCACCGTTGTCTGGTGTATTGAAAAAAGAAGCAAACCGTCCGAATTCGCCGTCCACGACATCGTTATTACCAATCACGGGTACGATAGGAATTCGACTAATCCATGCAGTGCTTGCTTCCATAAAAAAGTTCCAAGCATCGCCTGACCCCGCATCTTCAACAAAATCTCCCGCATGAACAACAAAAGAAGCACCCGAGAACGTCTTCAAAGCCTTATCCATTGTATTCTTCCATAATTCAAAATCGCTTCGCGTCTCCCCTTGCGAATCCGTAGTGTAGACAAATGTAAAGTCATTAGTAACAGGGGCAGTTTCAAAAGTAAGGACTTTACTCCATCCTTCGTCGGATCCATCTCCTACACGATATTGATATTTCGTACCTGGCTTAAGATTCGTTGCTTCAACTTTATGAACCCATACGGTTGAGCCTGTATCCAAGTCAATGGAAGACGTTGTTCCTTCATAGTTCAATATCTGATCCCCTTCAAAAGTAGCTTCTTCCCCTTCCATAAGCTGAAGTTTGGCAGGTAACTTATTCCCATCCGTTTGCCAAGTAAACGCTCGGCTTGTGGTGGAATCTTCACTTATCGTATTCACAATAATCGGATTACCATTTTTTTCTGAATCCGCTTGTGTGAACCACCTCATACCGAGCACTACAGCGATGATGACGAAAGCGACTATGACAATCCACATCGTATCCTTGCGGTTCATCTCCTTCCTCCATTCTATCTATTTCTTTTAGTCTAACGTTGTACATGCAACTGTTTGATAAGATACACCCCAGTGAAAGTAGAAGTCAAATCGGCATTTTATAAAATCTGTTCGCTAGTTTTGTAAAGAGAATGTAAATTTCATCTATTTTTAAGGTTCAGTTCAAATACAGTTCACAGAGTCCAAGTAAGATGTGTCTCAAGCCAATAACAAACCAACAATCCAATTAGCGAAATAAATTGATAGATTTGTTTCATCTTCATTATGATCTGCTAAGCGGAGACCATCTTAGAAAGAGAGGTGTAATTTATGCTTACCCCCGTTCATGTAGAGCTGAATAAACCGGTAAAGTACCGTCATGAACTCAAGTTTCTCATTAATCAGCATCAGTATACAATTTTACGGCAAAGACTTAAAAACATTGTGAAGTACGATGAGAATGTGGGAGATACCGGCGAGTATCACATTCGGAGTCTGTATTTTGACGATATGGACAACCGTGCTCTTCATGAAAAGTTAGGTGGGATTCGTGATCGGGCTAAATACCGGATTCGAATCTACAACGTCGAAGACAAAGTCATTCATTTTGAGAAAAAAGTGAAAAAGGGCGATTTTATTGCCAAACAAAAAGTATCCCTGACAAGAAAAATGTATGAATCCATTATTGCAGGTGATTTTGAAGTACTGAATGTTCCCGATCAACCGCTGATGTATGAAATTTATCATGAAATGCGTGACCGGATGCTTCGTCCGAAAGTCATTGTTGATTATGTAAGGGAGCCTTTCGTTTGTCACCATGGCAACGTCAGAATTACGTTCGATAAAGATCTGCGAACAGGTCTTCACGCGCTCGATATTTTCAACAAAGATCTAGACCCGGTTAGAGCCATTGACGAAAACCTGATGATTCTGGAAGTGAAGTTCGATGAGTACATTCCAGAATACATAAGGATAGCACTTCAGCTCGAAGGATTAAACCGGCAGTCTGCATCGAAATATGTGATTTGCCGCAAGTTTCTAAAGTATAACACTTGGGAGGATTATTAAAGATGGCAGCAACTACTTCTACTACGGCAGCAGCAACACAAGCTACTTCCGATACAACAAATTTTACAGATATTATTAAAAACTCGGTGATGGAGAATTTCGCATCCGATATCAGCATTTCGAAAATTCTCATCAGCCTAGCGGTAGCTTTCCTGATAGGTCTCTTTATCTTTGTCTTATATAAACGAGTCTTCAGTGGAGTACTCTACTCTAAAAGTTTTAACGTTTCCCTAATTGGTATGACGATGGTAACGGCGATGGTGATCATTGCGATTAACTCCAACCTCGTATTGTCTCTCGGTATGGTTGGTGCTCTGTCCATTGTTCGTTTCAGAACACCGATTAAAGATCCAACAGACCTCATTTTCTTGTTCTGGGCTGCAGCAGCAGGGATTGTATCTGGCGCAGGTTTCTTCACACTCGCTGCGTTAGGTTCTGCTATTATTGGTCTCGTTCTGTTCTTCTTTATTAAACGTACAACACTGGATACCCCTTATCTTCTTGTCGTGAACTGTGAAGACGATGCTAGTGAGAAACAAATTCTTGAACAGCTGAACAATGTCGTGAAACGTTACAACGTAAAACAAAAGACAGTAACGGCTGGCAACATTGAAGTAACCGTCGAAGTCCGCCTGAAAGATAGCGAAGGCAGCTTTGTAAACAAAATTACCGAAACCCGCGGTGTCAGAAATGCCGTGCTCATCAGCTATAGCGGTGATTATGTATCATAAAGATAAGGTGGTGCTCTAGATGAAGACCAAATTTTCAACTCTTCTTCTATGCTTCTGCTCCATCTGTCTGATTCTGGCCGGCTGTCAAATTGGCAGCTCGTCCACTTCTTCGGAAACTGCGGATACCGCTGTTTCCGAAGAACAACAGAAAATAGAAGAAACGGTATTTCCAAAAGACAAAGTTGTAGATGTCAAAATTACGATTGATGAAGATGAGTTTCAAGACATGTTAGATAATGCTAGTGCAGAAGAGTACAAGTCTGCAAGTGTGGAATATAATGGGATCAAACTTGATAACGTTGGTATTCGTACCAAAGGCAATTTGAGCCTTCGCAGTGTTGTTCAGATGGAAGACTCGGATCGCTACAGCTTCAAACTATCGTTTGATGAATATGTGAACCAAAAGCTTGAAGGGATCAGTAAAATTAACCTGAACAATAACTACAGTGACCCGACAAGTATGAGAGAGTTCCTAACCTACGAACTAGCAGAACAAATGGGTCTTCCGACTCCTGAATTCTCTTATGTAAATGTATATGTGAATGATGAGCTTTGGGGATTTTACCTGGCCATTGAACAGATTGATGAGTCCTATCTGGAGCGGAATTTCGATAGCTCCTACGGCTCTCTCTATAAAGGGGTAATGACTGGGCAAGGTAGTGATTTGACCTGGCTTGGCGATGATGCTGATCTTTATACCGGACTTGAAGTGAAGTCTGAAAAAACAGACAGTGAAGCACTCATTGCTATGTTAAATGAACTGAATAACGGGACGGATTACGAAAAATATATCGATGTAGAAAATGCCTTAAAATACATCGCTCTGAACGTCGTGACCAATAACACGGACAGTTATCTCGGTTCTAATAAACAAAACTACTATTTATATGAAGAAGATGGTGTCTTCTCTGTATTGCCTTGGGATTATAATATGGCCTTTGGCGGTTTAGGCAGATCAAATCTGCTCATTGATGAACCAACTCAAGGAGCGGTTGCAGAACGTCCACTGATTGCAAAACTGCTTGCTGTTGACGAATACAAAGAGCTTTATCATCAGATTATTTCTGAGGCGGTCAACGGATATCTTGCCACTGATACGTTTACAGCAAGAGTTGCAGAACTCAAAACGATGATTGCAGAACATGTAAAAGCAGATCCGAACGCTTTTTACACGTACGATGAATTCGAAAAAGGTATCACTAGTCTGATCGCGACAAATACGTCGCAAGTTACAAATATATCCCAGCAACTTGACGGTACCATTCCTTCATCCGGTGATGGTTCCGGCAGCGGAGGCGGCATGGGTGGTGGTGGCATGGGACGCGGTGGTGAAGCAAACGGTGCAGCTCCGAATGGGAATGCGCAGGAGCAGAACCAAGCGGTACCTGGTAATGCTAATGCAACGGGAAATGCGACAGCAACGAGCAATGCTAACAATAAGGTTGCTCCAAATGAAACGGGAGAAGCGGCTGTTCCTCCTCAGAATACCACCACGCCTGAAAGCGGAAATGCAACTACTGGTGAGCAGTCAAATAACGCGGTTCAGCCGCCTACTGGAGAAGCTCCACCAGATCAGACGGATACAAACGGTAATCAAAACAATAATACAGAAGCTGTTCCAGGTGCCGATCAAGGAGACAATCAGGCCGGACAAGGTGGCGGAATGGGAGAACCACCAAATGGTTTTGGCGGCGGCCAAATGGAACGTCCTGAAGGTGGGATGATGGGAGGTGGTGGATTCCCTGGCGGAGAGCAGCAAAATAGGCAGCAAGGGACTACGCAAGATGTAATTACGGCGGCCGTAGCCCTAATCATTCTCTTACTAGCTTGTTTATTCATTACTTTCTACAAACGTAAACGTCTTTAGAGGTAAAACGTGAAGTAATATGGTGAAAATGAAATGACAACAACCTAAAAAGACTGTCCTCCAACTGGTGGGCAGTCTTTTTGGGCTCAGGCAAATCTCAAGGATCATATGATCGATGACCATATTTTGATTGCTGTTAACGTAATCAGTAACACCAGGGCATATCGTAAATACTTTACGTTCATCTTGGAACTAACCAAGGAACCGACAGGAGAACCTGCTACACTTCCAATAACTGCCAAAATAATGGGAATCAGCGGTATATCTCCCCCATTTATTTTGCCAATCACTCCGCCGATCGCAGAGATGAATACGATGGTCAAAGAGGTTGCAATTGTGATTCGAACTGGAATTCGAAGTAATTTTAACATAATAGGAATCAGAATAAATCCACCTCCAGCACCTACAATGCCGGAAACAATTCCAGTAGCAAAGGCTGAGCTACTAGCCAGAAACCGATTGAATTCAACTTCCTGTATATCCCTTTTCTCATCTCTGCCTTTCACGGGGAGCAACATCAAAACTACTGCTAGCACAGCAAGTAGACCATAAATAATATTGATCGTTTGTTCTTCAAATTGGGAAGACCATATCCCCCCGACTAGACTTCCAATTAGAATACTGGTTCCCATCCATGCGGCTAAAGGGAGGTGTATAAGCCCCTTCTTTGATTTTCGTGACTGCATCCCATACCCAACGATCCCGGACAATGATGAAAAAAACACCTGAAATATACTGATGCTTGCAACTTCATGTGCGGTAAATCCATCTAGGCCCATCAAGGGTGGAATAAATAAGAGTAGCGGATAATTGATAATAGCACCGCCAATTCCAAGCAAACCTGAGAAAAACGAACCAATGAATCCGAGCAGGATCATAAGTAGCACAAACATAAGATGTTCCCTCCTCTCGCACATAAAACATAAAAATGATCATTACTGGTTGTCAGACTACTATACAAACCTAACAAGGCAAGATATAATAATCCCAACTAAATAAATTGGAATAAAGGTGATTATGATGATAACCGGTTTGAGCCGACTCTTTCGCCAGCATTGCCCTAAGTGCAAGCATCCTTTATCCAGCAAATTCACTGCACTTTATGTGACCAAATCCTGCACTGTCTGTGTATATAGAGAAGAATCCTATCCCGCTCTTGGAATACGTATTACGTATGAAGAGCCTTCATTGAACCCTCCAGAAACTAAACACTAGTTCAAAGACAATGTTAAATTAATAATTGCTTTTGCCCACACTTTAGCTGTTCCATTCTCCATTATGACATAGATCTTTTTCTTCTTGTGTAAAAATTGATATAGTGAGATGAAAAGATTGGAACAGTTAAAGGAGTTCTCACATGGTAAGGTACTTACATCAAGAACAAGACCCCAGAGAAATTTATGTTTATGATACATCCGAAGTTTACGGTGAGAAAGGGAATTTCCGAGTGCTTGAGTTCGGAAATGATGCAATTCAGGGCATTCTTGATCTTAACGAACCGTCTCGGATTCTGTTTGAATACCCTAGAGCCATACTACATTTGATGGAAGTGAACAATTCTGCCTATGAGGATGTATTCCTTATTGGGCATGGTGTCGGCACTCTTTCTTCTGCCCTATCTGACAAACAAATAGTTATCTCGGAAATCGACCAGCAAGTATCAGAGCTCAGTACACAATATTTCAATTATAAGGGTACCCCTATCATTATTGAAGATGGATATACATTGCTGCAAAAAATGACGAATGATCGTTTCGATTATGTGGTGGTGGATGCTTTTCATGAGGGAGGTATCCCCAAAGAGCTTACAAGCCGTTCTTTTTTTGAAACCGCTCGTGATAAACTGGACTCTGAAGGGAAAATTTTGATGAATATCATTGGAAGAGGCCCCCATGATCCTTATGTGCATCACATCTATCGTTCTCTTGCCTCTGTTTTTCCTATCATTGATCTCTTTTATCTTGATACCGGAAATACAGGCAGATCTCAGAATATGATTTTGGTTGGTGGATATCGTACTCTACGTTATCAACAAAAAGGATTGGCACAATTTCGTAAAGTAACTTCAGGACTGCCTATTGTAGAAGCGGATTAAATTGTTTCAGAGCGAAAAACAAACCGCCCCTTTATTCTGAGTCGGTTTGTTTTCTTATTGCTCTCTGATATAAATTGAAATAAGTATTTCTGCAATCCTGTCCATTTTCTTATCTGACTTGACTCAAATCAAGAGTATACGTGTTCACTACGTTGTCTGATTTATTTTTATATTGAAATGTCATGATCCCATCTATAATCCGATCAAAAATAATAATATGATCCCTTTCCATTTCATTATTACGGTCAAGCCCTGCCTGTTCCAGATCATCCTTTTCGCTCTCAGGAAGCGAGATCATTTCATGCACATACACTGCCTGTTCTGACTGTACATTGTAGACGATCAGATGTTGCGATGCATACTCACGTAATATCATAAAACGCTGATTATAATGCTCTACCATGTAAATTTCATCTTTTTGCATCATATCTGTTAGATGATATTCCGCTTTTACTACACCGTTCTTATCTAGAAACCTCGCCTTCTTCCCGTTCGTCATCAATACGTTTGCGTGAGACTTGTGAAGTGTCGTATCCGGATAATACCCCATGAAGGAAAAGCTGTCCTCATCTAATACTTTGCCATTTTTGACAAGAGCTTGTCCTGTATTTCTACTCGTCCCTGACATACCATAATTCTCATTCATCCGCAGATAGTAAGTTCCTGCAGCAATATTCTCCACTTGAAAGTCTTTCATTGTTTTAAACTTATTACTTACATTTCCGATCTTAGTCCCTATCTGATTTCCTTTTGCTTGATACAACTCCCCTGTAGAGAGCTTGATCCAGTAAGTCATTTGATTCTCTGTTCCCTTCGCATAAGTTCTTGGAATGGTAATTTCCTTCAAAGAACGATCCCAAGTCACCTTCTGCTTCACGGATGAAGCAACGAATTGTAAGGGGATGTAAATCTTACTTTTTTCCATTTGAGGAGGGACATCAAGCGTTACTTTTTTCTTGTCTACATACGCTGTAATGCTCCCAAGAGTTAACTTGATCTCCTTATTAACGCCATATAAAGTAACTGATTTCGTCTTCTGATTCCATTGTACATTGAGACTTAGCTGATCACTGATGTCCCTAATCGGCAGCAGAATTCTACCCTGATCAATAATGATTGGATCTTTTAATTGTGAATACTGATCTGCACTTTCTACACCTGCTTGCACATAAACTTTAGCATTTTTGGCCACGGCTTCATTAGTGAATTCAGTCGCTGAAAAGAATATGCTACCGCACAGGATTGCTGTGACGGAAATCTTTTTACTAAGAGATGGCATCGCACTCTCCTCCTGTTATAAGAGTTACCTCTGAACAAATCTACCCACTAGATGAGGTAAACGATGAACATCGGCTCTATAACTAATTACAAGAAAATACTGTAAATTAAACATGTTTCTTATAAAAAGTACAGATTCCCACGAATGAAACGCATAGATTGGGCCTTGCTAGTGTCATTCACTCTGCTACAAATCTTTTATTCTTAATATCTAGTACATAATTTACTTCTTTCAACTCTTCCTTGGATGAACCTGCTCTCTCTTCTGGAACAATAACCAATCTTTCTTTTTTATTGATCGGTGGATTCAAACTGCTATAAGTAATATGTTCAAGAAGATATCCTCCTTTTATGAAATGGAGAGGAATTGGTTCTCCTCCCCCGTTTGGAATCGCCATAGCGTAAAATTGGATTCCATACCCTGAAGTGTAGCGTGGATTAAATAGATAAACATCGGCATCCTTGAAAACTATTTTGTCAAAAGATAAAAGCTTGTCCGTAGGTTGAATCAAAGTTAGCTCAGGTAAAGATAAGATGGTTAGTCTTTTACCGTTATGTTCATACACAATATCGTAATTACTCTGAAAAGTGGTGTCTCCCTCTATTCCAGACATACTCGGAACAGTCAAATGCCCGATCTCCTCTCTACCTCTAGAGACAAGAACTAAAGTTCCGTTTTCTGTGGAAGTTTTTGCTCTGATGGACGGTGTTTCCTTCGTAAAATCGATTTCGATTACGTTAGAGAACTCACTCTTCGAAAACTGACTTACGATTTCCGTAGGTTTTTCTATCTTTGTTGTAACTTGATCAGTAGCTTTTATGTTAGTACGCCCTTCTTTGAGATTCACAACTTCTACTATAGACTCTTCATTCATATTCAATAAATGCTGCGGTACACACGAAGTCAGCAAACTAGATATAAAAAAACAAGTAAAAATATCTATAAGCTTATTCTTACAATTCACGTCTTTTTCTCCTTCCATATCTACTTCTTTCCTTAACACGTAAACACTCGGTTTTGTTACAAAAAACAAAAAAAGCCTGATTTCTCAGGCTTAGCATTTTGATATTCCAACTTCACTTTATGATTCACTTTATGATCTATTTTGTTTCTAATTCCTTTGTCATAAATACGCTGTTCGGATCTTCCACATAGTCTGCAAAAGGATCACAATACTCAAATCCTAATTTTGCATACAGCCGAATAGCTGGTTTAAAACTTTCCATCGATCCTGTTTCCAAACTGAGCCTTTGATATCCGCGCCTCTGAGCTTCCTCTATCATTTGTTCCAGAAGCCGATTGGCTACCCCTTTTCTAATATGTAACGAAGACGTACGCATCGATTTAATCTCTCCGTGAGTTGAATCAATCTCTTTTAGCGCACCACAACCAAGTAACTCTTTATTCTCCCAGGCACTCCAGAATGTTATCTCAGGTTTTCTTAAATTTTCTAAATCTAAGGCATGCATACTTTCTTCTGGGGATTGAGATTGCATATCTTGAAAATGTTCCTCTACTAATGCGATAATTTCGGGTCCGGTTAAATCATCAATTCTAATATCCATGAAGTTTGCTCCTATTCCGTGATGTTCTGCCCTCTGTGATAGATATGTACGTTATTCCACGTTGAAACTTTATTTATTTAGATTCATGAATATATATTATATGGTTGATCGTTACTACGTCTACGCCTATGTCAGTTATAAATCGAAATCAGACTATTAATTCCAACAACGCCACAATTTTTGCATAGGCAGTTTCGTTTATCCCATAAGTTTCTGTATCATTAATATGATTACGATCATAGATAATGAACCCCAACCTCTTTTCTTCATGGTTCTTTCATGGGTTTCCCCTCTCCATAAAAAGCTTATAAACAGATAACAATGAAAGGTCGCAAATGGTAACGAAAAAAGATAAAAAGAAAGATGCCTGTAAACATCCCCTGCCGGATATGCTTAAGGCATCACTTCTATAATTGCTATTGATTTACGAGCCGTTTACCCATGTTAGGATTTCGGCTCACTTTTACCATCGTATCGTTTGCTCCATTCTTCAAGTACAGCATCGCGAGTAGAAGCAGCTTCTTTCAAATCGTATTTGATCAGTTGATCCATTGGATTTTTTTCATATCCTTCAGGGATCGCACCTGAATCATTAGTTACCGATGTAATCGGATAGTTCACGCTGTATTCCTTCATCGCTTCGTCACTAATTGCCCAGTCAAGAAAATCTTTCGCTGCTTGTTTGATGTTATCTTTTTGCATTAGTGCATTTGCTTCTACATCCCAGCCTGAACCTTCTGCCGGGAATACTACTTCTACAGGAGAACCATCATTTTTCTCCGTGATCCCACGGTATCCAAAAGAAATCCCGATCGGATATTCCCCTGTTCCTGCCAGTTTCGCTGGTTTGGAGCCGGAATGAGTGTACATTCCAATATTTTCATGAAGCTTGTCCAAATAAGTCCATGCTTGATCTGCACCGAGCAGTTGCTGCAATCCAGAGACTGTTAGGAAACCTGTACCGGAAGAAGCTGGATTTGGCATCGTAATCAGGCCTTTGTATTCTGGTTTGAGTAGGTCTTGATACGTCTTCGGAATCGCAAGTCCCTTCTTCTCCATCTCCACTGTGTTCACGATAACCGCAGTTTCCCAGGCATCAATCCCGACCCAATGTGCAGGCTCAGCGCTATCTTTAAATGCAGATTCAACTCTCTCAATGCCAGCTGGTGAATAAGGCTCCAACATTTGGTTCTGATCTAGAACGAGCAAACTAGTTGCTGCAACGCCCCACACGACATCCGCTTGGGGATTATCTTTCTCAGCCAGCAGTTTCGCAGTAATGACCCCTGTAGAATCACGGACAATGTTCAGTTTCACATCCGGATATTTTGCTTTATACGTTGTAAGATATTGCTCAATAATGTCATCTTCCAGTGCTGTATATACGGTCAGTTCTTCCCCTTTGGATCCTTCCTTATTTCCTGACTGCGCCCCCGAACCACTCGCTGTGCTTCCACCACTTGTACTACAAGCAGATAAGAACGTAGAGATTAACAAAATACTGATCAGTAAAAACCATCCTTTTTTCATCTTAGATATCCCCTCTTTTGTGTGGAGGATTCATGATCCTCCTATTAATATAACTCTTAGTTCTAACTATACTTCTCAATGTTCAACGCACTGTTAAACCCAAGTAAAAATAATGTTTTCTTTTCATTTTTAGTTGTTTTATTGTGGTTTTATGGGGAGGTGATAAAATAAGACCGCCCTATGCAATCTGCAACGGACGGTCTTACTTTCATTTCCTATGATATTATGCATTCCCGCTACTCTGTAACACCCTCGGCAAGAAGCCAATGTACATCCCGATCAGTTAATTTACTTTTCCATGCGCTCGGAGGCGGGACATCACTCACAATGATATCAATTTCTCTAAAATCGGCAAACTTGTGAAAATGCCGGGTACCGATTTTGGTATGATCGGCAAGAACAATCGTTTGTTTCGCCTGTTTAATGAACGTTCTAGCCAGCAAGCCGCGTTCATCTTCATAACTCGTAATCCCCGCATCAATCTCAATTCCGTCTGCAACGACAAACGCTTTATCAACATGAAATCCAGACATGAATTCAACAGCCAGCGATCCAGACGCGCGGTAATGCTTCGTATTAATCCGACCGCCAATAAGAATGATGTCCCCATCAAAAATACCTTTATTTTTATAAGTAATAAGTAAGTTCAAAGTATATATAGAAGATACAAGAACGGTAATATTTTTCTTAAGTACAAGCGAATCAATCATTTGCAGTGTCGTTGTTCCTTCATCAATAACGACAACATCATGATCTTCAATTAATGAGGCTGCCGTTCGCCCGATCCTTTGCTTCTCTTCGGCTTGAAGAACTTCCCGTTTACCATAAGAAGGTTCTTCTCTTTCCACATTGATTTTAACTGCTCCACCATACACCCGTTTTAATTTATTCTCGGATTCAAGTTCTTCCAGATACCGGCGAATCGTTTCCGATGAGACTTCAAGCTCTTGCACAAGTTCTGGGGTCCTTACTTTCCCCTTCCATTGCAGCATTTGCAAGATGCTCTGTTTCCGCTCTTCTCCAGCTAACGACATTGCTGATTCTCCTTTACAGGCGTGATATCTCGTATTTTATCACAGATGGATATACCCCTTACAATACGAAGCCTAGTTCTGATTCAGGCTCAAAAACAAAATCAGCGGTTGACCACTTGTGAATAGAAGCGCTACGGGTTCGGAGGTTTCTTACGATCGGTCTTTAAAGGCGAACACTGCCGTTTCTTCAGAATCCCTCCGACCCTCCGCTTTATTCGTACTTGGAGTCAATCTCTAATTTTTAGATTGAGCTCTTATTCAAAGCAATGTTTTTATCTGTACTTGAGTTAACTTCATTGTCAGATTTCTCGTTAACGATCTGTTTCACGACCCCCACAAGTCTCTTCATATCTTCGCTGTGGACATCTCCGATGCTTCCGATTCGAAAAGTGGGTTCTGAGGTAAGTTTACCAGGATATAAAACAAATCCTTGCTTTTTCAGGCGTGTGTAAAAATCCGAGAATGAGAATGTTTGATTAGGATATTTAAATGATGTAATGATAGGTGAATGCCACTCTTCAGGAAGAAGAACTTCAAACCCTGCCTCTTGCATTCCTTGAACAAGAATCTGCTGATTACACTGATACCTGTGGTAACGAGCCTCTACACTTCCTTCGTCTTCCAATTCACTTAATGCTTGATCAAACGCACGTACGACATGAGTTGGAGATGTGAAACGCCATTTCCCATGCTGTCGTTCCATTACATCCCACTGATCATATAAATCTAGTGATAAAGAACGTGCATTTCCCTTGCACTTAGCAATACTGGACCTTCTAGCAATAACAAAACCAAACCCAGGCACACCCTGAATACATTTATTACTACTGCTAATTAAAAAATCGATCCCCAGTCGATCCACAGGCAGCGGAATACCTCCAAAACTGCTCATTGCATCCACAATCAATGTTTTTCCATATTTATGAATTACGCTAGCAAGTTCTTCAAGCGGATTCAGTACACCTGTCGTTGTTTCACAGTGAACAATCGCGGCATGTGTGATAGATGGGTCGTTCTTTAGAACTTCTTCCAATACATCAGGGTCTACCGCCTGCCGTTCATCAAAACGAACTGCCGTAACGGGAATCCCTAATATTTCTGCCATCTGCACAATTCGTTCTCCATAAGCCCCATTTACCGCAACCGCAAGTTTCGCTCCTTCTCTTGGCAAAACCGTTCCGATGGTGGATTCCACACTAAAACTTCCACTTCCTTGCATAAGTACCGCTGTATACTCCTCCGGCGTAATCGGTGCTGCTAAGTGTACAAGTTTTTGCCTAATCGAATCTACGAGTTTGTTGTACTCTACATCCCAGGTACACCAATCTTTTAACATCGCTTCTTTGACACTTGATGTAGTGGTCAGGGGTCCAGGTGTAAGCAAAAGATAAGGATTATCTGTACGTTGATTTAGTTCTGCCATTGAACTTCACCTGCTTCTGTGTGGATGTTAATTTGTTCAATAATTTCATCCAGTTTGCCAATTTCAGAAATAACGTAATGCGCACCTGCTTTTTTGAGACGCTCCGCTACTTCATTAAACATACGTTCCTTATCCTGTTCATTTAGTACGGATGTCTCCTGTTCCGTAAGTCCTAATATATTTCCCCCAAACACGACACCTACAGTCCATACGCCCGCATTGCGCCCTTCCTCCATATCCGCTTCCGTGTCACCACATTTTACGATGGAGCTCATTGGATAGGTTCCAAGTTGTTCTGCGTTTCGATAGATCATCCAAGGGTGAGGGCGACCCGCTGCTGCTTCATCTGGAGCACATACAGAGTCTGGTTTATATCCATATTTGGCAGCCTCAGGTACGATAACGTCTAGCATAGCGCGAGTGTACCCCGTTGTAGTACCTATCGTAATTCCTTGTTCATGCAAACGATCTGCAAGTTCCACTGCCCCAGGTACCGGAACAGCAAACTGTTCTAAAAGAGAAAATAATTTGGGCTCAAATGCTTCATACATCGTTTGAATATCTTGCTCGTTCGGCAAACGATCATATATGCTATACCATGCTTTAGATACACTCTCATCCTGACAAATATCTCGTAAATGATCTATTTTCATGCGGCCCATCGGTTTACGAATGACGTCTGCACTTACTTCAATTCCGTGATCTAAGAACAACTGTCTGAACGCTTCCACTGGTGCAAAACTTCCGTAGTCTACCATTGTACCTGCCCAATCCATAATCACTGTTTTAATCATCTGTAATTACCTCCATTAGTTTAATTTTATAGTGTTCCTCAACTACTCTTTATCTTCTTTGCCAAGCTGCTGAGCGTTTACGTAGTCTTGCGGTAAGTGCCTCATAACCGCCTCTTACCAGTAGATTTAACATAACAATCAGTATCGACATCGCCGCCGCCTGAGCTGTATCACCCGCATCATCCATATTTACGATAACAATGGAAGCCAGACGCAAATCCGCACCATACAAGAAAACGACAGCAGATATCGTAACCATTGCATTAACGAACAAGTATATCCCCATTTCGAGGATGGCCGGTAAGGATAGAGGAACGGTCACTCTCAAAAACGTCTTCCATCTGGAGACATTCATCGACTCCGATACCTGATCAAACTCCTTGTCCATCATTTTGAGCGTGGTTGTCGCCGTCATAAAGGGAACAGAATAAAAATGTATGATATTGGCAAGGACAAGAATTGCCATTGTTCCATAAATAAAGTTCAGCGGATTACTCGGGTGGTTAAAGAAGTAAATATAAGACAATCCGATAACAAGTCCCGGTAAAGCCACTGGAAGGATCGACAAAAAGTAAATCCCTTGGCGTACTGGCCTGAAGCCTTGGGTATTCTCAATTAAATAAGCAACCGTGAATATGATAATCGTCCCGAAAACCGCAGTGAGTGCAGCTACCTGTACACTATTCCAAAAAGGATGAAATCCTCCGGCTGCCGCTTTGCTGAAATCAAAATTAGCCAGCGTAAATGACATATTGTACGGCCATTTCTTCACAACCGCTGCAAGTAACACAGCGCCCATAAGCGTTAATATGAGGAATGAAATCGTTCCTGCATATAGATAGGAAACGGCGTTTCGGATCTTATGTTGTTTTATTGTGTAAGGTACCGAGCGGGATGTCACATAAGCCTGCTGTTTCCGCGTTACAACCCGGTCAAGTATAAAGGCAAGAACTGCAGGTATCGTAAGTAAAATACCAACGACAGCTCCCATCGGCATATTTTGCTGACCTACCACTTGTTTGTAGATGTCAGTGGCTAGAACATTATATTGTCCGCCGACCACTTTAGGAGCACCAAAGTCAGTAAAACTAAGTGTAAAACAGATCATCGCTGCGCTTAGCATCGCGTATTTAACAGACGGCAACGTAATGGTCCACATTTTTCTCAAATGAGATGCTCCCATCGAGTCTGCTGCTTCATAAAGTCTGTAGTCACTAACGGAAAGCCCTGCCAGCAAAATTAGAAAAGCTTGAGGGAATGTATAAATAATTTCTGAAAGAACAATACCTACGGGTCCATAAAGTGGAAAGTCCCATGTAAAAGGTAAGGCTCCAAAAAATCCGGTTGTAATCAGCCCCTGATTGCCAAAGAGATACGTTAGCGCAAGACCATGCATCATCGTCGGTGCAAAAAGCGGTAGTAAGGCAAGACCTTTAAAGAAAGCTTTCCCTTTGATATCTGTACGTGCCAAAATGTAGGCAAGTCCAAAGGCAAGTGGCAAAACAATACCTGTCGTAATAATAGAAATCGTTACCGAATGAAGTAAAGATAAGAGTAATGAAGGCGAACTAAAATATTTAGTGAAATTTGCGAGCCCTACTCCATTACCACTAACATCGAAAAAAGCTTGTCTAAACATATAGATTAGTGGCAGAACAACCACTGTAATCAGTCCGAGAAGGATAAGCAGCAAAACCCACCCCGTAAACCAGCCCTGCCTGATTTTCACTTTATGCTTGGTTTTCGTTTTATATAGAGGTCTAACGGGTTGTTCTAATGACCCTTTCATACATCAAGCCCCTTTCTTAATGGAACGATTTGGCGTCGTATTCTAGGATGCGTTCCTCGGGCAACCGAAACTTTAATAGTGAATCCTCGGAAAACCGAATGTTATGCGCCGTTTCAGAGGTAATATCAACCCACACCTGGTGGTGTGTTGCCTGACCTTGCCCATCCGCCAATTGGAGACTGATGCGATAAAATGCGCCTCGAAACTCAACATGTTTTACATATCCCTTAATATAATCTTCCCTTGTTCCAGTGACGTCGTCGTTGTGAGAAACCATCTGAAGATACTCGGGACGGATGGCAATCATCCTTTGTCCCTTCGCTTTTAGACCCGATAATTCGGTTGGTATGAAATTAATCGCTCCAATGAAATCGGCCACAAATGGACTACTCGGCCTGTCATATACTTCCTGCGGAGTACCGCTTTGCATGACATGACCATGATCCATGACGATAATCTGATCTGCCATTGTCAAAGCCTCTTCCTGATCGTGCGTTACCATCACCATCGTCATGCCTAGTCGCTGTTGTAGCTCACATAGATCAAGTCTGAGCTTCTCACGTACTTTCGCATCGAGTGCTGATAATGGTTCATCAAGCAATAGCACCTCTGGTGACAAGGCAATGGCTCTGGCCAAAGCAACACGCTGTTGTTGTCCACCGGAGAGCTGAGCGGGATAACGCTCTTCAATTCCTTGGAGACCGACAAGCTCCAGCATTTCTTTTACCTTACTTACTATTTGTTTGCGGGGAAGTTTCCCTTTCAGCCCGTATGCAATATTGTCTTGTACATTTAAATTCGGAAATAGAGCATAGGACTGAAAAACAATCCCAAAGTTTCGTTTCGCAGGTGGCAGTTCCGTAATTTCTATTTTCTCCATCATGATACTGCCTGTATCTGGATTCTCTAAACCTGCTATGATACGGAGTAATGTCGTCTTGCCACAACCGCTGGGTCCAAGTAAACAAGTGAGTTTCCCTTTGGGAATCGTAACATCCACCTCATGAAGTGCTGTAAATTTTCCAAACGACTTGCTAATACTTCGCATCGTTAATCCTTCGTTATTCATTATCCATTCTCCTAACAAGGTGGATTCTTTTGTTGTGCTCAGCATTTTTGTTTTCTTATGAGCTTGATATTAGTTTAATTTTTATTTGTTAAGAGAATATCAAACGCAAGTAAAATATGTGCGTTTGATTGCTTTTACTTTGTTCTTATACTTTACATTCACTCAGAAAAGGCGATAAAACCCTGTATTTCTCTTGTAGATACAAGCAAAACCAACTTATTTCCACTGATAAAATGACATGAAAAAGAGCCTTCCTTTTTGCAGGAAAGCTCTCGTTCTTTTTCATTCATGAAAAGATCTCCAAAATTCGCCGTCTTTATGAATAAGTCCCTTGATCTCCTCAAATGGAATCGTAAATGTGGGGAAACCAGCTGCGTACGGACCAATCTCATAGGGTGCAAAATACAGATGAAGTGCATGATCCGTAACATAGAAGGGTTGATCTGGTTTAATTCCCCGGTAGCTTTCGGGAAAAACATACGAATAAGCGGGATCCTCTTTTATTATTTCACCTATCCATTTACTCAATTCCTTCACATAATCTGCGCCTGCTTTGAACAAATCTCTTAACATAAATATACGACCAGTTCCAAGATGAATCAGGGAATGAGTCTTGGTGGGTAGACCATGTGCTGCTCCCAACGGATAGTGGTACCCATTCAGCTCAATGTTCAAAAGGTTCTTCTTGTAATAAGTAACATCGAAATCGCCTGAGAATGTCTCTGTTTTTGCTTGGTTTTCCGGAATTCTTTTGACTTCTGCTAATTGTTTAAGCCGGATGTTCACCCTTTGCTCTGCGATTTCATTGGTCATACCCTCTATTTTCGGATAATAAACAAGATAGCGACTATTGGGTTTATACTTTTCTTCTTTAACGAGTATTGTTTCGTTCAGCGGTATTTCTTTCAGCGGCTCCCATAGGATCTCCCCCATCTTATTTACATAGTACGGCCTTTGATCAATAAAAACTTCGATCACATTTTCCTCTTTCCGTGTTAAAGTACCGCTGCCTTCTATTATTGGGTATCCTTTTGCCTGATTTCCGCTTCGGTCTATAAAATAGGTCTGCTCTTTATCGTTCACTGAAGCGAGGCCATCTTTATAATCAGATACGTCATCGTACATAAATTCGGTTAACAGGTTCCCTGTTTGTTCTACAATTGCATAATGAGAGGAACCAAACGGCTGCTCAGCATCAGTAGATATTCCAATTGCCCATCGCTTGTCACCCAAATCACGAATATCGCTATATTCCGCTGCAATAACAAACGTTCCTTGTTTGTTAATCAATCCGTACCTCGGCTGAGCTTCATCTGATGTATTTACAATCGCTAGTCCATGATTAAAACCGAACGCCAAGGTAAAAGAAGGAGGAACGATGACACTTCCTTTCTCATCCATATACCCGTACTTTCCGGTCGCAGTCTCCTTAAACACAAGGAATCCCTCACCGTATGATCCGACATCGTTATAGGGGTATGTAGCTAGCCACTCTCCTGTTTCGTTAATTAGTCCGTACTCATCTTCTTTTTTCTTCACAAGTGCTTTCTGATGGTTGTAATCATTTGCTTCTTCATATTGAGCAGGAATGATTTCATTCCCCTCTGGATCAAGATAACCGTATTGTATGACCTCATTGTCCGTTCCGTTTGTCTTCATTTCGTAATATACTGCCCGTTTCTCATGTAAATTGGATATAAAAGGGTAAGACTGACGTGTAACAACTTTCCCCTTTTCATCAATCATTGCAAATTTCTGCTCATCATCAGATACGATAGCTCGATGTTCTATATAAGAGGAGAGGGATGAATAGATTGGATCTACTACATACCGTCCTGAAGAATCAATCAGACCATATTTTTGTTGTTCAGCTACAACAGCGAGCCCATTTTGTTGAAAATCACGCGCTTCACTATATATAGGACTTATGATGAATTCCGAATCTTCATTAATGTAACCCCACTTTGTACCATCGGTCGTTTTTTCAGATGCTGGAAATAAAGATACATTTCTTTTCCTCTGAGGTGCTGATTCCACTTCTACTTCCACGATTATCCGATCTTTCGTAATTTCGCTATCCATCTGTTTATAGATGTTTTCAATCTTCAATTTCAGCATTATAAGTTCGGTACGAGAAGGATAGGGATTTTGAAATGACAAGTTTTTATTAATCGATTGCAAAGCATCTGGCAACATTCCCGCATGGTACTGTGCATCTGCTAGATAATACCAATAAAATGGATAACTCGGATGCTCCTCTGTTTTTCGCTCATAATATCGCACAACATTTACAAAATAGTTAGGATATACATCCCACGCTTTTACAAACTTCCCTTCTTTCCAGCGTAGTACATTAACACGATATGCCTCCCCTGTGTCATGAATCCAAAGTGCAATTTGACTAGTCTTAGAATCTTTCGTAATTCCTGACATATTTATTATTTCAATAGAGCTATATGACATATCAGCTGGAGCCTCATTAATGAGTTCCCCTTCCTCCCACTTATAGACGGAAAGTTTGGACCAGATCGAGCCAATTTGCCATCCAATCACTAAATTTATACTATTTTCTTTCATTATCGGTTCACCCGTCATAAGCGTTACCCCATAACCCAACCCCTTTGTATTCAAAACGATCTTCCACTCATTATCTACATAGGACAGTACCATAAGATATAAATCTTCACCGATCCGATAAATGACAGAAATCTCAGGAATGCCGTCACCTGATAAATCTCCTATATAAATTGCCTGATGAGGCAATGGACCTTCTAGTTTCATGATCTCTGCGCCTTCCGGCAGATGGGAGAAAATAAGCTGGTTTAGTTGTGCTTCTCCATAGCCACTCATAAAATTAAACCTCCTTTTTGCAACAGTATCCATGCTAATCGTATTGTGTAGAAAAGATAAATATGCACTTCCAACTTTTTTTATGAGGTATATCTCCTAATGGACAACATATATTTAGCGCAAGGAGGCTATAAGATGATTATTTCGATTAGCGTCGCCGCGAGTGCAGCAGCTTTTATTGTGTTAGTTTATTATGTGGTTCGGGTTCTAATGAAAGGCATGGGCACTTTGGGTGAAACGAATAAAACATTATCCGAGGTCAGAAATGCCATTCATGGACTGACTCAAGAATCGACAAGATTAATTCAGACAGCAAATGTGATCACTTCCGATGTAAAAGGAAAAATCCGCTCGGTTGAACCGATCTTTAATTCTGCACAAGATGTGGGCGAAGCCATTCACAGTGTGACGAAAACGGTCAAACAAGCTTCAGAAGCGATTGGTGATGTTATTCATCCGACAGCAGAAAATGATTCTAGACAACCACTCAAGATCAAATTCAAGTAACTTAAAAAAAGCAATTTTGTAAAAGGGGGTGAATTATGCCAACCATACTGGTTCAGCTCGCTTATCTTGTTATCTTTATTTGGTCCATAGTGATGATTGTTCAAGATATTCAGCTCTCTCGAAAATCCTTGCTAAATATTTTGCTGCATATTGCAATAGCCATCGTCTCCCTTAACTGGTTTTTACATTCTATCGGATATCAGTTTTAAAAAATTCTTCAATTTGGAAACTAAAAGGCCTAGGATCATAAATGATCCTAGGCCTTTTATATAGAACATATTACTCGTTACTTAATTCCTTGTTTTGTTCGCTTCCTCTTCCAGCCTTCGATATCTTTTGAGATCCGCTTTACGAATCGGAAGGGGTTCTTTGCGAAGCAGCTTTGTCATAGCCACAATCAGTAATAACAATAGCACTGTAAATGGTAATGCCGCTATCAATGAAGCGGTCTGTAATGCTTCAAGTCCCCCTGAGTATAACAGCACACCCGCAATGGCAGCCATAAGTGTACCCCATACAATTTTCCCGACGGTCGGAGGATTCAGGCTTCCACGACTAGTCATACTTGCTAAGATATGCGTTGCAGAATCCGCAGACGTCACTAAGAAAGTAAGAATCAGAAGAATGGATAATACGGACATGACACTGGAGAACGGCAATTGATCGAACATTTGGAACAAGGCCACCGCAACATCCTGATTCACCGCAGCCGCAATTCCCGCATTCTCATGAAGGTCGAACCAAAGTGCCGTTCCTCCAAAAGTCGCAATCCATAAACATGCAATCACCGGTGGAACGACCATTACACCTACAATAAATTCCCTCACGGTTCTCCCTTTGGATACCCTCGCTATAAAAGCACCAACATAGGGTGACCAAGCAATAGCCCATGCCCAGTAAAAAATAGTCCAGTCTCCTACCCAAGTTCCTTCGGAATAAGGTTGCAGTCGCAAACTGTACTGAACAAAATTCGTTATGTAATCGCCGAGAGCAAGTGTAAAAGATTCAAGAATAAAGACGGTTGGTCCCATTGTAAACACAAAGAGTAAAAACAGAAGTGCAACGACGAGATTAAAATTACTTAAAATCCGAATTCCCTTATCGAGTCCTGTCATTGTTGACATCATATAAGCTATAAAAATAAAAACCAAAATAACAAGTTGAATAATGGTGTTATTCCCTGTACCAGCAACTGTATCAAGGCCCCCGCTCATCTGAATAACACCGAGTCCAATGGAAGTCGCGATCCCCATAACCGTAGCGATAACAGCTAATATATCGATTGTATTTTTCACTGTTGGTTTTTTTCCGGTGACGGGTTCTAAAGCGGTTGATACAAGACCATCTTTTTGTTTACGAAATTGCAGAAAGGCAATAACAAGACCCACTAACGCAAACACAGACCATTGACTGATCCCCCAGTGAAAAAAGGAATAACCCATCGCAATACGAGCTGCGTCCGTCGTACCTGCTTCAACACCCGCAAACGGAGTGTTAAAGAAATGACTCATCGGTTCTGCTACTCCCCAGAATACAAGACCAACTCCGAATCCTGCCGAGAATAACATGCCAATCCAAGTGAAAAAAGGGTAATCTGGTTTTTCCTTATCTCCTCCGAGACGAATAGAACCATATTTACTCGTAGCTACCCAGATCAGAAATACAATAATGACAAAAAGCGAAAGCAAGTAAAACCAACCAAACTTATCTTTTGAAAAGTTAAACAAATAGTTAGCCGTTCTTCCAAAAGCTTCAGGCATTAATGCTCCTGTCAATGCGATGATTGCTACGATAATTGCTGAAATTGAATACACTTTGTTCTCAAAAAATTTGCCAATCACAAACTCACCTCTACTATAATTTCGTTATAAACTCTTTACAGATTAGTTACTTAAACAAAAATGATTCGTTTAAATCAGTAGAGTTATCTTCAAATAAAAAAACACCCCCTGATTCCAAATTGGAATTTGGGCGTGCTTCGTCATGATCAAGACTCTTAAAGCCAGTGGCTCGGTATTTTCAAATGTTCGGGAAGTTTCGTTGTCTTATCGCCACGAGCCGAATTTACCTGCACTTGCGTAAGAAAGATACTCCCTGTTAGATTTGCCCCTCTAAGATCCGCATCCCGAAAATCAGCGCCGATGACATCTGCATTTCGCAGATCAGCTCCTTGTAGATCACAGGCAATAAATAAACAGCCTCGTAAATTCATTCCCATTAAGTTTGATTCTTTTAATTTTGCACCTATGTAATCTCTTTTTTTCATTTTCTTTTGTTGTCCTGTAGTTGCTCTTACAAGTTCACTTGCTGCGACTAGCACCTCGTTTATCATGGACCTATGCTGGGGTATATCAAACTGGATAAGTCTCAGTGGATTTAGAAACGTAATTTGATCTGTTTGTGATAAGTATTCTTGTATCTGGTTATGAAGAGAAGCTGTTTCTTCCCTTGAGAGGGCATCAAGAAGGTAATACATCATTTCGTGAAGCTGCTGCATCACAGGAAATACAAGAAACATTTCTTCGGCTGTTTGCTTCTTCTCTCTCCAATGAACTCCTTGATAGGTATAATTCGTCATTTTTTGACCTGCACCAAAACATTCATAAACGGTACAACCTTTGCAGCCTTTTTCCCTTAGTTTAGAGTGTATACTGCAGCGATCGTCGGCTTGCAGATGAGAACATGGAGTCCCTGCCTCTTTGTTCATCGCAAAATCAGTTGATTTGCCAAAAGGCAAAGCAACACAGCACAAACCAAAACAATGATCGCAATCCGCTTGAATCTCGCTTTTCTTATCTATCTGGTTAACCAGATTTCTATGCATAATCTCCACTTCCTCTACTCTTCTGGGGTATTATTCCAGTATAAGAGAATACCACAAGTAGAGGAATACAAAAATAGCAGGTAATAGGCTGCCAACGAGCATAGCTATATATGGAGTCGGTGTTTTCATGTACTGAGCAAAGTCCTTATCGATTATCTTTTTTTTCTCCGTAGTCAATAGAACTTGGTGCTGAATTCCATCTACGATCTTTTTGCTATCCGCTGGATTCAACGTAGAAATATGATCCCACATATTCATGTATTCCCGTTTACTCTGTTCTAATAGCTCTATTTTTGATTGCTCGATCTCCGAATTCGTTGTCTCTGACATCATAAGCCACCGCCTTGTCATAGTAATTGTCAAAATAAAAAACGACCAGACAGTATTTCTGTTTGGTCGTTCTCTAGATGAGTCGTTTCACCGCATGAATAAACGGTTTCGGATTTTCTTTTATTGTATAAGGATATACGCCCTGCTGGGTATGTATATATAACATGCCTCGGTCACCGCCTATTGAGCGGTAAGACAGATCGAACACCTTGTCAATTGGAAACTCCCGGTAAGCAGATGCTATTTTATCTGGATAAAGCTCCAGTAAGCGTTGATGTTCGATAATTTCCATATGCAAATGATCGATTTTTCGCTCTATTTTATAATAGGGCTGTGTCGCGATTGGTTTCATTTTTTACGATTCCTTTCCTGATCAAGTCTATAGTAACATTTCTCCCTTCTGTACGGTACCCTAAACTTCACAAAATGAATCTACAAACGGATGACGGAATACCTATTTCATGATAGTCTGTTACCAGCAATCCTCTTATATACTTACTCACCTCCCGTTTACCCATTACAGCTATACCAATCCAATGATTAGGAGTGATTTGTTATGAATCCTTTTTCACCCGATCTGTTAAAAGACAAAGTGATCATCGTCACCGGAGGGGCTACGGGTCTTGGACTTGCAATGAGTGAAATGTTCGCCGAACTAGGAGCAAAATTAGCTTGGTGCGGTAGAAGATCTGAGGTATTGGAAGAATCCGCGCGTATACTCGGTGCAAAAGGATATGATATCTTCCATGCGTGTTGTGATGTAAGAGATCCTGCACAAGTACAATCTTTTGTGGAAGCGGTTACTTCCCATTATGGCCGTATTGATATTCTTGTTAATAACGCGGCAGGCAATTTCATCAGTCCTACAGAAAGATTATCCCCCCGAGCAGTAGATGCCGTCTTGAATATTGTTTTACACGGTACCTTTTACATGACACTGGAGGTCGGAAAAAGATGGATTGAACGTAAGGAGACAGGTACGATGCTTAACATTGTAACTACCTATGCTTCCAGTGGATCTGGGTATGTTGTTCCCTCTGCTGCAGCAAAAGCAGGTGTGCTTGCCCTTACTCGTTCTCTTGCCGTCGAATGGGCTCCTTATGGCATTCGTCAAGTAGCGATCGCTCCTGGGCCGTTTCCAACCGATGGAGCCTGGTCAAGATTAACGCCAACCCCTGATCTCGAGCAAAAATTAATTGACCGTGTACCGTTAAAACGTGTCGGCAACAAAGAAGAACTGGGTGCTTTAGCTGCTTTTCTTGTATCAGACTATGCTGGTTATATTAACGGCGAAGTCGTTACTATTGATGGTGGCGAATGGTTACAAGGTGCAGGTCAATTTAACGGCTTGTCCGAAGTAACGGAAGAGCAATGGAATGATCTTGCGAAAATGACTCGCAAAGGCAAGTAATTCGCATGTTGTTTCCATCTCATGACTTAAATAAGAAAGGCCATCCCGTTATTTTATAAACAAGGATGGCCTTTCTATTTTTAATGAATTTGACGATTAGTCAGAATAAAGTTGTCCATTGAAAGATTCCGGTCCTACACGAACAGTGCCCAGCAAGTTCGAACTAACAAAAGCCGTGTATGTGAGCTGTGGAGTAATCGGTGGATTAAAGTCAGTAGCTGTAAAATTAATAATCTGCGGTGCTAGTACACTAAGGCTAAAGGTCGAAGTTGCTGAATAAACCACAGGGTCAGTAGGAACTGTTCCTCTTACAATCGTTACCGTAAGTCCAACTAGAGCAAGTGGAACTTGTACTGAGATCGTGCCACTAAATACTACACGCGGATTGGTACCTGTTCCTGCAGTTAACAAGCCTATTTGTCCAAACAATTGAGGCGTATTGATTACCGTAATGGGAATCGAAATTGAGTTCGCAAAACTAGCATTCTGTGATGTTCTTGAATCTATAAACTGAGTCATACTGATGCCCCTCCTATTCTCTTTAGGATAATGTTATTTTATGCAGTTTAGAATAGGAGAGAAACGGACAGTAATGTAATTTATTATATTAATTTTTAGTAGTATAGCTTATTTTACCAAACACATGATCAAAACCGGCTTTAGATTTTTCAAGCAGCTGATCAAGAGATTCTGTTGGTAGAGCCGAAGTTAATACTTCTTGTGAAACGACACCGTTATACCCAGCAGCTTGTAAACTTTGAACAAAATCGGATAGATCAATAACACCTTCTCCCGTATATAAACGGTCATTATCTAGAAGCTGATCTACTGGTTTATCATAAGCATCGTTGATATGAACATAGGCAATTTGACTGCTGTTCAGTTGCCCTAGTTCAGCTCCTGACAATCCGGTTGTATGACAGTGATAGGAATCAATCAGAAGGCCCGCATTCGTCACTCCCATTGCATCAATCATTTCCAAGGTTTCGTTCATTGTCCAGATAAAAGGGTAGCTCCAAGTAGAGCGAAGGTGATGCGGCCCTACAAATTCCAAAGCGAGCGTAATCCCATATGTACCTAACACTTCGGCACAAATACGGAGACGTTTGACAGCCCGGGCCATAAATGCAGCAGGTTTATCATCTGTAGAAGGTAAAATATAAGTGCAGCATACTTTACATCCAAGTGAACGGGCTGCTGAAGCGTAGGATGCAAGTTCTAAAAGTCCTTTTTGAAACTCCTCGTCACTCTTTCTCCACTCGACGTTAAGCCCGATAGCACCTACTGAAATCTGATGTTGTTCTAATATAGACTGTGCTTCTGACAGGCCAACGTGATCAATTAATCCTTTAGCATCCAAATCTACAGCTTCAAATCCGTATTCTGCTGCTTTGGTAATAAAAAGAATATCCTCTACTTCGCCAAGACCTGCTTTACTTAATCCTCTTTTCATCACATATCCTCCGTCTCTTTACATAATTCTGATAGACTCCCATCCGTTACCTGAATCAGCTTACTTGTATTGACTTCCATTTGAAGACCCACTTTTCCTGCGCTGATTATAATTTGGTCGAGTTCATTCGCCTGTTGATCAATAAATACAGGATACCGTTTCTTCATTCCAACAGGAGAACATCCCCCTCGGATGTAACCGGTAACCTGTAGCAGATCTTTGACCGCAATAAGTTCTATCTTTTTTTCCTTGGTCGTTTTAGCGGCCTTTTTCAAATCTAGTTCACACTGTACCGGTATGACAAATACGTAGTAACCTTTACTACCGCTACCTTGAGCAACCAATGTTTTATAAACGTATTCTGGGGCTTTCCCAATTTTGCTTGCTACAGATATTCCATCGATCTCTCCATCATCCGTTTGATAGATCAGCACTTCATAAGGTACTTTCTGTTTATCGAGCATACGCATTGCGTTCGTTTTCTCTGGTTTCATTTCCGATCCTGCCTTTCTTATCGTTGAAGATATGTTAAATTTAGTATAATCATAAAGCTGATGAAGTAAGAAAAAAAGTGATTTATAATATGACAGCGCTTTCTTTTATTTTGGAAATTGATTATAATATTAGGAAATATACGCTGGGAGCTAATTATCATATAGCTGAAGGAGATGTTTACCTTATGGATTCTACTACCGATGTAAGAAAAGAAATTCAAGCAGCTTGTGAGAAATATGATAATTTATATGCACGGTTAGTACAACCCATTAATGAAATGTTAATCGAAATAAATGCTTCGATATCCGAAGAAACAGCTAAGAAGATTATCCACAATCTGGAGGCCTTTGATAAAGGTGAAAAGTATATTGCTGATTGCCATTTTGACGAAAGTCAAAATTTTATGAGTGATGGAATTAGATCTTTGCAGCAAGGCGATCTTTCCAATGGAGCTCTGCAAATTTTCGGTGCAGGATTAAATTTTGCAAGCTATGCCTCCAAAGCAGCTGGGCATAAAAACGTTCATATACATGAACAGATGAATGAAGCCTTCCATTTAATAATTAATGAACTAAAATAAGGCACGGTTCGGGGCTAAGTACCGTGCTATAAAACAGTAAAAAAGAGAGCCGAAAAATTCGGCTCTCTTTTTAAGCTTTATTACCAAAGTAAACTTATGGTCAATAAATTAAACAAAGCAAGCGGGAGTATTACATTCGGATTCGGACCCGGCCCGGGTCCTGGGCCCCAACCGGGTCCGGGTCCGTGCCCAGGGCCAGGACCCCAGCCTGGTCCAGGTCCATGCCCAGGGCCATGTCCAGGGCCATGTCCAGGGCCATGTCCGGAACCATGACCACCCGGATAAAATCCGCGCTGATCTTCTACTTGCAAAAAGACGTAATGGTCATCCACATTCATTACGACACCTTCAATTGATTCCCCATCTATCGTAAGTACTTTCACCTTATGGTTAACCAGCTGGTGACATGCCTGTTTCACATGCTCTTTGTGTTTTTTCATGTAATCTGCAACATGATGCTCACATTGGTACATTAATTGATGTCCGCGATACGCCACTTCATATTCCTCCTTCATGAATCATCCTGATCACAATGTATGCAGATGACCCATAAAGGGTGTTTGCCTATGAATTTGTCTTATGGGTTTGTTGACCACATACCAGCAGACTTAATGAATATTCTTGAATTCAGCTTCAGCTGAGATACCATATATTCAGCCAGATCTTCAGGCTGCATCACTTTGTCCGGATTACCATCAGTCAAGTTCAGATCTACTGCCATATCTGTTGCCACGGTACTCGGAGTAAGAGCTGTTACACGAATGTTATGCTTTCTTACTTCAAGCATTAAAGATTCAGTTAGAGCTAGAACACCCGCTTTAGAAGCACTGTATGCACTTGTGACAGGGGCACCTTTTTGACCTGCTGTAGAGGAAATATTAATAATATCACCAGATTTACGCTCGATCATTTGCGGCAATACTGCTCTAGTTGTGTAGTAAACACCCATCAAGTTAACTTGAATGATCTTCTCCCAGTCCTTAGGATCGAGTTCCATGAAGTTACCAAATTTAGAAATTCCGGCATTGTTGATCAGAATATCGATAGGTCCTAATTCTTGCTTTATATGTTCTACAGCTTTTGTAATGGATTCAAGATCCGATACATCTGCAGTGGCAACAGAAACTTTTACACCGAACGGTTTCAATTCTTCTGCCACTTTCTCCAAGTGATCTCTATTACGCGCAATTAAGCCCACATGAATACCTTCTTTGGCAAATTCAATAGCAGTTGCTCGTCCAATACCACGACCCGCTCCGGTAATCAGGGCTATCTTCCCTTGTAGATTCTGCATGTTCTATTCACCACTCCTGTAAATTAATCTATCACAGTTACATTATACTTTTTCATCTACCCATTTACCAAACTTTCCGTGGTAGTTATACCATTAATTATGCTTACGAAAGTGAATGCTTAGTCACTATTGTATAAGAAGGGTTCAAAGTTTGCTTCCAAATAGTCTGCGGTTGATAGCTTTAATAAAAAAGACGATAGCTCTCGCAAGAGCTATCGTCCATAGTATGACTTGCTTACCTTGAGCAACTTATAGTTGCTCTGTTTTTTTCCAATCTGCAGCGAATTTCTCCATGCCTTGATCTGTAAGCGGATGTTTAGACAACTGTTCAATAACTGAAAAAGGAATGGTTGCAATATGTGCGCCAGCCATTGCGACACGTGTCACATGATCTGGATGACGGACAGATGCTGCAATGATTTGTGTATCCAGATTATGCGTATTGAACAACTCAGCGATTTTCGAGACAAGGAGAACACCATCTTCCGAAATATCATCGAGACGCCCAAGGAATGGGGATACATACGTTGATCCAGAT
>NZ_JAGXCY010000010.1 GCF_018310695.1 Paenibacillus sp. Marseille-Q4541 | reverse complement strand
GTATATTTACATAAATAAGACATAAAAAAGGACTTTCCTGCAAAGCTGCGCTGACAGCTTGGCGAAAGTCCTTTTTATGCTATCTTGTTTACATTTGGAAATAAGTAAAACGAATTTATTACCCTGATTTTACAGAACGGTTTGAATACAGTTTCGTACGTACCCAGATCACGTTAATCAGAAGTAATACGCCCGAGATAATGAAGAGTCCTTCAATACCGATAAAACCGGATAAGAATCCACCTACAACAGCACCAATCATGTTCCCTAGGGCTAGTGTACTGCTGTTAAATCCGAAGGCTCGACTTTCCATTCCGTCCGGAGTGTAGGTACGAATGAGTGAGTTGACGCTTGGGAGAAGTCCTCCCATGAAGACCCCCATGAGAAAACGTACCAAAACAAGCTGCCATACACTATGAACAAAAGCTTGCGGGATCAAAGTTAGTGCCGCTCCAATCAAAGCAAAGGTTAAGATACGGTGTGCCCCGATCTTGTCACTAAGTTTGCCGAGAAGTGGTGAAGTGATCATATTAGAGATGCCCGCCACGGCACTGACCATTCCTGCAAAGAAGGCAAGATTTTCGGCTGTACCATGAAGTTTAAATACATATAACGGCAAAAGCGACATGGGACTGACCATCGCAAATTGGAGCAGAAAAGTGACAGCGAACAGAGCAGGTAGTTGCGGTGCTTTTGCTAGTTCACGAAGTCCTTCTAGTACCGATTGCTGAGGCAAGTGTGCAGCTTCTTCACGGTCAAAATTTTCTCTCACGAGAAATAGAGCTAGCATCGAAGCAATGAAAATGAGTGAGCCTGTAATGTAAAAAATAGGTCTGAAACCTACTAAATCGGCCAGAATTCCGCCGATAAGTGGACCAAGAATGGTGCCGGCTACTTGTCCTGATTGTACGGTACCCATCGCAAAGCCCATTTGTTTCTTAGGCGTCGTTCCTGAGATGAGTGCTACCGCAGCGGGGTTAAACCCCGAGATCGTTCCGTTTAATAAACGTAGAAACAAGAGATGCCATGGACTGGTTGCAAGTCCCATCAGCGCGATAACGACGGCCATTCCGAAACCGGAGCGGAGAAGCATAATTTTTCTGCCGTACTTGTCCGCGAGTTTCCCCCATAGGGGCTGAAAAATAAATGAGGTCAAAAAGTTCGCAGCAAAGATGAACCCTGCCCAAAGCCCAATTTCCCGCTCCCCTGTAACATGAAGCTCCTGAGCTAGATAAAGGGAAAGGAAAGGAGTTACCATCGTCATCCCTGCATTGACGAGAAATTGCCCGAACCAGAGCACGATGAGATTAACTTTCCATGATTTCAAAGTGCTAGTTCACTTCCTTTCTGCCGTTCTAAGATGAGTGTTTCCATTATTTCAGTATAACACACTGTATTTTTGATATCGGTAAAGAAGGTCATTGTTCCAAAGACTTTATGGCATCTTCAGACACCTTTCATGTTGACATCATAAGCTTCATCTAATTGTCAATGGATGTTCGATTTCATCTCCTTGTTACGTGGTAATAAAAAGGGCATAATGAAATGTAAAGACTAGAGAATATGGAGGCTCCTAAATGGCATATAACGATTCCTTTATTAAAGCCGGCTTCAAGCAGCATGTAGATCGATTACCAGTATGGTATATGAGGCAAGCGGGGCGCTATGATCCCGAATATCGAAAAATTAAAGAGAAATATACCCTTCTCGAAATTTGTAAACAGCCTGAACTTGCTGCCGAAGTGACACTTATGCCGGTTCGCAAACTCGGTGTGGATGCCGCCATTTTATATTCTGATATTATGAATCCTGTAGCTTCACTTGGTATTGATTTTGATATTGTAAAAAATATTGGACCCGTAATCGATAATCCAATTCGTTCAGCGGCAGATGTAGACCGCCTTAGACCTATCGATGTTGATCAGGATTTGTCCCACATTATGGAGACTATACGAATTTTGGACAAAGAACTGCAAGTTCCACTCATTACTTTTGCAGGAGCTCCTTTCACGATCGCGAGTTATTTAATTGAAGGTAGACCTTCAAAAGGATACATACGCACAAAAGAAATGATGTACAGTGAACCGGCTACCTGGTTTAAGCTAATGGACAAGCTAGGTGATATGGTAATTACTTACGTTCGTCATCAGATTGCGAATGGAGGTAAGGCTTTTCAGATTTTTGACAGCTGGGTGGGTGCGCTTGCTCCAGAAGATTTCAAGTACTATGTGCTTCCGACGATTACTCGTATCTTTGATGAACTGTCAGATCTGGATGTGCCGAAAATTTATTTCCCAGGTGTAAGTTCAGGGGAATTATTACCTACGTTACATGGGGTCAAGGCTAACATTATTGGACTGGACTGGAGAGTTTCCATTCCTGAAGGTCGCGTAAGACTTGGCGATAAGTTTGCTGTTCAAGGTAACCTCGACCCTTATATACTGACCGCTCCGATGGATGTCATTAAGAAATACGCGAAAGAGATTATTGATCAAGGGATTCAGAAACCGGGTTATATATTCAACTTGGGTCACGGTTTGTTCCCGGAGGCTTCACTTGAGAAGCTAAAAGAACTGACAGATTACGTTCATGAGTACTCTGAGCAAGCAATTAGCGCACAAAAAGTGCATTTAAAATAAGGCAGACAAGGAAGGGATTCATGATGACAAATCAAGTAGGCGTACTCGTAATGTCGTATGGTACTCCACAAAGTATGGAAGATATTGAAGCATATTATACTCATATTAGACGCGGTAACAAACCTTCGGAAGAACAGTTGTCAGAGCTGACGGAGCGGTATGAAGCGATTGTAGGTGGTGTTTTCCCACTTCGTGAGAATACGAACAAACAAGTAGAATCACTAGAGCAAACGTTGAAACAAGATCCAAGAACTGAGGTTACTGAGTTCCGGTGCTATCAAGGATTGAAGCATGCAAGTCCGTTTATTGAGGACGGAGTAGATGCGATGGCAGCTGACGGAATTAAGAAAGCAATCGGAATTGTACTTGCACCCCATTATTCTACGATGAGTGTTGGGTCATACGTAAAGAGAGCAGAAGCAAGAGCAGAGGAACATGGTATTGAAATGAGCTTTATTGAATCATACCATCTACACCCGAAACTCATCGAAGCTTTGACGATGCGAGTAAGTACTAAGCTGAATGAATTTGAAGAATCGGGAGCCATTCGTAAAGAGGTTCGTGTATTGTTCAGCGCACACAGTTTGCCAGCAAAAATCGTAGAGATGGGTGATCCTTATCCAGATCAACTGCTCGAAACTTCCAAAGTTGTAGCGAAGCAAGCAGGCGTGGAGAATTGGCAATTCACTTGGCAAAGTGCGGGCCGTACAGCGACGCCTTGGCTCGGACCAGACATTCTTGATACACTCCAGGATCTTAGCAAAGAACAGGTAGAAGATGTGCTGGTTGCACCGATCGGTTTTGTATCGGATCATTTAGAAGTTCTTTATGATTTGGATATCGAAGCGAAAGCTGTTGCTAAAGAACTCGATATGCGTCTTATGCGCATCGACTCCCTAAACAGTGATCCGCTTTATATGGAAGCGCTCAGTGATGTCATCATCAGACGTACAGAAGAAAAATGGAATGCGTAAATAGAAACATCGTTATGATGACAATATTTCTGTAAGTTTTTATCGAATAAATAAAAACGCGAGTTACTCTTGAATTAAGAGTAACTCGCGTTTTTTTATTTATTTGGATGTCACTCTATGAACTCTATCCAATTAGCACGGAATATCCTATAAATGGTATAATAGATTCGTTTCATAGACTAGTAAAAGTTACTTTACGAGTCAAATACATGAAAAAAGGAGATTCTATGCTACCATCAAGAACAGAGAAGAGTAGGGCTGCTAAAAAGAAAAAACAACGCCAAAGAAGCCGAATGTGGTTAACGATAAATATGGTTTTAGTTGTACTTATTGCGGGTGTTTTTATTGCGATTAGAACGGGTACTGTGGCGACGTTCTTTAGTAACACTCCGTATGAAGCAAGTCTAATAGATGAATCAGATTCTTCAAAACCGGATGCTGAAACGAGTGTTATACCTAAGGACGAAGCAGAACAAGGAACAAATACCGCGGAGGAAGAAGCAAATGAACAAGAGATAGCAGAAGATTCAAAAGCGGATTTAACTAATGAAGAGCAGGAAGAGCAGGATGTGCCGGAATCTAAACCACAAGAACAGCAAATCAAGGAACGTGAATCATCGAAATCAGAGGAAAAATCCAATCGTACAGAACCTGTAAAAGCAGTGACAAATGAAAATAAACTTCCAAACTCGAATTCTGCAAGTCAAGGTTCCGTTACGATGAATTTTGCAGGGGATGTTCAATTCTCAGGCAAAGTGGAGGAACTTTTACTAAAAAAAGGCTTTGACTACCCTTATCAGCATCTAGGTTCTCTATTCAAGAAAGATGATCTCACGTTCATTAATTTGGAGACTCCCGTTACCACGGGCGGAGTTGCAGCAGAAAATAAAAGTTTTGTGTATAAATCTTCTCCTAAAGCACTCAAATCGTTAGCTGCTGCTGGCGTTGATGTCGTGAATCTAGCGAATAATCATATATTAGATCAGGGTGTCAAGGGACTAACGGATACACTAACCCATCTGAATGACAATAACTTGGATTATGTGGGAGCCGGGAAGGACCGAAAGGAAGCATACGCACCTGCCTATTACGAAAAAAACGGAATCAAAATTGCTCTTTTGGGCTTTACAAGAGTCATTCCTGAAGCAAATTGGCGGGCGGAAGCTGGTAAACCGGGAGTTGCTGACGCATATAATAGTGCTGAGGCGGTAAAAGCCATAGCGCAAGCCAATAAAAAGGCAGATATCGTGATCGTGATGGCTCACTGGGGCCAGGAAAGACATACAACACCCGATGAAAACCAAAAGAAATTGGGATATGAATTTATTGATGCAGGAGCCGATCTTGTGATTGGCGGTCACCCGCATGTATTGCAAGGACTGGAATCTTATAAAGGGAAATGGATCGCATATAGTACCGGAAATTTTATCTTTTCTAGATCCGCTACTGCGGAAACCTGGAAGACAGCGATTTTTCAGGCTACTTGTCAAAAAGACGGGAATTGCAGTATGAAACTTTTACCCTATCATGCGGAGCTTGCTCAACCCGTTCCTATGAACAAGAAAGACGGAGCTTCTCTATTGCGTGAAATTCAAAAGCGATCGTTTGGGGCGAAAATAGGCGAGGATGGAACTGTCATACCATTAAAGTAAACATCCTTGGATGAAGGAGAGGCAGATGAACAATCTTTGTGTTGCACACCGTGGTTATTCCTCCCTTGCTCCTGAGAATACGTTAGCTTCCTTTAAGCTAGCTATGGAGCAGAAACAGGTGTCTTGGATTGAACTTGATGTCCAACTATCTCGTGATGGAGTTCCCATCGTCATACATGATTATCGGCTGGAGCGGACAACAAACGGTAAAGGGAATGTTAGAGATCACACGCTCAAAGAGCTCAAAAAATTAGATGCTGGAAGTTGGAAGTCAAAGGATTATTCGGGCGAACGTATTCCTACTCTGGCTGAAGTGTTGGAATTGACCAAGGGAAAGGTAAGGCTTAATATTGAACTGAAAACGGTTGGTGATATGTATCCTAATTTGGCTGTTGCTGTGATGCGAGAACTGTATGGAAATTGGAATTCATGTGACTATGTCATCACCTCTTTTGAGCAAAAAGCTTTACAGCAGATCAAAAGAATTCATCCTGGAATTCCTACTGGGCTCATTATTAATGCATCACCTCCGGATCTAGCAAGGCAGCTTGAACAATTGGGGTGTAATTTTCTGTCCATTGGATACCCTCATGTAACTAAGTCGCTGATTAAGGAGATGAACAGCAAAAAAATTACAGTGATGGCGTGGACCATTGATTCATCTCGTATATTGCGTAATATTGCGGCAATAGATCCTAACATTATGCTGTGCACCAACAAACCTGAATTGTGGAACAAAGCTTTCTCCAAGAAGATGTTAAAATGGTTCAAACCTAATTCATCCAAGTAGCTGGACTAGAGGAGAGAAGAGACATGCTCAAAACAATTAAAAATGTATATTGTGTAGGTCGAAATTACCGCCTTCATGCAGAAGAACTGGGGAATGCAGTTCCTGAGGAACCTATGATTTTCATGAAACCATCTCATGCGCTTGTGCTGATGAATGGACAGAGTCTTGTCTTACCGGAAGGACGCGGAGAAGTTCACTATGAAGCAGAGCTTGTTATCAAAATTGGGAAAGAAGTTTGTCCTGGGGATGATATAAATCAAGTGGTCGATTCTTATGCATTCGGCATTGATTTTACACTACGTGACGTGCAGTCCAAACTGAAGAGCAAAGGCCATCCTTGGACTGCTGCTAAAGGGTTCCTAGGTTCGGCTCCGATTACGGAGTTTGTTCCTTTTGAGCGTGCTGAGGTTCTGTTTGAAGCGGATTTTACGCTGAATAAAAATCACGAAGAAGTTCAGCGGGGGAATATCCGTGATATGATCTTCAGCCTCCAGGATATTGTAGATTATATTTCTCTCCATTACGGACTTGGTGATGGTGATATTATTTATACTGGAACACCAGCTGGTGTAGGTCCTACTCAGTCCGGTGATTTATTAGAACTGACTTTTGCAGGTGCAAGTAAAGGCAGTATTCGTATTCAATAGTGAAAAAGCTTGAAAAAATTATAGTATAGACACGCAGGGGAGTTTTCCAAATTAGGAAGCTTCGATTGCGTGTTTTTTAATATTACGAATATCCCGGCCCTTCAACTGTCTCGGCACGTACGGGCGTGTTATACTATTGTAAATATAAAATATAGATACAGGAGAATTGCACTTTTATGGACTGGATATGGGGTACTTTATTTGCACTGCTTGTTGCGGGTGCAGCTTATAGGAAAAAGTCATTGACTGTTTCGGGATCTGCTGCCGCTGTCGTGATGGGGGCGGTATATTACGGAGCAGGCAATTTATTCTGGTTTGGTACATTGTTGTTGTTTTTTATTACATCAACCTTGCTTTCGAGATACAAGAAACGTGAGAAACATGAGTTGGAAAAATCTTATGCGAAAACGGGAAACCGTGATGCTGCTCAAGTTTTTGCCAATGGAGGACTAGGAATGATTCTGGTCATTCTATATACTCTTTTTCCACATCCCGTCTGGATGTATGTTTTCGTTGGGATTATGGCTACCGTAACGGCAGATACGTGGGCAACAGAGATTGGGAGTCTTAGCCGCAGACAACCTAGGTCAGTGATTACTTTGAAACCGGTCGCACCTGGAACTTCTGGAGGTGTTACTTTCACTGGAAATGTGGCATCCATGTTAGGCGCACTTGTCATCGGTGTGGGGGCTTCTCTCTTCTTGCAAGTGATTGGTGAAGAGACGTTGTCTTCTATTGCACCATATGCCCTAATAGGACTCGTATCTGGTTTTGCCGGAGCTTATCTGGATTCTCTCTTTGGCGCGACAGTACAGCGTATGTATCGTTGTCCGGTGTGCGGTAAGGAAGTGGAAGTCAAAGAACACTGCGGCGTGAGAACAACGCAAAGCCGTGGTTTAAGTTGGATGAGCAACGATCTTGTGAATTTGCTGAGTTCTCTTTTTGGCGGTGCTCTAGCAGGAATTCTTGGGTTCTTATTATTTTAAATGATAATGATTTGGTTACATGGGGTGGTGATGAATATGGATCAAGTAGAAAAACAGGAAGCGATCCTGCAGGCAGGTTATCATCTATTTGGGATAAAAGGTTTTTATGAAACCAAAATGTCCGAGATTGCGGAAGAAGCTGGTATAGCTAAAGGCACCATTTATTTGTATTTTAAAAATAAAGAAGCGCTATTCACAGCAGTTACACGCAGAGATTGTGAGCGGTTTTTAGAGTCGGCTAGAGCAATTTTAGAAAATTCCTCTTCTCATGTTCAGGAGAAACTTCTCGCCTTTGCGAGGAACCATTTAACTTATTATTATGAGAGACGACAGCACACAAAGCTGTTTTTTATGATACCGAACAATGATCCCGAGCTCATGAATTACATGAAGCAATTTTTACAGGAGTATATGTTCCTAGTACAGGAACTGCTCACGGACGGGGGATTACCTGAACCAGAACTTTATGCGGTGTCTTTTATTGGTATTCTGGACAGGCATAAGATGGATATCATGGTTAACCCGAATTTCGGCGCTGAGGAGCTAGAGAAGAGAGTCGCGTTTGCCAGTAATTTGTTTATTAATGGTTGTGGTGAACATCTCTCCAGCACTGTATCATAACCATAAATTTTAGAAACTCACTAAGCTACACCTAAATTGATGTAAAGTAGGGAAATTCCACAATGAACATAATGACAGTCGAAAATATTTCCAAAAGTTACGGAGAAAAAGTGTTATTTAAAGATGCATCTTTTGGCATGAGTGATCAGGATAAAATCGGAATTGTTGGTGTGAATGGAACAGGTAAATCAACATTTCTCCGTGTAATAGCGGGCCGGGAACAAGCCGATGCAGGAAACGTTGCAATTGGTAATCAGATTCGAGTCGAGATGCTAGATCAAAATCCGGAGTATGATCCTGATATCACGGTATTGCATCAAGTTTTCCAGGGAGATTCACCGGTTATGCGTGCTGTTCGGAGTTATATGGAAATTATGGAGCTGCTGGAGCTGAAACCAAACGATGCAGAGCTTCTGCAGAAACTGACATCCCTCAGTGAGCAAATGGAGGCACTAGATGCATGGCAGCTTGAAAGTGAAGCAAAGACCATTCTATCCAAACTTGGAATTCAGCAGTTCGATGCCAAAATGGGGAGTTTGTCTGGTGGACAGCGAAAAAGAGTAGCGCTAGCGGCTGCACTCATCCATCCATCTGACCTGCTCATTCTAGATGAGCCTACGAACCATATCGACAATGATTCTGTCGTATGGCTGGAACAGTATTTGCAAAAGCGCCGGGGTGCGCTCCTTATGATTACCCATGATCGGTATTTCCTTGATCGGGTTGCGAATGTCATGATTGAGCTGGATCACGGACGTCTTTTTCGATATGAAGCGAATTATACCAGATTTCTGGAACTGAAGGCGGAGCGTGAAGAAAGAGAAGCATCATCAGAACAGAAGAGACAAAATTTATTGCGTAATGAGCTTGCTTGGATCCGCCGAGGAGCCAAAGCACGGACTACCAAACAAAAAGCTAGAATTGATCGTTTTGAGAAGCTGAAGGATCAAGATATGTTGCAGCGCTCCGGTGATATGGAAATGTCGGTTGCTTCCGCAAGACTAGGCAAAAAGATACTGGAAATCGAACATCTGTCTAAGGAGATAGAAGATCGTACTTTGGTCAAAGATCTAAGTTACATTGCCGTACCGGGTGATCGTGTAGGGATTGTAGGACCTAATGGGAGCGGTAAATCAACCCTCCTTAATATGATTGCTGGACGAATTCAGCCAGATTCAGGTGAAATTGTGGTAGGACCTACTGTTAAACTCGGTTATTTCACGCAAGAACATCAGGAAATGGATGAGAATTTAAGAGTCATTGAATATATTAAAGAAGAGGCAGAAGTTATTCGTACTGGAGAAGGAGAGACCATTACGGCTGCTCAAATGCTGGAACGATTCTTATTTCCTCCTGCAGCGCAGTGGACATATATTTCTCGTTTGTCCGGAGGGGAGAAACGCAGGCTGTATTTGCTTAGAGTACTGATGTCCGCTCCCAATGTACTTCTCCTCGATGAGCCTACGAATGATCTCGATATTAGTACACTAAGTGTACTCGAAACCTATTTAGAGGATTTTCCAGGTGTCGTTTTCGTTGTATCTCATGATCGGTATTTCCTGGACCGAACGATTGATAAAGTACTCGCTTTTGAAGGTGCGGGTCAGGTGAGGGTTCATGTAGGTGATTATTCGGAGTATGCTGAGTGGCTTTCCAAAAACGGGCAGGAGCCTCAAAAAGAGAGTCTAAAGAAAGAACCAAGCATCGAAAAAAACGAATCTGCAACACAAGTGAAGTCGGACGATGCATTAAAAGTGAAACTTAAGTTCAGTTTCAAAGAGCAGAGGGAATATGATCAGATTGATACGATGATTGAAGAAGCTGAACAGAAAGTAGTGACAATAGCTTCACAAATGGAGGAATCTTTTGCCGATGCAGCAAGGCTTCAAGAATTGATGAAACAGCAGACTGAGGCGGAGAAAGAGTTAGAACATTTAATGGAACGCTGGACTTATTTAAATGAACTAGCTGAACAGATCGAACAGAACAAAAAGTAAGAGATAGGCAGTACTAGGGAGGGGGAGGAAGCTGTGTATCAGGAAACAAATGAACGTCTTGCTCTACTGAAAGAAAAAGGAAGATTACTTCATAAATGGACCTCCCGAGAAGAGAATCTACTGCAGCTAGAGAAGAAGACAGAAGAACTTCTGTACAATCGAAAAGAGCACTTAGTTGCGGAACAGAAGGATGTAGATCAGCTATTAAAAACCTCTCTCGCCTCTCTTTTTTACAGTGTGATTGGAAGAAAAGAGGAAAGGCTCGAGAAAGAAGAGAAGGAGCTTTTGGAGAGCAAAGCTTTGTATGAGGAGGCTTGTCATGCTCTTCAAAATACTCGTAAGCAACTGACCGAGGTTAGAAATGAGATTGCTGCTTTGCATGAATGGCAGCACTGGAGACAGGAATACGATCAAATCATGGCAGCGAAACAAAAGAGTCTGGCGGAATCCGATACTTTTATTCAGCAATGCCTGGAGCACGAAGTGATGCTAAAGGGCCAATTAAAAGAGGTTGAGGAAGCGGAGAAAGCTGGGCATAGCGTGCTAGATTGTTTGGATGAGGCCGAAGAATCACTAAAATCCGCAGGGAACTGGGGGACCTACGATATGCTCGGTGGGGGGATGATCTCTACTCATATCAAACATAGCCGATTAGATGATGCAGAAAATCATGTTCATGATGCCCAGCTCTATCTTCGCAAATTTCAGGAAGAGCTTCGTGATGTGGATGTAATCTTGAACAGTAATTTTGAAATCCAAGGGATGCTTACTTTTGCAGACTATTTCCTCGATGGTTTTTTTAGTGACTGGCTGGTGCAAAGTAAAATTCATGATGCCCAGGATAGTGTATGCAAAGGTATGGGAGAAGTGGGTAGGGTCTTGATAAAACTAGATACTACGAAACGGAATCTTCAGACGGAACTTGCGAAATGGGAAAATCAGCGAAAGAAAGCAGTAGAAGAAGCATAGCATATTAAGATTATGGTCTATAACATAAAAAAGACTCTCCATGAACGTATAACTACGTAACGGAGAGTCTTTTTTTGACAACACATTACAAAAAAAAATTAGGTAGTGATATATGCTGCTAATAGTCTAGCGGTATTTATGACTGCTTTTTTGTGCGTACGTTCCATCGCGTGGGAGGCATGTACACCAGGACCAATGAGAGCCGCACGAATGTTGTTGCCACCACGTAATGCAGCTGAAGCATCTGAACCGTAGAAAGGGTAGATATCGACAGCATAGTCGATGTCATTCGCTTTTGCGAGTTCAATCAGCCGCGAAGTCATTTCATAATCATAGGGTCCTGAGGAATCTTTAGCACAGATCGACACGTCGGTTTCTTTACATGTCAAGTCGTCTCCAATACAGCCCATATCTACAGCGATCATTTCGTCTATGTCGCTTGGAATGTAAGCTGTGCCGTGACCTACTTCTTCATAGTTACTGATGAGTAATTTGATCTGATGCTTAGGTTTCCACTTGTTTTCCTTAGCAGATTCCAGCAGAGCGAAGAGAGCTGCGACACTAGCTTTGTCATCTAAATGACGGGATTTGATGTATCCGCTCGCAGTGAACTCAGCGCGTGGGTTAAATGAAATAAAGTCTCCAACTCCGATACCCAGATCTAGCACATCTTGTTTACTTTCTACAATTTCGTCAATGCGGATCTCCATATGACTTTCTTCTCGTTTGAATTCTCTTGCTCCAGCATAGACGTGAACAGATGGAGCGGTAGACATAATTGTACCCGTATAAGTTTTGCCGCTGCGGGTATGAATTTGACAGTATTCGTTCTCAATGGAGTTCATCATAAATCCGCCGATAGAAGTTAACTTTAAAGTTCCGTGTGAAGTAACGGAGCGAACCATCGCGCCAAGTGTATCTACATGCCCGCTTAAAGCGATAGTGCGGCTGTTATCCTCGCCTGGAAGTGTAATAATGGTACCGCCTTTTGCATTACGCTCACTCTTGTAGCCCAGTCGTGTAACTTCTGCTTCGATGATTTCCGTAATGTGATGCGTGAAACCACTCGGGCTTGGCGTGTTCAGTAATTTATCGAGTAGTTGTAAAGTGTATTGCTCGTTGATTTGGATCGTCATCGTCCAGTCTCCTCTTTATCATTTTCATGTTAGATTAGCGATAATGTGCTATTTTGCTCATGGCGAATCCCTTGCCAAATGACAAGGGATTCTGGAAAAAATATTTTTACTTCGTTAACTGTTCCATTTGGCTGATTACATCTTCGAATACGGCCATTGCTTCGCGAATCGGTTCAGGTGAGGACATATCAACGCCTGCTTTTTTCAGGATATTGATGGAGTAGTCACTTCCTCCGCTTTGAAGGAATCCTAGGTAACGATCTACGGCAGGTTGGCCTTCCTCCAAGATTTGTTTGGAGAAACTCGTTGCTGCAGAGAACCCAGTTGCATATTTGTATACGTAGAAGCTGTTGTAGAAATGAGGGATTCGTGCCCACTCCATTTCAATATCTTGATCAACTACCATATCATCTCCATGATATGTTTTGTTCAGATCATAGTAGATTTCCGAGAGCAGCTGAGGTGTAAGTGATTCTCCTTGCTCTGCACGCTCATGAATGATCTTCTCGAATTCAGCAAACATCGTTTGACGGAATACCGTTGTACGGAACTGATCTGCATAGTAAGTGAGCAGATACAACTTTTCTTTAGGATCTGTTGATTTCTTGAGCATGTAATCCATCAGCAAAGCTTCATTTGTAGTCGATGCCACTTCAGCTAGGAAAATCGTGTATTGAGCGTCTCTGTATTTCAGAGCATTGTCTGAGAAATAAGAATGAAGCGCATGACCCATTTCATGAGTTAAAGTGAACATACTGTTCAAATTATCATTATGGTTCAGCAGTACATATGGATGTGTACCATAGGAGCCCCAGCTGTACGCTCCAGTGCGTTTATTTTCATTTTCATATACATCGATCCAACGGTTCTCAAAACCTTCCTGGAGTGCATCCAGGTATTTCTCACCGAGAGGTTTCAAGCTTTCCTTAACTGTTTTCTTAGCTTCATCGTAGGTAATGTCCATTTTGTATTCATCGACAAGTGGAGCAAAGAGATCATACATGTGCAATTCATCCACGCCGAGCAGCTTCTTACGCAGCTTCATGTAACGCTGAAGCAGCGGTAAGCTTTCATGGATGGTATCTACGAGATTTGTATACACTTCTTTAGGAATGTTGTCACCATACATTGACATTTCCATCACGGAAGGGTATTTGCGAACGGTGGAATAGAAAATATTTTTGTTTACACTCGCGCTGAGCGTAGACGCAATCGTATTTTTGTTTTTAGCATACGTACTGTAAACGGCTTTGAACGCTCTTTCGCGAACTTCACGGTTAGGACTCTCAAGAAACTGGATGTAACTTCCGTGAGTTAGTTCAACTTCGTTACCATTTTCATCCTTGATTTTAGGGAATTTAAGATCAGCATTGTTTAGCATTCCAAAAATCGTCTGCGGAGCTTGAGACAAATTCCCAACCTGAGCAAGTAATGCTTCTTCTGCTTTGGAAAGGACATGTGCTTTTTCCCGCTTCATTTCAACAAGAGTAAATTTATATGGCTCGAGAACAGGGTTCTCAATAAAAGCATCGAGTTCCTTGTCTGGGAGGGCCAAAATTTCCGGAGTCACGAAAGATAAAGATTCACTGACCTGCACACTCAACTTTTTAGCTTTTTGAGACAGTGCTTGATATGTAGGATTCGCGGTATCTTCATCATGATGCAAATGTGCATAAACGTATAAACGTTCTGTTTTTAGAGAGATATCATCTTCCAGTTCAAAACATGATTTGACGGCTTCTGCTTTATCGAGTTTGCCCTGGAACTCAGCTGCTTTCTTGGTTAATGCTTTGACCTCTTCATATTCTTTATCCCATGCAGCTTGATTCTCAAACAAGTCTTTCAGGTTCCACTGATTTTCTACGGGTACTTCATTTCGTTTCACTACTTTACTCATATTCATCCTCCTTTGATGATCATAAAATAAAGACAGGCCGGAACGGTCTTCTTGTGCGTTTGCAATGCCGTTTGTAAACAGCAGATTGACTGCAAGCGCAAAGAGTAATGTCTTTCGGGCATTCACTAGCGGTTCCTCCTTCATGTAAAGGCACTAACGCGTAGTATGACCGTTCTGGCAATGAAATATTTGAAAGGGAGTAGCCGGCAGAAAACAGTTAATGTTCAGCCGGTTAGCTACCCATTGTAAACATGCTGTAAATAATAAGGAAGAACGCGAATGAAATCATTAGAATAGAAGCTATGGCAAGTGGCCTCCGAAGCCTTTGGGGGACTGAGTCCCTTTTCATAATGAGGACAACACCGAGCAGGAAGGCAGAAACAATAAAGATAAGAATATTGCTGCTGGCACCCATAATTTTTATACCTCTTTGAAAGCGGCCATAATTTCAGCCCATTCTTCTTCGTTATTTACATAATCTTCTTTAGGAAAACGATTCTTAGCCCAATGCATAAGAGCAGGTCTGCTCATAAATGTATGAGTATCTTCGCCCCATTGATCTGAAATTTCACGAAGGACAAGATAGCGGCCTTGTACTTCTACTGTCATCATATTCCATTTGTCTTTTTTATATATTTGATGTTTTTTAATCATATGCATTTCTCCATTTGCGGTTTTGGTAAAATGATACCTTACCCAGGTGTCAGAAGCAAATTATTTTACGGTTTTGATCAAAACAATAATTGCATTGTAAATACTTATGCAGTATAATATAGACATTCGCCATAGATGGCGGTATTTTTAGGAGGTTGTTCATTTGAAAGGTACAGTTAAATGGTTTAATGCAGAAAAAGGTTATGGTTTTCTTCAAGTTGAAGGCGGCGACGATGTATTCGTTCACTTCTCCGCAATTCAAGGAGACGGCTTCAAAACTCTAGAAGAAGGTCAAGCGGTTGAATTCGAAATTACTGATGGTAACCGTGGTCCTCAAGCAGCTAACGTAATCAAACTGTAAGAATATTTCCGTACTTATCGGATTTCTTATACAAGTTTGTTGAATCGTGTAATGAGAGCGCAGTTTTCCCGAAAGGGGAACTGCGCTTTTTTTGGTTTTTCTGTGATTATATTCACACATGTTCACCTGATATATATGATAAAAAATGGACAGAGTGGAAATGATAGATCAAATATAAGTAACGTGACTTAGTTTATTTGTACAAAATGGTATGTCATATTATAATGGGAAGTGGTTTGAACAGGTATGAATATGTAAAGAACAAAGTGGAGGCACCGTCATTTGATTAACCAAAAACAAAGTAATCGTAATGTTCCACGGGGGCCCATCGGACTAATGAACCGGGTGTATAGGCATATTTTCCCGGGGGCAAGACATGAGCTTAGTCAGATTAAAATGAGAGCAGAACAGATTCCAGACCCGGAGCTTAGAACACAGGCACTCGCCAGTATTGCAAGCAAACAGTTTCACTGCGAAGGAGGCTCGATTTATGCAGCCGCCAATTTGCCGATGAAGGATATTCTTATTCCGCTCATCGTATCGTACCAAACGATTAGTGATTATTTGGATAATTTATGCGATCGAAGCACTTCCATGGATGCCGAAGATTTTAGGCTGCTACATAAATCGATGCTTGACGCGGTTAATCCTGACGCGGAATTAGTAAATTATTATGCGCTTCGTAAGGAACAAGAAGATGAGGGGTATCTGCATAGTCTTGTGTTGACCTGTCAATCCTGCTTAAGGAAGTTGCCAGGGTATCCCATTGTTAAATCTTATGTACAGGATTTAGCAGGGCTTTATGTAGACTTACAAGTATACAAGCATATTAAGCCTGAACTTCGTGAAGAAGCTTTACTCCATTGGTGGGAACTTCATAAGCATCGTACCCCATTGCTGCATTGGAATGAATTTGCAGCAGCTACGGGTTCCACACTAGGAGTATTCATGCTGTTTCTTGCTGCTACAGACCCGCATCTTGATGATGATGGAGCTTCCGCAATCCATGCATCCTATTTTCCGCATGTGACAGGGCTACACATCATGCTTGATTATTTAATCGATCAGGAGGAAGACAGACAGGGTGGAGATCTTAACTTTTGTAACTATTACGAAAGTGAGAATGAGATGATCGAGCGAATAGCCTATATTGTCGATGAAGCACGTGAAGACGTTTCGCATATCCCTGCAAGTTCTTTTCACCGGATGATTATTGAAGGACTGCTTGCACTATATCTGACTGATCCTAAGGTCAGCGAGCAGCAGGAGGTTCGTTCCGTTTCCAAAAGATTACTGAGAAACAGCCCATTAACTAGACGCTTTTTCTTGGCAAACTCCAAATGGATTCGTAAACATATGTATGAGAAATAAGAGGAGGAAATCATCATGTCAGCAGTCAAAAAAATAGCAGTATTAACTAGTGGAGGAGACTCTCAAGGAATGAACGCGGCTGTCCGTGCCGTGGTTCGTAGTGGTCTCTATTTCGGTTTAGAAGTGTTTGGTATACAGCGGGGCTACCAAGGACTTTTGAACAATGATATTCGTCAAATGGATCTTCGCAGCGTAGGAGATATTATTCAGCGCGGAGGAACGGTTCTGCAATCTGCACGTTGTAAAGAATTTATGACGGCTGAAGGACAACAAAAAGGTGCAAATATTTTGAATGAGCGCGGTATTGACGGTCTTGTCGTTATTGGTGGAGATGGGTCTTACCAAGGAGCTAACAAACTGAGTAAGTTGGGGATCAAAACAATGGCATTGCCGGGTACGATCGACAATGATATTTCGTTCACGGATTACACAATCGGTTTTGATACAGCAACAAGTATTGTTGTTGATGCAATTAATAAACTTCGTGACACGATGTCTTCCCATGAGCGTTCTTCCATCGTTGAAGTTATGGGTCGTCATTGCGGAGATATCGCACTTCATGCAGGCCTTGCGTCCGGTGCAGAAACGATTCTTGTTCCTGAAGTTCCGTTTGACATGGACGAAGTTGCAAACCGGATGAAATCAAACTTTGAACACGGCAAACGTCATAGTATCATCGTCGTAGCTGAAGGTGTTGGCAAGGGCGAAGATGTAGCTAAAGAAATCATGGAACGCTGTCCTACTTATGAGCCACGTGTAACGGTTCTGGGTCATATTCAGCGCGGTGGAACACCGACTCCTTTTGACCGTAATCTGGCTAGCCGTCTAGGCGACTTTGCAGTTCGTAAATTGATTGAAGGAGAGTCCGATAAAGCTTGCGGTATTATTAACAATCAGTTGACTCTTACGGACATTGATCTTGTAGTAAATACAAAAAAATCCATAGATATGGATTTGTATGAACTTGCACTTCGACTTTCCCAATAGCAAAAAGAAAAAGCTGCTTCGTGAATACCGATCGGTAAACATGAATCAGCTTTTTTATTTTGATTAGTTTTGTAGTTTTACATTGTATTTTTGTTGCATCTTTAGAAGACGCCATAGCAGTGCTATTGCCCCGAAACCAAGACCAATAATTAAACCGATCCAATAACCATACGGCCCAAGGCTTGAGTAAGTTGCTGTTATAAATCCAACAGGAAGTCCGATAATCCAAAAAGCAACAAAGGTAATAATAAATGCAGGGGTAACATCTTTATACCCGCGGAGTGCACCTTGTACTGGTGTAGCCACAGCATCAGAAATTTGGAAGAAGATAGCATAGACTAGGAAATGCTGAATAAGTCCGATGACAACGGCATCCGTAGAATAAATGCCTGCTACCTGTCGGCCAAAAACGATAAGAACCACAGCGGTGAGTAGTGATAAGGTAACGGCACTACCTATGCCAATTTTGCTGTACTTCTTCGCATCCTGAAGCCGTTTCGCCCCTACCTCAAAACCAACCAGAATAGTCAGTGACATACTGATGCTGAGAGGGATCATATATAGGGTAGAAGCAAAATTCAAAGCTGCTTGATGAGCTGCAATCGTTGCTGTATCAAATCTGCTCATAAGGAGCGTTACAGCCGAGAAGACAGAGGTTTCAAAAAATATAGCGAATCCGATAGGGATGCCGATCGTCAGCAGTTCCCTCCATTTTCTTATAGAAGGTCCATGAAACTTTTGGAATATTCCATACTTGGCAAAGGGCTGAATGCGATGAACAACGAATATGGAAATCAAAAAAATGACCCAATAGGTGATGGCTGAAGCAATACCTGCACCGACCCCGCCAAGACGAGGAAAACCTAGATTACCAAAGATAAGCAAGTAGTTTAGCAAGATATTGATTGGCAAAGAGATGAGAGTAATGATCATGGTTACCCTCGTTTGACCTAGAGAATCCATAAAGTTACGAAGAACCGAGTATCCGAAGAGTGGGATAATTCCAAAAGAAATGGCGCAAAGGAAATCGTAAGCAACATTTCGAACACGTTCTTCAAGACTCATAAATTCTAGAATCGGGCCAATGACTAAACTGCCGGCAATGAGAACGAGAATAGCGATAGCAATGGCAAAATAAAGGGCCTGCATGACATTGAAACGGACTTCGTTTTTGCGGCCACTACCTACTAACTGAGACACAATAGGAGTGATCCCCATGAGGATACCACTAAGTCCTGTTTGAATGGGAATCCAAAGGCTTGTTCCGATGGCTACTCCTGCTAAATCCTTGGGACTGAAATGTCCTGACATGTTGGTGTCAAAGAAAGTGATTGCAGATAAAGATATTTGCGTGACGAGTATAGGAAGCAAGATGATTAGGAATTGCTTCCATTTTTGCGGTGTAGTAAAAGTTTGATTCATGTCTGATATTCTCCATCTTTTGCTAATAAATTCGTGTTTTGCACACAAAGAAATATTCTAATGGAAGCTTCCTTGTTTGAACAGCGTAATTTCTTGTAAAAGAAAACAATGGGTTAAAACATAATAAAAAAACCGCTATTTCCGAAAAAAAATCCGGTATAACGGCTGCGTAACGGTTTTATTGTAAATACATATTGTCCTGCTGTTCACAAATGCTGTACTGAATTATTTCCATGGCATCTTCTGGTTCCAGAATACCGAATCCATCCCGTAGCACAATTAACGAATTGAGTTCATTTTGTCTTAGAGTTGGGAGCATTTCTGGAAACCATTTCATGACGATTTCAGACAGTTTTACTCTTTCCATTTCCACAAATAATCACCCTTTCCTCACTTAGAATCATTCAGCAAAGAATCATTCATTGCCCGGAAAAGCCATGTGCTTTGGTGAAATTACGGATAGACAAGATAAGCTCTAAGAACTCAGTTGCTATAGCGGGTATGCATTCATAGTATACCACAATGACTTGAAATATTACACTTGACAAACACCCTAATTTTTCCTGAAAGAACCCATAATTCCGACTGTTTCCACAATGTTAACAAATGCTTTTGGATCAGTCTCCTTAATGATTTGCCTTATTTCATCCAACTCATATTTGGTTGTTACGGTCATGAGCATATCTTTCTCATGATCAGTGAAGGCACCTTGCGTTTTGATTTTGGTTACTCCTCGCTGTCTTGGTAACAATTCTTTGAGCATGATATCTGCTTCATTGGTAACGATAAATAAGGTCACCTTCACATGCCCGATATGAATGAGATCTACAACTTTACCAGTAATGTAAATGGATAGAACAGAGATTAACGCAATATTCCAATCATCAAACAAATACCCAGCTAGCATAATGATAATCCCGTTCATAAACGCCATAACGGTACCAACAGGAAAATCACGGAATTTTGTAATAATGGAAGCAACGATATCCAGACCACCTGAAGATCCTCCTGCCCTGAATGCAAGACCCGTCCCGCCTCCAATGAGAACTCCTCCGAACACAGAGGATAAGAGGGGATCTTCTACAACGGGGGTTACTGGAACGAGATTTAGCAACCAGGTCGTCGCAATAACATTCACGATACTAAAGCTGATAAATCTTCTTCCGAGCAGGAACCAACCGGCGATAAGAAGCGGAATGTTAAAAGCAAAGTACATGAAATTGAAATTCAAACTGGTAAAATATCCTATCAGCATGGATACACCAGAAATGCCCCCACTTAACAGCTCGTGAGGGATTAAAAACAGGTTAAAACCTGCTGCAATGATGGCTCCGCCAATAATTACTAGTGCGGATTTTGTAAGTAATTTAAGCACATTTTCACCTCGATAATGATTCATAGTATAATGCTAGCTGGTAATTGTAAATTGTTTTGTGATATAATAGTGATTGGATGTTCTTGAGTAGGTCGCTTTTTTCGGAAAAGCATGTTTTGTTTTCAGCAAGTTTCAATTAAACATCATATGTAGTTTAGACGATTGGAGAGAGAAAGTATTCTCTTTATATTGAAAAATGTGAAATCGTGCAGTGAAACTGTTGCAGGATGAAACAGCCAATAAATGTAACGCTACTTAAGAATACAGATAACGAAGTGGATTTGTCCACATGTCCACCATATAAGAAGGAGTTTGAAAAAATTTGACAACTTTCTCAGAATTTAATTTGGAACCTAAGGTTCTACAAGCTATTACAGAACTAGGATTCGAAGAGGCAACACCAATACAATCCAAATCAATCCCACTCGCATTAGGCGGTAGCGATTTGATCGGACAAGCACAGACAGGTACGGGTAAAACAGCTGCATTCGGTATTCCGTTGATCAGCAAAATCTCCAAAACAGATGAAAAAATTCGCGCACTGATCATGGCTCCAACACGTGAGCTTGCTATCCAAGTAGCAGAAGAAATCGAGAAACTTTCCCGTTTTAAAGGAATCCGCACTCTTCCAATCTACGGCGGTCAAGATATTGTTCGCCAAATTCGCGCTCTAAAAAAGAAACCACAAGTTATTATCGGTACACCAGGTCGTTTGCTTGACCATATCAACCGTAAAACAATCAAGCTTGAAGACGTGCAAACTGTCGTTCTTGACGAAGCAGATGAAATGCTCGACATGGGTTTCATGGAGGATATTCAATCTATCCTGAAACAAGTTCCAGACGATCGTCAAACGATGTTGTTCTCGGCTACAATGCCTCCTAACATTCAAAAGCTTGCTCAACAATTCTTGAAGAATCCAGAGCATGTATCGGTTATTCCTAAACAAGTCAGCGCACCTCTTATCGATCAATCGTATATCGAAGTACCAGAACGTCAAAAATTTGACGCACTGAGTCGTTTGCTTGATATGGAATCTCCTGAGCTTGCTATCGTGTTTGGTCGTACTAAACGCCGTGTTGATGAGCTTGCAGAAGCTTTGCAAAAACGTGGGTACTCTGCAGATGGTCTTCATGGTGACCTTTCTCAGAATCAACGTGACGCAGTTATGCGTAAGTTCCGTGACGGTAGCATCGATGTACTCGTAGCTACAGACGTTGCTGCTCGTGGACTTGACGTTTCTGGCGTAACACATGTAGTTAACTTTGACCTTCCGCAAGATCCTGAGAGCTATGTTCACCGTATCGGTCGTACAGGCCGTGCAGGTAAAGAAGGTGCAGCTTGGTCATTCGTTACTCCTCGTGAGATCGATCATTTGCATTTCATTGAGCGTGTTACACGTCACCGTATTCCACGTAAGCCACTTCCTACACTTGCAGAGGCAATTGAAGGTAAGCAACGTGTAACTGCAGAGCGTCTTCTTGAAATTGTTCAAGACGGCGAACTGAATGAATACAAAGGCATCGCTATTCAAATGCTTGAGCAGTATGATTCTGTTCAACTTTTGTCCGCAGCGCTTAAACTTTTGACAGGCGACAAAAAAGATGCAGCTGTTGAACTTACACCTGAGGATCCAATTCGTGCTAAACGTCGTAAACCAGACGTTCGTTCAAGCGGACGTAAACCATCTGGCGGTTATGGTGGTAATCGCAGCGGCGGAAGCAGCGGCGGATACAACCGTGGCGGTGGAAGCAGTAATAGCAGAGGTGGATATAGCGGCGGTGGACGCAAAGAAGGCGGATATAACCGTGACCGTGATCGTGATCGTAAACCACGTTCATACAGCAGCAATAACAATACTGGCAGCAGTAACAACAGTAATAACAATAGTGGAGATCGCAGACCTAGTCGTCGTGAAGATTCTTCATTCGAATAATATACAAAAAGAAGACGAAGCATATTATGCTTCGTCTTTTCTGTTTATTAACAGAAGAATATTTTGGAGATGATTACAAGCAAGATGAACAACACAAGAATTGTACCAGTGGAGTACCAATCGAAACCGCCAGTACCGCAACCTCCAGTAATACCACCAACAGGACCACAGTCGTAAGACATAGCAATTCACCTCCTTGCATATGAGAAGCTGCTTTGCTTTCGAACTACACGTTATCCTATGGCCCGATTGCCAGAAATGATTAGACCGATGCCCACAAGGGATATAAATAGGTTGTTATCATTTTATTTAGCATAATGTGCATATTTCTTTCAATACTATGGCTTAGATTTCATCTATACCCTAGCTTTTCATTATAGTTATGCGGTATAGTTAGTAGTAGATATCAAGACTTTACTCTGGATTTTCTGAGCCGGTTATTTACATTATGAATGGCTATGTTTGCTGACAGAGCTGCGTCTTGCTTGCATTCAGACATAATATAAAGTGCTACCCGGAATCCGTAAAATCCGCATCTAAGATGATGCATGTGGTAAAATGCCTATGTAATGGGAGTTTCCCCATGTGTAAGGAGGAGAATAATTTTGGAGTTCAAGGGAGCAATGGGAGGCTTATACCGCCTTACTGAATGGATTACCAGATTTGCTGGATCAAACCTTTTATGGGTGCTTTGTGCTTCACCGTTCTTTTTCTTTGTAATTGTTAAGATACTAGTGATGGGTCAAGGGATGACGAATGAATCAATTCAAATGAACTGGGCCATAGCTATTGTGGCACCGTTTACATTTTTCCCTGCAACCACTGCTTTGTTCAACGTTGTTCGTAAATGGGTAATGGGGGATACTGATGTTCCCGTGTTCAAAACTTATTTTACGGGGTACAAAGAAAACTATAAGCAAAGTATGATCGGTGGACTTTTCTACACCCTGCTGTTTGTTATTATGTATCTCGATTACACCGTGTACATGACGCAATTTGAGAATCTGCAGCTGGTCGGTATTATTATGCTGATTCTACTGTTGTTGCTTGGTGTATCTATGTTTAACTTCTTTTCAATGGTAGTTCATTATCACATGTCAATTGGAATGATACTTAAAAATGCAGTGCTTATTACGCTGATTCGTCCTTTCCGAGTATTCTCCACACTCCTTGGAGCAGGGCTGTTATGCTATATTGGTGCACAGTATCCGGCGTTATTCTTTTTCTTTATTGGCAGCGTAATTGCCTGGTTCGCTTTCTTTAACTTCTATGCTACCTTCACGAAAATGCAGGAGCAGATGGAGAAGATGCAAGCAGCAGAGGCAGAAAAAGAAGAAGGGGAGCAAGAGGAGTTGTCCCCTAGTTCTCGCACAGATATGAAATAAGAAGAGTCGTGATTTTTAGCATATTCTGTTTTAATGTTTACTTTTACATGGAATAGCGCTATAATTGTTTCTACATCCTGCGATGTTCGTATCGGTTATTCGTTGTTTTTGAACCAATGACTATGTCTCGGGAGATCTAACGAGGTGCGGCTGAAAAGCCCTGTCTATATGACATGGGGACTTCATAACCAGCTCTGCGGTCACCCACCTGCTATCGCAGGTTCAGAAGACAATATAATCGGACGGCATTTGCGGGAATCCTTTTTTGGATTACATTAGAAACATCTCTCACGTACTCTTTACTGAGTGCTTTTGAGGTGTTTTTTTAGTTTCATAAAAGTAAGTAGACTGCAGCTCTTAGGTCCCCTTACGGATATGGATTTGGATGTTATTACATACGTTTTGTGCTGCTCTCTTTTGTTCTGTGATTTAGAATGTTACACTAGATATAGAAAAAAGGAACGGCTACATATAAAGGAGGAAGGGTCTTGTCACTCAAAAGAACACTCGTTGGTATTGTCCGCAGTATGGAGGGAACAAGCGATCGAGCTAAGGATCCAAAGATGAAGACACGTTACTATAACTTGTCAAGGGAGAAAGCTTGGGACGAAGTATCATCTCTGATGAAGAAAATTCCTGGTTATAAAGTTCTGCATGAAGTGCCTTCCGTTGGAGAAATTACGATGGAGAAACGGACTACATTTGGCCGCACACTCGATATTACAGTAACTGTAATTCAAGTGACGCCTGTTCGTACAGCTGTGGACATCTATTCTGCTTCAAAAGGTTCTTTAGGTGATCTTGGAGCGAATTATCGAATTATTCTTCAGATCTTTGATGTCATTGACAAGAAACTCGCCAAATATAAAGTGACAGGCGAATAAAATAAAAAGCGAGCAAGGACAAGTCCTCGTTCGCTTTTTTTGTTGCAATTAAAGCAGTTCCTTAACCGCTTGAATAGCTGCTTCATAGTTAGGTGGTTCTGACATTTCTGCCAGATACTCAACGTATGTAATTTTGTCATTTGCATCAAGGACAAAAATAGAACGCATATCGAGTTGGAATTCTTTAATAAGGACTCCGTATGCTTCGCCAAAGGATTTTGTTTTATAATCCGACAGGGTAACGACTTTATCTACCCCTGCGGCACCGCACCAACGAGACTGTGCGAATGGAAGATCCACACTCACCGTTAGAATAACTACGTTTTCGCCGAGAGATGCTGCTTCTTCGTTAAAACGGCGAGTCTGTGCATCGCATACGCCAGTATCAAGGGAAGGAACAACGCTGATTAGTTTGATTTTGCCTGCGTAATCAGAAAGAGTTGCTTCCATGAGTAGGTTTTTGTTTAATGTAAAGTCGGGGGCTTGATCACCCACCTTGAGTTCAGGTCCGATCAGTGTGAGAGGACTTCCTTTAAAAGTGGCTACGCCAGTACGTTCATGGGACATCTATATGTACCTCCTTGAGATTGGTGATCTTGTTACTTATCTATTATAATCGTATTAAGAAGTGTATGTCCAATGAAGGGCATTGATGGAAGGATGATGTTATGATTTTTTTGCGATATGAGAACTGGAAAGGGTACATAAAATATTATCCAATAACAACACTACTACTTGCTGCTAATGTGATCATGTTTATAGTTCTATTGTTCAATGGGGGATCAGAGGATCCGATCACGTTGCTGAAGTTTGGAGCACTAGCTAACATACCGCCTCTTAATGATGAATTGTGGCGCTTATTCGCATCCATGTTCCTTCACTCCGGATTCAGTCATTTATTCTTTAACTGTTTTGCTCTGTTAGTGTTTGCACCGCCGCTTGAAAGATTACTTGGTGCATGGAAATATGCATTGCTATATATTGCTAGTGGATTTATAGGAAATGTAATAACCCAGGGTTATTATAATAATCTATCGTCTCCAACTTTTTCGGTGGGAGCGTCCGGTGCAATATACGGTGTGTATGGTGCTTTTTTGTATATTGCTATTTTTCAGCGTAACAAGATGGATGAGGCCTCAAGAAAAATTTTGTATACGATCTTAGGGTTCGGTATTGTTTTCTCTTTGGGTGTTGCTGAAATCAATCTAGTCGCTCATTTTGGTGGACTTGTTGCCGGGTTCTTCATTTATGGATTGCTAATAAGATTATTTAAACAGAAGCATCGTTGATTCATTCGGGCTTGCATGATACAGTAGAGTCAAGAAGAGCATCCTTGGTATACTTGGATGGTTTTAGTAGATTGGAGCGATTAAACGAGTGGAACTACGACAGTTGCAGTACTTTTTAAAGGTTGCACAGAAAGAACACGTGACTCAGGCTGCGGAAGAGCTGCATGTAGCTCAATCCGCAGTGAGTCGCCAGATTCATCATCTTGAAGAAGAACTCGGAATCGACTTGTTCATGCAAAAGGGAAGGAACCTACAACTAACTCCTGTAGGGCAACTGTTCTGTAAAAGAGTAGAGGGAATTCTAAAGGATTTGGACCGAGCTGTGGGTGAAGTGCATGAATTTCTGGACCCGGAAAAAGGTGAAATTCGTATCGGTTTTCCGCATAGTCTGGGGATCCATCTTATTCCTTCTGTCGTTTCAGAGTTTAGAAAGCGTTATCCTAACGTGAAATTCAAGTTTAAGCAAGGAATGTATCCTACGTTGATTAGAGATGTTTTATCAGCTGAAGTGGATCTTGCTTTTATTTCCCCTTTCCCGGAGAAACATGAGCATATCGGTGGAGATGTGGTTCTTACTGAAGAGTTGTTTGCTATTCTGCCGCAAAATCATCCGCTCGCAGGAGAAGAGTCTATTCGACTGGATCAATTAAAGGAAGATAAATTTATTTTGTTCAGCAAAGGATATTCGCTTAGACCGATTGTATGGCATGCTTGTCTGGAGGCTGGATTTACTCCGAGGATTGCTTTTGAAGGTGAAGAGACAGATACGATTCGTGGTCTAGTTGCTGCAGGGATGGGCGTAAGCGTCCTGCCAGAAATGGCTTTGTTCCAAACGAATCCGCTTCAACCTGCTAGAGTGAAAATTTCAAGTCCTAGTGTTACTCGTTCTATTGGACTTATTCATCGGAATGATGAGAAGTTGCCGCTGGTAGCACAATCATTCCGCTCGTTTTTACTCGATTATTTTGGATTAGATCATAACAAAACCCCAGTCGATTAAGACTGGGGTTTCTTTTGCTAACTATTCACGGTTGCTGGTGAAGATCGCAATATAACGAACGAGTTCGAGCAAGGAGATCAAAGCAGCGGCAACATAGGTAAGAGCAGCAGCATTAAGTACTTTACCTACGCCACGTTCCTCATCCCGCTGGATGTAACCTTCTTGAACGATAATATCACGAGCACGGCTGCTTGCATTAAACTCTACCGGAAGGGTAATCAACTGAAATGCTACCATTACGGAGAAGAAGATGATTCCGAGTCCGACCAGGTTAAGTGCATTAAAGATAATTCCACCCAAAATCAGAAATGGTGCGATTCCCGATGCGAAGTTAACGACCGGGAAAATCTTATGGCGCAATACAAGCATCGGGTAATGTTCTTTGTGCTGAATTGCGTGACCTACCTCATGAGAAGCAACGGAGATAGCTGAAATGGATCTTTCGTAATAAACGGGCTCCGATAGACGAACGACACGGTGAATCGGATCGTAGTGGTCAGAAAGGGCGCCACGTACAGGTTCAATCGGTACATCTTGAAGACCGTTAGTATCGAGCATGTGTCTTGCAACATCATAGCCGGTCATACCTGTTGAACTTTCGACTTTTGACCATTTGTTAAATGTGCCTTTAACTCTAAATTGCGCCCAAATCGACAATATAAAGGCGGCAATAATAAGAACATATAAGAATCCCATATACATAACCTCCATACTTCTTGTGATTAACTACATCATGGAGCTTTCAAGCAAAATCTTCAGTGCTTCCATACAAGCAGCGCTTTTCGTTAATAAACCTGCAACGACTTTGCGCTGTTGGGTTGGTTTCATGTCTTGGAGGAGAGGCTTAAGTTCATTCATCTCGCGTTCAAGCTGCTCCACATGAATTTCCAGACTGTTGAGTTTGCTTGTAACTTGCTCATTCGAGGAAACGGAGCCCCACTTTTCTAAAGAATGTTTAATCTCATCGAGACTATACTTCTCTAGTTTCATCTGGATAATACGTTCGAGACGAGACAAGGTTTCATGATTGTACAATCTATAATTTTTTTGTGTACGTTGTTCTGGCGTAATTAGCCCGAGCTTCGTGTAATAGTCAATCGTACGTTCGCTTACACCGGCAGCTTTCGACAATTCACCGATTCGATACAGCTTCATATCCCCATCGAGAAACACTCACCTTTCCCTATTTCAATAAACAATATGATACATGATGGGGAACCGTACAGTCAAACGTTCCACTTTAAAGCTCATTATATGCACTTGTCCTAATATATAGTAATAAAAATCATGTTGAATTGTGAGCGCTCTCATGATGAAATAGTTCTTGTCAACCGATTAATATTCTGATTATAATATCAATGGAAGAAAGTTTTTCATATAATGTTATATAATGTAACACAAAATTGCTTCTACTTTAGAGGAGATCAGCTTGTGATCAAGAGGTGGGTATTTATTTTTTGTTCCATTTTTGTATTACTACCCTTAAGTTCAGCTTATGCATCAGATAACTTCACTCAAGATCAGCTAAGTAGGGGACTGAATTCAGTATTTGTTTTTGTAGCTATTGTGTTGGTATTTATGATGCAGGCGGGATTTGTTTTGCTTGAAGCCGGCTCTAGCCGAATGAGGAACGCAGGTCATATTGCGGGCAAAACAATTTTGACTATAGGCATCACAATCTTTTCGTTCTGGGCCATCGGGTTTGGGGTTGGTTTTGGTAACGGAAATGAATTTTTTGGAACCACCGGCTTCTTCTTGGGTAGCGATACACAAGACACCTCTTTTCGCTCATTGAATTATTCAGATGTACCGCTTGCCTTAAAATTTATGTTCCATCTATCTTTTGCTTCTGTGTCCTTAAGTATAGCTTGTGGAGGTATGGCAGAAAGAGCCAAGTTACACGTGTATGTCCTTTTTGGCCTCCTATATGTGATGTTCGTTTATCCGATGGTTGCACATTGGGTATGGGGAGGAGGATGGCTTACCAAGCTTGGAATGCAAGATTTTGCGGGTTCAACCGTAATCCATCTGACTGGGGCTACAGCGGCACTCGTGGCAACCTATTTGTTAAAACCAAGATTGGGTAAATATACGGATTATGGGAATGCGAGTCTTATGCCGGGGCATAACCAAGTGTTTACAGTAGTTGGGGTTATATTTTTGTGGATTGGCTGGTTTGGATTTAATCCGGGAAGTATGATGACTCCGCTGGAAGATGGTTTATTAGGATACGTTGCTCTTACGACCCAAATATCTGCTTCTGGAGGTGTGCTAGCATCATTTATCGTTACATGGATCCTGCTTGGTAAAGTAGAAATTAAAAGTATACTCAACGGTTTACTTGCAGCGCTTGTTGCTATCTCGGGATCTTGTGCATTTGTAGAGGTATGGGCTGCATTCCTCATCGGAACAGTGGCGGGTGTAATTACTTTTTTTGCAACAATAAAGCTAGAGCAGGCGGGACTTGATGATCCAATGAGTGCTTTTTCTGTACACGGAATTGCAGGGATGTGGGGGGCAATATCTACAGGACTTTTTGCAGCACCTGCTCAGGTTGAGAGAATAGGAATTGGAGAACGTGGATTGTTTTATGGCGGGGGTATTTTACAGTTAGGAATTCAGCTGCTTGGTCTTCTTGGTATCTTTGGTTTTGTTCTCATCATTTCTTTTGCTGTACTAGGGAGTATTAAAGCCTTAACTGGTATCAGAGTGACAGAGCAGGAAGAAATCACGGGACTCGATGTGAGCGAACACGGTACATACGGTTATCCCGAACAAATGAAATCATAGCTTAGCAATGACAACAAATAAAAATCGAATGTCACCTTCTCCATAAAAATAACATGATATGATGAAGGAGAACACGTCTAGGGGGACAGATCTATGGAACCTCTGAAATCGAAGGGCCAGGGCCCAATCTTGAGCGTTGATTTTATGAAGGATGTGAACTCAGTTTCCTCATTAAAGACAGCTCGAATGAAGAGACAAGAGGAGTTGCAGAATGTAATAGAAGAAATACCCTTACTTGACTGGTATCAGCTCGTTAATGAATTGCATGATGCAGTCGCACAGAAAGCAATTGAACTGACAGAAGGGCAAATGCTGGAAGATGGATTTGGTCACCCTCCTGTCTCTTATGCTTTCATCGTGTTTGGCAGTTCTGGCAGAGGAGAAGCAACGCTGTGGAGTGATCAAGATAATGGGATGATTATCAGCGACGAGGATCACCCAGAGAAGGAATGGTTCTTTACAGAATTTGGAATAAGACTGTCGAACATGCTAGAATCTGTAGGTTATGCCAAATGTGAGGGCAAAGTGATGTGTTCAGAGCCTTTGTGGAGAAGGACGATATCATCCTGGACCTTACAGCTGAGCGAGTGGGCAGATGACTTGAAATGGGAACCGGTACGTTATTTAATTATTGCTGCTGATATGAGACATGTAAGTGGAGAGGATGCTTTGTCAGAACGTTTCCGTGAATATTTCAGTTATTTGTTCGAATCCGTACCTGATCTAGCAGCTGCCGTACTTCGAAATACCGTGAAGCACAAAGCCACGTTAAATATCCTCGGTCAAGTGGTTAAAGAGCGTTTTGGAGAACATGCAGGTGGTTTTGATGTTAAATATGGTATGTATATACCGTTAGTAAACAGCGGTCGTTATTTAGCATTACAGCATGGATTGAAAGAGACGAACACGATGAACCGTTTAAATAAACTTGCTCGTCTTGAAGCTGCTCCTTCGCACCTCATTGAACAATGCGAAGATGCGTTTCTAATTGCACTTAGGCTCAGAAGAAGCACGCAGGTGAAAGATGATCAGGGTATATTATCGAGCAGTGGATATATTGATGAAGATCAACTAAGACAGCGAAATACGATGTATGAGCTTAGAGAAGGTTTGTCTGCTGTCAAAAAAGTGCACCGGAATTTACAGAGGCAACTTCGATTTGTGGAGAGGAGACGCACATGAAAGAGCCGGTAAGGGGCAACAGCGGTTTTTGGAACTCGTTCAGACAAGGTGGGGTGCCATCTGCAATCGCTTCAATGATTGGCGCCCCTACGGCACAGCAAATGGCGTTTCTTCGTTCTCTTATGAGGGAAAATCGCAGGCCAGAAGCACTCAGAACGCCCCTGGCTGAACTGGATGCGGTTGTATTTGACTTAGAGACGACAGGGTTTGCCCCGCAGCATGGGGATGAGATTTTATCGTTTGGAGCAGTTAGGGTTGTAGGTGGAGAAGTGAAGGAAGAGGAACAGTTCTACACCCTCGTGAAACCGAAGAAACACATCCCTGATCATATTACCGAACTTACTGGAATAACGACTGAGATGACTCAAGATGCTCCTCCGCTTCTGGAGGGGTTGCATGATTTCATGTCTTTTGTAGGTGGGAGGGTTCTAGTAGCTCATGCGAGTGCGCATGATAAATCTTTTCTGAATGCAGCCTTGTGGAAAACTTCAAAAGTCAGACTCAGTCACCGTGTAATTGATACGATGATGCTTGCAAGATGGCTTGAACCTCAGCGAAGTGGCTATGGGCTAGATGAATTACTTTACTCAAGGGGAATTCCCATTGAGGGGAGGCATCATGCGCTAGAAGATGCGATGATGACTGCACGCCTTTGGGGATGTTATCTAGACGATATATCCAGGATGGATGTGATCACTCTCTCTGATCTGTATTCACATCTAAGTCATGCGTAGCGTTGCAGGACGAAGACCGAAGCCACGATCTTGTTTGGTTACTTCGTAAGCTTTGAGCTCCATTGTATTGGAATCCAAAGTAAATCCGGCAATGAGATATATCTGAATCAACTCTCCGTAGGATTGCAGAGCATGTAGATCGGTAGCCGATGGGAGTGGGGCTGAGGATGGGTGAGTGTGAAACAGACCTACTAAATCGGGCGAAGTCATTAGATGGTGAACCCATGTAGCAGGATCAAGCTCAAAGTGATGTAAGGGGTCTGAAGCGATATTTTTAGCTGGAACTAGTGAATGGATGTGAAAAGACTGATTTATTAGGGGGGTCCCTAGCAAAAGGGCGCATTCTTCGTTAGGAAAGCCGGCATTAAAGAGGACTTCCATTTGCTTATAGATCTCAGCTGATAGTTGTATAAACATGAATGTAGCTCCTTGTACTCTTTTGAATATGAATCGTGCAGGCTCCTTTTTCAGAAAAGGGGCTTTTTTGTGATATAATTTACTTGTAAAAGGGTAGAATAATAACGATATCATGAGCAACTCGGGCAACTATATTCTATAACAAGGAAAAGGGACCGGCAAATGAAACGTAACCTGTACATATGGATTGGAATTTTGCTGCTAATCGGTTTTGCTTTTTGGCAAACCAGTGATAAAGAAGGTGGCTTGAATATTCAAAGTGTATTTCAAACAGAGTCACCTATCCCTACGGAAACGGGAGCCAAAGCGGGGCTGCTCGCTCCTTCCTTTCAATTAAAAGGGCTTGGAAATAAAGGAACATTCAAAGTGGGGGGGCCGAGAGAGAAAGCCGTTATGCTTAATTTCTGGGCTTCTTGGTGTGATCCGTGTAAGATGGAGGCTCCTTCCCTCAATAAGCTTGCCAAATCATACAAAGATGATCTGGATATTTACGGAATTAATGTAACAAAGTATGACACAGAGAAGGAAGCGAAAGCTTTTGTGGAAACGTTCAAACTGAAATTTCCCATTATGATGGATGAAGATGGAGCTGTTTATGATTTGTACAAAGGAATGGCATTTCCTACGAATGTTCTTATCGATAAAAATGGTGTGATCCAAGAGATTATTCTCGGTATTCTGACTGAAGAAGAACTGGAGAAGAAAGTGAAAGATCTTGTGAGAAAATAAAAAAACCGGTTACTGATCATAAAATCAGCAGCCGGTTTTTTTTATATAACTGAAGAATTTAATGATTTACCAGCCCTTGTTGAGGCAAAGCATCTGGTTCATTGAACTCCGATGGCTCCTCCTCCAGGAGGGCATAGCGGAAACTGTGTACGAGTGCTTCCCAGCTGGCTTCAATAATATTCTCTGAAACGCCGACGGTGTTCCATGTATTCGCAAAGTTTTTGGATTCAATGAGAACCCGGACTTTGGCAGCTGTCGTATCTTTGTCATCCAGTACTCTTACTTTATAATCGGACAGATGCATATTTTTCAGGGTAGGATAATAAGTGACAAGGGCTTTTCGTAGCGCATTATCCAGTGCATTAACTGGACCGTTACCTTCCGCAGCGGTGTAGTGACTGCGTCCACCAACGCTTAGTTTCACGAAGGCTTCCGAAACAACGGGTTTCCCGGCATTTTTCTCAACCAGCATCTTGAAAGATTCAAACGTGAACAGTTCCTGCATCTCGCCGTTTGCTTCCCGAATGAGAAGTTCCAGTGAGGCATCGGCGCCTTCAAACTGATAGCCTTGATGTTCAAGATCTTTGATCTTATCGATAACATTTCGTGTCTGTTCACTTGTTGGGTCAAATTCAATGCCCATATCTTTGGCTTTCGAAATAATATTGCTTTGGCCTGCAAGCTCGGATACCAGCACCCTTTGTTTATTGCCCACCTGTTCGGGAACGATATGTTCGTAAGTACGTGAATCACGCATAATTGCAGAGACGTGAATGCCTCCCTTATGAGCAAAGGCGGCGTTCCCTACATAGGGCTGATTCACCGGCATGTTGACATTAGCAATCTCGCTGACGTATCTTGCAACATTGGTCAGCTGCCCCAGTTTGTCTTCTTCAACGCATTTGTATCCAAGTTTGAGCTGAAGATTCGGAATAACAGAGCAAAGATTTGCATTACCGCAACGTTCTCCGTAACCATTCATTGTCCCTTGAACTTGTCTCGCTCCAGCAGAGATTGCAGCTAGGGTATTGGCTACGGCAAGTTCACAGTCGTTATGTGTATGAATACCAAAATTCGCATTTGGCAGCTGACTTACGAGAGTGGACACAATCTCATTCACTTCATGCGGCATCGTTCCGCCGTTCGTGTCACACATAACGAGCCAATCAGCACCAGCTTCATATGCCTTTTCCATGACAGAAACAGCATAGGGCGCATTATTTTTATAACCATCAAAAAAGTGTTCCGCATCAAAAATGACTTCCATACCGCTTTGTTTCAAGTAACGAATCGAATCATAAATCATTTCCAAGTTTTCTTCCAGCGTTGTTTGTAGAGCCGTATGTACATGAAAATCCCATGATTTACCTACGAGGGTAGCAGCATCTGCTCCTGATTCAATAATTCGGTTCAGGTTAGTGTCTTGTTCTGCAACACTCCCCTTACGACGTGTACTGCCAAACGCTACAATCTTCGCAGATAATCCTAGTTCCTGAACTCGCTTGAAAAATTCAATGTCTTTCGTATTGCTTCCCGGAATGCCGCCTTCAATATACTGTACACCGAGAAAATCAAGCTTCTTGGCAATGTGTAATTTGTCGTCAACAGATAAACTGATCCCTTCGCCTTGCGTACCATCACGCAGCGTAGTATCGAAGATGGAGATGGACTTAGACATGAATATGTTAATCCCCCTTTGGAAGTCATCCTTAGCTTTATAATTTTACTATTATATCAGTTCTTACCTGGAATGTAAGATGCTATTTTGATAAATTATTCAATATATATTTTTATTACTGAAGTAACGCGTTGTACTTGAGATCATTTTCACGGTAAAATAAAGATTTAAGAGACTTGTTAGTCATCTATTTTTCAAGTAAAAAGTAAAGAAGGAATCCGCATGGAAAACGTAAAGGATTATTATCCTGTGAAGGGACGCGTTATTTTACATGTAGATATGAATGCATTTTATTGCTCAGTTCATGCCGCGGAAGATCCGAAGCAATATGCGGGAAAACCAACGGCGGTAGCCGGCAGCAGTGAAAAGCGAAAAGGAGTTATAGTAACGTGTTCCTATGAAGCGCGTAAACGTGGAATCAGCACGGGAATGGTCGTGAATCAGGGTCTTCGGAAATGTCCTGAATTGATTGTGATTACTCCAGATTTTCATTTGTATCGCAAATACTCCAAGGCATTTATGAAAATTGCCTATGAATATACACCTGAACTTGAGGCGACATCGATTGATGAATGCTATCTGGATATTACCGGTTCAAAGCAATTTGGTACGCCTCTTCAGATCGCCGAAGAAATTCAGAGAAGAATCAATGAAGAGCTGGGGATTCCTTGTTCAGTAGGGGTTGCACCTAACAAGCTGCTTGCTAAGATGGGCTCTGATATGAAAAAACCTAATGGCATTACCGTTCTACGGTTGCGGGATGTAGAGAAGGTGCTGTGGAACAAACCTTGCGGGGAACTGTTTGGGATCGGGCAAAAAACGGCCGACAAATTACGTAAACTGAATATTCTGACTATAGGACAGCTCGCAAAGGCAGATGCACAGATGTTGAAAGAATATTTTGGAGTACTCGGAGCATGGATGAAGCAAGCAGCAAATGGGATCAGTGATTCTCCAGTCCTTGCTAACCGGGAACCCAATAAATCAATAGGGCACACAACTACACTCCCAGAAGATATATCTATCGAATCTGACATTAATCGAGTTCTTCTCAATATTAGTGATCAGGTAGGGCGTCGTTTACGAAGACACGGGATGATGGCAGGTGGAATTCAGATTACGATTCGAACGCCTGATATGAAAACAATAACTCGTTCACATACCCTGCAAGTACCTACTGATCATGACAAGGATATTTATAAAGAAGCTGTAAATCTATTTTACCGTCAATTTGGGGCGGGTAAACCGCTGAGACTGCTTGGGATCACTTTGCAAAATCTCATTCCCAAGAATGAATCTGCCGTACAGTTGGATTTGTTTGATTATCAGGAGCAGCCTAAAAAAGAGTCGCTTATCCAGGTAATGGATGCATTAAGAGACAAATTTGGAGAAAATGCGGTCTTAACCGCAGGGATGTTGGGCGATGATCCATCTGTACTGTTACGTAATTACAAAGCTCGTGGGACATCCTTGCAAAAAGATAATCTTCCGCGGCCGGAATAGTACTTGACAACGGCATATTTACACGTCAAAATGATTTGTATTTGTTATCACTTTGTATTAATATGTTTGTTAGTATAGTTGAACCTACTGTTTGGTGTGTCAAATTATAGGAGGCAGAGAAGAAATGGCTAAATATACTTGGGTAGAAAAAGATACATGCATCGCTTGTGGTGCTTGTGGCGCAACTGCGCCTGATATTTATGATTACGATGATGAAGGTCTAGCAGAAGTAATCTTCAGTGGAGATGCTAACCATGGTAATGTAGAAATTCCAGAAGATCTTCATGACGATATGCAAGATGCTTGCGATGGTTGCCCTACAGATTCCATCAAAGTGGCAGATGCACCGTTTAATATGGAAGGCTAACACTTCATTTTTTATTATGATGCACCTTGGTGCCGAGTATTCGGTGCCAGGGTGTTTTTTTGTTGTCGTAGTAAAAAAACTGCAGGATCGAAAGACCTAGGCAAAACCAGCTATTTAGGCTGGTAATCAAACACCCGATATATAACATAACACTACACTCCGTTTACGGAAGATCGGTGTTGTGGAGGGAGGACTTGTATGCGAATATCGCACGATCTGAAATCTTATGTTCGAAAGTTTCCTGATAATCAGATGGCTTGGTATTTGTTAGGGAAAGAGTACGAAAGGGACGGTCAAAAGGCAAAAGCAAACTACTGTTTTGAACGTTCAGGGGGTGTATATGAGGCTTTCGAACATAGCAAAGCTCCTACTAAGATCTGGATGGAATACAGAGAAAAATGGATGGAGATGGAAGAGGAGAAAAGGAAAAAGAAAAAGAGACGGAAGTCTGTTTTGTTTTTGCTTCTTTGTACTTTGTTGATACTTATCCCTTCTGCAGCTGCTCCGGGTGTGGAAAGAGGTCAGCTCTATTCGGAAGATTGGGAAACAGAAATGAAGGAGACTTCCGGTATAGATTCGGCAGGTGGAGATGGGACAAGTCAGGATCGTGTTGAACAGGTAGCAGACAATAGAGTTAAGTTCATTGCTGCGCCCGTACAGGACGAGAAGATGAAAAATGAAACGACAGGACTTATCATTAATAATGTCCGCTTACAGGAAGGTCACACGGTCATCGTAAATGTACCCAAAAAGGGAGAATATCTATACTGGCAATCACAAGCTGAGCCTGCCTATCGATTGACAAGTAACGGTGAAGGTGGCGTATACAGTGAAAGCTTACTGGATGAATCTTGCAGCTGTATGCCTCCGGATCAAAATCTTTCATTACGTGAGGCTGCAGAGGAATGGGCAGCAAAGCAGGAACTATCCGTCATTCTATTAAGCGCTCTATCTGCATTTAAAGAAACAAATAACAGATTTCCAGAACAGTTTGATGAGCTGGTCCAGCCTTTTCCAAATAATATGGTGGGGGGTTCTTCTGCTCAATTGAAGAAGTTGTTTCCAGAAATGATAACTTTATTGAAACATAAAGAGAGAGACAGATCAGCATCAGCCATTACATATCCAGAAAGTGATTTAGAACAAAAAGATATAGAGGACAGAAATCCTCCTTTACTGAAAAGCTTTGAAGATACGTGGGGTGGACAACCCGTTATGCAATCACCACTTCAAATCATAATTAACAAAAAAACACATCGTTTAATGGTGCTGAGCGGGAATGTCATCCTTCGAAATTATGAAGTCGGGTGAGGGGGCGAAAAAACTCCAGAAGGCAGTTTTGTCATTACAGACAAAGTAGTAAACCCAAATGGAACCTCCACCGGGGAGTTTGGATCGAGGGGGATGCAGTTATCGGATACAGATTACGCTATTCATGGCACGAACAAACCAGATAGTGTCGGCAAAGATGAATCGCTTGGTTGTATTCGTATGAGTCAGGAAGACATAGAAGAATTGTTTGCGCTCATACCTAAGGGAACCAAGGTTATGATTGGAGCGGCTCCTGATACTCCCGAGGATCTATGGGTACCGGAACAAGCCGAGGACAGATTTAAACCGAAACTTGCCCCCGACCAAACCAATCCGGATAAAACGTATCATTGGCTTAATTAAGGGTTAGTTGAATCGCCGATGATGACGAGTACAGCAATCAAAATGATTAGGAGCAGAACACTTAGTGCAGTCCAGAATAAGGCCTTCCGGTTTACTTCCTCTTTCTTTTGCTGTAAGCTTGGTTTTTTTCGTTTTTGGGACATGGAATGGTGGCTCCTTTCACGGCAAAAGATAGATAATATCATAAGCTTTCTCTATTGTATTCAATCTGGAAAAAATTTTCAAAGGATAATATCTATCTATAGTTTACCCAAAGGGAAGAGGCTTAGGCCGCTATCCCTTTTCTTTTGTTACAAAAAACGCTAAACTGGAGAGTAGAGGGGATGCTGGTGATATCAAAAAGTATGCTAACTTCATACTACATATAGTACACTTGTTTATAATGGTGCTACATGTTGCGGTATTATTTTGATACACTTGTAAGCACCCATAACAGAATATGTAAACGGAGTGGATGATTTGCTGTATCGTAATTTTGGAAAACCTTTTTTCTTCGCAATGGACGCTGAAAAAGCACACCATCTTGTTATTGGCGGGCTTAATAAAGCTGGCCGAGTACCGGGAGGAGCAAATTTGCTACGGTCCATGTATCGTGTACGTGAAACAGCAGATCTTGCTACCGATTTATTCGGACTCCATTTTCCTTCACCTGTAGGTCTTGCAGCAGGTCTAGATAAGAACGGAGAAGCCGTTGCTGGGTTTTCTTCCATTGGATTTGGATTTATGGAAGTGGGAACGGTAACACCAGAAGCACAACCAGGGAACGACAAGCCAAGGTTGTTCAGACTTCCGCAAGATGAAGCGCTAGTCAACCGCATGGGTTTTAATAACCAGGGTGCGGCAGCAATGGCAACCAAATTATCTGCACTAAAAGATAGACCGATTCCAATCGGGATTAATATCGGTAAGAACAAGGTTACCGCGAATGAGGATGCGCCTTTAGATTACCGTAAGTGTATCCAAATGTTGTACCCTTATGCTGATTTTTTTGTTGTAAACATTAGTTCTCCAAATACTCCGGATCTGAGAAGTTTGCAGCACGGTAGCGAGCTTAGCGAGTTGCTCGCGGCAGTTATGGATCAGATGAAGAAAGAATCTCAGAAATCAGGCGCTTCGAAGCCTGTTCTGGTGAAGATTGCACCGGATGTAACTGAGGTTGAACTGAAGTATATGGTGGATACAATATCAAAAAGTGGTGTTTCGGGCATCATAGCTACAAATACGACAATAAGCCGAGAAGGACTCACTCATGAAAATGCCAAAGAAACGGGTGGCCTGAGTGGTAAACCACTTCGCGATCGTTCGACTGAGATTATTAGTCAAATCTATCGTCAAACGGGTGGGAAACTCCCCATTATCGGTTCGGGGGGCATTTTTACAAGTAAAGATGCTTACGACAAGATTAAAGCTGGGGCAAGCCTGGTTGAAATTTATACAGCACTTATATATGAAGGACCTGAGATCAATCAGCGTCTTCATGCGGGTCTTCGGGAATTGCTCCGCAAGGATGGATATCGTCACATATCCGAGGCGGTTGGAGCAGACCATAGGTAGAAGGCTATCAATGTAACTACTAAGATCTAGGTATGAGCATAAGACAGGAGGCATATGCAATGGACGGAAGAGACTGGGGGACTTTTTTGCTTCCTTACGAACAGGCCGTAGAGGAACTTAAGGTTAAGTTTAAAACAATGCGGGCAGAACTCAAAAAACGTGAAGAATATGCACCTATCGAATTCGTAACTGGTCGAGTCAAGAAGATTTCAAGTATCTTGGATAAAGCCAAACGACTCTCTGTTCCAATGAGCGAAATCGAAACAGGGATTGAGGATATCGCAGGTATTCGGATCATGTGTCAATTTGTTGAAGATATTCGTAGGGTAGCTGAATATATTCGGGAACGGAAGGACTTGAAAGTTCTTTATGAAAAGGACTATATAACCAATTTCAAGGAGAGCGGATATCGCAGTTTTCACATGATTATTGAATATCCTGTCCAGACAGCTCTCGGTCAAAAGCATGTACTTGCCGAAATCCAAATTCGAACGCTAGCTATGAATTTCTGGGCTACGATCGAACATTCTTTAAACTACAAGTTTAGAGACAGTCTGCCTGATATTGTGAGAGAACGACTCAAAAAAACTTCAGAAGCTGCGTTTATTCTAGATAATGAAATGTCAGCGATTCGACTAGAAATTCTTGACGCGCAAAAAACGTTCGAAGATGAATCAAATGTCATCTCCAAAACACTTGCCATCATCCATCAGCTGTACTTCTATCACCTCGTGGACGAAGCGATTGATGCTCAACAGAAATTTAATGCTTATTGGCAAGTTCACGATATCGAAGCGATCAAGCATTTATCTGGTGAAGTTAAGAACCTGCTTGAAAAAGCAAGGAAGAGCAGCAAGACTGATGAGCATTAAATACGAACCCCTTTATGTCGATTATTTAGTTTATTTTAACCGGGATCGTGATTATTTTGAGTGTCATGAAGTGCTCGAGGAGTTATGGCTTGCACTGGATCGTGAGCCTGTATATAAAGGGCTGTTACAAGTAGCGGTAGGGATGTATCATTTTCGAAACCAGAATATTCGCGGCGCCCAGCTGATGCTTAGCAGCGCCGTTCAAATTCTTGAACCGTATCCTGATCAAATACTCGGCATTGAACTTGGACTTCTTCTCACTTCTTGTCATGATGCGCTCGAGAAACTGCATTCAGATCAGTCTCCAGTGCCTTATCACGATTTTACAATTGTAATTACGGACGAGGAGCTTGAAGAAGCTGTATTTCAGAGGTCCAAAGAAATAAAGCCGAATATACCTCAGCGGAGAAGTCCGACGCGTGGAAAAGTTTACGAGGAACGAATGAAAGCACTGGGTCAGAACTCATCTTCATCCTAATCATAAAAAAACCCCCCGACTCTTTCACTGACATGGTGAAAGAGTCGGGGTTTTATTTGGTTCTCTTATTGTTTTGTTACTATTAACCTGGATGTACTTCGCTGGAAGAAGGAGCACCTTCGGGTGCGTATTTGTCATCGATAAACGTCTGAATTTCCTCAATTGATTTACCTTCGGACTTCATTTGTACCGTGTCTCTAAGTTCTTCCAGGCAAATACCGCACTGGGCTCCGTGATCGGTCCAAGTCACTTCATTGTTCTCCTCAGAGGCGATGAAGCAACGATAAAGGGAATCATGGGGGGAATCGTAATCCATACATCCACAGTAGCAGTTGAGCATTTTCATCTCTTCTTTTACCTGACCCACAAGTGCGTAGGTTGCCTGCGTATTATCTGTGTACTTTGCCAGAAAGTCAGGCATTTCTGTAAAAGAGGCACTGGCCTCATACTGTTCGTTCTCTTTGCCATGCATGGTGTGGTCGTGTCCAGCTTCTTTTTGCCCACAGGCACTGAGTGCTAGGCTACCGATGACAAGACCGGCGAAGAGGGTTCCATACCATTTTGTTTTCACTCGGCAGCATCTCCTTTATGTTTCGTAAAGAATGCTTTGATATCATCAACGGTATAACCGTTATTCGCGCCTTCTTCTTGGATACCGCCAACAAGACGTTCTTTCTCTACCCCTTTTTCAAAATAAACGAGCGTTGGTGTAAACTCAATATTGTAATCTCTCCAGCCACTATCGAATTCTCTTAAGTTAAACTGAGGAAGATCTACACCCAGTTCTTCTGCGAGCGGCATAAGTTTTGGTGTGGTGGCACGGCAGTGCGGACAATCAGAAGCAAAAAAGTATACAAAGAAATCTTCTTTGTTCTCAATTTTACTACCCAGTTCTTCTGGCAGAATGATATTCTGATAATTCGGGTCATCTAAAATTTCGAGCGTTGCAGCGTTCAGCTTCGACTGTGGAAGTCCGTACACTTCATTAATGTTGTTATTATTTACGACATTCATGGTAACTAGTGCGCCTATAAGAATGACAAATGCAGCAATAAAGGCAATAATAGCTGTGTTCGATTTTTTATTCTTCTTTGCGGTATAGCCTGTCTTTGCTTTGGTTTGTGTTTTTGAACTCATTGTTCATCCCCCGTCGACATGATAAATTATGGAACAAGCTTCAGATGCCCTTCATTATACAACATTACGTCTTGTAGTGAAACAGGCAATGCGGGGATAAATTTTTGATATATAAGGTATAGATTGCATCAGATTTTAAATTACAGAACAGGATGATCGTACTTATGGCGTTACAACTGCCTTTACGCTTTACGGAGCGCATGCAAACGATGCTTGCTGAGCAATATGAACAATTTGTGAAGTCTTATGAAGACTTACCACGCAGCGGTATTCGAATTAATACGTTGAAAATAGATCCGGCGTCGTTTATGAATATCACTCCATTTGAATTAAAACCGATTCAGTGGTGTGAAACGGGGTACTACGTTCCGTACGGGACGAAACCCGGCCTTCACCCTTATTATCACGCTGGGCTTTATTATATCCAAGAGCCAAGCGCAATGGCTCCTGCTGAACTGATAGATATTCAGCCAGGGGATTATGTGCTGGATCTATGCGCAGCTCCAGGCGGGAAATCAACGCAGATGGCATCGAAGCTTCAAGGAAAAGGGGTGCTGGTGACGAATGATATCAGTACGGAACGAACCAAGGCGCTAGCCAAAAATATAGAGATGTACGGTGTTCGGAATGCGGTTGTACTGAATGAACATCCGGATCATATTGCCGAGGCGTTCCCGCACTATTTTGATAAAATATTAATCGACGCTCCCTGTTCAGGAGAAGGAATGTTCCGTAAAGATGAGGACATGGCCAGACAGTGGGAACACCATTCGATTGAGCGATGTGTACGAATGCAGCGTGATATTCTGAGTACAGCAGCAAGTTTACTCGCACCAGGTGGGCGAATTGTGTATTCGACCTGTACTTTCGCTCCAGAAGAGAATGAAGCTATGATTGGTGAATTTTTAAAGAACCATGAGGACTTTCATGTGCTTGCACTCCCGGAAGGGAAAGGTTTTGCAGGTGGGCATCCAGAATGGATCAAGCGTATGGTGAGGGAACATGAATTAGTTGACCTATCGATTGATACTTTTGAAGATGAAGCTGAAATTCAGAAGCAGCTCAAAAAGACCGGAAGGTTGTGGCCGCATCTGATCGAAGGGGAGGGTCACTTTATCGCTGTGCTGGAGCATAAAGGGATTGCTCAAAAAAGAGAAATCGGTTCTTCTCATGAAGAAGCCCACCTATCTGTTACAGTTCCAAAAGGTGGAAGGAAGGGCCGCGAGGAACAGCATGCGCTCAAAAAGCAGGGAAAAGGAAAAAGGTCGAAAGCAGGTAAGGCTGAAGGATCGAAAATGTCACGAGAGACAGTATCTGTGGATCCTAGCCTTGTTTTTGAACAGTTCACTCGTGATCATTTGAATATAGCGCTACCAGGTACAACTGTTTATTATGGTGATAAAGTATATCAGTCCCCAATTGATCCGGCCAGGCTGAAAGGACTAAGGGTCATACGGGCAGGGTGGTTTATGGGTTCCGTGAAAAACGGACGATTCGCTCCTTCTCAGGCACTTGCTTCAGCACTGTTCCCCGAAGAAGTCAAACGAATTGTACATCTTCACACGGAAAGTGGAGAGGCGGTACGTTACTTAAAAGGAGAAACCATTGCATTAGAGGAATCTCTTCTTCTCAAACAAAATACGGATTCGACAAAAGGTTTTACGCTTGTATGTATTGACGGCTACTCGGCCGGTTGGGCAAAATGGCAAGAAGGGCGTTTGAAAAATGAATACCCAGCAGGATGGAGGTGGACTTCTGTATGAGCGGGCAAACGAATCAGAAGAAGTCAGTGAAAAAATTACGTGTAGATAAAATTTTAAGTCATATGGGGTATGGCACTCGTTCTGAAATAAAGAAGGCAGTGAAGAATGGTTATGTTTCAGTGAATGGAAAAGTAATAAAAGACAGTGGAATGCAAGTGGACCCATATCATGATTTAATTGACATAGATGGAGAGACAGTGAAATATAGAGAGTTCATCTATCTGATGCTTCATAAACCGCAAGGTGTGATATCGGCTACTGAGGATACAAGAGAAGAGACAGTAATTGATCTTCTGGATGAAGAATATGCTCTATTTGAGCCTTTTCCGGTAGGACGTCTGGACAAGGATACCGAAGGGTTGCTCCTGCTTACGAATGATGGGCAGCTCTCACACAATTTGTTGTCTCCTAAAAAACATGTTCCTAAGACATACGAAGCGATTGTTGCAGGTGAAATGGGCGCTAAGGAAATAGACGCGTTCAAACAAGGCGTGACGCTGGATGATGGATATACAACAAAGCCAGCAGTCCTTGAGATCACTTCTGTGGAATCATCTGAGGAAGGGAAGACATCACACGTTCTGGTCACGATTCATGAAGGGAAGTTTCATCAGATTAAGCGGATGTTTGAAACCGTAGATTCGAAAGTACTCTACCTGAAGCGCATTTCGATGGGAGCGCTACAGCTAGACCCTTTACTTCCGATTGGATCCTACCGTGAGCTGACCGAAGAGGAATTGCGTATTCTGACAGGATCAGATACGAAAGAATAATAAAGAGATAAAGGATGGATAGGATATGAGTTATAAACTGATTGCACTGGATGTGGATGGAACTCTTTTACATGATAATCATGAATTATCTGCAGCGAATAAAGAAAGTATCAAGGCAGCAGCAAATTCCGGGGTGGAATTTGTTCTTTGTACCGGCAGAGGTCCGGTAAATACGATTCCGCTGATGGAAGAGATGGGACTCGGAGGTTATGTCATTACTCATAATGGGGCAGCTACGGTCGATGTTAAGACACACGAAGTAATAGACCAATTCCCGATGGATGCGGAAGGTCTGCAGCCTTATATTGACTATTGCCGGAAGCATCAGATTCATTTTGATGTGAATACCGCATTTGGCTTGTACGTGGATAAGATAGATGAAATGTCCCTTCAGGTAAGGAGTATGTACGAACAGGTCTTTATTGAACCTTTGGACTTGCCGAACTGGGCTGATTTGCGTGAACCGGTTGTTAAATTTTCAGCGTTTGGTGATCTGGAGACGATGAATGAGCTTGAAAAAGAATGGAATACTTGGAATAGTCCATTTTATATGGTTCGTAGTGGAGACTTCTTCCTCGATTTGATGCACAAGGATGCTTCCAAGGGAGAGGCACTGAAGCGACTAGCTGCCATTCGGGGATTTGCTCAAGAAAAAGTTCTTGCGATGGGTAATTATTTTAACGATATTACGATGTTAACATTTGCAGGCAAAGGAATCGCGATGGATAATTCACCCGCTCAGGTAAAGGCAGCAGCCGATGATGTTACTCTTTCCAACAATGAAAATGGAGTTCATCATGCGCTCGAAAAATTTGTTATTTTGCGTTAAGTAATATTCTTCCTTGTCCTAGGGTACTACTATTGTATATCGGAAACTCTTTTGCAAGAGTTGAATTGGTCTACAGGAGGTTAACAAAAACATGAGCTATCATATTCGGCTTCGGCCTGATTTGCGAACTGCAAATGGAGAAGTACAAGATATTATGATCGAAGATAGGTATGCTGGCACGCTTATTCTTGTCTTCCGTGAAGGCCATCGTCTTGCCGGGAGTGTCCAGCTGGATGCGCAGAGTGTTCCAGAGGATGCGAAGGAAGAGATTATCGCTTATGTGCAGCAGTATTTGCTTCAGTATCGTGATGCTGTGAGTGCTGAACATTTTGATATTTTGTTAACGTGGGGCGAGGTAGAGAGTGTCCTAGGTGATGAAGATGGTTATGATGAAGACCTCATTTCCCCTCAGCAGTCCTCCTTTTCTGATCCGCCATCTGTATTTCTGTATGAAGATGAAGGCGGAGAAATGCAAATTGAGCTCATATCAGCAGGAAGGTCCGTATCTCAGTTCGAGCTACAAAATGAAAAGGGTCACACGATTGCTCATGCCGTGCTGAAGCAGTACGGAACAGATATCCAAGGAGAAGTAAACTGGCTGAAGGAACCTCTAGAAGAGGAGCTGGATTCGGCGGAAGAGCTGTTAGTCGCTGAGGTAGATGATCAGGAGATAGATACCATCACGATCGAGATGAAATATAAAGATAACATGATTACCGTCCTTGAGCTTGTTCGACAGGATGATGTTTCTACCTCGCAAGTAGAGGATATAGGACCTGACTGGGATGAAGACGGGATGGAGCTTATATCTTCCATGAGTCACGAGGAGGAGGAAGCCGATGAGGCTTGTTATGTGACGCTTATTCGCCATGATCGTGAAATTGTGTCTTATGATTTGTTTCTGCAAGAACATGGAGGACTCCCAGTTGGTGCCGCTACGGTAGATATTAGTGAAGCCGCGGTTTCCGGTTATATTGATTTCTATATCGAACCTTCGGAAGAACAGCGCCATCAACTTGTGATGGTACTTGCTCGAGAGGTTGAAAAAGAACTCGAAGTAATACAGCTACATATAACGATGTTATACCGTAATGTGGTTATTGATGAAATACTGCTCACTTCAGATACAGATTAAAATGCAGATGAAAAGCAGCTGAACTGTAAAAAATACAATGAGGCGCCTGAACATGGTCTTAGGACTCCTGCTCTTTGGAGAATCTAGACAATGATTGGGTGTCTTTTTGTTATGCAAAGGAGCGGAGAATTTATCTTTTTTAATCTCAATTTTAGTAAAAGAAAGACGTACCTTCTTTACTAATTTACATAAGCTAAGATATCATGATGAAAGACTTGCTTGAAAAGATGACTACTAGAAAGGGGCACTAACTCATGCGATTGCTCCAGGCTTTATTTTTCCCTCCTGAACAGCCAGGGGGTGTATCTTCCATGATTCCTTATATGCAAGAACGTTTCAGCAGCCCGAGATGGGAGATGGAGTTATTCTCCTTACCGAAACGAATTCGGAACAAAGGCATTGAAGAGGTCGTGTTTGATACGTTTGACTGGACTCTCTATCAGGACAGTCCTGTGGTGACTAAATATATACAGACTTTTCGCGATTACTTGTGGTGGGTTAAGCTCCGCATACATAAACCCTATGATCTTATTCATGCTCACCATCCGATTGCTGGGCTAGCTATGAAAAAAGCGTTTCCTGATATCCCCCTCATTCAAACGATTCACTCCAGTTATGAGCGAGAACTTATTCTCAACGGAAAAATAAAGGAGGGAGGGCTTGAACATCAATTTCTGACCTCGCTGTATAAAGAGATGGAGGCCAAAGCGGACTGTCTGCTGACCGTTTCGGAGTCTTTCAAGGACTACATGGCACCTTATGTGAATTGTCCTGAGAAGATCAGTATTATCCCGAATGGCTTTGATGAGAAGAGATTTAAGCCTGTCCCTCATGAGAACGAAGTTCCTCAGCTCGTGACCGTATGTCGTCTCGTTCCCGCGAAAGGAATTGATACACTGCTTAGAGCTTGCTGCGAACTGAAGAAAAAAGGCCACGATTATGTACTTCATATTATCGGTGATGGTCCGATTCGTTCTGAACTTGAGGAATTGGCACAGGACCTAGGAATATATAACGAAACTATTTTCTATGGATATACGCTTCATCCCGAGGAGTTTATGCCGTTTTTTGATATCTTTGTCCTTCCCTCGAGAGCGGAAGCGTTTGGATCCGTATTTGCAGAAGCAGCTCTGAGTTCACTTGCTCTTGTAGGTACGGATGTTGGAGGAATATCTGAGCAGATTGAAGATGGAGTAAACGGATTGTTAGTTCCGGAGAATGATCCGGCTGCTCTGGCTGAAGCACTTGAAAAAGTAATCCTCGACCCATCCTTTCGATACGAGCTCGCCCGTACGGCTAGTGAAAAAGCGAAGACGGAGTATTCCCTTAGTGGTTCTGTGAACTTGCTTAAAAAGCTGTACCTGAAGTATCAAGTATGATCAGGAAATAATTCAGTCATTGTCTATTTCTTGTTGCGCAGAGAACCGAGTGGGCTTTTGATTAGATGAATGACCCAGATGATCGCAAGCATTCCGTAAATAGGGTACAGGATGGATAACAGTGAGCTGAATCCAAACTGGCTTACAAGATAACAAGATAACATGATAAATAGGGTGATCAGCTTTGGTGAGACATGAATGTGCTGTCGCACTTGCAGGGTGATCCCGTATATATCTGCAACAAAGGTACTGAAAATTTCCATGAAGATCAAGCAAATATAAATAATTTGAATGACGGCCCCGAGAGCAAAGGCAATGCTGCCCATTGGAATTTCAAATTGCTGAATTCCAGGCATATAGGCGGACATAGCGAAGTGGGCCGTCATTAGCATGCAGCCAATTCCGATTCCCCCAATCATGCCTCCATACTTGAGTACATTTCTTTCTTTAATTTGACTGCCAAGAGGTACAAGTATAGCTTGTGCCATAGCAAGGTTAAAGGACGTGTATAGGAGTGGTGATAACCAAGTGGCAAACATGCCTCGGTCTGATTCAAGGCGGATAAAATTAGAGGCCCCTGGATGGTGAAGGGTACTGATCAAGATCATAAGTGACAACATCAACATCAAGGGCACGACGATACTGTTCATTTGTAGAATGGCTTTAATGCCTCTGCCAAGGAGCAAGTACGTACCGATGAGGGTGATAAGCAGTCCTGTCTGATAGGTCAGATGGAGATGTTCTACAAATACAGATCCTGCCCCTGCCAGCATGACGCTGTTTACCCCGATGAGTACAAACAAGGTAAAAAAACTGATCCATTTCCCTGCCTTTTTACCAAAAAGTTGGCTGTTCAAGTCTTCATATGAAGTGGCACCAGTATCATGTGCGATCAACATCATTTTAGTACCCAGCCATACAAACAAAAGGCAGGATAGACCGATGGTGAGCGTGGCCCATTTACCGTACTCCGTAAAAAACTGCAGGATTTCTTGGCCTGTGGCAAAGCCTGCTCCAACAATGGTGCCAATGTAAGTGAATGCAACTTGTAAGACCTTGAACCCCTGTCTCATGAGTATCCTCCTTGTCCATCTGTATATAAAAGCAATGACCTCCAGTCGTCACAAAAAAAACTACTTGTACAAGGTATGCTCTTGTCCATCTGGACATGACAATGAGTAACAAGAGGAATGTTTAGGGTAGAAATAATAACATATCAATGGAAGAATTGAACTTTCATATTGAAAGCCACCCATAATTTATGATACTTTTACGTCATAGGACGGGCTGGGAGGTCATAACATTGGAAGTATTAAAACAGAGAATAATGGAACAAGGCATTGTAATTTCAGATCAGGTTTTGAAACTGGATGCACTGCTTAATCATCAGATTGATCCTGGACTCACCATGCAGATGGGGCGTGAGTTTGCCGCGAAGTTCAGTGAAGAAGGAGTAACCCGTATCGTGACAGTAGAATCGTCAGGAATCCCTGTCGCCTTTGCTACTGCTGCAGAGATGGGAGTGCCTCTCGTTTTTGCCCGGAGGAAGAAAACATTGCTAGCAGATCCCGATGCATACTGTGAGCGCGTTCCTTCTTTTACGAAAGGGATTGTCACTGATATTATGGTCTCGCGTGAATTTATTGGTCCTGAGGATCGGATTCTTTTTATCGATGATATTATTGCTAATGGAGATGCTGCAAAAGGAGTAATAAAAATTATCGAACGTTCTGGAGCGGAGCTTGTCGGATTTGGCGTTGTCGTTGAAAAATGTTTTCAATCCGGTGCCAGCACCCTTCGTGAACAAGGGATTCGAGTAGAGTCACTTGCAAAAATCAAATCCCTGTCGGACGGTAAGGTTCATTTTGCTTAAAGAATAATATGATCCATTGTTATCAGAATTTTTGTGAGGCGAGCATTTCCTAATTCTTCTTTTTTTAACAGCCTAATTTTGTTTAATGCCTTTGCATCGTGTTTATTATGGCTTATAATAAAGAAAGGTTAGGGAGAGGAGGCAACACCCATGGGTAAAGAACCAAACGAACAGTATTTCCTTGAAAAGTTAGCGCAGTCCAAAGTTCACTTTGAACGTGCCCTTGATTGTAAGCATACGGAGTTTGATGACCTTTATCCCTATATGCTTGAGCATCCGCAGTTCTTCTGGTATAAAAGGTATGTTGCTTGGTCTGAACTTCTGACTATTGTGAACCTGTGTGAAGAATTGTCCTTCTCTTGGAGAGAAGAATTTACACCTCACCAGGTCGAATATGTTGAACAACGCGTGATGTCGGCGAAGGTGCTTGATTTCTGGTTCGAAAAGAACGACAGTAAAGAGCATGCTTCACGTTAAGTATTTTTTAATAACACGATGATCAGCCTAAGACCTAAATGCATGCATTTAGGTCTTTTTTTGTATCTTATAATGGACAAGTCAGTCTTGCCTACAGTCAGGAGGGATATATAGTGATAACAGATGAACAATTAAATGAGCTTCGTGAGTCGGGTGAGCGTGTCCGTATTGTTAGGGATGATCTGGAGGTTAATGATGTCATTGGCATCATTGTAGCTTGGAGTGATGAGCAGATCATGGTAAGACGGCGTAATCGGCGAATTGTTAAACTGGACCGTAATTACCTTATTCAGCTTCATAGTGAACCAAGAATTAGCCCTTCAGAAATGTAACACTACCATAAATTAATTCATGTGTTATCAGCATAGTTCATGCTCAGGTGGAGAAAGTACAATAGATGATTCTTAATCTGCTTTGAGAGGAAGTGCTGCATGACACTGATTGATAATAAAGTCCATGCTTATAAGGACCAAATTGGACAAATGGCAGAAACGATGCCTGATGTATTGAAGGCTTACCACGATTTTACGGGAGAGTGTTTCCGCGAAGGAGAGCTGGACCTCAAGACGAAGCAACTGATTGCTCTTGGAATTGGGTTGTTCTCGAACAATGAGGTATGCACGCTCTATCACGTCCAAGAAGCCCTCTCCAAGGGAGCAACCAAGCAGCAGATTATGGAGACCGTAGCTGTGGCAGCAGCCATTGGAGGCGGCCACGCGCTGTCTCAGGGGGTATCGCGGGTTCAGCAAGCATTACAATAAGATAGGACGAACACCGCCGTTCTGAATCTAGAGTATTTTCTCAAGTAGAGGAGAGAACTCCAGAGAGAGAAGAAGGCGGTGTTTTTGATATATATTCCTATAATTCGGACATCCCTCCTAGGTATATACGCATCCGCTTATATAATTCGTTTTTGTAGTGTGATTCAGGAAGATGAATGTTTACATTTTGTCCTCTGATTATGGCATCAGCCCAAATTCCGTTTTTATCTGATTTGATCCTCGAAATAGATATATCCTTGCGTTGAAACTCCTTCTGTACTTCTGCGAGCAGTAAAGATACTCGTTCCATCCCGCTCTTAAGCACTTCTATATAAAGAATCGGTGTTCTAAGCATAGGGTGATCGTTTATAACCTGCATGTCTCGATGAAAAATGCGAATGGCGAGCATTAATTGTAGATAGCTGCTGATCAGAGTCTGCTCTTCATAAGATGTTTCCGTGTTCATGGGTGACCCTCCTTGATAGGGAACTTATGTTCTTATTCTATGCTGAATTCAATTCTATAATCAATATTTCCTTTGCCATTTCAACTCTAATTTAGTTTTTTATGAAATGCTCACATAATTTCTTGTTATTTCTCAAACAATATGTATATATCTTCAAGAATTTCATATAGAAGGACGGATTGGAATGGCAAATCGGAAACAGAAACGAAGACAACTTAAGAAAAAAGTACTGACTTCTTTTAGATGGGGGAGTCTAGGGCTCATTGCATGGTTGCTTACATTAAGTGTGGCAGTAACAGGTGCTGCAACCTTGTCAGGTGGTTCTCCGGCACATGCAGAGTCTGCCAAAAAGTTTGTTATTATTATTGACGACCTTGGAAATGGGATGAAGGGTACACAAGAAATGCTAAGTATGCCGATCAAATTGAATGTGGCGATTATGCCCTTCTTGCCGACAACGAAGAAGGACGCAGAACTGGCTCATCAGAGAGGACTGGATGTACTTGTTCACATGCCAATGGAACCTCGAAAAGGGAAGAAGGAGTGGTTAGGTCCTGGGGCGATTACAACGGATCTGTCTGATGAAGAAATTCGGAAAAGAGTCAATGCAGCCATAGATGAAGTTCCTTATGCGGTTGCCATGAATAATCACATGGGATCAAAAGTCACTTCAGACCGGCGTATTATGTCCATCGTGCTGGATGTATGTAAAGAGAGAGGTCTCTTTTTTGTGGACAGCAAAACGGATCAACATTCCGTTGTAGCTGAACTCGCAGCAGAAAAAGGGCTTCCGCCCGTTGAGAATGATATTTTTCTGGATGATCAATATTCAATTGGTCATATCTCCCGTCAGATGAAACGTGCAGAAGAGAAACTGGAACAAAAAGATATTTGTGTAATGATTGGTCATGTTGGTGTTCCTGGTCTAATGACAGCGGGTGTAATCAGAGATGCAATTCCCCGATTTACGGGGAAGATCGAAACGATCAGCATCAGTGATATGGTGAAACAAGTATGGAACTGGAATCCAGATCCTACATTACCGACAAATAATAAATAATGCCTGAGCTTATGGCCTCTGCTATTTTTTTCTGGCCAGCGGCGGTGCTAAGCATCTCGCGATCTCCTGAATTACTGATGAAACCGGCCTCTACAATGACGGCTGGTTTTTTCACATAATTGAGCAAGTAAAAAGGTTTACCCCATTCAACTTGGCGATCTGTTTGGTACATGGAGTTTAGCGAGCTTTGAATGGATTCCGCTAGCAGATAGCTTCTTCCTTCCTGTTGATGAAGGACAATCGGGCCATGGGAATGTTCTTTTTTACTCCAGTTTACATGGACACTGACAATCAGATCGGAAGGAATTTCGACACTAAGTTCTTTTCGTTGTGCCAGGTCCTTTAGATGTCTGGAACGACTTTTTAACCAAGTGTTGTCATCGCTGAGTGCATAATCTTCATTTCGATTGAGGACGACGGCATAACCTTTGGATTTTAGCATCATATACATTTTTCTGGAGATGGAGAGGTTTATATCCTTTTCCAGTAAATCATCGGCAGAGGTTCCCCCGTCAATTCCCCCATGACCTGCATCGATAATAATCACCGGATGGCGAAACGCAGCATGAGATACATGTTCATTTTGGTTATGATTCTGTTCAGCAGGCGCTGCACTTGCGATCATCGTCGTATTTAGAAAAATCAATAATACAGAAAACCATAACATAAAGTAACGTTTTGACATTTTGCGTATGCTCCTCTCTTACTGTGAAAAACAAGTCAGTACAAACTCCTTTCCATAGACTGCGCAAATTCGGATGTTTCATTCAAATACAAAATTAAAATGTTTATTTCTATTGGTTCCCGTACACACTAAAGAAAATGATCGGCAGGGCAAAGGAGTGTTGAACATGGCTAAAGGAAATGATCTGGTAAGGTATATTACGGAGCAGGTCGTTGAATATATGGGCAAGCCGAAAGAGGAGCGTAAATCCACGAGGGGGAAACGGAAGGAACCTTGGCAAACGAAATGGTTTGGAATGCTTCCATTTGGAGTTAGCATGTGGGCAAAGGACAAGAAAAAAGGAGTTCAGGGTAGAAAAAAGGAATCAGATCACAGTATCTGATTCCTCCGTATTAAAGGTCTTATCCCAGTAAATTGGGATAAGACCTTATTTTATTTGGAGCTTTCGTAAAAATGGCCTTTGCCAAGCAGCCTCTCAGCTGGAATATACCTTATTTGGGAGGGATGAGTACCTATTCTAACGAAATGTAGATTTTTCATATCTGGGCTTGTCCATGTAGCATAGCCTGAAATAGCAAGCGGACCACTGTACCACATATTATTACCAGGTGAACTGAAAATGAGTTGCTTAGATGAATCAAGCTGCTGGAGTAGCAAGGACTCTGAAGTTATTGCTACTGGAGTCGTAACCAGCCATTGCAAATTTTCGGAAGGATCAAAGGGTAAGGAAGTTTTTTGTATATTCGAAAGCCTATGCTCTCCACCAATCCTAGCTGCAAATGTTTCTGAAGCAGGTGGTTCATCGAGCTCTTCTGGATTTCCAAGAAGTACGTCTCCATTTCCAGCGTCTACGTAGGTTGAATTACCTGCTATCTGAATTACCCAGTAAGATAAGATCCCTGTGGACTTCATTTGATATGAAGCGGAGTCTATCGTTCCTTTCTCACCTTGTGGCAGATGTCCATGTAAGCTTAATAATTCAGGATCAAAAACAGAAGCACTTCCCACTCCGTATTCGGTGACCAGATATGTTATATCCTGCGTCGCTTTGACCTCATTCTGTAATTGCTCTGCGGTAATCATTACATAGCCGACAATATTTTCCCCTTGGAGAACGTGCACCAGATAACTATGAGTTCCAGGACCAAGCGGCATTATGTTAAGGGTGGAATGGTTAAATAAAGCAAATTCACTATCTTTGGAAAGCTCTTTTACGGTACGCTCTGCAAGCTGAGTTACTTGATCGGGAGCAGAGACAGCAGCAACTTCTGATCTTTGCTCTGCAAAGGAAGGTGCAAAAGATGAGAAGAGACAGAACATGGACATACAAAGTATGGTTAAACCAAGTTTCGTTAATTTCAAGGAATCAACACCTTCTTTTCTGCAGGCATAAAAAAACGGCACCTGCTGTTCTTATCTTCATTTTACCGATGAAAGAACGAGAAAGGTGCTGTTTACTGGAGTGGAAAGAAGACAGACCTGCACTAGTTTTGGCGAAAAAAGCGATCTTTCCTATACCCATGACGAAGTATGTGGAAGAGAACATATCATTATCGTAAATGCATGATTCCACAGCTCACCGTACTTACATTGATTTTAGGTTCATACTGCCATTTCATTTCGCTGCGTCTACGATTATATTGTTCCTGTATCGGTAACTTCTGTTCTTCTTCCGGTTGTTCCTTAAGTAAATCTTCATAGTATGTTTCAAGTACAATCAGCTCTTCGTCAAGCCGTTTCTTAGCGGCATCTGCCCAGCTGTAGTCAAGTAAACTGAGTTTCCCTTGAATATGCTTTTCCAATGACTCCGCAGCTTGGTTGATCGGTATTCGACTTCCTTGAACGTGCATATTATCCGGAAGTCTAGGACTGAGTTCTCTTTTATCAAGAACTTGGCCAAAATCTTCAGCGATACGTCCGGTAAGCAGAGAAATACCTAGAAAATGCAGTTCCTCCCGTTTGAGGTCACAAGACAGCTCTATTTTGAAACAGACAACGAGCCAAGGTTCATAGGCTTTCGGCATCGATCCACTGATCTGTCTTTTGGAGGGCTGTTCAAACAAATTAACGTAAGCGCCACCTTCACGAGAGGCTGAAAAAATCTGCTTCAAACGCGAACTCCCATAAATCATAGGTTCACGAAGCACGCGCCCTGGTCCGAGTACGGGAAGAGAAGGGACGTGTCCGAAGTAATGGCCTAACAACGCATCCTGATTACCTGGCTTCGTACCCAGTTCAGCAGCCGTCTCCATGTTTGCTTGCTGCTTTTGTAACTCCTCGGCTTTCTCATGCGCTTCTGGATCAAAAATAAACATAAAGGACATCGTCTCAGCAGGTGCTCCTGTCCGATCGACAAATCCCCAATAATAGGGGCGGTTGGTTAGTGCCTTATCGGCTTCGACAGACAATTTTACCGTAACATGAGACGGGGATTTCTCCAGCACCTGACAATCCATCGCTTCCAGATACGTCATCACATACGACTGTACTTCTTCCTTGGACATGGTCATGAGGAGCTCCCCCTTTTGCCTCTTTTGGTTGTACTTTTAACCTGTTGCATCTGCATAGGATCGAGAACACTGCCTACTGCATCTTTAACAAGTGGGACATCAGGCTGTTGCTCCACTTCTTCCTTAATCGAATGAATGTTATGAGATAAAGCATTCATTTTCTCATTGATTTCATCTTCACTTGAGGACTCTAGAATAATTTTAGAAAGACTTTTCTCAATAGATTCTTGCTTTTCGAGCCTCTCCAAAATAACATCAAGTCCGCCAATGACCATTTCGAACATATTGATTTTTTCATGCAGTAGGTTCAAAATATGTTCTTCAATCGTGCCATGGGTTGCTAGGTTATAAATATTGACATCATTTTGTTGCCCCAGTCTATGGACCCGTCCAATACGCTGTTCCACTCGCATCGGATTCCAAGGAAGATCGAAATTGATCATGTTATGACAAAACTGCAGGTTAATTCCTTCGCCGCCCGCTTCCGTTGCAATCATTACTTGAACCCGGCCACGGAAAAGATCCATCATCCAGTCTTTTTTCCCTCGGTTCATGCCGCCTCTATAAGGAACAGCTGTCAGACCACGATCTCGGAAGTAATTCAGCAAATATTCCTGTGTAGCTCGGTATTCGGTAAAAACAATTACTTTTTCATTCATTTCGCGAATAAGTTCCATTGTTTTTTCTGCTTTGGTGTTGGCCTTAATTGCTTTAATGTTCGCAACGAGGTCCCAAATCCGGTCACGCCATGGTGAGTCAGGAGCAAGCTTCTTTGACAAATTTACGAGCGTAACGAACACGGCATCCCGACTGCTACATACTTCTCTCTGTAAAGTTACCATCGAGAACATGCTGGTCATATTCCCGCCAGCAGAATGGAACTGATCTTTCACGAAAGAAGTGACTCCATCATAGAGTGCTTGCTCTTCAGGTGAGAGAGTAAGATTAATATTCGTTACTTTCCGCTTGGTAAACTGAACAGGGCCTTCTCCGCGGCGATTACGAATCATCACTTTGGATAGCTCATCTTTCAGTTGGTCCTCATTTTTAGCCATTCGTTTATCGACTACAAAATTAGCAGCAAAATCGCCTTGACGGCCAAGTTGCCCGGGTTTTAGGAGTGTAATCAGGTTAAACAGCTCACTCAAATCATTTTGTACCGGAGTAGCAGTTAACAATAGGCAATATTTTTTACGCAATTTCAGCATGAACTGATAATTGGACGTTTTTTTATTTTTTAGCTTATGGGCCTCATCTATAATAATCATATCGTAATCGGTACTCATCAATATTTCCTGATGGGGGTCGCGTTTTGCTGTATCCATGGAAGCGACAACAATATCATTTTGCCAGGAGTATGCTTTCTTTTGAGCGACAGCCGGAATACCGAATTTCGAATTGAGTTCTCTTACCCATTGCAATACAAGGGAAGCAGGAACGAGAATAAGTACTTTAGATACGAGACCACGAATCAGATACTCTTTTAAAATAAGTCCCGCCTCAATCGTTTTGCCGAGTCCCACTTCGTCTGCAAGAATTGCCCGTCCAGACATCTCAAACAGCACTCTACGAGCAGTATCAATCTGATGAGGTAATGGGGTGAGATCATGGATGTGTTTTAGGCACTGCATATCATCGAAGCTTGGAATGAGACCTCTTTCTTCTGCCTGGACGGCAAGTTGAAAAAGACGGTAATCCCCCCAAGGTCCGCCTTTATCCAGTCTAGTTGTAAGTTCCCCCAGCCAACTTTGATCAAAATGAATTGGAACTGGCAGCGGTCCGGGCTGGTAGCCCATGTGGGTGGGTGGTATTTTTCTATTCACTGGTGTAATTGCCTCCCCTGTCGTCTCATAATTCTCCATAGTATGGACGAAAGAGAAAAGATTCATAACTACTTAAGAAAGTTGCTAATAAACATACCGACTGTTTTATGAATTCTTAATAAATTTGACTTCAAAGAGGTGCGTATACATAATGGCTACATACTATATAATTGTATATAATGGTTAGACATCATGAAGCGCTTTTGTTTTGTGCAGCAGTAGGAGGGACTTATAGTGAATAAACAATTAATACAAAGTAATGCGGATTTATCAGCTTATTCTACTTATGAGATCGGAGGCAAGGCCAAGTATTTGGCTGCGCCCACCACTATAGAGGAGTTAACGTCCGTACTTGAATTTGCGAGAGAACAGGAACTAAAGCCGTTTTGGTTTGGCATGGGTTCCAACATCCTGTTCCCAGATGATCCGAAAGAAAATATGATTTTTATTAGTCTTAAGGAGCTTAAAGAGACCCATATTGATGAAAAGGGCTGGTTTGTTTCAGCTGGCATGCCTATGTCACACCTTGCATTGATTGGTCTGGCGTCCGGTACATCCGATTTTGATTTTTGTTTCCTGCTTCCGGGAACGGTAGGTGCAGGAATCTATATGAACGCGAAGTATTATAATAGACAAATTTGCGATATTCTGGACACGGCCTTTTATATTGATTTGAACGATCCGAATTTTGAAGTACAGTCTATTCATGTCGATGGGTGCGGGTACAGCTACAAAAATTCCATCTTTATGAACAATGATTGGATTATTGTAGGAGCGTATTTAAGGCATCCTGACGTTACGGCACTTGAGCAGGGGATACGTGAAGTAGCTCGTCTTGAACAAGTAGTAGAATATCAGAATCCATCCGCACTACCTAATTTCTTTAAGTACTATACAACGATGGCGGAGACTTGGGCTCATGATAATAAAGGTGAGGTTCCCGCTTCTTTCAAGAGTGTAGTAGACGATCGGGGAAGTAAGTTTCATTTTGATTATCCTTCTTGCGGGTCGGTTTTCAAAAATAACTACGATTTTGGTGAACCGATGGGTAAAGTGGTTGACCGCCTAAACATGAGAGGAACTGTACGTGGCGGCGCATCCATTTCTTCTTGGCATGGCAATATGATTGTCAATCAGGGCAGTGCAAAAGCTGAAGATATTGTACATTTGGTTGAGCAAGTGAAAAAATCGGTGAACGAGACATTCGGATTTATTCCGGAAGAAGAATTGATCATTGTTGAAAAGAAATAATAGGTAGTATTTCATTTACAAAAAGAGTAAAAAGCTTACATACTGTTCCCTTAGGAACATGCATGTAAGCTTTTTTTACGTTTTTAATACGAAAGCGGACATAGGTTAAACTTGTTTTGAACAATTGCTTTATGATAAAGTTATTATATAAAATAGCTATTTTTCGGGGGCAAAAGTGCTGAATCGTTCGTTTTTGTATGTGAATGTGATGATATGAATTTCTATTTCTGAACGTATCGTCTATGATAGACGTATACGTTTTCAGAGAGGGAGAAATTTCAATGGCGAATGATTATGAGCTGCAGGCTGCGGAACTAGAAACGTTTGATCATTTTTTAACTACTTTTATTAGATATAAAAATAAAATATATGCAGAACAGCAAAAAGAATTTAACCACAGGTTAAACCCAACGAAGATACAAATCATATATATGTTATCTCGTGAACGACTAATGGCGGTCGATATTGTGAAGCGGCTCCAGCTTTCTTCTGGTGCTACGACGATTGTACTGAATCAACTGGAAAGTGAAGGTTATATTACTCGTGCTCGTAGTGATGAAGACAGACGAATGGTGTGGTTATCCCTAACCGAAGAAGGACAGTTAACCGCGGATGCCATGCGAGAAAATCGGATACGCTTTAATAAAGAGATTTTAGGGCTGTTATCACAAGAGGAAAGAGAGCAATTTTTGGATATCGTGAAAAGAATTGAAGATCGAATCCTTAATGTTCTTAAATAAAAAGATCCAAACTCTTGAAGCCAATGCTGCTGGAGTTTGGTCTTTTTTTTATAATTTAAATCTTTGTATATGATGATGTAACATCTCTTGCTTTAGTATTTCCTTTTGTCTTGGTCCGAGTAGATCAAAATGCGGAAACGGATTTCGATGATGAATATATTTGGGATCAAGATCATGCTCCTTACACCAGTTCTGCAGCCGCTTGAGATCGGAGCACCCTACCTTGGTAACACTTTTAATACTAGGGAAACGGGGATCAATCCAGTAATGAGTCAGATAGGCAATTTGACCTTCCCTGACTTGATTTTTCCACTCCTCAAGCTCACTTCGTCTAATGCCAAAAGCCATGTTATTCATCCTTTGCTTCATTACTTTTTAGTCGTCTGTCCTTTCATGTTACATCAAAAATGGGATAGAAGCGAACAAGGATACGGAAACTACGAAACGTAGAAATCACTTGATACTAGCCCTGAGGAAAGAAGCAAGAGAGGAAATGATGACGTATGGAGCTTTTTATTACAATACTCATTCTGCTCATAATTATCGGATTATCCAACGTAATTAATCGGTTTGTTCCTTTTATTCCGGTGCCACTCATTCAAATAGCACTTGGGGTTGTCTTTGAAATTTTACCATTCGGTGTTCATCTGGAATTAAATCCGGAGCTGTTTTTTGTCCTGTTCATAGCTCCGCTCCTTTATAATGATGGGCGTAAGACCCCGCGAGACGAACTATGGAGTCTACGTACTCCAATTCTATTGCTTGCTTTGGGTCTCGTTTTTTTAACAGTGCTTGTGGCGGGGTACGGTATTCATATGCTGATTCCTAGCATTCCACTTCCAGCGGCATTTGCACTTGCTGCGATTCTGTCTCCGACAGATGCAGTAGCTGTTGGGGCCATGGCAGAACGGGTTCATCTACCGAAAAGCATACTGCGAACACTCGAAGGGGAAGCGCTCATGAATGATGCTTCCGGTCTTGTCGCATTTAAATTTGCGCTTGCAGCAACGGTTACGGGTGTATTTTCTTTAACTGAGGCATCCGTTAGTTTTGTCGTTATCGCTGTCGGAGGATTACTTCTGGGAGCAATCATGTCCTTTCTTATCCGTAAGCTTGGAGTTTTGCTTAGACGACTTGGGATGGAAGACGTAACGGTTCATATGCTTATTCAAATTATTACTCCGTTTATTATTTACCTAGTGAGTGAAGAACTTGGCTTATCAGGAATTCTAGCTGTTGTTGCAGGTGGTATTATTCATGCTATTGACCGGGATCGTGCAGATACCATTCAACCTAAAATGCAAATCGTGGCTGAAAGTACTTGGTCCGTCATTGTCTATATATTAAATGGTCTTGTGTTTGTTATTCTCGGCTTACAGCTTCCGAACGTAATTAGTAAGATATGGGAAAATAATGCTTTTATTCATGTTCAAATCATTTCCTATATTTTCGTCATCACCCTCATGCTGTTTGTTCTCCGATTTGTATGGATCTATGCGTTTGAAACGACAGCTTGGAAGATGAACAAACAAGAAAAGCCTATATTTAAACATATTATTTTAACAACGTTGTCTGGGGTACGCGGGGCCGTAACCCTTGCCGGTGCTTTTTCAATCCCATTTGTATTAATGGATGGCTCCCCTTTTCCTGAACGTGATCTCATCCTCTTTATATCTGCTGGTGTGATTTTATTGACGCTAATTACGGCAAGTATTGCGCTGCCGATTATTGCTGACAAAGAAGAGGAAGCTGGAACCGATGTCATTGAAGTCCGTGCTCTAGCCAAAATGTTTCATCGTTCGATTCTAGCTGTAAAATCGGAAATGAATGATGAGAACAAAGCAGCAGTACTATCGGTTGTCGCTGATCTAAATAAATATTTAACTCGATACTCCGCTTCAGATGATAAGAAAAAATGGGGAAGCACTTATCAAAAACAAGAACTGGCTATTCGAATGAAAGCAATTCATGCAGAGCGAAAAGAAATTGAGCATCTCCTGAAAGCGGGAGAAGTAAATGAGGAACTAGCAATGTTTTATTTGAAAGTTCTGGATCGCCGTGAAATCGTAATGTCCAGCCGGATGAAATCACAAATCTGGTCTTCTTTACGAAGTATCGGACGAACGATTGGGAGAATCTTCATGAAGAAAAGGGTGGATTCGAATCACCCGATGAGAGAAAGGGCAGACGCTTCCCGTGCCCTTCGTATGCAAACTTGTGACAAAGCCATTACGGCAGTTCGGAATCAGATGAACGAAGATAACCGGGCAGCATCCTTGACGATTATTTCGAACTATGAACGCATTATGTCCATGCTACGCGGGGGAGCAATGGAGCTAGATGATGATGCTTTCAATGAGAAAAAACTGGAACTGCAAATTAAAGCAATCCAGGAACAACGAAATACGGTTCAAGAAATGTTTGAGACGGGGGATATTCACCGAAATACGGCAGCATCTTTGCGTCAATATATCAATAATTTGGAGTCTAATCTCCTTAGTGAAGAATAATTGAACTGAGTGAAGGAAGAGTTGTCTTTATTGCTGTGATGGCATTGGGGACAACTCTTTTAATATGTTAAGGGGTAGATACCTTTCCTGTATTTTGTAATGAAACTTCAAAGTATTTTTTTACAAATCGAAATTTTTATATTTCCTCTTCTTTGTGGGATACTACTGAGCATGTTATGTACACAAGACGAATGTAAGGTGAGGATGATATGACGATAAGAAAATGGCTATTTGCATTAGCATCCACTACGCTTGTATGTGCTTTGATTGCCCCTGATGTAAAAGCAAGTCAGCCTATTATAAAGGATCGGACTTATTATGAAAAAAGGGGAGACATCGTATGGGAAGCTCCTGTTTCCAAGAAACAGATCGCTTTCACTTTTGATGACGGGCCAGATGAGGAAGAAACTGTGCAAATTTTGGAGCTTCTCAAAAAATACGATGCGAAAGCTACTTTCTTTGTTGTAGGCCAGCAATCAAAAACCAAAGGTCACCTTATTCGTAGGGAAATAGCGGAAGGACATGAAGTTGGCAATCACACCTATTTTCATACCTTTGCGGATCAAATCAAGAAAAAAGAGGATTACATGAAAGAACTAGAAGATACAGACCGGATCATCGAAGAGGCAGGAGCACCGAAACCCACTCTTTTCCGCCCCCCAGGTGGTGTATATAACGATATTGTGCTTGAAAGTGCTAAAAAAAGGGGATATACCATTGTACTATGGTCATGGCATCAGGATACAGCAGACTGGAGTAGACCAGGAAAACAGCGTATTATAAATAAAGTACTTCGTAATGCTCGCAATGGGGATATCGTTCTTTTTCATGACAATGTACACGGACAAAGTCAAACGGTGAAAGCACTAGAACGCATTTTACCTGAATTGAAAAAGCAAGGATATCAATTTGTTACCGTCTCGGAGCTGCTGAAGACGAAGGAGAAGGAAGTCATGGAACTTCCTTGAATTTTGGGGAATGTAGGAGAAGGGGAGAAGAGAGCAATGAATGGGAATAGTAGAGCCGATATTCGTGCGGGTCTTGAAGTAGATATTGTATTGAAACAGGATCAAAGAACGGGGAAATTAACAAGAGGTATTGTAAAGGATATTTTGACGAATTCACCTAATCATCCACATGGAATCAAAGTAAGACTGACAAGTGGCGATGTAGGCAGGGTAAAGCATATTTTGCAGAAATAAACCCAATTGTTATAGCCTAAAATAAGCAAAGGACTCTATGTAGAGTCCTTTTTTTCGTGAACTAATCAATCACTTTACATATTTGTTATTGAAAAATCTGTTCAAAATGAGTACTATACGTGTAAATGATCGTTTTATATATTTATAAATCGATTTACATTTATAGAAATTAAATAGTGATATACATAGGAGGCTATAGAATGAGCAGTTTCAAAGAAAAACTCATCGCACATTACAAATTCGATAATGTGGAAAACATCGGTGAAGACAGCTCAGGAAACGGGCATAATGGAGTAGCTTCCGGTGAGCTGACACCACAATTCTCTTTCGTTTATGCCAGATCCGCTGCTACTTTTTCGGGGGGGCGAAATGGAACATCCTATTTACAGTTACCATCCGGTTTACTTAAAGATGTAAGCGATAACACGGGGCTGACGGTCACTGCATGGGTGAACTTCGGCAAGGGTTCCAACGTTTGGGAAAGAATTTTTGACTTTGGTAAGGGGGAGAAAAGCCCCAATATATTTTTGACACGTCAGCTTAGAGGCACACTGAATGCCGGGGATGATCTGGTAGTGGACCCCGGCCGCGGATTTGTAAGTGGAGAATGGATGCATATCGCTCTGTCGGTAGTAGGTACCAAGGAAGGCAAGCTGGGCAGTGCAGGCCCTATTGTTTATGTGAATGGGGAAAGAATAGCGGACGGATCCATCAGCCAAACCTCCAGCGGCAATTATGCTAAACTGCGCAGATGGTTTGATACGTTTAAGGATACCGCGAATTATTGTCAAAATTATATTGGACGGTCTCAGTATCCAGCCGATGTGGATTTTACAGGGGCATTGTCGGATTTTCGAATTTATCAAGCTGGCCTGACCATGGATGAAGTAATCGAAGTAATGTGCGAGTCATTGACGGATGAAGAGATTGTGAAACTCGCAGATAAATATTTATCTTTTCCAACAAAAATTATTACAAGAGACGTTTCATTGCCCGCTAGTTTACTCGGGGATAAAGTACAGGTGAGCTGGAACTCGAGTCGTCCGGAATCTCTCTCTCACAGCGGTGAGGTTCAGTCCATCACTTTCCCTGAGGAAATTAGACTCAGTGCAGTATTGCGTAAAGGGGAGAGTACGCTGAGCAAACATTTTGATACAACCGTTGTACCGGAGCAGCTCCCTCCATATACAGTCACGATACACGGGAATCAAAAGGTTGCTGATATCAGTGAAGTTATGTACGGACTTTTTTACGAGGATATTAACAATGCCGCCGATGGTGGAATCTATGCGGAGCTGGTACAGAATCGCTCGTTTGAATCTTTTGCATTTGACACATACTCACCTGAATCTGGAGCCTGCGGTTGTTCTACCGGCCGAAATCGTGATCCTTTGTTTGCGTGGTCTGGAGATACCCATCAGATGAATGTGCAGAATAAAGGCGGATTAAATGAACACTTTGGACTGGATGATCCAGATGTGAACGCTTATTATGTAACGGTCCAGGAGGGGGCAACGATTCGCAATCGCGGTTTCTCGGATTCCAATCAACATTGTGCGATGTCGATTAAGCAGGGAGAGAACTATGATTTTACCGTTTGGGCGAAATCGGATGCTCTAGGTGCTATAACAGTTCAGTTACAGGATACAAACAATGAGCCTATCAGTGAGCCATTCACAATTCATATAGAAGGTGGGGGTTCTTGGAAGAAATATGGCAAACAAGATCAACACAGTATTGTTCTTACAGGAACTAAGACGGCCCTAGGCCAGTTGGTACTCACTTTCAAAGGTGATATTTCTATCGATATGGTGTCGTTGATGCCGCAAAATGTATGGGGAGCAGACTCAAATGGTGGAAATAAGATATCTGCTTCTGCACACGCCAATTACACGGGAAATCCCAATTATCGACTGAGAAAGGATCTGGTTCAGGCACTTGTCGATCTGCATCCGACGTTTCTGCGTTTTCCGGGAGGTTGTATCTCAGAGGGCTCTTTTATTTGGGAGAATGTCTACGATTGGAAAGAATCTATAGGTGAAGTAGAACGGAGAAAAGAGAACTACAATGTCTGGGGCTACATGATGACAATGGGACTTGGCTATATGGAATACTTCCAATTGGCTGAGGATCTGAATGCCCTTCCAGTTCCCGTCATGGCATGCGGTGTTTTGTGTCAGGCGCGTTCGAACTATGCACATCCGGCAGGGGGAGCATTAAGGGAGTACTATATCAAGAACTTTACTGATCTGATTGACTTTGCACTCAGCACGGATACGGATCATAACGAATGGGCAAGAGTACGCAGCAGCATGGGTCATCCGGAGCCATTTGATCTTCGTTACCTGGGCGTAGGAAATGAAAACTTTGGATATGAGTTTTTCGCCAACGTTGAAGTTTTTAAAACATCGATTGATGAATACATGAAGCTTCATTATCCGAACCATGAACTACATATTATTTCAACGGTTGGTGCACAGGCAGATGACGATGCTTATCAGCAAGGATGGAAATTCCTTAGTGGAAATCTCACCGGATCAGCCCAAGTCGCTTTTGCCGATGGCATAGAGGTCATTGAGGAAACAGTAACCTGGTATGAGAATCAGAAAAACTATATGGATACGATTGCGGATGAGCATTACTACAGGTCTAATGAATATTTGCTGAACAATGCGGACCGTTACAACTACTATGAGCGGGCCTACTACGCGGATGGAAGTATCAACTGGAAAGAGACGTCCAAGGTATTTGTGGGGGAATATGCTTCCACGGATAAAAACACACTGGCAGGAGCTGTAGCTGAAGCTGCGGTCATGACCGGTTTTGAAAATAATGCGGATGTGGTCCGCATGGCGGCTTATGCGCCATTGTTCAATAAGGTACTTACAGATGGTACGTACCGCTGGACACCGGATTGCATCTGGTTTGATGATGAAACGGTGTGGTTTACACCCAATTATTATGTGCAGCAGCTTTTTGCCAAATATGCTGGCGATCAGGTGCTTGGCACTTCCTTTGATACATATAGCAAAGGTAAGCAGGTGGAACTTATTCCGCGTGGCGGGATCGAGATTGCTACAGGCAATGCCGACATTGTTGTGAAGAAAGTTGTCGTTACATCGAATAGGGATGGCAGTATCCTTTTTGAAGAAGATTTCAGGGAACAAGGGGCACCCTGTAAAGCATGGAGCCTCATTCCTGGATCAGAAGGATATAAGGCGGAACCTGGCTTAGGTTTAATTTTGAAGTCACAGGCGAGCGGCCTAAACGGGTTATATCTGATGAATGATGAATGGACACACTACAAGGTACAGGTTGAGGCACACCGGATATCAGGTCAGGACGGATTCTATATTGGTGTGGGACTGACGGATATTTCCCCTGAGAAAAAAGATGTGATTGAATAAGCCATCAGTTATGGAGGTCAAGCAACAGGAGTAAAAGTGTATAAACAAGGTACTCAAGGATATACACTGGGGGATTATTCATCCAGTTCAGCAGCAGGAAACCTTAGAGCGGCGAACTATGAACCGCTGGAGAACGAGACGGATTACATCATTACCGTTAATTATGGAGGAGAGACCGGAAATAGCCTGATTTGTTCCTACCAAAGCGGGAATTTTACTAGTAAAATGCTGGATTACAAGCTTGAAGCGTACAACCGGGAGGTATTCCATTCGGTTACGAGAGATGCAAAGCATATATATGTGAAATTGGTCAATGCAGACGGTGTAGATAAGGGAACGCGGATTTGCCTGCAGGATTTAAATGTGGGAACGAGTGCAACACTGATCACCCTGAGTGGAGAGGAAAGTCTGCTACATGTGCCAAATGTAAACAAGAAGAACGATGAAAAAATAACCCCGCAGCGACAAAAAATAGAACTGCAAAAAGACACTGTTGTACTTGAACTTCCTGCGCATTCTGTAAATGTGCTGGTGATGAACTGCCTGGAATCATAAATAACTAACAAATGCCTCCATCTTGTAGAAGACATATTCGTCACTACAGGAGGGAGGCATTACTATATTCTTAATTACACGCCCTTAGGCAGAGTCAACAGAAGATACCTAATGTAAATACCCTACACTATTGCAGAGTCTGGCGTGCTTCTATAATAAAATTTGAAGGAGGAGACAGCTTATGCGTTCCAACTACAAACAATTTATACGAAACATTCCGCTTCATCTTATGATTTTGCCAGGACTCATTGTTATTATTGTATTCGGTTACATTCCGATGGCTGGGCTCTCTATTGCCTTTCAGAATTTCTCTCCCATCTCCGGATTTAAAAACATGAACTGGGTTGGCCTAGATAATTTCAGATACCTGTTTGATCTGCCTGGTTTTGGACAGGTCGTATGGAATACGGTGTTCATATCCGTGATGAAAATTGTTTCTGGTCTGGTGATTCCGGTGCTCGTTGCCTTATTGCTCAATGAAGTAGGTAAAACAGGATTCAAGCGAACGATTCAAACGGTTATCTATATGCCGCATTTCTTCTCATGGGTCATCCTTGCCGGTATTATTGTAGACGTGTTATCCCCGAGCAGCGGGATCGTTAATATGTTACTAAAGGCTTTAGGTATTGAACCGATTCAATTCCTAGCTAGTAATGAATGGTTTCCTTACATACTCGTTATTACAGACCAATGGAAAGAATTCGGATTTGGCACAATTATTTATTTGGCAGCACTCACGAATATTGATAAGTCTCTTTATGAAGCTTCCGTCATGGATGGCGCAGGGAAATGGAAGCAGACATGGCACATTACACTTCCAGGGATACGTCCCATCGTAATTTTGATGGTTACGCTAAGTCTTGGAAATGTACTCAATGGCGGTTTTGATCAAGTGTTTAACCTTTACAATCCACTCGTCTATGAATCAGGAGATATTCTCGATACGATGATCTATCGGATTGGATTACAGGATGCGCAGTACTCGGTATCTACGGCACTGGGTCTTATTAAGTCCGTAGTGTCCTTCATTTTTATCGGACTAGGTTATTTTTTAGCTTACCGCTTTGCTAATTATCGGATTTTCTAGAAAGGAGGCAGGAGTATGCACCTTACTTCGAAAGCCTATCGATGGTTTTTAGGATTCAATTACGTCATTCTTACCATTCTTGCCTTACTTTGTCTGTTTCCGATTGTTAATATTTTGGCCATTTCCTTTAGCTCGAGTGATGCAGTCAAGGCGGGCAGTGTAACATTTTGGCCAGTGGACTTTACCTTATCGTCTTATCAATATATTTTGGAGAATCAACAGTTTTTGAATTCCTTTGGCACAAGTCTCCTTCGTGTAGTATTGGGAGTCTCCATTAATTTAATCTTTACAGTGCTTGTCGCCTACCCTCTCTCCAAAGAAGCTACCAGATTTCGTTCAAGAACTTTCTATGCTTGGTTATTCGTATTTACGATGTTGTTCAGCGGGGGGCTTATCCCGGGTTATCTTGTGGTGAAGGAAGTGGGCCTGCTAGATTCGATCTGGGCGCTTATTTTGCCAGGAGCCGTGCCCATCTTTAACGTACTGCTCATGCTCAATTTCTTCCGGGGGTTACCCAAAGAGCTAGAAGAAGCATCATGGATGGATGGGGCCGGACACGTTCGAACGTTATGGAGTATATATCTCCCCATCTCACTTCCTAGTATCGCGACCATTATACTATTCTCCATGGTGGGTCATTGGAATGCGTGGTTTGACGGGATGATCTATATGAAAAGTCCGGAGCATTATCCGCTCGCTACGTATCTTCAGTCGATGTTACAGCAAGTTACCATGATTCAGAGTGAAATAATGACGCTCGAAGATGCAACATTATTAAGTCAAGTATCCGATAGAACAACCCAGGCTTCACAGATATTTTTGTCGGTTATTCCGATACTGTTAGTATATCCATTCCTACAGAGATATTTTGTTCATGGACTTGTTGTTGGGAGTGTTAAGGGATAAGCTTGTGAGGAGGAAAACCAAATGGAGGAGCCGATTTCCGGCTCCTTTTTTCCTTTGAGGAGAGGAGCCAAGGGGACGATGAAATATGCTGGAGGAAGCTGGGGAACCCATTCAATTGTCGTTAAGTTAATGATTGCTTTTGTGTTGGTCATTCTTCCATTGTATGGGATAAGTATTATGATTACGTATTACAGTTCCACACAGATGCAAACGGAAGTGGAACGGGCGCACGAATCAAAGCTGCATTTTTATTATAATCATCTGGATTTCGAGCTGGAGCGAATGAGCGGACTAGTGAATGAATTTTCATTTGATGAGACGATGTCGACACTAAGTACGCGAGCAACCATTATGAGCAGGTATGATGTAACTTCGAGTTTGAATGACATACATAATAAATTGAATCAGATCATGGTAACAAGTCCATATATCAGTGATGTTATTTACTATGTCCCCTCTCTTCACAAACGGGTTAGTGCGGTAGATGGCATCCGAAATGTGGATGACGAGGAATGGAAAAAACTGCTTGTAACGATGGGCAATCTAAATGGCGAGTTGTCCTACTCGGATCACAATCTCTATTTTCTCAAAAGTAATCCTTATAATATGAATTATGAAGAACCGCCCAATTTCATATTAGGGATTCGTTTATCGGATGAAGAGCTGAAGCAGCAATTACAGCAGCTTTCGGAAACAGGGGGAAGTGACATTACGCTGAGCTTTGGTGAAAAACAGCAAGTTGTAATTTCTTCATCAAATCAGGCTGCTTCTGTTCAGCAATTAGAGTCGAAACTACCCGAATCCCAGGGTTCTTTGCAGGTGACAAGATTTAAGTCCGATCTCTATTTACATTACTCACTTTATGATCCCGATCACTCTTTCCTACTCACTTCCAGCATTGCTGAAGATGAACTTGAAGCACCACTTCAGCAATACAAACTATGGTTATGGATTTTGACACTGATGTCCATTGTCATTATTATAATTTTTACGTTTTCAATCTATAGATCGATTCACAAGCCATTATCTGCGCTGGTTAAAGGTTTTCGAATGGCAGAGCAGGGTCAGCCGGATACGTATATTCCTCACTCTAGGAGGGATGAATTCGGATATTTATACTCTCGTTTCAACCATATGATAGAACGCTTACATATTCTTATTGAGGAAAACTTTGTTGCACGGATTCGGACTAGTGAGGCAGAGCTTAAGCATCTGCAGTCCCAGATTCAGCCTCATTTTTTATACAACAGCCTGTTCAGTATTAAACAAATGGCTGAAGTTGAAAATGTGGAATTAATACAGGAGTTTACTGACTACCTCGGTCAATATTTCAGATATATGTCCAGGGATTCGCATTCAGAGGTTACCCTCGGAGAAGAGGTGGATCATGCTCTGGTCTACGCAGCCATTCAGAAAATCAGGTTTGGATCAAGGATACAATTGGACGTGGAAGAGATGAATGCTGACTTCCGAGCAATTCCGGTTCCAAGAGTCATCATGCAGCCTATTGTGGAAAACGTCTTTGAACATGCGCTATCCAAACGAAGCCGTGGAGGAGTGTTTAAGCTGTCCTACAAGTCGGATCATGGCAATTTGTCCATTCGGATAGAGGATGATGGAGATGAGTTAACAGATGAAATTCTGAATAACCTTCATCTTGCTTTCCAGAAGTCTGTACAGCGTCATGAGAATGAAGAAATTACAGGGCTCATAAATGTCCATCAAAGACTGCGGATCAAATTCGGCACGGACTACGGACTTGGCGCTCGGCGCAGTGATTTGGGCGGATTATGTATCACTTTGAATGTTCCATGGAGAGGGGAATCGTAGGATGCAGCGGATGCTTATTGTAGATGATGAGCCGGTTATTTTGGATGGATTATATGCCTTCTTTCAGAAAGCCAATTTTCAGGATATGGAGATTATTAAGGTCTATTCTGCCTTTGAAGCGATTGAGTGGTTGAATTCGGTCAAAATTGATGTTGTACTCAGCGATATCTGTATGCCTGGCATGGATGGAATGGAACTTATAGAGAAAATCATGGATCGGTGGCCAAGGTGTAAGGTTCTACTCTTGACAGGTCATAATGAATTTGATTATGCACATCAGGCGATAAGAAATCCTTGTGTTGTGGATTACTTGTTAAAGACAGAGGGTATGAGTCATATTCGTACAGCGGTAGAACGGGCACTTAAGCAAATCTCGGAAGAGAATGACTTCCGTTATCAGAATGCATGGTTTCGCAGTAAGTTGCCAAGAGCTTTGCCTCAATTGCAGCGACAATTGCTGCTTGATGTCATGAAACGGACGGAAAAGCGAGATTATGCCTCGCTTCAGGAGGAACTTGATGCCGTACAGCTTCCTCTCCGGTCTGGAGAGCCCGTTATTCCGGTAATTATACGAGTAGAGGAATGGAACGAATATCAAACCCAATCTGACCGGAGCTTGATTCGTTATGCTGTTGCTAATGTAGCAGAGGAGTTACTTCAGGACAAGTCCACCGCCAAGGCTATTGATCTGGATTATCAGGTGATCGCTTGTTTAATACAACCCTTCGAGGAACACTCGCATTTTCCCCTCAATCAAGAGGAGCAATGGGATCAAACCTTTCGTTTTGTATATGGAACGCTTGAGTCTGTGCAGCAATCGTGTGCGGATTGCTTGAAACTATCGGTATCTATTATGGTGAGTGATCAGGCAGTAGAATGGGCGGATCTTAATCCAACGATTGCACGATTGCGGTTGTCAATTCACGATGGTCCGGGGCTCGGGATGGAAAAATTGCTTCGCGTACAAGTACAGCCGGATTCGGACTATAAGCCAAATCTGCTCAGCCAGCAGGCGGTTACTGCTCTTTATATGGATCAGATTAAAGAGCGTATAACCGCTGGTGAAAGAGAATGGGTAGACTCGTTTCATAAATGGACAGAAGCATCAAAAGAGGGTCTGCAGGATCCGTTCTTTCGAATGAAGATCTACACCGGAGTAGGAAATGGACTGATCGAAATACTTCACGAACTGGGATTGTATGAATCTTCCATAGAGGAAATGGCACTTTCCCGGATGTTACATTTTGATATACATACTCCGTGGTCTGAACTGGTCGGTTTTTATCAATCTGCATTTGAATGGATCATTTCGAAAAGAAGTGATACTCGCCTGAATGACCAGTCTCAAATTCTGATCACAATCCATCACTACATCAAACATCATTTGGAGGATGATCTTTCTCTAACCCGTATTGCACAAGAAGTTTCTCTTAATCCTTCCTACCTGTCCCGTTGGTATAAACGGATTACAGGAAAGGGGATATCCGACTATATTCATGACAGGCGGATTGAGCGGAGCAAAGAACTGTTACTGAGTTCTGGATATAAAATGCACGAGATATCTGCCAAGGTCGGATTCAGCGACCAGCATTATTTTTATCGTTTTTTCAAAAAAGCTACCGGTTGTACTCCTCAGGAGTATCGCGACCAAAAAAATTAGATAGGAATGTGAAATGGTAAAATAAAGATACAATATGTCAACTTCGTCCACTCGAAGTGTTAGCGCTTTCTTAATACAATGAATACATACCTCGCGGAGGAACAAAAAGGGGGATTTGTATGAACATGTCATTTAAGAAGTTCTCATTATTAACATTATCCATGGTTCTGACAGCAACGCTTGCTGCCTGTTCGTCAGGTGCGGGAAATGAAAATGAACCAGCGAAGGCAAGTACACAGAAGGATGCTGGTGGACCACTTACGAAGTATGATCCACCCATTAAGCTTACCTCGACTATGGCTGAGACTGGAAAAGAAACATTGGCCCAAGGTGATACTCATGCAAAGAACATTTGGACCAAGGGGTATATGGATGAACTTGGGATTGAAGTAACTTATGATTGGATTGTGCCGGATACCAACTACAATGATAAGATGAACGTTACCCTTGCAAGTGGAGATTTGCCGGATGTGTTGAAGGTGAGTGCCGTTCAATTTGAACAGCTGCATGAAGCAGGGATGCTGGAGGATTTGACAGAAGTGTATGACAAATACGCTTCCAATCTTGTAAAAGAATTTATGTCCGCTGAAGATGGAGCAGGTCTGAAGCCAGTAACCAAAGATGGTAAAATATACGCTATGGTTAGTTTCCCAGGATCACTAGATTCTTCTGATATGATCTGGATTCGCCAGGATTGGCTCAAAAAAGTGGGGCTCGAAGCTCCAAAGAGTATGCAGGACGTCATTAAGATTGCGGAAGCCTTCACCTTTGAAGATCCGGACGGAAATGGTAAAGATGATACGTTCGGTATTGCACTGAATAAGGATTTGCCAATTAACGGTTTCTTGCTTGGTTATCACGGATATCTTGAGACATGGATCAAGGATGAATCAGGTCAAGTCGTGAATGGCACCATTCAATCTGAAGTTAAGGAAGGATTGCGAGAACTGCAAAATTTGTACAAAAAGGGTGTGCTTGATCCTGAGTTTGGAGTTAAGGATTTTGCAAAAATGATGGAGGATGTGAATGCAGGCAAGTCAGGGATGTTCTTCCTGCCGCAATGGGCACCTTTTCAGGTTAGCAGCATGATCAAGAAGGACAAAAATGTTGACTGGCTGCCCTATCCGGTTCAATCCATTGATGCTGAACCAGCAAAGACCCAGAATCACCTCAGTCTAGGCGGAATATTCGCGGTTCGCAAAGGGTATGAACACCCTGAGGCATTAATTAAGCTGCTGAATTTTCAAGCAGAGAAAATGTTTGGTGAGTCTGCAAAAACAGAACGTGCGAACTATTTGAACGGATTAACTGGGCTCGGTTTTCAAAATGCAACGGTATCTAACCTTCCAGCCAACAAAAACGTAAAAGCACAAGATGAAGTGGAGCAGGCGCTCAAAACGGGAGATACTTCGGGATTAGAGCTTGAAGCAAAGCTGTTCTATGATGATATTATGGATTATCGTAATGGAAATCTCGACAAATGGCATATGGAACGTATTTTTGGACCAGAGAGTTCACAGGCAGTAATTAAATATTATCGTGATCATGACTTAATTGTGATGAATGAGTTTATTTATGCACCGACACAGACGATGAACACCAAGCAAGCCACATTGGACAAACTGAGAGCAGAGACGTTCCTGAAAATTATCTATGGTAACTTGTCCATTGATGAGTTTGATAACTTTGTGGCGAATTGGAAAAAGCTTGGCGGTGATCAAATTACACAGGAAGTTAATGAAATAATTAATGCAAATAAATAAGCCAAAAAAGACTGCAGGGGGAACTAGCTTAATCTAGTTCGCCTGCAGTTTTCTTACGTTACATTAGATTAGCTTACAAATTAGAAATGTCCACTTCGCGAGAACAGCTTGAAATGGTCGGACTCTAGATATCAAGCAATACATACATGAAATAATGTTGCATCTCACCTACATTAAAAAGATGGCGACGATCGTCGTTATGGTAAGCCCGGTTAGAACAGGAATTAAATTTCGTCTCGCAAGCTCAAAAGGACTTACATTACAAATCGCTGCAGCTGGAATGAGGGCCCAAGGAATGAGAGTCCCACCTCCTACCCAGATGGCAGCAATTTGACCAAGTGCGGTTAGCAGAGGAGCTGAATCAATAGAAGCAGAGAACATTTGGGCGATCGAACCGACAAGAGAAATACCAGAGAATCCGGAACCGTCCATGCCTGTAATTGCTCCTACCAGCGTCATGATGATAGCCCCAATGGTTTCATTTAGTGGAACCAGATGTGCTAAGGCGACACCAAGGTCATTCACAATCCCATGAGACGATTCAGGAAGTGGATTCTGGAATAGCTCGCTGAGTGCCGCATCTCCAAGGTAAAAGAAAGCAGCAATGGGAATGACAGGTCCGAAGACGCGAAAACCAAATTGAAATCCTTCAATTAAATATTCGGTTGTTTCTTCTAGCCCTTTATTTCGGTGTGCAATCATCGTTACTGCAATCAGTATAATAACTGCGGTTCCACCAATCAGTGCTGTGGCATCCCCGCCTTGCAGTTTTAATACATACATGGCAGCAACATCGAGGGCAAACAATAGAGGGATAAGAGCAGCTACGATTTTTTTGGTGCGAAGTGGAATAGCAAGATCTGCGAGGGGAGGTTGATCTGTCGAAGAGGTATTCTCAGTCAGCCCGTTTTTAGATGGAGAAGGAGATCCTATTTGCTGGAATGTACCTCTTTTCATATCTCGGCGAAGGAGAATATAGGCCGTGATGGTGGATACCAATCCCATCGTGATGACTAGCGGAATGCTGGCTTCGAGCACACTGGCTACAGGTAATCCTGCGGCATCAGCAGTCAGTTTGGGAGCACCCTGAATAACATAGTCACCAGATAAAGCGATGCCGTGGCCAAATAGATTCATAGCCATGGCGGCACCGATGGCAGGTAAACCTACTCTAATTGCGACAGGCAGCATAACAGCCCCAATAAGGGCGACGCCAGGGGAAGGCCAGAAGAAAAGAGATACGAATAGCATGATGAAACCGATACCCCAGAAAGCCATTGCGGGTGTACGCATGAGCTTCGTTAAAGGGGCAACCATAATCTCGTTGATACCGGTTCGAACAAGCACTCTACTCATAGCAACGACGATAGAAATAATAAAAATGGTACTGATCAGTTCTTTCGCTGCGTATATAAAGCTGCCGAAGATACCGGATATAGAAGCACTGATACTGTCTGAAGCGAGAAAACCGAGAGCGATAATACCAATTACGCAAACGACGCTTGTGTCTCTTCTACGAATGAGCAGCACCATAATAAACACGATAAAAGCTAAATAAACGTAGTGAAGCGGAAGTAATTGAATCACCATAACTATTCATCCTCTCACTCTGGGCGGAGTGGTTTGCTTTTTGCTGTATCGTATGCGCCATTTTTTCTGGGTGTTCGTTCCTTAAGAAGGCAATTACAAGAAGTATTATTGTTGTATAAATAGAAATAACAGGTAACTTTCTGTTGACATAAACGGTATTAATGAAAAGGGAGGGCAGACTTGTGATTAATTCTGTGAATAGGCTGAGGAGATGATTCGTTACCCTCTGGCGTCATGAATGGAGTAATGCTACTCGTTGGGGCGAGTACCTTATATCTTGATTCGGAGAGTCCTTATTATGACAAGTTGCTGATCGTTCTGCTAAGTATTGGAGGTTCAATACTTGAGTTGACTACATATCAAAATAAGAGACAGGAGTGCCAAACTTGCGCTTCTGTCTCTTTATTTTGAAACATCATGATTCCTTTGCTCTACCGCATACATTAAATAGAGAATCAGGATTGTAACAGCACAGAGGGAGGGCGAATCATTTGAAATCCTCAACAGACATTATGTCTCAGACCGAAAAGCTCGGAGCCCATAATTATCATCCGCTTCCGATTGTGATTCATAAGGCGGAGGGAGTGTGGGTAGAAGATCAAGAAGGACGCCGTTATATGGATATGCTCAGCGGTTACTCGGCATTGAATCAGGGGCATCGTCATCCGAGAATTATTGAGGCGCTTAAACGTCAGGCAGACGAGGTGACCTTAACATCGCGAGCCTTTTATAATGCGCCACTGGCAGAACTCATGGAAGTCCTAACGAAGCTTACTAGAAAAAATAAAATCCTGCCGATGAACACGGGGGCAGAAGCGGTGGAAACCGCAGTGAAGGCAGCGCGCCGCTGGGCCTATCGTGTCAAGGGAGTAGTTCCGAATCAAGCAGAAATTATCGTGTGCGAAGGTAATTTTCATGGACGGACAACAACGATTACCTCTTTTTCGTCAGAACTGGATTATAAAAAGGAGTTCGGTCCCTTCACTCCCGGATTCATCATCATCCCTTATGGGGATATGGAAGCACTAAAAGCCGCGATTACGCCAAACACAGCAGCTTTTCTGGTAGAGCCTGTTCAGGGTGAGGCAGGTATCGTCATTCCTTATGGCGGATATCTTCGGGAAGTAAGGGAACTGTGTGATCAGGAAAATGTACTTCTTTTAGCAGACGAAATTCAGACCGGGTTCGGTAGGACAGGAAAGCGATTTGCATGCGACTGGGAGCAGGTTATCCCGGATATGTACATTATGGGAAAAGCGCTGGGGGGTGGTGTTCTTCCTGTATCTGCGATTGCCGCGGATAACGAAATTCTTGGATTATTCGAACCAGGGTCACACGGGTCAACATTTGGGGGGAATCCACTCGCTAGCAGCGTGGCTGTTGCTGCTCTTGCCGTGATTGAGGAAGAGAAGCTTGCAGATCGCTCACTCGAACTCGGTGAAATGATGATGAAAAGGTTACACAACATGGATTGTAAGGATATCGTATCGATCCGCGGACGTGGTTTATTTATTGGGGTCGAGACGAGAGGTCCAGCAAGACCTTATTGTGAAAAACTAATGCAGCTCGGGCTGCTATGTAAAGAAACGCATGAAACGGTGATTCGATTTGCTCCGCCACTCGTTATTTCTCATCAGGATCTGGAATGGGCTATACAGCAAATTGAGCAGGTGTTTACGTAATATCTATAACGGTTAACTAACAAAATTCGATATATAGGTAACCCAGTGCAAAACAGTACGAATCGGATAGAAAGATGTATTTTCTTGATACATCTAAAGTTTGACAAAATAATTATCAAGCTCTCGAATAATGTCAAAATGGTGTGCTGTAATATGTCAGTGTAGTTCGTAAGGCAGACCTTTGGTCTGCCTTATTTGAATGTAAATCAAAAAAAGAATTACTTTTTTTAGGTGAAACGCTTACAATGAGTTCGTCGACATATTTCGATGTTTACTGAACTTTTATTCCTTGTTATTGATCTTTACGATTGTTCTATTATTCCAATACATGAGGTGAGTCACTCTGCTATGTTTCGATATCATTTGTTCAACAAGATCGTTCTTCTCATCGTAGTTATGCTCATTCCCGTCGTACTGCTGTACAGTTATTCCAACAAAATGGCGACGGATGTAGTCGTAAATGAATTGAACCGCTCGAGCAGTAATCAGCTCGCATTTTTTCAAAGTCAGGTGAACACGAGCATTGATGAATTATCTTCCTGGCCCATTTTATTAATACATGATCCGGATATTGAAAGCTTTGAGGATCAGTATTTGGATAGCGAGTACTTAAATCTAGACCTCATTAATCAAGTGAAAAGAATACAGAACAAGCTGAGTATTCAGGAAAGCTCCTCGAATTGGAGGAGCAATTTGTCCTTATATTCACCTTCTATGAAAAGAATGATTACCGAAGGCAATGCTAGGTCATACGATAAGAGTGAACTAGAAAGGGCGAACTCACCAGGCTGGCAGGTACGGAAGGTGACGACAGGTAATAGTGAGCGTTATCTTTTTTCATGGTATACGGTGTCACCCTATTCAGCCAAAGATGCGGTGAAAAATGCGAGTAGTATTATCAAAATTGAATTTGACAGCACTAACATCCAAGACATGCTGGATAAATTCAAAAGTAACGGAAGAAGAGATCCTTTTTATTACAAGCCAGGAACAGGTACGATCTATAACCGAACAGCTGACCTTACACGAAGTAATGAGCTGCTGACACAGCTTGATTTTACACAGATCAAAGACGTGGACTATCGGACAGTTGAGCTGGGTGAAGACGTCTATAGCGTACACATGGTACTTTCTCCTGCTACGGGGTGGTATTTGATCGATTACATTCCACTTACGGATGTACTTGCTCCCATCAAACAATCCAATCAGTTGTTCTACGGGGCTGTTGCTTGTTTGCTATTTATGAGTTTCCTGGCTGCCTACTTGTTATATGTTCAAGTCCAGATTCCGGTAAGAGATTTAATGCGTGGTTTTCAGCGATTAAAACGGGGGGACTATACGGTGAGGCTCGATCCAAAGGGCCGCAATGAATTTAGTTTTTTATCAGAACGTTTTAACTCTATGGTCGTCCAGATTCAGGAACTATTTGAACACGTTTATCTGGAACAAATCCAGGTTCGCGAAGCAAGGCTGAAGCAACTTCAATCCCAAATCAATCCACACTTTTTCTATAATTGTTTCTCCTTTATTACGAGTATGGCGAAACTTGGCAAAATGGATGCAGTCGTAGCGATGTCGCATAACTTATCCCGTTACTACCGGTACACGACCCGTCAGGAAAAGGATCTCGTTCCAATGAAAGAAGAAATCGATTTCGTCCTATCTTATCTGAAGATTCAGAAAATGCGAATGAGCCGCCTAGATTATGTAATTGAAATACCAGATGAGATGCTCGAACAGCTCGTACCGCCTCTTGTTCTTCAGCCGCTTATTGAGAATGCGGTCATTCATGGCATAGAAAGATCATTGGAATCTGGTTTTATACGAGTGACCGGTTTTGTAGAAGAGGGAATGCTGTGTCTTCAGGTAGAAGATGATGGACTGGGGCTTGACGATGAAGGACTTGATAGACTTAGAAGCCAGCTTTCAAGACCAATGGACGAACATAGTGGCTGTGGACTTTGGAATGTCAATCAAAGAATGCAGCTCAGATATGGCGAGAAAAGTTATTTGTCCGTGGAAAAATCGCCAATGGGTGGATTCAAAGCAAGCATTTATATGGATAATCTATAATTTAGGAAGGAATGACACGTTCATGATGGATGTATTACTTGTAGATGATGAGACCTATGTGACAGAAAGTCTGGAAGCGACAATTCCTTGGAGTGAGCTAGGGATTCGCAATGTATACCGGAGTGATTCAGCAGGGGAAGCATTGCAGCAGCTCGCTGCTCATCCCATAGATATTTTGATTACCGACATACGAATGCCAGGTATGAGTGGACTTGAATTAATAGAAAAAGCGAGTGTTATGTATCCGGACCTTCGCTCCATTTTACTGACAGGTTACGGAGAATTCGAATACGCTAAGAAGGCGGTTCAATTAGGTGCTATCGATTACATAATCAAACCCGTAGATGATGAAGATTTTATAAAGAGTGTCAAGCAGGCTGTTCAGTCGATAGAAGAACAAGGAAAGCAAGCAAATAAGTATCAACAGCTACTATATCAGCGTAAATCAGATTACACCTTACTTCGCGAAAATTTATTGCAGCAACTTCTTATTGGAGAACAGATTCCGCTCATGAGAACGGAACAGCTGCTTCACGACTATGAGATTCCACTAACCGTCTCAACACTGACGATCACGATTCTAGTTCAATTAAATAAAGGGTTTATGGAACACGATGGAAAGACGAGAGTCTTGATGGAGTATGCGATCGGTAATATGGCAGAGGAGATTTTTGGCGACACCTATCAGATTTGGCAAAGTCGAACTCCACATCATTGTCTGATAATGATGCTCCAACCTAAGGACAACAACATTGGTGCTTGCATGGGATCGGAGTGTTTGGAACCTAAACATCTGAGGCCACTCATCCAAAAGTTTCGGTCCAGTGTTTTGTCCTACTTGCGCGGAGAAGTCCATGTTATCGTCAATCCTCCGTGCTTCTTTCCTGAGGATATTAGTGAAATCTATAGGCGTGCCCTGAACTCCGTATATTTAGCGGATCGTCAAATGGAGGCGGGGGTTGTTTTTCTGCAAAAAGATCAAACGGCTACAGAATCCCCTTCATCGAAGGCTGCTTTTGAAGTACTGTACAGACCGCCGATGCTTCAGCAGCTTCTGGAACGTAAAGGGTGGGAGGCAGCGTCGCTTAGGTTAAATGAAATGTTTGCAGTCATAGAGAAGCACCCTGTTTCCCGTGAGCATATGTACGAAATTTACTTGGCGATCATTAATTCCTTTTTGTATGTCACGCATCAAACAGGACATCGCATCAGTGAGCTGGATGCCCGAGGGCTTGAGCCCCATGTCGTTGAACGAATGATTCATTACCCAGCATTACTGAAACAATATACGGAACAAATTCTTATGAAACTTGAGCAAGAATTGTCGGTTCCTTCTCCGCCGAAAAGCCATATTGTAAGCCAAGTGAAAGATATGATATCGACTGAAGAGGGAAGCGAACTTACGGTGAAAACTATTGCAGACCGTGTTTTTCTTCATCCGGTGTATTTGTCCAAAATTTTCAAAGCTGAGACTGGAGAAGGACTGAGTGAGTATATCATTCGGATTCGGTTGGAACGAGCACTATATCTGCTCAAACATACAAATAAAAAAATATATGAGATCACTACCGAGCTTGGATATCAGAATCCCCAATACTTCAGCAAGCTGTTTAAGAAACACTATGGCATAACCCCTAACGAATATAGAGACCAATAGGTTGAAAAAGGTGCAGAAACCTTAAATTAGTGTCATAGGAAAAACATCCTATGTAACTCATAATGAAATATATAAAGATTAAGTTTAGGGGGAAACAAAATGGCACTTACATTTAAAAGATCATCACTTGCTGCCCTTGCAATAACGATGGTAATCAGTGCAGGCCTTATTGGTTGTTCAAGTAAAGATTCAAGCAGTAATAGTGGATCTGCTCCGCAAAACACTGAAAACGTATACAAAGAGAAATACGATCCGGAAGTAACAATCTCGACAGCATGGGGAATCGATCCGGCAGTGACATTTAAAAATGGTGAAACGATAGAAAATAGCGTAGCAACGAAATGGGCAAAAGAAGAGCTAGGAATTAATATTAACTCTTTATGGTCTGTAACCGATACGAATGGTGCTTTTGCAACAAAGGTGAGGTTATCAATGTCCTCAAGACAGGACATGCCTGATATTCTGACCATCGGTGCTGATCAGACACAGCTCGTACAGGACTTGATCGATTCAGGTATGTACGGTGAAGTGGGAGATCTGTTTGACAAGTACGCTTCCGACACTTGGAAAAAAGCGATGGATATCGATCCAACCGTATGGAACGCTTTTATACGGGACGGCAAAAAAATGGGTATCCCGGTTCTGGACTACGCCTACAACAATGATTATCTACTATGGATTCGCCAAGACTGGCTAGATGCACTGAATCTTAAAGCTCCAACAACCATAGCTGAGCTCGAACAAGTAATGGATGCTTTTAAAAACAATAACCCGAGTGGGCTTGCTCCAAATAAAGTAGTGCCACTCAGCATTGGATTCAAAAACTCAATGAATACTTGGATGGGTGATCCTTCGTGGATCTTTGGTGCATCAGGCACACTTCCTCAGCAGTGGAATCTAGATGCAGACGGAAAACTCGTATATGGATCCGTACAGCCAGGCATGAAACAAGGACTCGAAACATTGAGAAGTTGGTTTGAAAAAGGCTACATACCGCAAGAAGTGGCGTTATGGGATGAGAACAAAACATCGGAGCCAGCAGTGGCAGGAACAGCAGGTATCATTCCTGGACCCTATTGGATGAGCGGATGGCCGCTGACAGATACCGTGAAAAATGATCCACAGGCGGTATGGAAGCCTTACGCAATTCCAACAGGAGCGGACGGAACTGCGATGCGTCATGGAACTCATTTTGCTAACGGAGTGACGCTAATCAAGAAAGATATGGAACATCCAGAAGCATTCTTTACCTACCAGAACTATTTGTTTGATCAATTTGCTGATCCGGCTGAGGGAAGTAAACATGACTTTGGTTTGTTTGAAGGATATGACTATCAACTTGACGCAAATGGAAACCAGCTTAGGTATGACCAAATCGACGGTGGGTACGTGAACGTGCTTCGTTATCTGCTTGTCCGAGATGGTGCGCGAATTCCAGATGCCCAGATGAATGCACTGTTAAGTCTCGCTGATGGCAAGGAAGCAACAACGAGACTAGAACGCGAAGTGAAAGCCAATTACGGACTTGAGACGCCAGCTGCGGCGAAAGTTCTTGTATCGCAAGAGGATATTTCATATAAAGATATGTTTACAGGACCACCTACCGAAACGATGAAATCGAAACTCGATTACCTTAATAAAATTGAGAATCAAACTTTTAATGAAATTATTTATGGCAACAAGCCAGTAGACTCCTTTGATTCTTTCGTTCAGACCTGGAAAGCAGGCGGCGGAGACCAAATTACCGAGGAAGTTAATGCATGGTATGACAGCGTAAAATAATCGATTAAAGAATCGCACGACCATCTTACTTGATAGCCTGAAAAGCAGCATGCAATCATGTATGCTGCTTTTCTTCACTTGAAATCAAAGAGAGAGACGAATTTTAGGAGGAACAGTGGATGAAATCACTGAGAAAAACATGGCCCTTTCATGTAATGCTGCTGCCCGCCATGATCTTTTTATTGTTATTTAGTTATCTACCAATGGGCGGAATTGTCATGGCCTTTCAGAATTACAAACCTTGGGAAGGAATTACAGGTTCGGAATGGGTGGGACTGGATAACTTTCGTTACTTGTTTGAAAGAGAAGACAGTATGCAGGTCATTTGGAACACGCTTGTTATCGCTATAGCGAAAATGATTTTTAATCTTCTCGTTCCGTTTGTGTTCGCCATCCTACTTAACGAGATTAGGCAAATGGGGCTTCAGCGTTCGATTCAAACCTTAGTTTATTTGCCTCACTTTTTGTCTTGGGTCATCCTTGGTGGGATACTCGTAGACCTGCTCGCTCCGGGAGGACTCGTGAATCGAATGCTCGGGGAGTTCGGAGTGAGTCCCATCTTATTTCTAGGAGATAATAACTGGTTTCGTTTTACTGTGATTGTATCGGATGTATGGAAAGAGTTTGGTTACAACACGATTATCTTCCTGGCGGCGCTAGCTACGATTAATCCGTCCCTTTATGAGGCAGCTGAAATGGATGGTGCAACCCGCTTTAAGCAGACGCTGCATATCACTATTCCTTCTTTAATTCCAATCACCATTGTGGTAGGGACGCTGGCGCTTGGGAATGTACTTAATGCCGGATTTGATCAGATCTTCAACCTCTATAATCCGCTCGTATATGAAACAGGAGATATTATTGACACCTTTGTCTACCGGACGGCGATTCTAAATGGAGAGATGGGTTTTGGTACAGCAATTGGACTGTTTAAATCCGTGATCAGCATGGTCCTCATTTTGATCTCCTATAGACTTGCCTACAAATGGGCTGGGTACCGTATCTTCTAATTTAAGGATAAGAGAGTGAGGGAAAACCTGTGTATCATAAATCAAAATCATACCGTGTCTTTAATGTTCTGAATACGATTTTTCTCATTGGTTTGGCTGTACTTTGTATTATTCCACTTGTGCATGTACTCGCGATTTCCTTTAGTAGTAAAGCAGCGGCCGATGCCAATATGGTATCTCTGATTCCGATTGATTTTTCACTGGAAGCTTATAAAAAAACAATTAACAATCCAGCGTTTCTGAGATCCATCATGGTCTCCGTCTTACGTACGATCATCGGTACTGCAATTACGCTTGTCATTACTTTTTTGGCAGCCTATCCATTGTCTAAGGAAAATAGCGCTTTTCGAAGCAGAACCGTATATTCCTGGATCTTTGTTTTTAGTATGGTGTTTAACGGGGGACTGGTACCTTTCTATGAAGTGATTCAATCTCTTCAATTAATGGATACATTCTGGGTGCTCGTTCTGCCGTCGGCAGTAAATACGTTTCTCGTTATTCTCATGTTAAATTTCTTTAGAGGCATTCCGAAAGAACTGGAAGAGGCATCTCTCATTGATGGAGCAGGACATTTTCGAACATTGTTCTCTGTATATTTGCCGATTTCCTTGCCGTCGATTGCAACAATTAGTTTGTTCAGTATGGTGTATCACTGGAATTCTTGGTTTGATGGTTTGCTATATTTAAATAATTCAAAAGACTTTCCGCTGGCTACGTTTCTGCAAACCGTTATCATTCAGCGTGACATGAGCTCTATGAGCATGAATCCGCAGGAGATGGAGCTCATTAGCCAGACAACGGTAAAAGCAGCACAAATTTTTATTGGGGCCGCCCCGATTTTGATCGTATATCCTTTCCTACAAAAGTTCTTTGTTAAAGGAATGACCGTGGGTTCTGTCAAAGGTTAATAAATGAAATGAAGCAGATAAAGGAGAGATTTCAATCTCATGATAAAAAAATACCCGCCTCTATTTGATAAAGCGCCCGTTATGCTACATGGTGCTGATTATAACCCGGAGCAGTGGCTGCGATATCCAGAAATACTAGAAGAGGATATAAGGCTGATGAAGAAGTCCCATTGCAATGTGATGTCTGTTGGTATTTTCTCATGGGTTTCCTTAGAACCGGAAGAAGGTGTGTTCACTTTTGAGTGGCTTGATCAAATTCTGGATTCATTCGCCCAAAATGGAATTTACGCACTCCTTGCTACACCAAGTGGAGCAAGACCTGCTTGGATGTCACAGAAATATCCGGAAGTACTGCGAGTTAGCAGTAACCGGGTTCGTAACTTGCACGGTTTCCGCCATAACCACTGCTATTCATCTCCCGTATATCGTGAGAAGGTAACTATCATCAATACGAAACTTGCTGAGCGATATGCCAATCATCCCGCCGTTATTGGTTGGCACATCTCCAATGAACTTAGTGGAGATTGTCACTGCGATTATTGTCAGGATGCATTTAGGGAATGGGTCAAAAACAAATATGTCACGCTGGACGAGTTGAATCATTCGTGGTGGACGACCTTCTGGAGTCATACGTACACCGATTTCAGTCAGATCGAGTCCCCGGCTCCGCACGGCGAAACTCAGGTGCATGCCATGAATTTGGACTGGAAACGGTTTGTAACCGACCGTACACTTGATTTTTTGAAGCATGAAATTGCCCCACTTCAAAAGGTGAATTCTAATTTACCTGTCACTACCAATTTCATGAGTTATTTTGATGGACTAGATTACTGGAAATTTGCTGATGTGCTCGATGTTCTATCTTGGGACAGTTATCCGACATGGCATGATATGGATGATAATGATGATAGCAAGCAAGCGGCTTCCGTTGCTCTTATGCATGATATTGTACGTTCGATTAAGGGCGGTAAGCCGTTTATGCTCATGGAAAGTACGCCAAGTATGACCAACTGGCAGGACGTCAGTAAGCTGAAAAAGCCAGGGATGCATCTCTTATCATCTCTTCAGGCCGTAGCGCATGGTTCGGACACGGTGCAATATTTTCAGTGGCGTAAAAGCCGCGGATCGAGCGAAAAACTGCACGGAGCCGTTGTAGACCATGTAGGAAATGAACACACACGTGTTTTTGAGGAAGTCACAGAGGTAGGAAGCGCTCTTATGGAGCTTGGCGATGTTGTTGGAACGGTAGTTCCTGCAGAAGTAGCCATTATCTTTGATTGGGAGAACCGCTGGGCCGTAACGGATTCACAAGGACCTAGAAATGTAGGAATTAAGTATGATGAAACTATTCAGGCACATTATAAAGTATTCTGGGATAAGGGAATTCCAGTCGATATGATTAATATGGATGCCGATTTTACCAAATACAAACTCGTCATCGCTCCAATGTTGTATATGGTGAAATCAGGCGTTGGTGAGCGTATAGAGAAGTACGTGCAGGAGGGTGGAACCTTGGTAACGACTTACTGGTCGGGTATCGTTAATGAGAATGACTTGTGTTATCTTGGAGGATTCCCAGGCCCGCTCCGTAAGACTCTTGGTATCTGGTCGGAGGAAATAGATGGACTACATGACGGTCAAGTAAATCGAATTGAAGCGCTAGGGGATAATCCTTTAGGATTAAGTGGCGCATTTGAGGCCGTTGAACTTTGTGATTTGATTCATTTGGAAGGGGCAGAGGCATTAGCCTTATATGGTAGTGATTTTTACAAGGGTAGACCAGCAGTAACGGTGCACACCTTTGGAGAAGGAAAGTCCTACTATATTGCTTCCCGTAATAAAGAGCCATTTCATGAAGCATTCTATAATGGAGTGATCCACGAAACTGGGCTAAAGCAATCCATTCAAGGTGTGTTTCCTCGCGGGGTAACTGCTCATGTGCGTACGGATGGACAACACGATTATGTATTCGTACAGAACTATACGGGGGAAGAGCAAGTCCTTCACTTGGGAGATGGAACATATACGGAGATTGGGCTGCCTTCCGTAGACAGTAGTCAGGAGATTATAGAGCAGGTGGTACTTGAACCACATAGCGTTCGGATTTTGAAACGTAACCATAGATTATAGCACTCATAATAGAAAAAGGCGACCTCCAACTCTGATGAATTCCAATCAGAAGAACGGAGGTCGTTTTTCTTCTTGAAATCCGTGAGATGAGAAGGAAAAGTGCTATATCATCACGAAAGATAGTAGGAACACTAATCGCGGGAGGGAACATCATGATTCAGCGTAATCTGGACGGGAACAGTATCATCATCCGCCTTGAAATGAAAACGAAGACGATTAATTTTGGAGAAGTAGCTTCTGCTATCTCTATTGCAGGGGGAGATATCGTCGCTATTGATGTGATCTCAACCAATCAGGATGTAACGGTACGAGATTTGACTGTAGCGATCACAGACAGTGAACATAACAAAAAAATTATAGATGAGGTACGTAAATTGGACGGTGTGACGATTATTAATGTCTCTGACCGGACCTTTCTGCTTCATTTGGGCGGCAAAATTGAAATCGCTCCCAAAACGCCAATCAACAACCGTGAAGACCTCTCAAGAGTATACACTCCAGACGTTGCTCGCGTATGTACTGCGATTGCAGAGGAACCGCAAAAGGCTTACTCTCTAACGATCAAAAGGAATACGGTAGCTGTTGTTTCCGACGGAAGTGCTGTACTAGGCCTTGGTAACATTGGGCCAGAAGCCGCGATGCCTGTAATGGAAGGGAAAGCGATGCTATTCAAGCAATTCGCGGGTGTCGATGCATTTCCCATTTGCTTGCAAACACAAGATACGGAAGAGATTATTCGAACAATAAAAGCGATCTCGCCTGCTTTTGGCGGGATTAATCTTGAAGATATTTCCTCTCCGCGTTGTTTTGAGATTGAAGAGAGGTTGAACAAAGAACTGGACATTCCGGTATTCCATGATGATCAGCATGGCACGGCAGTTGTGTTATACGCTGGTCTTATTAATGCACTGAAACTTGCTGGAAAAACGTTGGAAGACAGTAAGATCGTTATCTGCGGTATTGGTGCAGCAGGTGTGGCCTGCAGTAATATATTACTTTCTGCTGGAGCAAAACGGCTTATCGGAATTGATCGTGAAGGTGCACTTATACGTACGAAGAAGTATGAGAATCCGGTTTGGCAGAGCTATGCGGAACGGACAAATCCGGAACTTGAGGAAGGGACTCTTCATGAAGTCTTGAAGGGGGCCGATGTGTTTATTGGTCTTTCACGCGGGAACTTGCTTACAAGAGAACATATACTCACGATGGCGAAAGATCCAATTGTATTCGCTATGGCAAATCCAGTACCCGAAATAATGCCAAATCTAATTGAAGATATCGTTGCTGTCGTAGCGACCGGACGATCGGATTATCCGAATCAGATCAATAATGTGTTATGTTTCCCCGGCATCTTCCGGGCAGCGCTGGACTGCCGCGCAACCGAAATTAATGAAGAGATGAAACTCGCAGCAGCGAATGCAATTGCCTCATCCATTTCGGATGAGGAACGTACCAAATATTATATTATTCCGAGTGTTTTTAATGAGCGTGTGGTGAAAAGCATCCGGGAACGTGTCATTGAAGCTGCAATTCAAACGGGCGTGGCAAGAAGGGTACCGAGAAAAAGCAGTGACAATTCGTAATAAGAGTTAGAGTTGCAAAAAAAGCCCGGTTAACGCAGATGCGTTACCGGGCTTTGTCTGTTTCTATTTACCGAATAGATTTGGTAATATGCTCCTCTGTTGAGGACAGGGACGCTGCATTATATTCTTCATCATGGAATTTGACGAAAGTGTCTGCAATCAACCATTTCCCTGATACATTTTGTTTCATGTAGTACATACTTGTATTATCGCCTTCAATATCTGATTCTTCGGTATGAACGATCGCTGTGTCTCCATCGTACTTAACTACATTGATCTCCGAAGCAGACAAATCATATTCAAAATAATCGAACCATCCATCGTCGAGTAATGATTTCAAATCACGATAAATCCAAGTTGTCGGATCAAATGCGGATAAAACAAGCTTTTTATTCGCTGTATTAAATCCTTCGTATTGGGTATTTAGGGTTTGCTCGATTGCCGTTTTTACTTCAACAGGTACGTTCGGTTTCTCACCGATCAGTTCTTCTGCTTTGTAGGAATCAGAAAGAGATTCTTCGTAATACAATTTCAGATTTCCGTTTGAAGATTTGCTTAAATCTAGAACGAGTTCCTCTTTGACATCAAAATAAAAAGGTCCACTGATCCAAGTGTTTGTTTTGGTTGCATACACCGTAATTCCATACTCATCCGTGTAGACAGGATCGATATTAGTGTACGTAACCTTGCCTTTTGATTTGAAATATTCACTATAAACATGAATCATTTCATCATAGAAAGGAGCGTCAATATCAACCAGCGCTTTTACTTTTGCGAGGCTGCGCTCATTTTCCGCTTGACTAAGTTTGTTCAGAAATGCAGTAACCTGGGCTTTTGTTTTGTCATCCACTTTACCTGTTTCGATATGAATGGTTTTCTTTTGTTGATTCCAGGTTACTTTATAACCAGTAGCTTCTGCTACAAAACGAAGCGGTACTAAAGTACTTCCTTTAGTTATGTATGGAGCAGCAGGTAAGTCCGTTCTTTGGCCGTCAATGTGTGCGGTGTTCTTACCTACGATTAATTGCAGTTTGGTTTCACCATTGTCTGCGTTAATTCGTTTAGCCGCATTATTCCATTTCACACTGTAATCCAATCCTTCAAAAAGGGGACGGAATTGTACAAAAGTTACTCCACTTTTGATGGTTGGTGCAACATCAAATTTCATTTCAACATTATCCAGATATACCCGGATTTGCTTCTGTGCAACAGCAGCTTCTGCTGTCCCGCCCATGATGGACAATACCATTACTAGAGCGAGGGTTAATAGGCCCAATTGCTTTCTCAGCATGATGTCAACTCCTCTTGGTTGTGTAGGTTAGTAGCTATGGCTATATGAATGAAAGAAGATATATAATATGACTTCATCCTACCATGCAGAAATCAGTTTACCTGCCGAGGAAAATAAATGCAATAGAGGTGGAATTTTTTTACCAAGGTAAAATAATACAATGGGATTTCAGGAAAAATTTTTATCTACCGAGGGTTTTAATAAAATTGCTGTTAAAAATACACTCGTCAGTCATAATAAGATATGTTACAATGAATCGTTATGCTTTTTAGAGGAAAGATTTGCTAGTACTTTTTTAACAGAATATGAAAATTAACATCGATATCATTCATGGATATATAAAGAATAAGGAGGGAAGAGAGACATGTCTTTTGGCGCTCGTGTCTTGAAAACCGGAATTGCAGTTACACTGGCCCTCTACGTAAGCATGTTGCTGGGCATTGATCAGTCACCTGTTGGTGCAGCGATCGCAGCTATCTTTGCCATGCAACCTTCCATCTACCGTTCGTGGCGATATTTTCTGGATCAGCTTCAATCCACTACACTTGGTGCGATCGTTGCACTCATAGGGGGAATGGTGTTCTCCAATGAACCCATTGCGATGGGGCTCGCATGCATACTCGTCATTAGTATTTGTCTAAAACTGAATATGGGAGATACGATTGGCCTAACCTTGGTAACCGTTGTCTCTATTATGGAAGCCTCCGGCGACTGGAATTATGCACTGAATCGATTTTTACTTACCCTTGTAGGGATCATCTCCGCATCAGTCATTAATGTAACCGTGTCACCTCCGAAGCCCAAACTTCAGTTTGTGATGCAAATTCGTAGTGTGTTTGACCGAATGTCACTTCTCTTGCGAACTTCGATATCGGATGAAATCAAGGAGTCGGTGTTCCGAGATGAGAAGAATGATTTGGAGGGGCAGATTAAGTCCCTTGTTGATAAGTATCGTTTGTTTGAGGAAGAAACTCAAAAACTGAAAAAAGCGAAGTTCAGTACGACAAGGCAGATGGTCGTCTACAAACTGATGTTATCCAGTCTTCAGAAGGGGTACGCGGTACTTGATTCGGTAGATCGTCATTATTTTCAGGCGGAACGAACAGACAAAACGGATGAATATTTTGACAACCATCTGGAGAAACTCATTAAGTTTCATGAGCATGTATTATTGAAGTTTGAAGATAAACTAAAACCGAATGATCATGAAGGGGAAGAGATCGTAAGGACGAATGTTGAGTTTATGGAGTCTGCCATCGAACGAATTGAATTTGATAGAGAGGGAATGCTCAGACTTTCGATCGTTGCTGCCGCTATGTATGATTATGGTTACCAACTAGAACGTTTGAACAGACTTGCGGATCATATTTTGGATTCTGAAGACAATAAAGATTCTGCCGAAGGACTTGCTGCCTGGTTGAAAAAATAACCCTCCAGCAAGTGTGATCCTTTTATTTGCATCCACTTGGTGGATTGGATACAATAATAAAACAGCCCGGACACCGACTACATTGTCCGGGTTTATTCTTTTTGTATGTGCCGGGAGGTATAAATGAAATGATGAAAACCGTCATTCCAGAAGCACTGATGACCCTGCTAAGCGGAGAACAGTTAGAAGACAAACAGCAAGAGGCATTTATTTTACAAACGGTAAATGAGGACGGTTATCCTCACTCTGCCATGATCAGCGTTGGTGAACTGGTTGCGTGCGACGCTTTTACGTTTCGAATTGCACTTTGGCCAGGAACGATGACGACAATGAACCTCATCCGAAGCCAAAAAGCACAACTCGTTATTATTGACCAGGGCCTTGTATATTATATAAAAATCCAAACTGTGCATCTTCCGCCAGTAAACTCAGATATACATACAAGAGAACGATTCAGTGCGCATATTCATGCGTTAAAAATAGATCAAGCTAAATATGCTCGGATCGAGTCTGGGATTCAGGTGAAGTTACTCAATCCGGATTCAGTGATCAAAAGATGGCAAGAGCAGGTGGATGCACTTAAACAAAATCCATATTGACATAAAGTTAAGTACAAAGGAGCGGTTATCTTGAGCACGGACAAAGAATGGCAACTTGAACAAGCTAGAGTAGATGAAGTAACAAGGCAGATTCGCCAAGCCATTACAAAACTTGAAAAAGAAGTGGGTTCTGTTCGCGGCGAGGTCGTCGAGATGAGAAAAGACTTTTGGGATGAAGTAACGATTAACTTCAGCGAAGCAGATGATGTGGGTGAAACTTCCACCAATCTAAGACAGCAGTCTGAGGTCTTATCCGAACGGGAACGCAGTCACAAGAATACATTTCAGGCGCTTGGTAAGATGAATAAGCTCGTCTCCAATCCTTACTTTGGACGGATCGATTTTACCGAAGATGGATCTCAGGAGAAAGAATCGATTTATCTTGGTATTGCGTCCTTTCTGTCGGAAAATGACCAGGACTTTCTTGTGTATGACTGGCGAGCTCCGATTTCTAACCTGTATTATGACGGGGCACCGGGACACTCATCCTATCATACTCCCTCAGGTTTAATTGAAGGGGAAATTACACTAAAGCGTCAGTTTACGATTCGAGATGCAGACATCAAGTTTATGTTTGATACTGGGGTAACGATTGGGGATCAATTGTTGCAAGCTGTACTGAGTCGAAGTTCTGACGCGACCATGAAGAGCATTGTAGCCACTATCCAGAAAGAACAGAACCAAATTATACGAAATGACAAGAGTAAGTTTTTAATTGTGCAAGGAGCAGCAGGAAGTGGAAAGACGTCTGCAGCACTTCAGCGTGTAGCGTATCTGCTATATAAAGATAGAGAACATCTGAAGGCAGATCAGATGATTCTATTTTCACCAAATCCGATGTTTAACAGTTATGTTTCTACTGTACTTCCCGAGCTTGGCGAAGAAAACATGTTGCAAACGACATTTCAAGAGTATTTGGAGCGCCGGATTGGTAGAGAATTTCAGCTGGAAGATCCATTTGTGCAGTTAGAATATGTGTTGGCTCAGAAAGAGGACCCCTCCTATGAGGCAAGAATTCAGGGTATTGAATTCAAGTCATCCCAGTCGTTCCTTACGATGATTACAAGATATAAAGAAATTCTTGCTGAGCGCGGGATGATGTTTAGGCCGCTGCGATTTTTAGGCAGGGAAGTGGTATCTGCTGAGCAGATCCGTATTAAATTTTATGAGTACGATCAAAGCATTCTTATTGCTAACCGATTAGAGCTCTTAAAAGAATGGCTGCTTAAGGAACTATCTATTTTCGGGAAAAGTGAACTGGATGCACCGTGGGTAGATGAACAAATTCAACTCTTGAGTAAAGAAGACTATCACCGGGCTTATCAAAGGTTAAAACGGAAACAGCAGGGCAAAAAAGAAACGTTTGATGACTTTGATCTGGAGCGAGAAATTTTGGCTCGAATGGTTGTGTCCGATCGGTTAAAACCCCTTAGAAAATGGGTAAAGGCAACCCGTTTTGTAGATATGAAAAATTTGTACCGTGCCATTTTTAAAGATAGTCAGGTGCTGTCTCGTATTTCTGCAGGAATGAACCTGCCGTCTGCCTGGGAAGAAATTAGCCGGTTCACTACGGATCATTTACAGGCACAGGAACTGGCCTATGAAGATACGACGCCGTTTTTGTATTTAAAAGATTCTTTGCTTGGATTCCGGATTTTTGCAGGTATTCGCCATGTCATTATCGACGAAGCGCAAGACTATTCACCTTTTCAGTTGGCCTTCTTCAAACGAATATTCCCTCGTGCGAAAATGACAGCGTTGGGTGATTTTAATCAGGCAATTTATGCTCATTCGTCTGTACTCCAGACAGCAAGCCCGCTTGGAGAAATCTTCGGGAATGAATCAGCGGAAGTAATTCGTCTGACTCGAAGTTATCGCTCTACCAAAGAGATTGTGGAGTTTACGAAAGCGATGCTGCCGTATGGGGAAGAAATTCTTCCTTTTAATCGGGAGGGAGAACTGCCGACAGTCCGTGAATATGGAAAACGAGATGATATGGAAGAAGCCATTCAGCATCAATTAGAACAATTGATTTCGGAAGGGTATGAATCGGTTGCCGTCATTTGTAAATCCGCAGATCAAAGTAAAGAGGTACAGGAACGAATGTCGAATAAACTCAGTGTGCCAACCAAACTGGTCAAGAAAACGACACTTGGTTTCGACAAAGGTGTACAGATCATTCCGGCCTACCTTGCAAAAGGCGTCGAATTTGATGCCGTTCTCATCTATGATGGATCGGAAGCAATGTATGCAGCTGAAAGCGAGCGGAAGCTGTTTTATACTGCATGTACAAGAGCTATGCATTTACTGGACATTTATTCTCTTGGCCCTGTGAGTCCCTTTGTTTCAGATGTACCTTCTGAACGATATAGACAAACGAGGGAGTTCCAGAGCAAATAACAAAAAAGAAATTCAAAGCATTTCAGATTCGATCTGGAATGCTTTTTTGTATGTAAATCAAACGAATGGATGATATTCAAAACATTTACATAAAATGAAAGGAATATTGAATATCCAATGTTATATTTTGGTATAATTATTGATCTTTTGGTTACCTTACTGAAATGATAATACAATTTGAGTTAAATTTGTTTACATGTGAGGATCGGACTACTATAATCGATAACAATATATTTTTTCATGGATGGTACGAATGGGGGAGCTTATGTTGAAAACGAAACGCTTTGAAAGACCTGCCTTAGCCGATTGTGTAAAAGATCTGGTGGCTACTGCAAGAGGAGATATGAAGGCATCGCTTGTCATTCAAGGCGGTACACTTGTTAATGTTATTTCTGGTGAGATCTTAGATCATATGTCCGTTGCTGTTCAAGGATCCAGAATTGCTTATGTCGGTAAAGATGTTTCGCATACAATTGGACCGGACACAGAAATCATTGACGCAACGGGACAGTACATAGCACCTGGGCTGATGGATGGACATTGTCATATTGAAAGTACACAGCTTAAAGTATCTGAGTTTGCAAGAGCCGTATTACCGCTGGGCACAACGGGAGGATTTTTTGATGCCCATGAGATATCCAATGTTTTAGGTTTAAAAGGGCTCAAGTATATGCTGGAGGAAGCAAGAACTACACCGCTTGCCGCTTACATGCAGGCTCCTTCTTGTGTACCTTCCACAAGTCCGGAACTCGAAACGACGGGCGCATGGATTGGACCAGAGGAAGTGGCAGAAGCTTTGTCTTGGGGACCGGATATGATTGGACTCGGCGAAGTTATGAATTTCCCAGGCGTAGTGTATGGTGATGACAAAATGATTGGCGAAATTGAAGCGACACTTCGGGCAGGAAAAGCAGTAGATGGTCACTTTACATGGGCATCGGATGACTGGAGACTTCCCGTGTATGCTGCTGCAGGCGTTACGGGAGATCATGAATGTGTAACCAAAGAAGATGTGGCAGAACGTATTCGACTCGGAATGTATGCAAAACTGCGTCAAGGTTCAGCTTGGCACGATGTTGCAGAGACAATTAAAGCAGCAACTGAGCTAGGTCTTGATACTCGGCGGATGATGCTTGTCACCGACGATCGCAGTTCCGAGTCTTTGCTGGATGAAGGACATATGAATTTTGTAGTAAGGCTTGCTATTTCACAAGGCTTGAAGCCGGTAACCGCATTTCAAATGGCGACCATTAACACTGCGGAACGTTTTGGTGTTCAGCGGGATGTGGGTTCGATCACCCCAGGTTCCATTGCGGATATTATCCTCTTGAATGGACGCCTTGCAGATGTCGATGTGGATACGACGATTGCTGCGGGTCAAGTCGTTGCCCGTGCAGGAGAGATGGTTGCGGAGTGGGAACCTTATATTTACCCTCAAGATGCGCTTGGAACAGTTCATCTTGCGGAAACAGTGCGGCCTGAGGACTTTGTCATAAAAGCTCCTATTTCTGGTGGAGAGCTAAAAGCAAGAGTGATTCAGGTAACTGAGAACCATGTGGAAACCAAAGAAGTGTGGAAAACCGTACAGGTTGAGTCAGGGCAAGTGAAAATAAGTAAAACTCAAGATGTTTGTAAAATAGCAGTCATTGAAAGACATCACATGACAGGTAACAAAGCCGTCGCTCTTGTCGGAGGTGTTGGATTTGATCGGCCCGCTGCGATAGCGATGACAGTGGCTCACGACAGCCACAATCTGATGGTCATCGGAACTGATGAAAATTTGATGGCTGAAGCAGGAAATCGGGTAGCTGCTATGCAAGGTGGAGTTGTTGTAATTACAGAGGAAGGTATAACGGAGTTCCCGCTACAAATTGCTGGTCTCATGTCTACAGAGCCTTTTGAAGTGGTAGCATCACAGTCTGCAGGAATCAGCACAGCTCTGCAAACGGCGGGCTGTTATCTGAATAATGCTTTTATGACCTTATCCTTACTTGCACTGGTCGTTATTCCTGAGCTTCGTTTATCTGATAAAGGACTTGTTCAGATTTCTGCGGATGGGATCAAAATCGTACCTTTGTTTGAAGAGTAAACTTTAGCTTGTTCGTATAAAAATAGGTGAACAGACACGTGTCTGTTCACCTATTTTTTTGTGTTTTGACCAAAAAAATGGTTTTTTATACCTAAATGAATCTAAAGACCTATAAAGAAGTTTCACTTTTATTACGAAAAATATAAGTATAAGGTGATTCTTTGGTCCTTAATATTCGTATATACGGATGAGACTTTGGTAATCCTGTATAAGCTATGAATAGTTCTAAGAGGTGAGAAGAGAGAGATAGGGCAGTGACCATTGGATCGGAAAGTATACACTGAGGGCAAATTTACCGAAAGGTAGAGACGCAAAGCCAAAGGGTCTAAGGTGAGTCTAACGACTTACGATGACAGCCGGTTGCCGATGTGAAAATCGAAGGAGTGTACAACAAATGTGGAGAAGAAACAAAAGGAAATTAGGCGCTATACTTTTGGTATTCGCTATTGCGGTAACACCATGTGCAGGAACTCTGGAAGAGGCAGAAGCTACTCCGGTAGCGACGAGCCAGACAGCTACTTGGCTGTGGGATACAACTCAGATTAAAACCGCGCCAAACTCAGTACTATCGTTTGCAAAAGAGAATGATCTGAATGTGATATACTTACAGATTAATCGTGACGTACCGATCAGTAGTTATAGATCCTTTATACATAATGCTTCGAAAGCGGGAATCGAAGTCGAGATCCTAGATGGTCGCCCTTCTTGGGGGTTAACAGAAGCAGCAAGTGGGCTCGCTGATTTTATAGACTGGATTGAGAAATATCAAAGTGAGGCAAAAGAGACAGAGAAATTCGCAGGAATCCATTTGGATATCGAACCGCATGTGCTTCCCGAGTGGAAAGAAAACCGTGATGATGTAGTAGGACAGTGGCAATCTAATGTGAAGTATTTGACAAGTGAAGCAAGACGCCTTGATATGAAGATTGGTGCAGATCTACCATTTTGGCTTGATAACTATACGATCCCCGGTAAAGATATGAAAATCAGCAGCTGGATGATTCGCCAGTTTGATTCAGTTACGATTATGGCTTATCGAGATAAAGCAAACTCCATCTATGATGCGGCCTATAGTGAACTTGTAGAAGCTTCTGCTCTGGGTAAAAAAGTATCCATTGCGGTAGAGACGAACAAAAGTAATGAAGGGGATTTTATTACTTTTTATGAAGAAGGACCGGTTTATATGGCTGAGCAGCTTCAATTGCTTGAGCAAAAAGCAAAGATACATGGTTCATTTACGGGAGTATCCATTCATGAATATGGCAGTTGGGAAACGCTTTTGAGACGATAAAAAAAGAAAAGGTGCCAAGGATCTTGTATTCAAGTTCCAGGCACCTTTTTTATATAGTCATGGCTTCAATGGCAATTTGTTCATAGAAAAGTTTACGATACTGTGAAGGAGTCTTTTCTTTTTGTTTCTTGAAGAGGGTGATGAAGTAACTGAGATTATCAAATCCAACTTCCATTGCGATATCTACGACTTTGTAGTTGGTGTTCTCGAGCAGTTTACACGCTTTTTGAATTCGGTAGTGATTAATATAATCAATAGGGCTTTTCTGCACCATCTGCTTAAAAAATCTGCAAAAATGTCCTTCACTCATATTTAGATGGGCAGCCAGATCTTTTAATTTGATGCTTTCATTGTAGTGCTCATGAACGTAGTTCAGTGCCATTTTAATCCGGTCGATCTTATCGGGACTGCCTGTAACCCGGTTAGTGTGTTGATCATTTACCTGCATCTGTTCAAACATTTCAGCAAAGATAAGGTATAAATGAGCCTTGGTTGAAATCTCCAAAGTTCGTTTTTTCTCTTCGTGTTCAGATAGAATCCGGTTGATGTGCTCTAGAATGGAGGCTCCCCACAACGTATTTTTCTTAATATGACGAGGGGGAATGAGTCTTTTTGTCATCAAAGGATCAATTAGGTTCTCTTGCAGAGCATCATAGGAAGGACCCGCCAGCCAGCTTGAATCAAAAACAATAGCTGAGAAAATACAGCGTTCCTCCCCTAATAGATATCCGGCGTGGATTTCTCCACTTCCTACAAAAATAGCTTCCCCGGCTTTCACCTCATACACATTCATATCTACGTGAAATACTGCGGAGCCTTGTTCCATTAGTATGATTTCCATCTCATCATGCCAGTGGCAGTCAAGAATACTGTCTCCATTGAGTTGATCCACCCCCGGATAAACACTGACAGGAAACAAGGAATGACCGTGAACTCGATTTTCGCGAAGTAATTCTTTGTTCATTGTGACACACACTCCTTTCTTGTAAGTTTCAAGAATTGGACTTGTAATCGCTTCCATATATGGTTATCGATTGATAATTCAAAGAGCTCAAGTATACAAAATATCATAATAATGATACATTTCATCAAAATAACGTAAGAAAAAGCCCGATTATATCAATATCATTATAGTATAACTGAAGGGGGTAAGAAACTATGAAATTTACAGACGGATTCTGGCTCGTGCGTGAAGGGTATGAAATTCAGAACCCCACTGATATTCGCGATATTGTTCAAAAGGGAGATTCGATTACCGTTTACGCGGCAACTAAATATATTCGCACGAAAGGGGATACGTTGAACGGTACGTTATTAAAGGCTACATACAGTTCACCGATGCCAAATGTTATTAAAGTAACGTTGAACCATCATAAAGGGAAGGTAAATCATGGCCCTGCTTTTGAAATTTTTGATCAAGATACTAATGTTTCTATTCAAAAGACAGAGCAAGGTGCTGTACTGGAAAGTGGCAAACTGAGTGTTCAGATTGATAAGACGAACGGATGGGACGTTCAATTTTTATACGATGGAAAGCGTATGACAGGAAGCGGAAATAAAGCAGCCGGTTACATTACAGGACCTAACAAGGAAGCTTATTTCCGTGAACAACTGGATCTCGGTGTAGGTGAACATATTTATGGACTTGGTGAACGTTTCACTCCATTTGTGAAAAATGGACAGGTCGTTGATATCTGGAATGAAGACGGTGGTACAAGCAGTGAACAAGCTTATAAAAACATTCCTTTTTATCTGTCCAATAAAGGATACGGTGTATTCGTGAATCATCCGGAGCGCGTTTCTTACGAGGTTGCTTCTGAGAATGTTTCCAAAGTGCAGTTTAGTGTAGAAGGTGAAACACTGGAATACTTCATTATTGGTGGAGATAACCCGAAAGATGTTCTTAATAACTACACTGCATTAACAGGAAAACCGGCTTTGCCGCCTGCATGGACATTTGGTCTATGGCTGACGACTTCGTTTACTACGGATTATGATGAAGCCACAGTGAATCATTTCGTAGACGGTATGGCAGAGAGAGACTTGCCTTTGTCTGTATTCCACTTTGACTGTTTCTGGATGAAGGAATATCAATGGTCTGATTTTGTATGGGATGAGGAGATGTTCCCAGATCCAGAAGGAATGATCCGCAGGCTCAAAGACAAAGGACTTAAGATTTGTGCATGGATTAATCCGTATATTGCTGAAAAATCTTATCTGTTCGATGAAGGTATGGAAAAAGGATACCTCGTTAAAACAGCAGACGGAAGTGTATGGCAATGGGATCTTTGGCAAGCCGGTATGGGCCTTGTTGATTTCACAAATCCTGATGCAGTGGAATGGTATAAGAGTAAATTGTCTGTACTGATCGACCAAGGAGTAGATTCCTTCAAGACAGACTTTGGTGAAAGAATTCCAACGGATGTCGTTTATTATGACGGCTCTGATCCGGTGAAAATGCACAACTATTACACACAGATGTATAACAAAGCTGTATTTGAATTGCTTGAAGAAAAGCTTGGTAAAAATGAAGCAGCACTCTTTGCTCGTTCGGCTACAGCAGGTGGACAGCAGTTCCCAGTACACTGGGGTGGGGATTGTTCTGCAACTTATGAATCGATGGCAGAGTCACTACGTGGCGGCCTTTCCCTTGGTTTATCTGGGTTTGGTTTTTGGAGTCACGATATTAGCGGATTCGAAAATACAGCACCAGCTGATGTATACAAACGCTGGGTTCAATTTGGATTATTATCGTCTCACAGTCGCCTGCATGGCAGCACTTCATATCGTGTGCCTTGGCTGTTCGATGAGGAATCTGTTGATGTGGTTCGTGATTTCACCAAACTTAAAATCAGTTTGATGCCTTATCTGTTTAAGTCTGCTAAGGAATCAACGATTCAAGGTATCCCTATGATGCGCGCGATGATGCTTGAGTTCCCGAAAGATCCAGCAACATTCGGTCTGGATACGCAATATATGCTCGGTGACTCCATTCTAGTCGCTCCGGTCTTTAATAAAGAAGGGGATGTCAGTTACTATCTCCCTGAAGGAACTTGGACGAATTTCCTCACTGGGGATAAAGTGATCGGTGGACGTTTCGTAAATGAAAATCACAGTTTCCGTACTTTGCCGATGATGGTGAAACCAAACAGTCTCATTGCGGTCGGGGCTGTAAATGATGTCATTGAATATGATTACGCTGAGGGAGTATGCTTGCATTTGTTTGAACTTGGTGAGAATGCTTCTGCAGAAGCGAAAGTAATCAGCACGAAGGCAGAAGAGGAACTGGCGGTCACTGCACAGCGAACAGGTTCCAAAGTGGAAGTCGTTTCAGAAGGAACAGGAAAAGCTTGGTCACTCGTATTACGCGATATACATGAAGTGTCTGAAGTAGTAGGCGGAACGGTTACCAAAGGTGAACAAGGAGTCGTTATTACACCGGAGAAAAACAACGGTACATTAACAATCCAGCTATAAAAAACATTTGAAGAAGGCGCTGTATTTATGCAGCGCCTTCTTTTTTATGTCACTATCCAAACTGCATAATTTAGTAACGTTACATCCATATTAACGAAGTCGGTTGATTCTAACATCCCTCTTGTATGCTACTTAGGATGTACAGGATGATTGAATAACCCAATAGCGCCCGAGGTGGATACTTACATGGAAGATAAGAAATGGGATTTGGCTGCATTAGCCTCCATTCCGCTTATTATGACACTAGGTAATTCAGCTTTAATCCCCATTTTGCCACAGATAGGAAAGGAACTAGGTGTTTCGACCTTTCAGGTGAGCATGCTGATTACAGTTTACGCTGTAGTAGCCATTATTTTAATTCCTCTAGCAGGATATTTATCGGACCGATTCGGAAGGAAAGCGATTATTATTCCAAGTCTCATCATTGCAGGTGTAGGGGGAGCCATCTCTGGTGTGGCAGCCTGGTTAATGACAGATGGCCCTGCCTACTGGACGATTATCGGTGGGAGGTTGTTACAAGGAATTGGTGCAGCGGGAGCATTTCCGATTGTGATTCCACTGGTAGGGGATATGTTTAATGATGAAGAAAAAGTGAGTTCTAGTCTGGGTATCATTGAAACTTCAAATACGTTTGGGAAAGTACTGAGCCCTATTATTGGAGCGGCACTAGGTGTATGGCTATGGTTCTCTCCATTTTTAATGATTCCAGTTCTATGTCTCATCTCATTATTGCTTGTTATTTTCTTGGTGAAAAGTCCGAAGAAAAGTAAAGAAGTACCTACCATTCGGGAATTTCTACATTCGTTAAAAGAAGTGATGGCTGAAAAAGGACGCTGGCTTTACGCAATTTTTACCGTGGGATGTATTTGCATGTTTGTTATTTTTGGCGTGCTTTTTTATTTGTCAGAAACACTTGAATCCGAATATGGAGTAAACGGAATTACAAAAGGTTTTGTGCTGGCAATTCCACTTGCTGCACTTTGTTTAGCTTCTCTTGTGAGCGGGAAATTAATTGGAAAAGAAAAGTCACGTATGAAATGGATCGGATTTATAGGTCTTATTATTTTGACTGCTTCGTTATTTATCATGGGTTTTTCAAAATCTATCTACTATGTAGTCGGCGTATTTACGGTGGGAGGAGTAGGGATTGGCGCTACCTTGCCATGCCTTGATGCACTGATTACGGAAGGTGTTGAAGAAGAGCAAAGAGGGACGATTACTTCTCTTTTTAGCAGTATGCGCTTTATTGGGGTATCTCTTGGGCCGCCCATTATATCGTTACTTCTGAATACATCTCATTTTGTGCTGTTTACCATACTGGCAGGGATCGCTGCAGCGGGAGCACTACTCACGTTGTTTGCGATTAAACCGAAACAGAATGAAGGATCAGGTTCGGGTCAGAGTAAACCTAGTAAGCATTATCGCTTGGGCGGTAAAAGTTTTGTTAGAGTAAAACGCAAAGTGTAGGGTGAAAAAGCAATAAAAGTCCGTTCTTCGAATAGAAGAGCGGACTTTGTCATGAACTATTTAGGAGTCAGTCTGGCCGTTTATGCAGAATGGGATGCTTTTAATTTTGCCTTTTTAGCCATTCTCATATGAATGAGATAAATAACAAGGAGGAGAAGGATAAACAGAGCTGAGTATCGATACATGATATTATAATCTGAAAAAGAAGCAATCAGTCCAAGCAAGAGTGAGCCAAGAGCAATCCCAAAATCGAGGGTATTCAGAAACATACCATTAGCAAGACCTCTCTGTTCGGGAGATACGACTTGAATCATCCAGGTCTGGAAAGAAGGCTGAAGAGCACCGTACCCTATGCCAAATAGAAAAGCGGAAACAAATAAACCTGATGTAGTACTTACATTGGATAGAAGGACTAAACCTACCATAACAAATATGGAGCCTGGGATCACGAGTGCAGCATGCCCTTTTGAATCATAAATACGTCCTGCAATGGGACGAACGACGAGGATGGCTAGCGCATTGAAAAGAAAAAACAAGGCTGCGTTATTAATTCCGTTCTCAATTCCAAACAAAGCTATGAAGCTAACAATGCCGCCATAGCAGAATGCAAGGAGCCCGTTAAGAACAGAAGGTACAACAAGCGCTTTATTAAATCCAGCTTTTTGTTTTTCGGTAAAAGGAGTTTCTACAGGCGCTTTCGGTTTGGGACTCTTGGATGTCAGCGTATAACTAAGCGGAGCTATGATGAGAATGACAAGAGCGGTTGCCCAAGTCAGCATGTTAAATCCAGAAGAGTTCAGTATACCGATACCGAGGACTGGACCGATTGACATTGCAAGACTGGTTGATAGACCGAAATATCCCATTCCTTCGCCCATTCTTTTTACAGGGATGACATCAGATGCCATCGTGGGGAAAGCGGTACTGCTCATACCAAAACCTACACCAAATATCATTCGAAGCACAAGAAGTACGCCCATAGCAGCGGCAAAATAATAACCTAGGGTTACGAGAAGAGTAATGAGAATTCCGACATATATCATTCGGTTACGATTGCCCTTCTCCAATTGCTTAGCGGAATAAAGACGTGCTGCAATAGCACTCAGTGCAAATAATGTAGTGAACAAACTGACTTGAAAGGAACTGGCATGAAACTCTCCCTGAACATAGGCTGGCAGAGTAGAGATAATCATGTGAAGTTGTAAAAATAATAAGAAATTACATAACGTTAGAATAATGAACTCTTTGGTCCACAATCGGGTTTTATCTTGTTGCATAATCGGTTATTAATCTCCTTCATTATTGGATTGCTCAGGGTCAGGAGAAGAGTTTGTAACTTACTTCCTGTTAATTTGAGCCATTCTTCTGTTCATGCTGTTCTTGCAAATGGTATTGAATGTCATTCAACACTTTCCAGAAAATAGTCATTTCTTCTTCCGGAATGCTGTTTGCAAGATCTTCATTTAATTTTTCTTCAAGAGGGAGAATGGAATGACTGAGAGCAACTCCTTCATCTGTGAGGAAAAGTTCATAAGCTCTACGGTCAGCAAGGCTTGGCTTACGAATGACCAGGTTTTTCTTTTCAAGCATGTCAATAATTCGAGTGGTAGTGGGCTGGTCTTTGTACGCTTTTGAGGCAATCTCTCTCTGGTTCATCCCTTCATGAGAGAAGATTTGAAATAAAACGGACCACTGTTCTGTTGTGATATCGTATTCCTTTAAGCGCTGATTCATTAAATGAACAGAACGTCTATGAGCAACGCCAAGCATAAATCCGATCGAACGTTCGGGTACAGAATTATTCAATGTAGTAGATAACTCCTTTCTATAAACGGATGATATAAATACTTGTTATACTAATATTATTAAATGTTTTTAAATGTGTCAAAGGATAAAATAAGGAACGTGGATTTATAGAAATAAGTGAAGGGTAGAAAATTAACCATATAATTCCTATAATGAGTTTGCAGCATAATAATAAATGTGGACCAATGAAAGGGGCATGATCATGGAACTATCAGACAGGCAGACGGAAATCATTAGATTAGTCACTGATCATACCCCGATTACCGGTGAGCAAATTGCTGAAATGCTGGGGCTGAGCCGAACCACGATCCGTTCCGATTTATCGATTCTAGTTATGCTTGGATTACTCGATGCAAAGCCAAAGGTTGGATATACACCAGGAATAAGTAGTCTTGCCACAGGTACTAAGCAGGAACGAATACCCACCTTATTGGTGCAAGATATTTATACTAAGCCTGTACTAATTGAGGGAGACAAGACAGCTTATGAAGCAATTACTCTTCTGTTCAAAGAGAACACGGGGACACTTATGATTGTAAACGATCAGAGGGATTTTATTGGCATTGTTTCTCGTAAAGATTTGCTGCGAATTACCCTTGGACATGCTGATCTTAAATCAATTCCCGTGAGTCTGGTCATGACAAGAAGAGCACAGACGATTACGATCACAGTAGATGAATCTCTTATGGAGGCAGCAGACAAAATGATGCGATATCAGGTTGATTGTTTACCCGTTCTGCAAAGGGACGGGGATAAAAGAATGCCTCAGGAAGATGAAGTGCTCGGGAGAATTACCAAAACAAATCTGCTGAATCTGTTTATCAAGTTAAAGAAGGGGGAGCTATAATTGAATATAAATGAAAAACAGATGATAAAACGTGCTGAGCTTCGGGACGTACCTGCCATTGCCCCATTATTTGATCAGTACCGTGTTTTCTATGATCAGATTTCTGATGTGGAATTGGCAAAGCGTTTTTTGGAGGAACGGATTCAAAAAGACCAGTCAGTTCTTTATTACGCTCAGTTAGAAGGCACGGATCAACTCATAGGATTTGTACAATTATATCCATCTTTCTCTTCTGTGTCCGCTCAGCCTCTCTGGATTTTAAATGATCTCTTTGTTACAGAGAACGTAAGAAGATCAGGAGCAGGCAGAGCTTTGTTAAGAGAGGCCGCCCGAATGGCTCGTCTTACGGGTGCAAAAGGCATATCCTTGACCACTTCTGGTCAGAACAAAGCGGCTCAGAAATTATATGAATCCGAAGGATATATACGAGATACCGTTTATTGGCATTATGATTTGCAAATATCTCAAGAAGATTAGTCGGTGATATCGATGTATTTTTCTGTGTTATTCATGTAGGAAGTGCGAGGAAATACTGACTCCGTATGTAATTCCATGCCTCGTTGTATTACGAAGAGTCCTTATGGCATAATACAGCTACAAAAGGAACATAAGGAGGCGTTCGTACTGCACTGGATCGCGATGATTACGATGCTAATTGATCATATTGGTGCTGTATTTTATCAGGATCAAGAAATTTTACGTATTATTGGTAGGATTGCTTTTCCCATTTACGCGTTCTCAACATACCTGGGTTATAAATACACGAGAAATATAAAGCGCTACACTTATCGGCTACTGCTGCTTGCTATCATTTCGCAGCTACCTTTTATGCTTGCTTTTCAGCATTATAACCTAAATGTCATCTGGACGTTACTAGCGTCACTATTGGTTCTTCAACTGCTGGACAAGACCCAGAATGGAGTGTGGAAAGTTCTTATTGTCGTTACCTCAGGTATACTCATGGAATTGTCCACCATGGATTATGGGATTTATGGTCTATTACTCGTTCTAATCTTCCGATATACCGAAGGATTTGTCATGATAGGAGCTCATTTACTACTCAATATTGCAGACATGGTCGTGTCTCAGCTCCAAATTTGGAGTACGGTAGCGACGGCATATATTGCCTTTTCTGTACATAAGGGAGCTTCTTTTCGATCTACCGTCCCACGCTGGCTATGGGTTAGCTTTTACCCTTTGCACCTTGCTATCCTTGCAGCCATTCGCATAATGCAGCAGAACGGAACATTAGGCATTTTCGGTCTTTAATAGGCAATAGCTTACATATGCTGAAGGGTTTTTTCTTCAGCTATATTCCTTCATTTTTATGAATCGGTTACAATAGAACACAAGGTGGAGATAATCCGCGAAGAGGTATTCATTGATTTATTTTGCAAACATAGATTGGGAGTTGAGAATTCAAGTGGAACTAAAACGTGCAGCAGCAGAAAGAGCAGTAGATTATGTTAAAGATGGAATGAAAGTAGGCCTTGGTACAGGGTCAACCGCATATTGGGCCATTCGACGTATAGGCGAACGAATGAAGGAAGAAGGTTTAAACATCCAGGCAGTGGCTACGTCCAAGGCTTCTGAAGATCAGGCAAGAGAATTAGGAATTCCGCTGATTCCTTTTGCTGAGATGGGTAGACTCGATTTGACCATTGATGGTGCGGATGAGGTAGATGGCAGATTGAATCTGATTAAGGGGGGCGGCGGTGCTCTTCTACGCGAGAAAATTGTTGCCACAAATAGTAGACGTCTTATTATTGTAGTAGATGAAAGTAAAGTGGTTCATACGCTTGGTAAATTTCCATTGCCTGTAGAGATTGTTCCCTTTGCATTTGAATGGACATTTAATGCGCTGGATCAGCTCGGATGCCGTCCACAATGGCGTATGAATGGTGACGAGAAATATGTAACTGATAATGGAAATTATATTGCAGACTGTTTATTGGGACGGATATCCGATGCGGAGTCTTTAAATCAGAAATTAAATATGATTCCGGGCGTTGTTGATAATGGTCTGTTTGTCGACATGGCAGATAGTGTAGTAGTTGCCCATAGTGACGGCTCGATTGAACTCAAAAAAAGATAGTTTCTTTTACTAGGAAGGAACAGGAATTATGGCAACAGTTCGCCTGCAATCTGATGATGTAGTATTGAGGACAATTGAGGAAGCAGATATTGAAGAGTTATATCATCTTCTCTATGGGGAAGCGAACCCGGAGTGGAAAAAATGGGATGCTCCTTACTATCCTTTAGAGCGGGAGAGCCGTGAATCCTTTCGGGAGAGCGTTCAAAAAGTTTCTTCTAAGGAAGTTTCATCTTGGATCATCATTGAAGTGAACGGTCTGATTGTAGGGACTGTGTCCTACTATATTGAAGATTCTTTATCCATGTGGATAGAGACGGGAATCGTCATGTACCGTTCGGGAAACTGGAATAAAGGGATAGGTACGAAAGCCATGAAATTATGGATTGCTTACTTATTTCAAGCCTTACCCATTGTTCGTATTGGTATTACCACATGGTCAGGTAATGTAAGGATGATGAATGTGGGTACGAAACTCGGAATGCAAATCGAAGGACGAATGCGTAAATGTAGAGTGGTAGATGGGGTATACTATGATTCTATTCGCATGGGAATGCTCCGTGAGGAATGGGAGCAACATGAACTATAAATCATGCTGAAATTTGATATCTATTTGCTAGAAAATGATAACTTTTGATATAGGTTAATGGAGGCAAGGTTATGTCTAATATACGCGATGAGAGAGATATATCGCTCCAGTTGTTTGTGGTTCTTGCCAGAGCCTATAACTCGGTAACTGCAAAATCGAATAAAGACATCCAGAGCCATGGTTTGAATACGACGGAATTCGGTGTTCTGGATTTACTGTATCACAAGGGACCTCAACCTCTTCAAAAAATTGGGGAGAAGGTGCTGATGTCAAGCGGGAACATCACTTACGTTGTGGACAAGTTACAAAGTAAAAATTTGTTGATACGTAGAGCTTCCCTCGAAGACAGAAGAGTGATCTATGCCGAACTGACGGATGAGGGAACGGAGTTTTTTGAACGTATTTTTCCTCAACATCACGAAGTCATTATTAAAGCAGAACAAGGACTGACGGATGAAGAGAAAGTCGAAGCGATTCGGTTGCTCAAAAAACTTGGACTGACCGCAAGTGGGCAGATAACAGATAACTGAAATTGATATAAGAGTCGACCTTACATGAGGTCGGCTTTTTTGATTCAAATTGGCTGTTACTTGCATGTCATTTCATAGTATGGGACAATTAAGTAATTGAAAGTTTGATAGATTCACGTGAAAAACGAAGTGGAACTATTGTATATTGGTTTTCACCGAAGGGAGCTGCGATGGCATGAATGCTACCAATAATGCAGCTGGTGAAGCCTTCTTGCGAGAGGTGGATCATCTCGCCGAACAGATTACAGATCGACAATACGAAATACAGCCCGAACTAGAATTAAAATTCGGCGAGTCCGGCAGAATCAGAACGAAACAAGATACCGTTTATAGTCTCCGTTTTTTGGCAGAGAGTGTCATGATGAAAAGCCCTTCTCTATTTACGCAGTATGTCTCCTGGTTAAAAATATTACTTGCAGGATATCGTGTAACAGAGGAAGACTTACGAATAAACTTGTCATTAATTAAGGAATTCATTGAACAAACATATAACGAGACAGATAAGGAACTTGTGCTTGAATATTTACAACGGGGAATGCAGGAGATAGCCTATGCTGAACCCATACCTACGTATGTTGCTGAGAATCAGCCGTATCATCACTATACGGCAATGTATCTAGAATCGTTACTCTCCGCTGATCGAGAAGCAGCTTGGTCTGTGGTAGTAGAATTGCTTGAGGCCGGGACTTCTGTAAAAGATATCTATATCTTTATTTTTCAGAGATCTCAACTAGAGATCGGAAGGTTATGGCAAATGGGTAACATTACCGTTGCTCAGGAGCATCTGTGCACGGCTGCTACACAGGCGAATATATCCAAGTTATATCCTTACTGGCTCACCAATGGGAATAATGGTTATAAGATGCTCGCTGCATGTGTAGGCAGCGAACTGCATGAGATCGGTCTACGCATGCTAACGGATCATTTTGAAATGGAGGGTTGGGATACTTATTATCTAGGTGCCAATGTTCCTCATGAAGGTATTATTGATTCGATTCAAAAATATAATGTGGACGTACTTGCATTGTCTGTAACGATGACTTTTCATGTTCACTTAGCTAAACGGTTAATTGATGAGGTGCGCAGCAACCCTGCAACCAAAGATGTATCGATTATCGTTGGCGGTCTGCCATTTAATATTGATCAAGAACTGTGGAAAGAAATTGGAGCAGATGGATATGCTCCTGATGAGGTCCATGCTATTGAACTAGCTTATTCACTGCAGTCGCCTAAAGCAGAATAAAATTGCATCGTGTATCATTATTGGCGATCTAACAGAGAGGAGGGATGATATGCCCTCAAAATTTAATGAGCACGAGATTACAAACCTGAGAAATATCATTGCTGAACTTAATAAGGAGATTATTAAAAGCAAAGAGCAGGAGCAGAATGTATTAAGTGAGTTTTCAAGTATGAATAATGATCTGGTTACCTTGCAAAGAGAGCTTGCCAAAAACAATTCAAGGCTCAATGAAGCGAAGGAACAGGCAGTACAGGCTAGTGAAGCAAAAAGTGAATTTCTGGCTTTACTGAGTCATGAGTTTAGGACTCCCTTAAACGGAATTTTGGGTATGACCGAAATTTTATCGATGTCATCCCTTACGGAAGAACAGCAGCAATCCGTGACCGTTATTCAGGAATCATCACAATTGTTACTTTATCTAATTAACGATATTTTGGATCTCTCCAAGCTTGAGGCAGGAGAAATGAAGCTTAATCTTGTAGAAATGGATGTAAGGGCAGTGCTGAAGCATGTGTCTATTCTTTTATCTCCCAAAGCTGCTAAAGCGGGAAATAAACTTTATACAGAGATTGATGATTCACTATCAGAGAAATTGATAGGAGACTCTGCAAGGTTAACGCAAATCCTTGTTAATCTCGTTGGAAATGCGAACAAGTTTACGAATGAAGGAACAATATATACCCGAATAAAAGTTTTGTCACAAAATCAGAATGAGCAAAAGCTTCGGATCGAAGTTTCTGATAATGGAATTGGTATTGCTGAGGAAGAACAGTCAAAACTATTTAGACCGTACGCTCAGACGTTAGACGGACAGCAGTCCAAATATGGAGGAACCGGACTTGGGCTCTCCATTTGTAAGAACTTTGTAGAGCTTATGAACGGCACCATTGGAGTCATTAGTGAGTATGGTAAGGGATCTACTTTCTGGATTGAAGTTTCTTTCCAGGCGATAGCTCAACAAGAGGTGGTTGTTACCGCTACTGAACCTAGTACCATTCTTGCTACATCTCCGTCAATGGATACAAGTAATCCATTAACTTATCTACCACTTGAACATCCGATTCTTATGGCCGAAGACAATGGAATTAACCGTAAGGTTGCTCTCGTTCAGCTGAAGAAGCTTGGAATTACGAATGTAGAGACGGTAGACAACGGGGAAGAAGCAGTCGCAGCTTATCTTAGCAAACCATATTCCGTAATATTAATGGATCATATGATGCCCAAGCTGGATGGTTTGGAAGCAACACAGAAAATCCGTCAGATTGAACGAGATGAGATGCGGTTTCATACTCCGATTATCGCGCTTACAGGTAATGTAATGCAGAGTGAACGTCAGAAGTGTCTAGATGCGGGTATGGATGATTATCTGCCTAAACCGATCTCTTTGGAGACACTAAGAGATATCATGCAGCGTTGGCTTCCGGGAATGCAGGATAAGGCAATTCTAAATGACGAAGTTTTATCAGAGTTGCTGACTCTGGGAGATGAAGAAAGTAACGAAGATTTACTCCAAACATTGCTAGAGATGTATCAGTCAGATACACCAACAAAAATTTCGCAATTGATCCATTACATCAATAGTAATCAATATGATAAAGCGTTCGAAACTGCACATGATTTGAAATCAAGCAGCCTTAGCTTAGGAATGGAGCACCTTTCTTTGATCCTGGGGAAAATAGAAGCATCTGCGACAACAGGTCGGCTTGATGATGCAAAGGCAATGATGGATCTACTAATGCCTGCCTATGAGGAAGCCTGCAATGAAATTGGGAAGCTTCTCAAATCTACAGGTTAGAAATAGATCAGTAACCATTCCATAAGGTATCCGATATTATCGGATGCTTTATTTTTTTATGTAAAAGATGCGAATTTAACAAGAGAAAACTTGCTCCTCATTTGGAAAAAGCCTTTCTTTTTTCTTTTATTTGTTAGGTATTCCTGAAAGGGTTGTGTACAATATGAGAAGAATCAATCGGTACATTTACACTTAGATGAGATAGAAATATTTGAAATTGGAAGAAGGAGAGAAATAGGATGTGGTTTTTATTAGTTATTCTTATTGCGATGGTAGTGTTGTGGGCTGCGGTGTCTCATTTTTATAAAATGGCGGTAAAAAGAGCTCCTAAGACGTTTCTGATCGAAAACTCTGAACAGGCGTCAGGAGATCAGGCAGTTTCCGTAGGTCCTGATTATGCCTGGATACGATCCCAATCACCTCAGATGGTAGAAATCACTTCTTTTGACGGATTAAAATTACGAGGAACCTGGATTTCAGGAAAAGGAAAAGAAAATAAGGTCGTAATTCTGGCTCATGGTTATTCAGGCCGAGGTTATGATATGGCGGGTTTTGCTAGATTCTATGTAGAAGAGCTTGGTTTTCATGTTCTGATGCCAGATGATCGAGGTCATGGCGACAGCGAAGGAAACTATATTGGATTCGGTTGGCACGACCGGCTAGATTATGTGGAATGGACACGTTTTGTGGTTAATAAAATTGGAGAAGACAGTGAAATATTTTTACATGGAATCTCTATGGGTGCCGCTACGGTACTGATGGCAAGCGGTGAGCAGCTGCCCGTTCAAGTCAAAGGAATTGTCGCTGACTGTGGATACACTTCTGTCCAAGCAGAGTTAACGCATCAATTGAAACAAATGTTTAAGCTTCCTGCATTTCCGTTTATTCCACTTACTAGTTTATATACAAAATGGAAAGTCGGTTACAGTTTTCATGAAGCTTCTGCCTTAAAACAGGTGAAACAATCCGAGCTTCCGATTTTGTATATTCATGGCGATGAAGACACGTTTGTTCCTACCTCAATGGTTCATGAACTTTATCGAGAAAGTGCAGGAGAGAAATATTTGTACATTGTTCCTCGTGCCGCACATGGCACCTCCTTTCTAGTAGAACCGGAAGGATACAAACGGCATGTAAAGGAATTTGTAGAACGATATTTGAGACACGGAAGTGAAGTGAATACAGAGAAATGGATATAGAGGAGGAATCACCATTTATTAAGCGCACATGTCCGTATTGCAAAGAGACGGTTTCAAGTGATGCGATAAAATGTAGTCACTGCGGAGAAATGATTACCAAGCAAATGCCACGTCAAGATGTTTATGCCTCAGCAGGTGATGTTTTTTATCTGGATCGCTATTCTAGTATCTTATTGATAATTGTCACTTTAGTTGTACCTATGGCTGCGATTATTATTGGAAGCATCCTGTTATTCCATGATGATACATACCGGCGAGATACGGGGAAACTAATGGTAACCATCGCTATAATTCTATGTATCATCTATCTGATCTTGTTCTCGTCATTTCATTTCTTTTCATTTTTTTAAGTTTTATCATAATAAAAGCAATACATCTTCTTTCTAATTGGGTAATTGGTGTAATAGAACATTGGAAAGGTGATGTGTCTTATGTCTAAAGAGTTTAAAGAAGCTCGTGAAATGGAAGAAACGTATCATCGTAAATTTTATCAGGAGCATGATCTCTATGAAGAAGGTACATGGATGGCTGGGCCTATGCCCATAGTAATGGAGACTCTTCATCGTCTTACCGAGTATAAAAATAAACTAACTGTCCTTGATCTAGGTGCAGGTGCAGGCAGAAATACGATTGCAATGGCGGAAAAGCTGCGTGATACCGGAAGCAGAATCGTAGCAGTTGATTTGCTGGAGGAAGCAGTCAGCAGCTTGGTTCATCACGCTAAAAAATATAAAGTGGATCACCTGATTACTGCAGAGCAGGGTGATATTGAACATTACGAAATTGAGCCTAATCATTATGATTATATTGCCGCTTGTTCTTGTCTTGAACATGTATCCTCTGAAAAAGCGCTGCATCAGGTTATTGACCAAATGCAGGCAGGTACTAAAATAGGTGGTATTCACCTTATTACGATGAGTACGAGTGTGGAAGAAGTGAAGCTGCCGGATCATGAATCCGTGAAACCGCTGATTGAGCTAAATCTGCCTACACAGTATGCTGAAGACTTGTTGACTCATCGTTATCATAATGATTGGGACATTTTGCTGACCGAGCGAGTTACCCAAGCTATTCCAGAACATAAATATGATGAACCGACTGAATTCCGCTGTCAGTTGCTGCGATTTGCTGCGAGAAAAAGAATATAAACAAAAAACAACAGACTATTACAGTTTGTTGTTTTTTGTAGGGAAAAAGTGCAAACATTTCGTTGTGGCGAATGTAAGTTAGCTCTATAATTAAGATATGTAATAATTGTCTGATGGATTATTTTTAGATGTAAATTTCCGTTATATGACGATGGACTCTAAATAAATAGTAAAGGGGGATTCACAGAGTTTGACATATGAAGAACGTTTGCGAGATATCATGAACCAGCCCCAGATTGTAGATGACCTAAAACGTGTCCGCGAACTGCGACTACCACAGGCCTGTATTGCTGCCGGATATGTAAGAAATCGAGTGTGGGATGAACTACACGAGTATAAAAGCCCTACTCCACTGAATGATATCGATGTCATTTATTATGATCCAGAGCATGTAGATGAGTGGACCGATACGAAGTATGAACAGCAATTACAATCTGGCCAGATCGGACGTAACTGGCAGGTTAAGAACCAGGCACGAATGCACGAATATAATATGGACCCACCATACCAATCGGTAGAGGATGCCATGAGGTATTGGCCCGAAACAGCAACAGCTGTTGCCATAAGACTGAATGATCAAGACGAACTGGAGATCATCGCTCCGTTTGGTTTAACCGATCTTTTTGAAATGAATGTGAAAAAAAGTCCATATTTCCGAAATACGGCGCTTTATAAGCAAAGAGTATTTGAGAAGGAGTGGCTGGACCATTGGCCATTATTGTTGATGATGGATTCATAGAGATAGAAAGTACAGATAGAGATAGAAAGATGAAATAGAGATGTTCTACCATTATGAAATCCATTTTATAGGGGAAAAGTGGGGGAAATAAAGTATGCCTTGGCCAATGGTACATTTAACGGTTGCCCATCTGGTTCAACAAGGACGTCCATCACCATCTTTTGTTCTGGGCAACATTGCACCGAATGCTGTTCTCACAAGAAATAATGTGAATGATCAAATGAAGTGGGCCAGTCACCTTTGTGCGGTAGAAGGGGTTTTGCCACGCGTAAGGGAAATCCAGCAGTTTCATGTTTCTCACACGAAAGTTCATCTTGGTGAAGAGTATAGACAGTTTTTATTGGGTTATGCTGCGCATTTGTACGTCGATTTGAGATGGGCTGAAACGGTGTATAAAGGTATGGAAAATTTAGTGGAGCGTATTTTTCTGTACCGATGGTACACCCAGTTTCGCTCATTTCAGTCGCTGTATAACCGGGACGTCACACAACTTGAATACATACTAATGGATACACATCCAGAAACAAAGCAATTACTCGAAGCACTTGAATCTGCACCTGCTGCGGCGATGGGGGAGCTCGTTTCAGTGGAAGAAGTAGATGATTATCGTTATGCTACTCTTCGCAGATTGGAAGAACCGATCAAACCTCGTTCTCTCAGATTAATGGATGTTGAACGTGTAGAGCGTTTTATTGAGGAAACGGCTGATGAATTAAGCTTTTTATTACCTTCTTGGGCAGCAGCCAGTCCAGTTCCTTTTCCGCTAGAGGAGGTCTACAGTGAGTCTTAAAGCAGATGTTGTAATAGTTATCGACGAATAACGAAATGAAAAATTTTGGTCAAAGAATAGCTGAGACTTGAAATATTCATGTAAAAGCCCTAAAGTACGTATAGTGAATGCGTTAGAACAGGAGGATTTACATTGTTTATTTCATTAAAAGATCGTTTACAGGATCCTGTGGTACAGGAACTGATTGAGTATGCTACACTCCCTGAGCCTGAACATATAGAGTCGGCTCTGAAGGAATACAGAGAACAAGATGCCTTACAGCTGTTCGGTTTTGAGGATGAGGAGCAGTTAGTCGCTCTAATTGGCTTCGAGAAACAGGGTAAGGAAGTTCAGATCAAGCACCTTGCTGTCTTGCCAGAGAATCGCCAAAAAGGGTATGGACGCGGCATTATATCAGAGATGATTAGCAGCGTGAAACCCGATGTTGTCACTGCGGAAACGGACGAAGAGGCTGTAGACTTTTATCGAAACATCGGTTTTATTGTGTACAGTCTTGGGGAGAAATACCCCGGAGTGGAACGCTTCCACTGTGTATTTGAAGCAGAAGAAGAGGAATAACCCGTAGCATGAATGATATGCAAGGTTTGCGTTTTATCCAAAACGGTACCATATAGAAGGAGCACATGCATTTGTCTACCAAGATGTATCGAATCATAGGTTTACTTCTCGGACTTGCAGTTCCCTTTGTTTTTCTGTGGCTAAAAATTATATTTTTGCTGCTCTTTTTGTTCATTGTTTATGCGGAGTTACGTAAAGTACAATTTCCCCAAAGCGGAATTTATTTTGTTGCAGGGATGCTGGTGGGGAGTATCGTTACGTTTTTGATCTAAGAATGGATCTTGTGATGATGCTTAGGTGAAAAGACATATGTTTCCTGAGAAAGGCTATACAGCCCTAATCAGAAATGTATGTCTTTTTTTGTGATCTTTTTCTTGAAAAAGGGGCCAAGAGGACAACTTGCCGTGCCGTCTGCTTACGAAAATACATATGCTACGTTAACACCACCTTTGGTGACTCTTCATCATTTTATAAAGTCATAGGAAAGGAGGGGTTTATATGGTTTATCGTTATTTGGCGCTAGGAGACTCGTTGACCGTTGGTATTGGAGCTTTATTTGGAAGCGGATTTGTCCCCCTCTATCGAAAAAGACTGGAGTATCATCTGCGCAGCCCTGTTCTCGTAAGCAACCAGGGGATAAACGGATTAACATCCGACGGACTTCTATCCATGGTAAAATATAATCAGTACTTGCGAAATCTCATTTCGTATGCGGATATCATAACCATTTCGATTGGTGGAAATGATTTGATTCGCGCAGCTCGTTCGAGCAAATGGAATTTAAGTTCTCCTTCTTTTATCCAGACTCTGGACATCTGCGAGAGCAATGTGAGAGAGATTTTATTACAGATTCGATCATTGAAAAAAGAGGATGAATCCTACTTCATTCGGCTAGTAGGTTTATATAATCCGATGCCGCAGAATGAAGCTGCCTATCATTGGGTGAAACAATATAACGACTTTCTCATTAGTCTGACTAACAGAAGAGTTGAAGCTGCTCCGCTTCTCTATGCATTTCAGGGGAAGGAACGGGAGTTGCTGTTTTTCGATAAAGTTCATCCTAGTAGCAAAGGATACCGGGTTATCGATGAGCAGTTGAATCAATTAGGCTATACTCCGCTCTTGCAGCAAGAGAAATCATATACTGCCCGAAAAAGAAAAAAGTAGGGAAAATAAGAGGGGTGCAAGTCGTGTTAGCTTGTATTCCTCTATGCTTCTATTTAAATAAAAAAACCTCTATATACGAAGGAGCGGACAGTTTATGCATGCATTAACATCATCTGATATCACTAAAGAAGAAGGATACGCCATCCGCAGTATGTTGGAGTATTATTTGGGAAGGTCAGAAGGGATAGGAGCAGCAGAGTGCAACATTAGCCGATTGGCGGGAGGTATGAACAATTCGACTTACTTGATTCAGTGCGGCGAGCAGCGCTATGTGCTTCGTAACTACAATAGTCATCAGGATACCGAGAAGGTACAGTACGAGCATGCCATACTGAAAAGTCTTGCAACATACCAAAAATCTTTTGTCATTCCACAGTTGGTACATACGATCGAAGATGAGACATTTGTCAATCATGAAGGAAAAATAGGGGCTTTATTTCACTATCAGAATGGTTGCAATCCAGAGCTAATCGAGACTGGGCAATACTTTGATTTGGGTCAAAAGGCGGGTCAGCTGTCGATTGCTTTGTCCAATATAAAGGTCCCGTTATGCCCCGTATATCCTCCTTACTACAAAATAGAACTTGCTTATACTGAATGCTCACCTGCGGACTTTGTCCGTTTCTTACGTGAGCCAGATCCGTTATTTCTATATCTGCAAGAAGAGACAAAGGAAATAGCAGGAGAAGTGGAACAGCTTTTCATAAAAATAAGCCAGCTTGAGCAACTTCCTCATCAAGTTGTCCATGGTGACCTGAATGCATCTAACATACTTGTAAGCGAAGAAGGAGAGATCACCACCATCCTTGATTTTGAGTTTGCAACCTGGGATATTCGGGTGATGGAACTAGCCGTTCCCTTGTCAGATATCATTTCAGGCATGATTTCAGATGAAACACACACAGTAGAAGCTGAAGAGAAGATGTGGAGTCATCTGGAAGCACTCATTCGCGGGTATAGATCCGGAGTTCATTTACTGAAAGAAGAGATGGATATTCTGCCTTCACTTTTGCTTCTTCGTAGAGTAGATGTCGTTATGCATTTTTTAAGCAGGTATAAAAAAGGCATCGATGGAGCAGATGTGGTTAAAGCTCAGCTACAAGAGCTTGTTCATTGTGTCCGCTGGCAGGAGAAGAACCGTACTAGACTTGAACATCTACTGTAAAATAAAGACCGCACTCTTCTTCTCACTGATTGAGAAGAAGAGTGCGGTCTTTTTATGAATTAAAACAATTTCCGAAAGAAACTGCGAACAGCCCAGCGGCGTTCCTGACGTTTCTTATACTTTGGTAGAGAGCGGTATACGTCAATGGACTGACGATACGCCTCTTTAGCATCATTTTTACGGCCAAGGATTCCATAAACGAGTCCTAGATAATAGTAAGATTCGCTGGAAGAAGACTGGATGTCCTGAAATTTTTCCACATAATGAAGCGCTTTGGACTGATCTTTATCTTTGTATGCAGAAGCAAGGCGAAGATAAGGTTGACCGTACTTTACTTTCGGATTCAGTTCGAGTGCGTGCACAATGTGACGTTCTCCTTGTTCAAGCTGCCCCTGATGAATCTCTATCGTTCCGACCATATCCCAATATTCTGCCGAGTGATCATAGGAGGATTCGATAGACTTGAGGAATCCTTGAGCCTCGCTATACTTTTTGCGTTCAATCAGCAGTCTAGCTAAATCGAATTTAGAAGTAACATCATTTGGGTTCATAGCGATTTGTTGACGATTTTTGGAGATGTTGCGCATCCGTTTGAAGGGCTTCGTGATACTCGGAAATACGCCGACAAAACGGCGGTCAAGAAAATAGACAATAAGCAAGAGTACGATAATAGCGATAAACGGGTTACCAAATATATAAAATAACAGACCAAATACGAAAAGCTTACTCATAGATCTCCCCCCCTGAAAATGATAGTGTTGTTTCATTTACATGGAACCGAGTGCATTACGTGCGGCCAGTATGTACTTCGATTGATCAAGCGGGTTAATACCACGTCTCTTCCGCTGTACCTCAATTCCTTCGGGACACTCCTCATAACCGGCAAAACGAGTGGTCATCACCCCGATCCCCTTCGTTTCGGAACGCAGTTGTAAAGGATACTGAAGCGAAGTGGCAACTGGGATCGTTCCTTCTACGGAACAACGTCCGTTCATGATGGAAGGAGCTTCGAATGTAGCACGCATGTGGACAAGATCACTAAGGACTTTGCCACCATGATCTTCCGGTACGGTGATACGAAAATGTTGCATGGGTTCCAAGAGGACTGTCTTCACACGGTTCAGTCCATCCATAACCCCCATGGGGGTCGCAACTACAAAATCAAGCGGATGGGTGTGCCATACATGGTGCTCGCCTTCGGTTAGTACTACTTCAAGATCTGTTACTTCCCATCCGAGCAGCCCTTGCTGTAGTGCTTCGGGCAAACGGCGAGCGACCTCGTTCTGATATCTCTCTAACAGATGATCGGCTCTAACGATAGAACGATAGACAAGTCCGCTCCCTCTTGGGAGAGGACGGATGGCAAACCGAAGGATCGCCCAGCATGGCTTCGGCATAGTATAGGCGATGTAGCCTTCTCCTGTAGACGCCGGCGTCTCTTTGTAAATGACGGAAGGTTCATCAAAAGTCACTTTTAGACCAAAGCGGGTCATAAGTAAGTTCTCTAGAATTTCAAGCTGTATAGCGCCCATTACTTTGACATGAAGTTCGCGTTCTGCTTGCAGCCATTGCAAATCAAGGAGAGGGTCTTCTTGGGTTAGTTCTTGAAGTGCGTTCGCAAGCGCAGCATATTCTGATTCATTTTTATTATGTACTTGAACGGTAAGCAGAGGAACAGCCATGTTGGGTGCTTGTGGGATTTGTGCCTCTGATCCAAGAATGTCTCCGATTCTCACATCTTGCATCCCGAAAACGGCAGCAATATCTCCGGCTACGACTTCTGAAACATCTGTAAACTTACGACCTTCGATCAATCTAAGTTGCGTTACTTTTTCTTTGATATCCTGGTTTGCAATAGGTACCGTATCACGGGTCTGTAATGTGCCTTGATAGAGCCGTACATAAGCCGTTTTCCCCATGGATTTGTCTCGTTCTATTTTGAATACGATGCCGGAAAGTGGTGCATTATGGTCTCCTGCAGGAGGGGGGAGAAAAGTTAGAAGAGAATCTAGAAGTTCTTCTACACCAATCCCTTTTTGTGAAGCACCGAAACAGATGGGAAAAGCTGTTCCTGCTCTTGCTGCTTCCTGAAATCTGCTCACAAGTTCCATAGGTGCGATCTGCTCCCCATTGATAACGCGTTCGAGAACGAGTTCATCTTGATCAGCAAGCCATTCCGTAAGTTTATCCCATTCTGATCTATCTTCTGTTAAGGATTCAGACGGATCAGAGGAAATCGGTACAATACCGTGAAAAGTATCCCCGTCATATTGTATAGTCTGTACAGGCAACGCATTCGGAGACAAGCCAATTTGTATGTTTCTCACAACGTCTTCCGCATTGACATCCTGCCGGTCCATCTTATTAACGTAGATTAACGTAGGAATGTTTAATTCTCGCAAAGATTTCCAAATGGTTTCGGTCTGTCCCTGAATTCCATCGGATGCGGATACAATCAGAATTGCTCCGTCCATCACCCGCAGCGCTCGTTCCACCTCGGATATAAAATCAATATGTCCAGGAGTATCGACGAGATTAATGGAGTGGTTGTTCCATTTAAGGGAAGTTAGAGCGGCTTTCACCGATATTCCTCTTTGTCTTTCAATGTCTAGGGAATCTGTAAAAGTAGTACCGTTATTTACGTTTCCAGGCGATTTCAGCACTCCGCCCAAATACAGCATATGCTCTGTAGTTGTCGTTTTACCGGCATCTACATGAGCAAAAATTCCTACATTTCGATGATTGGATTTAGCCATAAGATTATATTGAGCTCCTCTAATTTTCTATGCCGTCTTCCGACCTGTTTTTTTAAATTAGTATATCATATACGTTCGTGACAGGTTTCCTATAACTCTAGTAAGATGAAAGAACATCATAACACTTAGAAGATAAAGGAGTAAGGTAATGATAGAGAGAATCAGGCAGCAAATTGAATTTGTTCGTGAAATTGATGGATTGAAACATATTGTTAGACAATCTTACCTAATGAATAGTACGAGGCGTGAAAATGATGCGGAACATAGTTGGCATATTGCTGTCATGGCCTTGCTATTGAAAGAACATACGACTCAGCAAGATCTGGATATGACCAAAGTGCTGCATCTGCTGCTGATTCATGATCTTGTAGAAATTGATGCAGGGGACACATTTGCTTACGACGTAAAAGGGTATGAAGACAAGTGGGAGAGGGAGCTTGCCGCCGCAAAAAGAATTTACGGGTTACTTCCATCCGATCAAAAAGAAGAATGGATGGGGCTGTGGCTCGAATTTGAAGAAGGGCTTACGAAAGAGGCTCAGTACGCAGCAGCTATGGACCGTCTACAACCTGTATTGCATAATTTCTATACGGAAGGCAAGGCATGGAGAGCCAATCAAGTCTCAGCGGTATCCGTAAGAAAAAGATTGGGTGTTTTACAAGAAGTTTCGCCTGCGCTGGAGGCGTTTGCTAATGAACTGATTGACGAAGCAGTAGAGAAAGGTTATTTATTACCATAAGCTTGATTCGGACAGGAAGGATTCCCCTTGAGAGGATGGGGATTCTTCCTTTTTTATATGCATTAATCAAAACTGTACAGAGGATTTAACGCATCATTTTACGATAAGACGAAGGAGTAGTACCTGTATGTTTCTTGAACAGTCGATAGAAATGAGGAAGGCTTACAAACCCGCATGCCTCTGCAATGGAAACCATCGTATCATCGGTGCGCACTAGTTTTTCTTTAGATAAAATAATTCGTCTAGCTGCGACGTATTCGGTGAGCGTCATACCGGTGTGCTGCTTGAAAGCTCTGCTGAAATGTGCGACCGAAATCGACGCATCCTTCGCAAGGGTAGACAGTGACACAGGCAGATGAATCTGATGATCAAGCTGCTGAAGGACATGTGACATCCACAGAGGGCCTGCTAAGGGGGCTTTTGAAGGTTCATCCACTTCCGTCATTCTGATCAGCGAGATAAGCATAAGCTGTAATAACAGGAGAGTGGCATAAGTACGCAAATGTAGTTGACTTATCGTTTCTGCATAAATTTGCTCAATCCATTGTTCAATTTCTACTTGTTCTTCGTAAGTGAGCTTCTTGATATAACTTCGAGTTTTTCGAGATCTTTCAAAAAATGGTTGTATCGATGCTGCTTCACCGCCAATGCCTTGAAAAAGGACGGGGCTAATATAAAAAGCTGACGAAGTAAGCGGATTGTCTACATGTTGAAACGTGCGATGAAGGGTATTGCCGGGAATAATGATTAAGCTCCCTGCCTGAATATCAACGATGGAATGATCGATTAACATTTTGCCTTCGCCTTGATGGACACATATGAGTTCGTGCCAGTCGTGGAAGTGATCAGGAAGTTCATGTTCTGGAAGTTTGGTTTCATGGTACAACATACGGAAAGGAAGATCGATTTCGGCTTTGAGACGCAGATCAACAGGTGCATTCAGCTCATGCTTCAAGATCTTAACCTCCTCAAATTAATAACATCAATTAAGAGTATATTTTCAGCAAAATTAGCAATTTATGTTCTTTCAGATGATGATACAATGAACAACAGAAGGAAACAACCACTAATAACAGAGGTGAAGAGGAGTGACGGTTAAAAAGGATTTACCAAGACTCAGCTTGCAGCTAAGCGGAAAACAAATGAATCCAGTAGATGCCATAAGGGAATATCCAGTGAAAGTGCTTCAGATTGGAGAAGGGAATTTCCTACGCGGATTTGCTGATTGGTTGATTTATGAAAGCGCTATTAAAGGTGAGTTTAAAGGAACTATTGCCGTTACCCAGCCAAGGCGAAGCGGAAGAGAGAAACTGCTCACGATTCGGGAACAGGACGGTCTGTATACATTACTAACAAGAGGGATTGTGAACGGGGAGACCGCGGAGTCGAAAACGATCATTCCTGTCTTGAACTATGCGATAGACCCTTATGAGGAATGGGATGATTTTTTACAGCTTGCAGCAAATCCTGATCTAGATATTGTTATCTCTAATACAACAGAGGCGGGGCTAACCTACCAACCGTCAAAATATAAAGCAGGGGAACCTGTTGAATCTTTTCCCGGCAGGCTTACGGTATTTTTGTACGAACGGTTTACACACTTTTCTGGAAACAAAGAAAGCGGATTGTTAATCCTGCCTTGTGAACTCATAGAAAGGAATGGAGATCTGCTCAAAAAGTATGTACTGCAACACAGTCTTGATTTTGGTTTTTCGGATTCGTTTCGGGAATGGATTCAGTTGCATAATCGATTTTTGAATAATCTAGTAGACCGGATTGTGACAGGAGCCTCTTCCGAGGAAGAAGCTGCGGCGCTGGCAGAACGCTGTGGATATGAAGATAAGCTGATGACGTTGGCTGAGCCTTACCATTTATGGGCTATCGAAGGTGACCCTGAGCTGGATAATAGACTCCCCCTAGCCAAAGCCGGACTTAACGTACATTGGACGGAGGATTTAAGGCCATTCCAGCTTCGAAAGGTACGCCTTTTAAACGGATCGCATACACTCATGACCCCGCTCGCCATATTAAAGGGACAGACGTTTGTCCGTGAAACGATGGAAGATCGTGTGCTAGGTACTTTTGTAAGAGAAGCAGCTGAAGAAGAGATCATCCCGTCGCTGGGTCTTCCGGAGGCGGAATTACAATACTATGTAAAAGATGTCTGGGATCGTTTTCTGAATCCTTACATTAATCATAAGCTGACCGATATTATGCTAGGTTCAATTTCCAAATTTAAAGTCCGGCTGCTTCCCACGATGCTGGAAAGTATAGACCGAAACGGTAGGCTTCCTGAGCGAATCGTTACTTCTTTTAGTGCGCTTCTTCGTCTATACAAGGTAGAGCCAACAACAGAAGGGTATGTATCCTATACCTTTGGTGGTAAGAAAGTGGCACTTCGGGATGAACAATTCCATCTTGCGGTCATGGCACGGTATTGGTCCGCATATAACAGGGGAAATTTGAGTGAAGTTGTTGCTTGTATTTTATCAGATGAAAATTTATGGGGACAAAATCTGGATACTATTTCAGGGCTTCGCAATAAAGTGGTAGATAACCTGAAGCTGTGGGAGAAGGAGGAGACAAATGAGTACATTTAAATCCTCAGCAACCGATTGGACTCAGATTCATCCTCGCGATGATGTGCTTATTGCGCTTAGAGATTTGAAACGTGGGGAACGGATCGATGTTACGGGTGAGAACAGTGTCATCCTGCAAGATGATATCGGCAAAGGACACAAATTTGCTGCAAGGACCATCAAAGCTGGAGAGCACATCAAAAAATATGGTTATTCCATTGGCGTGGCAAAGGAAAAAATTGATGTTGGTCGCTGGATTCATACGCATAATGTCCATACCGGACTAAGTGGCATTCTTGACTATGAATATGTAAAAACTCCAGTGGAAAAACCAAACCTGCCTCCAGCTCACCTCCTTACATTTCAAGGCTATAAGCGAAGAAATGGTAAGGTTGGCATTCGAAATGAAATCTGGATTATTAACACGGTTGGGTGTATTAATAAAGTTTGTGAGGCACTAGCTAAAATGGGGAATCAAACGTTTCAAGGGCAAATAGACGGAGTATATCATTTCGCTCATCCTTTTGGCTGCTCACAGCTTGGGGATGATCTGAAATATACGCAGCAGCTATTGTCGTCACTTGTCGCTCATCCGAATGCTGGTGGGGTTCTGGTTGTAGGACTTGGCTGTGAAAACAATCAGATTGAGGAATTTCGCAGTTTTATAACTGATGAAGATCAGCAAAGAGTCCGCTTCCTGAAAGCACAGGAAATAGATGATGAGATGAGTGAAGGATTGCGGCTATTGGAAGAACTAACTGAGCTTGCGGTGCTAGAACAGAGGGAATCTGTTCCCATATCTGAGCTCACGATTGGACTCAAATGCGGTGGCTCCGACGGTTTTTCGGGAATTACGGCTAATCCGCTCGTTGGAACTGTATCGGATATGCTGGTTGCGGCGGGCGGGACCGCGATCCTTACCGAGGTACCTGAAATGTTTGGAGCGGAAACGATCTTAATGAACAGAGCGCGCAATGAACAAGTTTATGGAGAACTCGTGGACTTGATCAACAATTTCAAACAATATTATGTGGATCATGGGCAGAACATTTATGAGAATCCTTCACCTGGAAATAAAGAGGGGGGAATCACAACTTTGGAAGAAAAATCACTGGGGTGTACGCAGAAAGGCGGACATTCCGAGGTTGTGGACGTAATTGCTTATGGAAAGAGAGTAAGTCAAAAAGGATTGAATATTGTGGAGGCTCCGGGTAACGACTTGGTATCCGTAACAGCTCTGGCGGCAGCGGGTGCACATATTGTACTCTTTACGACCGGACGAGGGACTCCATTCGGAGGACCGGTTCCTACCGTCAAAATTGCAACCAACTCTGATCTCGCAAGCCGCAAAAAGCACTGGATTGATTACAACGCTGGCCAGCTGCTTGAAGGAAAGGGAATGAACGATCTTGCTTGTGAACTGCTGACGGAGCTGGTTGAAATTGCCTCCGGGAACAGATTAACGAATAGTGAACGTTATGGATTTCGCGAGATTGCGATATTTAAAGATGGAGTCATCTTATGATGTGTCTGGAACTAGGTATTGCACGTAAGAAAAAGCCTGTAGAGTGAATGATTTTCTCTACAGGCTTTTTTCATTATAAATCAGATCATCCCGTAACTTGCCAAAGTTTTTAAACGTTCCATGGTGAGATGACCTCGCCACTCCGCTTCCGCCGCTGGGCTCAGTGCAGGCCAAGAGATAGGCCATCCTCCGTCTTCCAACTGGGAGGCTAGCAGATGCTCCAGGTGCTGCTGAATAACCTCCTTAGGTACAAAGCGGGCAGCATAACTGTCTGCACGAGGTGCCCAGTCAAGAACTTTGTGTACATAACCTGTTGCATCGGGATCAAGCTCAATTGTCCCGGGTTGCTCCAGTATATGATCTACCCGATTTTTAAGCTGGTTCGTTCTTTCACTATCGTCCTGATATTCGAGAAAATGAATAGCTTGAATGACATCGTGGTATCCTTCAAGATTCGAGTGTTCAATGGATGACCAGGTGAATGCTTCCGCTTTTTTAAACCAACTTTCCTTTAGGAAAGGGTGCCATTCTTTACATTTGTAGAGGAGTCCGATAATAGATCCGGTTGGATTCAGTGAAGCGATGTCATCTTTTTCTGTAGTCCACCAAGGCGCATGGGGATGTTCGTTTACGCTTCTAAAGGAATATGGCCATCCTCCGGTTTCCGGATTCGAATGTTTTTGTAGAAAATAACCAAGCCCTGTAAGTATACTTTCGGGATAGAGATGAACCTCATCTAGCAAATGAAGCGCAAATTCCGCTCCTTGTGGTTGACTGTAAGGACTTCGAATATCTGGCTCAAGCCCATGACCGAAACCGCCGTCCTGATTTTGATAAGCAGCAAGGGAATGCAAGATCGCTTCGGCCGATCGTTGTCCAGTTGCATATTCGAACCGGTAACGATCTAGCAAACGAGCATGGGTATAAATGAAATCACGAGCTTTTTTTACAACGGGATGGGATTCATCTAGCAATGGATAAGTTCTCATACAGGATTCACTCCTCTAAGGCTTGATCATATTCTCATTTGTATTCTCTATTAGAACATATTCCCCTGCAACGTATAGTGTGTAAATAGAAAATTCCCGCACACTCTACGAATTCAGAGCATACGGGAATGGTTTGATGATGGAACGGAGTGATATGTTCGAATGTAGTATTATTTAACCTGCAAAATCTGTACTCCGCGCCCTTCAATTTGGACGGTTCCATTATGGGAAGTACCCGTTAGGAGATCCTCAGCCTGAACCTCACCCAGGTCATAGGAAGAGGTTTCCTTATTAAAATTGAGTACGAACAGGTAAGAGATACCGTCTTTCACACGACGACTGACCTCAACACCTTCCGGTGTTACAAGGTTCGGCTCAATTCCTTTATCCGCTGCTATTTTGTCAATTAGACCATCTAGGAAGCTGGATTCTGGATCAGAAGCTACATAATATGCCTCACCATTGCCGAAAGCGTTACGAGTCAAGGAAGGCATGCCTTGATAGAAGTCTTCGCCATACTCAGCGATCACTTCCGCACCTTCGGTGTGAAGCAGGTCGCAAAGCATACCACATTCATATTCACCTTGTAGCGTGCCGTACGACGATTTCACAACCATCTTGTTCTTTTGATCTGGGAAGAGGGCATCAATCTCTTCTACCCAAATGCCAAGCAGGTTACGAAGTTCTCCTGGGTATCCTCCTACGGTAACGAGATCATTCTCATTAACGATTCCACTGAAGAAAGTAGTAACGAATGTCCCACCATTTTTAGTGAATGTCTCCAGCTTATTAGCAAAACCGGATTTCACCATGTAAAGGACGGGTGCTACGACAACATCGTAGGATGAAAGATCTGTGTCTACACTGATCATATCGACCTGGATGTTACGGCGATAGAAAGCAGCATAATACTTATGGATTTGTTCCACGTAATTCAGAGCTACTGTCGGTCCGCTTGATTTCTCAATAGCCCACCAGTTCTCCCAGTCAAAAAGAATCGCTACTTTGGATTCTAAACGGGAATCCAGCGTTCGATCACCAAGCTTCGCTAGTTCTGTGCCGAGCTGGGTTACTTCGCGGAATACACGTGTATTCTCGTGACCTACATGTTCAATGACAGCACCATGATACTTCTCGCAGGCACCGATCGAACGGCGAAGCTGGAAGAACATGACGGTGTCTGCTCCGTGAGCGACAGTCTGATAACTTTGCAGTCGCATCACGCCTGGACGTTTTAAAGAATTGTACGGTTGCCAGTTTTGCTGACTCGGGGTCTGCTCCATAAGCATGAACGGCATGCCATCTTTCAGGCCTCTCATCAGATCATTTGCCATCGCAGTTTCACTAGGCGGAGTTGTAAGACTCGGATAGCTGTCCCAGGACACGATGTCCATATGTTTAGCCCACTTGAAATAATCGAGCTGCTTGAAAAAGCCCATCAAGTTGGTAGTCACAACTGATTCCGGAATATGTTTTTTGATCGCATTATATTCAAGTTTGTAGCAATCCAGCATACTGTCGGAATTAAAGCGGGAGTAGTCGAGCGAGATTCCTTGGAAATTGGTGCTGCGATCGCCCCATTCTTCACTGAGGTTGCTTGGAAGTACGATTTCATCCCAATCATAGAACGTGTGACCCCAGAAAGCAGTATTCCAAGCTTTGTTAAGGACGTCCAGTGTCTGATAACGTTCTTTGAGCCATACACGGAAAGCACGCTCACAGTTTTCACAGTAGCAATCACCTCCGTATTCGTTGGAAACATGCCATACCAGTACTGCAGGATGATCTTGGTAACGTTCGGCAAGCTTGCTCGCAATTCGCTCCGAATACAAACGATAAGTTGGGCTGTTTGGACAGGAGTTGTGGCGTCCTCCAAATTTACGTTTGCGTCCGTCCTTGTCCACACGCAGTACATCTGGATATTTGGTTGCCATCCATGCCGGATGTGCACCTGTACTCGTTGCAAGACAAACATAGACACCGCTTTCATAAAGACTATCAATGAGTTCATCCAGCCATTCAAAATGATATGTAATTTCATCTGGCTGATTTTTAGCCCATGAAAATACGTTAATGGTTGCAATATCGATACCCGCAATTTTGAACATACGCAGGTCTTCTTGATGGGTTTCATGATCCCATTGTTCTGGGTTATAATCGCCGCCGTAAAATACTTTAGGAAGTTTAGAACTAATCAAGTTAAGTCACCTCTTGTATAAGAATAAGTCCATGATATATCATGGATTATATTTTTAAAATATAAGAATTGTAATGAGGTATATAATAATATGGAACAGAAATGAGGTGGGACTATGCTGCTGACTCCAGAGCATCAACGCTTTTTTATGACAAGCAGAGAACAACCGCTGCCCTTATATATTGAAAGTATTGGAGCGAACTTAAATCAAGAATCCATTGTGCGTCCTTCAGGATATCCATGTTATCACTGGCTGCAAACGGTAGAAGGAGAGGGAGAGTTCACTTTTGGAGGGAAATCCTACCCTGTACTTCCTGGTACAGGAGTGTTAATTGCCCCGGGTGAACCGCATGAATACAAGAGGAAAGGGTCAGGATCACGATGGTCTACTTTATATATTACATTTAGCGGTCCGCAGTCGGGCCCTATTCTTGCTTCGCTTGAACTCGAACCATCTGCATGTTACCAGTGGGATCCTGCCTCAGACCTTCAGTCCTATGGACAAAAAGTGCTGCGATCGATTGGCAGCGATCTGGATCTGACCGGACTCGATGCCTCAGGCGATATGTACCGCTTTCTGTTATTGCTCAAAAAGTATGGAACGACGGGGAATACGCCTTCTTTGTCGCATTCCCTAGGTCGACTTGCACCGTTGCTTGTTTTTATGGAAGAAAATTTGGGAGATCCCGGAGTGGGTTTAGACGAGATGGCCGCTGTGCTCTCCCTCAGTCCGAGATACGTAAATACACTATTCAAGCAATCCTTTGGCGAGACAGCTTATGGATATTTCATCCTAAAACGGATTCGTAAAGCAAAGGAAATTCTCACATCCCATCCTGAAATGACGGTGAAAGACACGGCCCAAGCGGTTGGGTTCCGGGATGCAAGCCATTTTGTAGCCACATTTCGAAAGATTGAGGGTGTGACACCGGAACATTTCCGTAAACTGTACTAACGATTTTATATGAAAAAAAGACGGATTTTTAGGATTGATGAAAACGGTTTTATGTAGGATGATGAATGGGTGAGACAGGATACATAATTTGGAATAGAGAAAGAAGGGGAGACCATGTCTGAAATATTTATCTGGCCTGGACAGCCTCCATATGCAGCTGAAGGGTATGAAAATGACAAACCTACGCTGACACCCTATCTTGTAGAAGGGGCTAAAAGTGCCGTAATTATTTGTCCGGGTGGCGGATATCGTCATCTTGCGCCTCATGAAGGAGAACCGGTAGCCAAGTGGTTGAATGAAGCAGGAATTTCTGCATTTGTTTTAAAGTATCGGATCTTTCCGCACAAAGAACCCGCACCGCTGGCTGATGCAAGAAGGGCAATACAATACGTTAGGGCCCGGGCAGAGGAGTATGTAATTGAAAAAAATCGAATTGCTATACTGGGCTTCTCGGCAGGAGGACATCTGACCGCTAATGCAGGAACTTCTTGGATTCAGGGAAGGGCTGATGCCGAAGATCCCATCGATTTTGAAAGTTCGAGACCAGATGCCATGATTTTGTGTTACCCCGTCATTACAATGGAGGATTACGGCCATCTAGGTTCGAGAGAAGCACTTCTGGGAGAAAAGGCTTCTTCGGACCTTGTCCAAAAATATAGTACCGAAAAGCAAGTAAAGAAGGATACACCTCCCGCATTTATATGGCATACGTTTCAAGATGAGGCAGTTCCTGTGCAGAATAGTCTAGCGATGTCCATGGCATTAAGCCATTTCAAAGTACCTCATGAGCTTCATGTATTTGAAGAGGGGCATCATGGAATAGGACTCGCCGAGGATCTAGAGGAGTCATCTGGAAAGTGGAAGGAACTGTGCATTACCTGGCTTCGGAAGCAGGGATGGTAGAAACGCGATTAATTTAGAAGAGGAGTGTGTTAATCATGAAGTTGCAAGCAGGAGATAGATTCGTCATGATCGGTGATTCGGTTACGGATTGTGGACGGGCAAGACCGGTTGGCGAGGGCAGCATGGGTCTTGGAGATGGTTACGTTAAAAACGTAGATGCGCTGCTCCAGAGTGTTTACCCAGAGCTTGGTGTTCGCGTTTTAAATGTGGGGATCAGCGGTAATAACGTGAGGGACCTCAAAAACCGCTGGCAAACCGATGTTCTTGATTTGAAACCGGATTTTTTGTCCATCATGATTGGAATCAATGATGTATGGCGTCAATTCGACAGTCCTCAGCGGAAAGAATTTCATGTCTATCTGGATGAATATGAATCTACTTTGCAGGAGATTGTTACGGCCGTACGTCCTCAAGTAAAAGGAATCGTTCTTATGACACCTTACTATCTGGAACCTAACACAGATGACGCTATGCGCTCTACTATGGATCTATATGGCGAGGCTGTTCACAGAGTTGCGAAAAAGAATGATACTATTTTTGTGGATACTCAAGCAGCACTAGCTCCGCTATGGGATCACCTCTATCCTGGCGCCATTGCTTGGGATCGCGTGCATCCTAATCATACAGGGCATATGGTTCTGGCAAGGGCTTTACTAAATGCCATCGGTTTTGAGTGGAATCGGAATCTATCCTAGCGAAGGAGTGTTTGACATGGCAGAACTCGAACTCGTATTAGAGGCAAAAGCGAAGCTCGGAGAAGGACCCAGCTGGGATGCCGAAGCCGGCCGTTTATATTGGGTAGATATTGAAGGTTTCAAGCTGCATGCATATGAGCCTGAGACAGGGAAGGATACGGTCTATGAGATTGGACAACATATCGGAGCTGTCGTTCCCTATGAAAAAGATCGCGTTGTCATTGTTCTAAGAGAAGGATTTCATTTTTATAACTTGGATACAGGTGAACTCGAGCTTATACATGACCCAGAGAATGGTCGTCATGATAATCGGTTTAATGATGGGAAGTGTGATCCTGCCGGCCGTTTTTGGGCCGGAACGATGAGCCTTGAAGGTAAAGACAAGCAAGGATCTCTCTATTGTCTGGAAAAAGACGGTGAAGTAAGAACCGTATTTACAGACGTAACCACTTCGAATGGTCTCGGGTGGAGTCCTGATCATAAAACCATGTACTACATCGACACGCAGACGGGAAAAGTAGATCAGTATGATTTTGAGGTTGCTAGCGGATCTGTGTCGAACCCAAGAGTAGCCGCTGATTTTGAACATCAAGACGGTTTTCCAGATGGGATGACGGTAGATGCTGAGGGGATGATCTGGGTAGCACACTGGGGAGGTTCACAGGTAAGCCGCTGGAATCCAAACACGGGCAAACTGCTATCACGCATTGAAGTTCCTGCGAAGCAAGTAACATGTTGTTGCTTCGGAGGTAAAGATCTGGACGAGCTCTATATTACTACCGCACGGACCGGACTGGACGAAGAACAGCTTGCAAACACACCTCATGCAGGAGGGCTGTTCCGAGTCAAACCTGGCGTCAAAGGAATGCCGACCTTCCGATACAAACAACAATAAGTAGTCCATGTTACTATTAACTTCTAGATGAAATAGCAAAGACGAAGTGAGGGTCTTTTTAACACCCAATACACTCTGTTTTTGCTATTTTTTAGTACTTATTATGTTTATTTAATTTCCAATTTAATGGGAACCTATTTATTAATAAGACGTAGAAAGAGTATGAAGTTCTTTTTATAGAATAAAATTTAGGGAGATAAGGAGGGGAAAATGAATAATGAACCGCTCCAAGATCAGAATTTAATTTCTGAACCAATCGATCCTTATAGTGCAAAAGCGAATTTTGACGTAAAAGAAGAGATGCTGCATAAATATGGTTTTCCATCTTTATGGAGAGAAGTGTCCAATCTACTTATTTTAGTCGGGATTATTGCAGGAGTAGTATTATTATTTCGACTTTTCTAAATGCCACAATAGCAAGGCAAGCTCTGGATTTATTGCTGCAAAGGTATGAGTTCAGAAAAAGAAAGCCACAGAACGATAAATTCGTTCTGCGGCTTTCGTATAGTAATGGGATTAATTGCGAATGAGATAATCAAAAGCACCGAGTGAGGCAGTAGCGCCTGATCCCATGGAGATAATGATTTGCTTGTAGGCACTGTCTGTGCAGTCTCCGGCAGCAAATACACCAGGAAGGCTTGTCGCACCACGTTTATCTACAACGATTTCACCCATTCTAGTACGTTCAATCGTATCGCCTAACCAATCTGTATTCGGAACAAGACCAATTTGAACAAACACGCCTTGAAGTTCGATATGCCCTACTGTTTCTGTATCACGTTCAATGTAGGAGATTCCGTTTACTTTGTCAGTACCCGTGATTTCCTTCGTTTGAACATTCTTAAGAACAGTAACGTTAGGCAGGCTGTAAAGACGATCTTGTAGTACGGAGTCAGCTTTTAGTTCAGGCATAAACTCAAGAACTGTAACATGTTTTACGATACCAGCAAGGTCGATCGCAGCTTCAATACCAGAATTTCCGCCGCCGATAACAGCTACGTGTTTTCCTTCGAACAATGGACCATCACAGTGTGGGCAATAAGCTACCCCTTTGTTCTTGAACTCCGCTTCGCCAGGTACGCCAACATTACGCCAACGTGCACCGGTAGAAAGAATTACAGTCTTACTCTTAACGACAGCGCCGTTTTCCAGCTCAATTTCGATAAGATCTTTTTTCTCCAGACGTTTAGCACGCTGTAAATTCATCAGATCGATATCATACTCTTTCACATGTTCTTCCAGGCTAGCTGCAAGTTTAGGACCTTCTGTATGTTTCACACTGATAAAGTTCTCGATACCCAGTGTGTCCATGATCTGACCGCCAAAACGTTCAGCGATAATACCAGTACGGATGCCTTTACGTGCTGCATAAATTGCGGCACTTGCCCCAGCTGGACCACCACCAACAACAAGAACGTCAAAAGGTTCTTTGTTGCTGAACTCGGATGCATCTGGAACACTTCCTACCTTAGCAAGAATTTCTTCCAGAGACATACGGCCGCTGCCAAATGGTTCGCCATTCATGAAAACAGTTGGTACTGCCATAATGTCTTTGCTCTCAACTTCATCTTTAAAGGCTGCACCATCAATCATTGTGTGTGTAATGCCTGGATTCAGAACGCTCATCACGTTTAACGCTTGAACGACATCAGGACAGTTGTGGCAAGTCAAGCTAATATAGGATTCAAAGTGATACTCACCTTTGATGTTTTTAACTTGATCGATTACCTTTTGATCTACTTTCGGAGGTCTACCGCTCACTTGAAGCAAGGCAAGAACCAATGAAGTAAATTCGTGTCCTAAAGGAATACCAGCAAAAACAACGCCCGTGTCTTCTGAAACACGGTTTACACTGAAGCTTGGTGTTCTTTCTAGTTGCGCATGTTGCACTTTAATTCTGGATGACATCGTAGCAAGCTCGTCCACAAGGGAAAGCATGTCACGGGAAACTTCATCGTCTCCCGCGGACACTTTCAGTACTACGTCGCCTTCCAGAAGCTGTAGATATTGATCTAATTGTGCTTTAATATCTGCTTCTAGTATCATTTAACGACACTCCTTAGATTTTGCCTACAAGATCCAGACTTGGTTTGAGTGTAGCGCCGCCTTCTTGCCATTTAGCTGGGCAAACTTCACCTGGATTGTTGCGTACATATTGAGCTGCTTTGATTTTGTTAACAAGCGTACTTGCATCACGGCCGATACCGCCTGCATTGATTTCTACGGTTTGGATAACACCATCTGGATCGATGATGAATGTACCGCGATCAGCAAGACCAGCTTCTTCGTCCAGTACATCAAAGATACGGGAAATCTTTTGGGAAGGGTCTCCGATCATAATGTACTCGATTTTACCGATAGTTTCGGAATGATCGTGCCAAGCTTTATGTGTAAAGTGAGTATCTGTAGATACAGAGTATACTTCTACGCCAAGATCTTTCAGTGTAGCATATTGATTTTGAAGATCTTCGAGTTCAGTTGGGCATACGAAAGTGAAGTCTGCTGGGTAGAAGCATACTACGCTCCATTGACCTTTAAAGTTTTGTTCAGAAACTTCGAGAAATTCACCTTTTTGAAAAGCATTCGCTTTAAATTCTTGTACTTCTTTTCCGATTAGAGACATATTCATGTTCCTCCTAAAATGTGTTTGGTTTTGTAAGAATTGATATTTAATTAGTTTGAACAAAATGGCCAAAACCAATTAAATAATAATAATTCTAATC